>JBATVK010000108.1:0-180476 GCA_049671725.1 Acidobacteriaceae bacterium
GCACCACGCGGTGGCCGCGCGCGCCCGAGGGGGGCCGCGTGCTCGGCTCGTCGACCAGCGTGAGCACGCCCGAGAAGGGCATGCGGTTGGGATGGCCGGCGACTTCCGGCAGCAGGACGGCCATCGCTTGCACAGAGCTCAGAGCGTGGAGCTCGGAGCTCAGTCCGTGAATTTTCATGAGATCTCCGGTCATGCCTGGTTTTCCTGATTGGTCAGAGTGATGGTGTCGTTGTCCTCCTTCTTGTCCCTGGCGGGATCGGCGGCCGGCAGCGGAGCCAACCCGCGCATGGCGCGGACTTCGTTGACGGTGAGCACGCCGGCGGCCAGCAGCGCCGTCTGCATCTGCACCTCCTGCATCTCGTCGCTCGTGTCGAGGTCGTTGAAGACGAACTCGAACTCGGGCCATCCGAGGCGCTTGGCGAAAAGGTCGCGCGTGAAGTGCTCGGCGACCAGTCGCGCCAGGGGAACGATGGCGGAGTGGAAAGCCTCGTCCAGCAGAGACTCGGCGGTGGAGCGGTTGACGTCCTGCTCGAGACCCAGCAGCATGGGCGGCAGCGAGAAGGCGTTGCCCACCATGCGGATGAGGAACTCCTGCCAGCTCAGGCGCAGGTCGGCGTCGGTGCCCTGGGCGAAGCGCAGGACTTCAGGCTTCTGCTCGGTCGAGAGCAGGGGAACGCGGCCGGTGCCTTCGATCTCGTCCTGCCACCAGCGGATGAGCCGCTCGTGCTGCGCCGGCGAGGCTTCGTTGATCCACAGCGCGTACTGCACCACCGCGTTGCTGGCCAGCTTGCCGGCGAAGCGGTGCGCGCTGAGGAAGGCGTTGACGGTCTCGAAGGCGACCTCCAGCGGGCCCAGCCCGAAGGGCGTGTGGCTGCGCGGGTTCATGCGCACGTAGATCAGCTGGCGGTCTTCGAGCGGGATGATCGAGTCGCTCCCGGCGTAACCCGTAGCCTGGGCGAAGCGCACCGCGTCGGGGCTGCCGTTCCACTTGGGGTCGATGCGGATGGTGGCGCCATCGACCGGCCACAGCTCGAAGGGGCGGGCCGCGTCGCCGGTCAGCTCCATCTCGATGGCCCCGAAGCCGCCCACCAGCGCGTCCTCGATGGCCTGCTCCAGCAGGGTGCGGAACGAGTCGGAGGCGTTGGGAAACTCGAGCGAGCGGCGCAGGATGCGCGCGCGCTTCTCCGCGAAGGCCACCTTGCCGGGATCCTGATCGCGCTTCAGGCGCACCTGCCAGTCCATGGCGGCGACACGGTCCTTGATGAGGTTGATGGCGCGGCGCACCACCGGCGTCTCCGCAAACCTGCGCAGATTCACCGGGGTCGGCTTGGGCAGCGGCCGCGCCGGGATGGTATAGGGGGAGAGCACGGCGGGCAGGGCCATGGTTTTGCGCGCCGCGGGTCTGGCGGCATCGTCGCCGGGCCTTCCCAGCAGCGCCAGCGCCTGCCTGCCCAGCGCCTCTTTCAGTTCTCTGATTTTCACGTTGTCCTGGCTCCTTCCCTTTGCACCGCAAATAAAAAAGGCATGGCGATAGGCCATGCCTGCTTCTCAGTTACCAGTTGTCAGTTATCAGTGATCAGTCTTAGTGGTTCGCTTCTGTCCTGGCCACTAACAACTAACAACTGGCAACTGGCAACTCAAACGCTGTTCACACCCGCAATTCCCTCCTCGCTGTTTCCGCGACGCGCTCCAGATCGTTGACCGTGAGCACGCGAATCTGCTGCGCCTCCATCGTCTCCACGCCGAAGCGGTACTCGTCGATGCGGTCGGCCTGAGAGGGCAGATCGCCTTCGCCGTCGCGCAGCGGCTCAACCACGGCGGTCAGCTCCAGCTCCGCGCTTTCGATTCTCGCCACGCCCGCGCGCAGCGCTGGAGCCGAAAACGCCAGCACTTTGGCGAGCTCGACATCGGTCGAGAGCGAGACGGCGTGGAACATCCGGATTATGCCGTTGGGCCGGTAGCCGCAGTCGATCTTCAGCGGATCGCCAGGCCGCGTGTAAGCCGATGCGGCGATGCGCCGGCGCATCAGGTCCCAGACCCCCGCCTGCTCGAAGCGCGTGCGCAGGGTGCGGGCGATGGCGGCGCGCCCGCTCAGCGCCTTCCCGGCTTTCACTTTGCGCGGCTCGACATAGAGCCGCATCAGCTCGTCCATCTGCGCCGGCAGGGTCTCCGCCAGGCAGCCCTTCGGCTCGGTAATTTGTAACTGATGCGAGAACGAATCCTCGATGATCGCCATCAGGGGTTTCGTTCCGGCATCCTTTTCCAGCAGGCGCTGCCGCATCTCGCCTTCCATGGCCTCCAGCATCGCTGTGTCCGCGTCCGGATCGATGCACAGCACCCGTCCCCAGTCGCGCGTGAAGCGCAGCTGCGCCGACTCCGGATGCGCGGCGTCCCGCACCAGCACGCCGATGTTCACGAATTCGTTCCTCACCGGGTCCGGCACGTACCGGACGAGGAGAAACTCGCACTGGATGCGGCTGCTCACTGGATCCTTTCGCTTATAGTACCGGGCCGGTCCGGAGCAGGGAACTGGCGCCCCGGCGCCACCGAGCTGCGCCCGTCCCAGTTCGGGAAGGGCTGCCGCGAGGATTCCCGGAACGCCGTGATCAGCTCGCGCACCAGCAAGCGCCTTTCCATCAATTTCTCCACCAGCGTCTCCAGCAGCGATGCATCTCCCTTGTACCACTCCGGCGGAACCGTCTCCGCGATGGCCCACACCGCTTCCGGAGCCATGGACTCGATGCGGCTCAGCCAGGGCTCAAAGCTCTCCCATCCGGTCACCTCGCGGTAAACCAGGTTGCGCATGTAGACCCCGCGCAGAGGCGCGTCCAGAAAGCGCCACTCGCCGGCGTTGAAGCAGAAGCCCTGGTCGATGAAGGCCGCGGTATAGCGGCGCTCGCGGCCTTTGCGATGAAAGAGCGCCTGGCGGCCGTCGGCGTTGCAGGTCCACTTGTCCAGCGCCAGCGCTCCGGCAAACTCCCGCAGGTTGCGCACCTCGCTCAGCTGCTCCTCGGGCAGATAATCCGCGGTGTGCCCGGGCATCAGGCCGCCCACCAGCTGCGAGCCGAACTGCAGCCCGGAACGGCAGCGTTCGCGGCGCTGCCCCAGGTCCATCTCCAGCTCCGGCGTGCGCTCGATCAGCCACGGGGTGACTTCGACCACCTCGCAGGCGGGAACGGTGAGGCCGAGGAGGGCGGCGAGGCGCGTGCCCAGCAGTTCGTTGGGCAGCACGCGCAGATGCTGCGGGTTGTTTTGGAACTTGACCACCCAGGCGTTGCCGTCCTCGCCGAGCATGAGATGGCTTTGCGCTCCTCCGCGCATTTTTCTTATTTGCTGTACCACTGAAACAGGCATTGATAGGCGTCCGAACCAAAGCAGAATAAAAGCAGTTCCATATGCCGTTTTACCGGCTGCGATTCCGTCTCATTCAAACCCTTTGGTGCGCGACAAAACGTGGGTAATGTTACGAGCAGGCAGCGACTATCACATTTGTGGCATTGTCTTTTTCTCCGCAGGTAAGTCTTTATTTCTCAACTCTCGCGTTCATAACTCAGGGCTTCAGCCTCCGAATTCCGCGGTCGCAGCGATCCCCGCGGTACCGCTCCGCGGTCAGATACTCGTGGCGCGCGGCGTGGGCGACGGCCATGGCCATCACGCAGTCGTCGTGCTGGCCCGCCTGGGCCGAGTATTTGCCGTTGCTCTGGCGCACGAAGCTGCGGAGCTCGCGCAGAAGGCGCTCGCTTGAGTAGAGATTCGGACTCTGCCCCAGGACAGCCTCGAGCGCAGCGAGCATCGTGTCGCGCGAGGCGTCGGTGGTCTTCCATCCTGCGCGGCCGTCATCGGCGTGGAAGAGCCGGTCGTAAGGGTACAGGCCGGAAAGATGGGCGAGGACCGCTTCTCCGATGCCGTTGCGTTCGACGGCCAGCAGAGCGCCGTTGTAGCGCGCGGCGAGTCTGCGCGCCTCGCGCGCGGTGTCGGCTGGGCAAATATGCTCGGCGGCTTCAGCGCACTGCATGCCGGTGCGCAGATCGATGACCTGGATGGCCGCGTTGTCGCCATCGATGCCGCCGCCGGCGGGGTCGACGGCGACCAGGTACTGATTGCCCGCCGAGGGGGGATACCAGACGCGGAGCCCGGTGCGGGTGAACTCCTCGATGGACGGGGAAGCTGGCTCAGACGGACATCAATCGCGGCAACGTCGAAGTAGCACGAGCCGCTGAACAGGAAGCAGGACTCGGCATCCTCGGCGTACTCCTGCCGGGCCAGGCCGCGAAAGTTCTCGTGGATGTGGCGGCGGAAAGCGATCTTTTCCGGGGTAAGCTCGTTGTGCTCGGCCATGAGTTTCTTTTCTTCCTCCGTGAGCGAATCTTCGGGAACGGCCTCGCCGACGTAGGCCGGCTCCAGCCACCAGGGAAAGAAATGCCTGGTGGTGTCTGTTTTCTCCGCGTCGCGCCACTGATTCCAGAAGCAGCCTGCCGCGCCCATGGGCGTCGACTCCATCACCAGCGAGCCCTGGGGCGAGAGGGTGGCCATCAGCCCGCACAGCGTGTCGGTTGCATCGCCCGGCCAGCGCGCCAGCTCGGTGCAGTGCAGGTTGGTGATGGTGAGGCCGCGGCCCGCATTGCGGTCGCCGGCTGTCTCCACCAGATATTCGCTGTCCAGTTCGGGAACCAGCAGGCGCCGGGCGCTGGGCTTCGCCGACCTGAGGGCGCCGTTGCGCAGCGCGTCGGGCAGGTGCGACAGGAAGCGGTGGACGATGCGAAAGATCGACTCCGCGGCCTCCTGGGTGTGGGCCACCTGCACGGTCACGGTGCCCGGATGGGTGATGGTCCTGAGGAAAAACTGTCCGGCAACCCAGGTGGTGATGCCCATCTGCCGGGCCTTCAGCACGATGTTCTTCTGCCGCCCCCACGATTTCGCGGCGAATTGTTCCTGCGCCGGGTTGGCAACCAGGCTGACAAACTGCGGACGGCGGTCGCGAATGCGAAGCACCCTGCCTGCCAGCTCGATCGCCGTCCGCGAGCTCCGGTCCATCTGTCTGCCCAGCGCGATAAGGTTCTCTCTGGATCCGTCTTTGAGATTGAGGTCGTGATCGAAGTCACTCATGGCGGCGGCTACTGGTTCATGGTGTATTCCATCGTGAGCTGGGCATTCTGCGCGCTGGTGGTGCAGCCCACGCCCGCCGTCTGCACCCCCATCGACAGATTGTGCCCGGCGACGATGGAAACGCCGGTGACCGCGTTGCGATACGCCCAGGTTCCCGAGGCCAGGGTCACCGTCTTCAGCCACGCCGACGAGGTCGCGTCGTAGATCCCGATCACCGGCCAGGTGGTGCAGCCGGCGGGCGCCGTGCCCACCGCGATATCGAGGCGCGTCATGGCGAGCGCCGCGGTCGGCGTCCACACGGAACCCAGCGAATTGTTGGTCGAGGTCCCGAAGGTTCCGCCGAAGTAGCCGTACCAGGTGAAATGCCAGGACTGCAGGCAGTTGGCCGCCCCGCTCGCCGTAATTCCCGTGGAGTAATAGCCGGTGGCGCATTGCGATGGCGTTGCCGCCAGGGCAGTCGCCGTGGCCGCGTTCCCGGTGGTCGGGGCGCTCAGCGTTGTGGGAAGCTGCGCGTTCGTCGCCTGGCCGCCGATCTGGCTGAAGCTGTAGTCCCCGGACGCGGGCGTCACCGCGCCGGTGCGGCCATTGAACGACGTCACGCTGCCGCCCTGCGAGACCGTCGCCGCCGCGCTGCCGACGACGTACCAGTTATCGTCCGGGCCGCAGACCAGGGTCTGCGTGGACGGCGACGACAGCACCAGCGTCGAAGCCGACGCGCCCTGGCTCGAGATCAGCTGCGAGCTCGTCGTCTGCAGCGTCACCGTGTTCGACGAGGTGTCGGACTTGACGACGGTGAATTCCAGGCCGGTGGGCGAAGCGCGGTCGGGCAGCGCGGCGTAGCAACTGGGCAGCGTCAGCACCTGCGCTCCTCCGGCGGCGTTGGCGATCACGTTCTTGTTGGCCGCGGTCAGCGTCAGCGTGGAGGCCGTGTTGATGACGGTGCTGAGGGCAATGCCGCCGCTCGAGCGGATGGTCCCCTGGTAGGTGACATTGAAAAACGGATTCTGGCCGGAGAAGTGCGCCTGGAAGGCGTCGCCCTGATAGCCGGTGTAGAGCTGGGCGGCGAAGGCCGGGTAGCTGGACGCCGCCGCGATGGGCGTGGCCCAGACCCGCGGGACGGCGCTGCTGCCGTCGGCGATGTTGGCGCCGCCCGAGGAGAAGCCGGTCACCTGCGCCGGCTCCAGCGCCTGGTAGTAATTGCCGCAGCCGCTCAGGTGGTGGACGCTCGCGAAGGTCGGCGGGTCGCCTGCCGCGCCGGCATAGGTAATCCAGTTCACGCCGGCGTTCATTTCCAGGCAGTCGACATCGGCGATGAGCAGGTTATTTGTAACCGTCGCAGCGACGTATGCCAGGTTGGCTGCGGGAAAGCTGGTCAGGTCGGGCCACTGGATGTGCCCGCCGTGGATGGCGATGCCGTTGGCGCCGACGTAGAAGCCGGCGATGGCCGGCGAGTCGGCGTAGGTGTCTGTCCATACGCTGCCCGAGCCGCCCGTGTCGTAGATCACGTAGCTGGTCGCGTACGAGGCGTTGGCTGCCGAACCCGACGAAGCATTGTTGGCGCACGGCGCGGTGGCGCAGGTGTAGGGATAACCGAAGCCGTGGATCAGATAGCCGGTGTTGCCCGTGCCTTCGTTGTCGATCGCGGCGGTCAGCGCGTTGCGCACCACGATGTCGTCCAGGTGGCTGTCCATCGCCGTCTTCTGCAGGTGAATGCCTGAGGCGGGACGCGAGGCGGGCGTAAACGTCGCGCTCGAGTAGCTCACTGTCACGTTGCGCAGGAGGAAGTTCGACTGGTGGCCGCTCGAAGTGTTCTCCTCGCCCAGCAGAATGCCCTCCGCGGTGGTGTCGTTCACCGTGACGTTATCGATCAGCGCGCCCCGGAACCACTGCAGCTCGAATCCGTGGGTCGCGTTCGCCTGGGCCAGAAGGTTCAGATCGCGGAAGGTGCAGCCCTGCGCCTGCGCGGCGTTGCCCAGGAAGAAGACATCGCCATTGAGCGACGCCGGCACGGTCAGAGTGGTGGCCACCTGCGGGCTGTCCGCGTTCATCGTCGTTCCGCCTGAGCCGAGCACGCTGACGCAGGCTCCGTTGGCAGGCTCGGTGAGCGTGGCGCTGACGGCGAAGGTTCCCGGTCCCAGCCGGATGGTCTGGTTCTTCCCGGTCGCACTGGCCTGGCTCACCGCCGCGTTCCAGGCGGCATTCAGCGTGGTATAGGTCGTCCCGTCAACCGTGATTTCCCCGTTGATGCTGGCTCCGGTCACGCTTCCCTGGGCGCTCAGCGAGCCGGTAAGGGAGAGATGGACGGCCGTAACGCCGGCGCTGTTCGACGTCAGGCCTGGCGTCCACGCCGATCCGCTCCAGGTGTCCCATTCGAGCCTGGCGGAGTTGCCGGGGCCGCCAAAGAGGCACAGGCGTTGCGTGGCGTGGCCACCCACCGTGCCTGGCGTGTCGTAGGTGCAGTAGCTGTTCCCGAACTGGCGCACCCGGGTATAGATCGTTGCTCCCGTCGCAGAATCGGTTCCCGTCGGCGTGTACTCCTTGGAATAGCCGCCCAGCATACAGGTGCCGGTCTTCACTCCCCCGGTCCACGTCAGGTTGTAATCCAGGTTGTTATACATGGCGTTCGCGCAGGAGCCATCGGCTGCGGTCGGGTCCCAGAAGCCGTCAGCGAGTGGGCCGTTGTCCAGGGTGGCGTCGTACCCTGCATTGCTGCCGGCGACCGTGTTCGTGCCGTTCAGCACGGTGGCTCTGCCTCCGGCACCAAACACTTTAATCATCGCGTCGCCCAGTGGCTCATCGCCTGGGGTAAAGGGTGACCCCCATATCTCGTTGTCGAGAAAGGTGATGTTGCCGGCAAGGCCCGGATAATACGCAGCGCTGGTCTTGTAGTCCCCCAGGGTAAAGCTCGACAGTTCGTTGGGGATCGACCCCATCGTCCACGAAGCGCACGGATTTTGGCCCTGGTCGTTGCAGTCGTACCACCAGCCGGCGCCGGGAGGATCGATTGCGGCCGCATGGTTATCGGCAAACAGCAGCGAGCCGTAGGACGCGGTGGGCAAGGGCACAAAAGCCACGATGGTTCCCGCTGGCCACGCCGTACCTGCGGGCGCGGTCGAGGTGCTGAGATCGCGGGCAGTGATATACAGATTCCCGTCCCCGGCAAAAGTGCCCGTCACATCTTCCCACTGCCCTTTCTCAACTCCGTTGCCGACCTCCGATGCCGCCGTGCTGCCATGGATGTAATCCGGCGGCAGCAGCCGAGTGGAAAAGTTGGTGTTGCCTTGCTGGCCTCCGATGATATCCATCGGGTCGTTCAGGTAGTTGAGAAACCACTGCGTTGAAGCCACGGAGACGGGGCAGATTTCCGACTGCGAATTGCACACCGTCTGCGACAGCGTGCCGGTCAGCGTCGTTGTCGGAGGCAGGTTCCCGTAACGCAGGTCGCTGTTAACCGTCGGGATCCCGTTCACCGGATAGCCTTCCAGATAGAAACTCTGGATGCGGCTGCCGTAGACGCCCTCCACGTCGTAGGCGCCCGCATACCACAACGACTTGATGGACCCGCTGTCGAGAACGACATTCGCGCCGCTGACCGTGGCAGCCGCGTTCGAGGTGGGCAGCAGCGTGGGCCACCACCCGGCTGCCGCCGCGACCGTCGACCCGCTTTCACTGGCGGTGAAAGCCTGATTCACGGTAACCGTTGTTCCGCCGCTTGCAACCACGCGCGTGTTCGCCGGAATGCCTGGGCCGCTGACGAATGCGCCCGGATCGAAACCCAGACCCGATACCACGCTCATCGTGTAGGCCCCGCTGGTGAAGGTCGCTGTCGTGCTTTCTCCCAGCGTGGCATTGCCGCTGACCGAGGAAGCCGCCTGCACCTCAAAACACTGGCTGGATGACGTACAGGCTCCCGAGGGATCCGAAGCTACGTTGTTCGTCACCGCCGTCACCGTGTACGTTCCGTCGAGGTTGCCGGTGCCTCCAACCGTGAACGTGTGACCGACGACTAAGGGCGATGTCGATTGCGAAGTCCCGTTCGCATAGGTGCCCTTGACGTAAAAGCTGGACGTAGTCCCGTTGCCGTTGGCCGATACCAGCGTTCCGCCCGTCCACTGATCGTTGGGATAGACGCCGTTCACGCAATCGGCAATCGACCAGCAGTAATTGTCAGAGGATACTCCCGGAGCGGCGATGTTCAGCTTGCGCAGATGATTCTCATTGCCGAGCCACAGCAGCGGCCAGCGTACTGAATCGATTTCGATGTCGCTGGCTTCCTGGCGTTCCGCTCCCGGTCCAGCCGACTGCAGCCCGCGCCCACCACCGCCGTAAATGCGGACATGATCGTAGTGATTGCCCGCGCAGCTCTGTAGTTCCAGTTCCGTTGCCTGATAGCTGTGGCCACCGATCGCATTGATCGCAAGGTTCGTTATGGAACCTCCATCAACGTAGGCATCGGCGGCGTTGATCGCGCCCGCGTAGAGGGTCAGCGCATTCTCATTGCTGGTCGCCGGCTCCAGAATGGTGGCGTTTTCGCCGTCGCCCATCAGGTGTAAATCGCAGGGCACCCGCACCGTGTCCAGCAGCTTGTAGGTGCCTTTGGGAAGGTACACCAGCGGCGTCGCACCCGGCTCAGTGCCGCCCTTTGCATTCGATTCACCGTAGCTCTGCGCGTAGTCCACTGCATTCAGGATGGCCGCGGAGGAATCGTTCGTGCCGCTAGGATCAGCCTGTCCGGCAGCGCCCACCAGCGCCACTGTCCCCGTCGCCCCGCTGGTGCCCCCGCCCGTAATCGTCACCGTCGCCGCCGAGGTATATCCCCCGCCAGGAAAACTGATATACGCCTTCAGCGTCCCGTTCACGCAGTAGCCAACCGCCGTTGCCTGCGTCCCGTCCTGCGAATAGGCCGGAGCGGAGATGGCGATCGTCGCATTGCTGGTACACGACCCGTTGGTTACCGCGATCCCCTTGACTGGCTGCCCGGCGGCAAAGTCCGGATGCATCACGTCGACCCTGGGCAGCTTATCGATGCCCATTTGCGTGGAGACGGTACCCTGAACATTGCCGCCACTCAGCGGAAGCTCCGCAGCGGATAGCTGGTCGGCATAGTGTTTCGTTGCCGCCTGCCCCGCCGCCGTGGGATCGGCGTTCAGCGTCAGCGGACCGCTCAGTGTGCCGCCCCCCAGCGGCAGATAGCCGCTCGCCATGGAAGACAACGCGCTGGTCACGTACTGCGACGTGACCGTCGGCTGCACCGCTACCGTCGACGGCTCCAGCTGCGCTCGCACCGACGCCACAGCCGCGGTGCCCGCAGCAGGCACCACCCAGTATTCCTGGTTCACGGTGCCGTCGCTCAGCTGATACACCACCGTGTAGTAACTGCCGGCCGGGAGCGCTCCGGCATTGGGCGTCAGATTGACGCTGACAAATCCGTCCGCGCCGATCGCCGCGCTCAGGCTGCCCGCGGCTACGGCCTGATTCTGCGCGGTGGTGAAGGCCGGCCAGCTCACCAGCAGCGTGCCGCTGGCCGCCGAGCCGTCAGCGCGGTAGATCGTCCCCTGCACCGTGGTGGTGCTCAGCTGCGCCGCCGCGCGCATCGCCAGGCCCAGAGCCAGCGCCATCGTCAGCGCCGCCAGCACGGACCTCCACTTACTCCGCTCTTCGCAGTATCTGCTCCGCATATTCCTCATTTCCGGAATTCGCAAACTGTCCTGTCGATCAGGTTTGCCACTGGTCCGCAGAGAGGCTCGGGATCGATTCCCGGCCGGGACCAAATGAAAAGGGGACACCGGATGGTGTCCCCTGTTTCTTTCTTTACTCTATAAGTTCAGAATAGCAGATCCAAACAATTAGCCTGCCAATTATCTTTCCGTTTCACGTCTGGCAAACTCTTTGTTTTGTTCACTCATTACCTTCGTTTTCGGCTCTCCCTCTTGACAGATTTTCCACATTTGGCTCCAGCAGCGAATAAGTGAGAAATATTCGTGTCAGACGGTCGAGCGCCTGCCCATAGATCCGCCACGTCGATCGCTCGCTGTCTCCCATCAGCGTGGCCGTCTCCAGAGGGCTGAATTCCTCCAGAGCGATGTGCGCCACCACCTGTTGGGAAACCGGGTCCAGTTGCTTCAGGCCCTTCTCCACATCGAAGACGAAGATGACCTGGTCCTCGAAGCTCCGCAGCGGATAACTCGACATCCGGCCGCGAAAGACCATGTTCCCCAGAACGCAGGGCGCTCGTCCGATCTCCATCGACGTGCGCAGATACCGGCGCAGCAACGCCACCGTGTGCCTGCGGTAAAAGGCCAGGCTTTCAACCGGCCGCGGCCGCGCTACCGGCGTCGCCAGTTCGGCTACCGCCTGCGCTTCCTCGAGGACGAACGGCATTGCCAGCATCGCGCTCATGCCGCACCTCCCGCCGGCCGCCGTCCCCGCCGTCCCGGCCGGGTGGAGTGGCGCCGCACGGGAAGCGCGCGCATTCTGGCTGAGCACCCAGGGCAGTAAACCTCGGAACAATCCTGAGCGCGGTACCAAAGTCCGCCGCACCCCTCACACACCTTCAGAAAAATTCGCAGGTACATCATGGAGTCTCCTAAAAACATCCCTCGCGGATCATCGTTTGTGCCTCCGCTCGGGCGGGGGAAGGAAAGGCTCAGCCGCTCGTTCCCGCCGCGGCCGTGGCCGTTCAGTTGTCGTTGAGATCAGGAAGAGCGGGTCAAAGGTCCCTCAGTCTCCGGCTGCATTTTGCCGGAATGGAATCCAGCGACAATCGCTTGATCCGGGAGCAAGGCAGAAGCGCCCGGCGGTACCAAAGGCATTTGTCGGACTGGCGAAAGTGTTCCGAGGCTATCGTTCCAGTTACTCTCGTCTCAATGACCTTCCGGGGGATTTATGCGCGCTTGTTTACGTGAGTACCATAGTGCCCTCGGATGCAGGCCAATCCGATGAAAACGCAATTCTTTCTGCAAACCCTGAGGTAACGGGGGTATCGCTCATTGAAAACTTTCTGCCGATGAAATTTCTCGAGTTGCACGAGCGCCTCCGGCTGGAAACGTGGCGCCGCGTTGACCAGGGAGTTCTGAGCAGTTCTCTTCTGGCCCGCCGCACTGGCCTGGCCCAGGCGCATATCTCCAACTTCCTGCACCGGCGCCGCCGGCTGAGCCTTCCCGCGCTCGACAAGTTGCTCGGGGCGCAGTCGCTCAGCGTCGAAGACCTGGTGCCGGTCACCGATCTCGATTTCTCCCCCGCCCCCCGCTCCGCGCCGGAATCCATGGAGGTGGTCCCCATCGTCTCCCAGGTGGCTGCCATGAACTCGGCGGTGATCCTCCCCAAAGCGGTTACCGACACCCTGCGGTTGCCCTCAGGATGGCTGGCCAGCTTTCCCGCCCGCCGCGCCGTCAGCCGCCGCCACTGGGAGCGTTTCGTCGGCGTGCGCGTCACCGGCCTGCAGGCGCTGCCCATGGATCCTCTGCTGCGGGTCGGCTCCATTGCCATCCTCGATCGCCACTACAACTCGCTCGCCGCCTGCAAGCCGCCTCGCCCCAACCTCTATGCGGTGCGCGCCGGCACCCAGCTCCTTTTTCGGCATGCCGTTTTTGAAGCGAACCGCCTGGTGCTGCGCCCCCGCGCTCTCGAACACCCCCTCGACGTCATCGAGCTCGCCCCGCGGGAATCGCCCTCCGATCTGCTCGTCGGCCGCGTCTGCCTGTGCCTCTCGGAGCTGTGAGATCGGCCCGTTCCGCCTGCGCCGCGCTTTGATAGCATCGGCCTGAGAGGTGTTTTCAATGGATCAGGTTTCCCCCTCAGGCAACGGCGCACGCCGCAATGAGGACATCGCGCTCGACTTGCTGAAGTTTGTCGCCGCCAGCGCCGGCATCGGCCGCGCCAGCGCCCCCTCCACGGGGTTCAACCCCGCCGGCGGAGCGAAGCCCGAGGATCAGGTGACGCAGCTGCTCGAGCTCTACACGCGCTGCCTGCGCGCCGTGGAAGGAAAGCCGGCGTAAGTGCCCGCGGACGGTTCGCCTCAACACGGATATCTGGTCTGCGGCGCAGGCGTCTTCGGGCGCAACCATCTGCGCGTCATCCGCGCCCTGGAGCGCGACGGCGATCCGGTGCGCCTGGCCGCGATCGTCGAGCCGGATCCAGCGCGCTCCGCGTCGGCTGCCGCGGAGTGGGGCGTTTCTGTCTTTGCGTCCGTGCAGGAGTGCCTGGCGGAGCGCGCCGCAGGCCGCATCGCGCTCGACGCTGCTTCCGTCTGCACGCCAACCTCCGCGCACTTTGCCGTCGCCTCAGCGCTGCTGGGCGCGGGCCTCGATCTGCTGATTGAAAAGCCCATCGCCGCCAGCGTGGAGGAAGCCTCGCAGCTCGTGGACCTGGCTGCACAGCATGACCGCGTCCTGCAAACCGGCCATCTCGAGCGCTTCAACCCCGCCGTCACCGCGACTGAGCCGCTCCTGAACCACCCCATGTTCTTTGAGGCGCATCGTCTCAGCGTCTTCAGCCCGCGCTCGCTCGACGTCGACGTGGTGCTGGACCTGATGGTGCACGATCTGGACATCGTGCTCAGCCTGGTCCGCTCGCCGGTGCGCTCGATGCACGCCGTCGGGCTGCCCATCCTCTCGCCGCGCGTCGACATCGCGAACGTCCGCATCGAATTCGAGTCCGGCTGCGTGGCGAACTTCACCGCCAGCCGCGTCAGCACCGAGCGCGTCCGCAAGCTCCGCTTCTTCCAGCCGCACCAGTATGTGTCGATCGACTATGCCCGCCAGGACCTGCTGGTGATCGACGTGTCAAAGGCCGCGCAAATGGATCCGGGCGCCTCATTCAAGCCTGATGTTGGCTTGAGTGGGCCGGCGGGATTCCCCGGCCTGAACATCGAGAAACCGAAAGTCGAGCCCGGCGAGCCGCTGCGCCTGGAGATCGAATCGTTTCTGGAGTGCGTGCGGAACCGCTCCAAACCGCGCGTCTCCGGCGAAGATGGCCGGGCGGCGCTCGCGCTGGCTCTGCAAATCAACGCCGCGATTGCGGAACACGCGGAACGCGCGGGGCTGAAGCGCTTCATGCGGTAAGACTTCAATTTGCCAACAAACCCACCCAGATTGGCGGACTCTACCCGTGAGTATGCGGACCGGGCCCCGGGTGCAGCGTTGGCAGAAGGCCCAGCTGGTGCAGGACTCCCAGCGGCAATAGCAGCGCAGCGACACTCAGCACCCTGACCAGCAACGGCAGGGCCATGAATTTCTTTGCCTGTCCATTGATTCGAGCACTAACCAGAAAGCAGGCGCGAAGCATCGCTGACTTCCGGGAATGGAGATCCGGGGGCTCGTCCACAGTAACCGAAGAGTAGCATCGTTTCGGCATCCATCATCCTGTTTTGCGCTCAACGGCTCCGCGGTTTCTCTGGAACAGCGATGCTGCAGCACAAGTCCGTGCTGATCCGGCCGCTGTCATCGGCAGTCCGCAAACTTCTCATGTCCCCGCGATCTCCTCCCGCACCTTCCGCATCGTCTCCAGATAGAAGCTCAGGTTGTGCAGCGTGTTCAGCACCGCGGCCAGCGGTTCCTGCGCGGCCATCAGATGCCGCAAATACGCGCGGCTGTAGCGCCGGCAGACGAGGCAAGGGCAGGCCGGGTCGGGAGGGTTCTGGTCCTCGGCGTACTGCCGGTTCTTGATGTTCAGGCGCCCCTCCGACGTGAACAGCAGCCCGTGGCGCGCGGCGCGCGTGGGCAGCACGCAATCCATCATGTCCACGCCCATGCGCGCGTACTCGGCAATCTCGTCGGGATAGCCGACGCCCATCACGTAGCGCGGCTTGTCGGCGGGCAGCAGCGGCAGCGTTGTCGCGATCATCTCCCGCGTCAGCTCGCGCGGCTCGCCCACGCTGAGGCCCCCGATGGCGTAGCCGGGAAAATCCATCTCCACCAGCCGCTCCGCACACTCCCGCCGCAGCTCCGGAAACATCCCTCCCTGCACAATGCCAAACAGGCTCGGGGCCTGGCCGTCCAGGCGCTGTTCTGTACGCTGAACGCTGATCGCTGATCGCTGGCCGTCATCCCACGGCCGCTCATGCTTATGTTTCTCAAAATGCTCGCGGCTGCGCTTCGCCCACCGCAGCGTCACGTCCAGCGAGTTCCTTGCTCTTGCGAAATCCGCCGGATATTCCGTGCACTCATCGAACGCCATAGCAATATCCGCGCCCAGCGCGATCTGCACGTCCATCGAATGCTCCGGCGAGAAGAAATGGGACGACCCGTCGATATGCGAACGGAACGAGACGCCCTCGTCCGTGACCTTGCGCAGCTCGCTCAGGCTAAAGACCTGGAAGCCGCCCGAATCGGTCAGGATCGGCCGCTCCCAGCTCATGAACCGGTGCAGGCCGCCCATCCGCCGGATCGCCTCGTGCCCCGGCCGCAGATACAAATGGTAGGTATTGCCCAGCAGAATGCGGACGTCCAGCTCCTCCAGCAGGTGCTGCGGGACAGCTTTCACCGTCCCCTGCGTGCCCACCGGCATAAAGGCCGGCGTCTCCACGTCTCCATGCGGCAGCGTCAGCGTGGCACGGCGCGCAGGGCCGCGCGTCTGGTGGATTTGAAACAGGAGAGACACTTTGCTGATTGTAGCGGCGCTACTCGTCGGGTTCGCGCTCGCGCAGAACGGCGGGGATGTCGCGGCTGCCATGCAATACGGCATCGATCTCGATATACCCACTCAGCACGCGGTAGATGATTTCATATCTTCCTTCGACCCAGAAGAGCACCGGCCTTGTCCCGGCGTCGCTTCTCTTGTGTCCTGCACCCGGGTACCTGGCAAGCCAGCGAAAGGTCTCATGAAAGCGCGCGATCCATCGATCGGCTGCGTCCGGATTGTCTGCCGCAATATATTCCCAGATTTCTTCGATGTCGCGGTTGGCTGAGTTGGAAAGGCGAAAGTGTCCCATCGAGACTTACCCGCCTCCGCAGGTTAACGTGTCGCGCAGCGGTCCTGGCCAGTTCTTCAATCGAAATGCCGCAATTGGTAACGATGTCAGCGCGCTGAACGAGCGGGGAAGAGCAACGCGGGATCCGGAATTCCCGACTCACGCCGACTTCCTGCGCCGCTCCTGGGCATGCGCCCGCAAGCGGGCAAAGGCCTCTTCGCCATCGATCCATCCACCCGCATCCGCTTCAGCAATCCGCCGGTCCAGCTCCGCGTGAAACGCCTTCAGCGCTTCCTCGCGCTCCGCCAGCCGCACGTCGCGTTTCTCCATCAGCCGCAGCGCCTCGCGCACCACCTCACTGGCCGATGTGTACCGCCCGCTCTCCACTTTGTCCTGTACGAATTTTTCCAGTTCCGGGGTCAGGGACACGTTCATGGCCGCCACTCCTTGGATGCCACAATAACAGAAAATAGCAAAGTTTGTTATCCCGCTCGCGTCCTCTTTCGCGCTCCGCCCCGCTCGCGCCAGGGCTCGCCGCCACTGCTTTCCGCTGTGGCGGAGATCCCGCGTGGCCCGCGCGCAGCCGTTACCGTGGATACCGCGCCGTCCTGAATAATCCTGTTCCATCGCAGGCAGCCGGGCGTAGAGTATAGCCGGGATGACGCCCCAGCGCGTCAGCAGCAGCAGTGCCGGGGCTTTGTCCGCAGGTTCAGGAGGCTGCCATGTTGAAGCCTTTTCTGATCGTCCCGGTGCTTTTCTTCCTTGGCGCGCCGGTGTTCTTTCAGCAGGCCCCGTCCACCCAGGCGAATCCGCCTGCCGCCCCGGCGTACACCATCCCCCCGGAGTACGTGACCATGACCAATCCGGTCAAGCCGACCGCGGAATTGCAGGCGCGCGCGAAAAAGATGTACGGCTGGGATTGCGCCATGTGTCATGGCGACAACGGCAACGGCAAGGGCGACGTCGCCGCCGAGCAGAAGCTGACCGTCCGCGATTATCGCGATCCCGCCTCGCTCGCCCACTACAGCGACGGCGAGCTGTTCTACATCATTAAGAACGGCAAAGGGCAGATGCCCCCCGAGGGCCAGCGCGCCAACGACGAGGTCATCTGGAATATGGTGATCCTGATACGGAAGATGGCCGCCCCGGCGGCTCCGACCGGAGCCACTGCCTCCGTGCAGCCCTGAGTCAGGTGCGCTCGCCCGCGCTCACCGGCAACTCCATCTGCTCGGAGCCATGCTCGTCCGCCCACGGCCGGAAGCAGGCTCGGCAGCGCGCCTCATACACTCCCGCAGCGCCCACCAGTACCAGCGACTGATTGCTGCCCAGCCGCTGCGTATGCACCGCCGGCGCGCCGCACTGCATGCACACCGCGGACAGCTTCACGACTTCGTCGGCGATAGCCAGCAGTTCCGGCAGGGGTGGAAACGGCTCGCCGGTAAAGGTCGTGTCCAGCCCGGCGATAATCACCCGCTTGCCCAGGTGCACCAGCTCGTTCGACAGGCTCACCAGGGAGGGATCGAAAAACTGCGCCTCGTCGATGCCCACCACTTCCACCGCCTCAACCATGGGCATCAGTACCTGCTTCAGCTCTTCCATGTTGGAGACAGGCAGGGCTTCGAGCGTCTGCGCGCTGTGCGAGGCGATGGCGGTGCGGTGATAGCGCACGTCCAGATCCGGCTTGAAGCAGGTAACGCGCCGTTTGGCGATCTGCGCCCGCTTCAGCCGCCGGATCAGTTCCTCCGATTTTCCTGAAAACATCGGTCCGGTAATCACTTCGATCCGTCCCGGATTCACCGTCGCCATGGTCGCTCCCTCATTGTCTGCGAAGGCTCCAGTTTAGGCCGCGCCCGGAGACGACGATGTGGAAAGAAGGGGACAAATTCCGGCCGCTCCGCCTCGCGCCACGCTCCTCTGCGTTTCCCGGGCCGCTGCCTTTTTCTTGACACTCCCCCGCCTGTACGCGATTCTATAAATCAGGTTTCCCTGCGAGTCCTGGCAGTGTGCATAACGGCGGGGAGCCGTTTCCAGGTTTTCAGGTTCCGGGCGCAATCGTGACGCTTGCAGCTACGCGCCGCCGGGGCCTTCCATGGAAATCGATTTAAGTTTGGCGCCGGCGACGGGTTGCCTGCCGTTCCGGCCAGAAGGACCGCGCGTTGACATCCATCCTTGCCTTAGCTTCACCCATGGGCCTGCCCGCAGGACTGGGAACCTTCATCCTTCCCATCGGACTGCTCGCCGTCCTCTACCTTTTGATGATCCGGCCGCAGCAGAAGCGCCAGCAAAAATGGCAGCAGATGCTCGGCAGCCTCAAGCCCGGCGACCGCGTCACCACCTCCGGCGGCATCCGCGGCGTCATCCTCTCCATTAAGGATGACGCTCTGCAGCTTCGCGTTCCCCCGGACAATCTCCGCATCGAAGTGGCCAAGACCGCTATCGCTTCGGTAACCCAGGACGAGGCAAAATAGAGTTCCTCATGCAGAAGAATCTGAAGACAAAAACCATCCTGATCGTTGCGATCCTCGTTTTCTTTATTTTCGGCATCATCGGCATTCCCGGCGGCTTTTCCGGTGCGGCTTTCAAGCAGTCGCTGCTGAATCGCATTCACCTCGGGCTGGACCTCAAGGGCGGCATGCACCTGATCCTGCAGGTGGACGTGAACGACGCCGTCGGTGCGCAGACGGACAGCGATGCGGCCGCCATCCAGAGCGATCTGGCCCAGGACGGCGTCACCGGCACCACCGTCACCAAACCGGACGCGAATCGGGCCGACTTCATCCAGGTCTCCGGCGTCCCCGCCGACCACTCCTCCGATGTCAGCGGCCTGCTCAACTCGCGCTTCGGCTCCCAGTACGACATCACCGCCGGGCCGAACAACAGCTGGATGCTGACCATGAAGCCCACCGTCGAGACGGAGCTGAAGCAACGCGCCCTCGACCGCTCCATTGATGTCATCCAGACCCGCATCAACGGCCTCGGCGTCACCGAGCCGGTGATCGAGCCGTACCAGCTGGGCAGCTACCAGATTCTCGTGGAGCTTCCCGGCGTCGACGACCTCGGCCGCGTGGAGAGCGTGATCCAGTCCACCGCGCGCCTTGAGACGCATGCTGTTCTCGGCGGTCCCTGGCCGGACAAGCAAACCGCCCTGCAGGCCATCGGCAACGTCGTCCCTCCCGATGCTGAACTGCTCCAGTGCACGCCCGGCGGCTGCCCCGGCGGCGGCACCGACTGGTACGAGCTGACGAAGATCCCGGTCTGGGGCGGCACCGACATCCGCGACGCGGAGCCCGGCCACAATCCAAACACCAACGAGCCGGAGGTCGACTTCTACCTGACCAACACGGCCGGCGACAAGTTCGCGTCGTTCACTTCGCAGAACATCGGCAAGGATATGTCGATCGTTCTCGATAACCGCATCTACGAAGTCGCCACCATTAAGGGCGAGATCCACGACCAGGGCAACATCTCCGGCGGCAATATGACCGAGCAGCAGGCCACCGACCTCTCCATGCTGCTGCGTACCGGCGCCCTGCCCGCCACGCTCCACTACCTGCAGGAGAGCACGGTCGGGCCCTCGCTGGGCGCGGATTCTATCCACCAGGGGGTGGTCGCTTCCATCGTCGGCATGCTCGCCGTCATGGTCTTCATGCTCATCTACTACAAAGGCGCGGGCATCAACGCGGATCTGGCCCTCTTCCTGAACCTCGTCATTCTGCTCGGCTTCATGGGATACAGCCAGGCCGTGCTCACCCTGCCAGGAATTGCGGGCGTCATCCTCACCATCGGTATGGGCGTCGACTCCAACGTCCTCATCTTCGAGCGCATCCGCGAGGAGCTGCGCGCCGGCAAGTCTCCGGCCGCCGCCGTCGATCAGGGCTTTGCCCACGCGTGGACCACCATTCTCGACACCCACGTCACCACCATCGTTTCAGCGGCCATCCTCTTCATTTTCGGGACCGGTCCCGTGAAGGGCTTTGCCGTTACCCTCACCTTTGGTCTGCTCGCCAATCTGTTTACGGCGGTCTTCGTATCCCGCGTCATCTTCGACGCTCACCTGAGCCGCAAACTGCACGGCGAACCGATTTCTATCTGAACAGGCGGACTTTTCGTGGAACTGTTTCATAATCCAAAGATCGACTGGCTGGGGAAGAAGTGGTATTTCCTCGGCTTCTCTCTCATCTTCAGCGTCTCCGGTCTGTTTTCCCTCTTCTTCTGGCACCATCTGCCCCTGGATGTGGACTTCGAGGGCGGCACCGTCGTCCGCGTCAAGTTCGCCGAAAAGCCGAATGTCGACCGCATTCGCGATGCCGCCAACCGCGCCGGCCTGAAAGAGCCTCGCATCACCACCTACGGCGCGGCGGATCACGACGAGGTGCTCATCACCCTCTCCCGCGGCGCCACCAACGAGAAGGCCATCGATCAGGGCCGCGCCACCATCGTGCGCACTCTCGACCAGAACTACGCGCCGGCCAATGCCGCCAACCAGGGCAAGATCGACCTCGACAACGCCACCCATGAGTCGCTGCTCGCCTGGCTGGAGCAGCAGGATCCCGAACACCTGGGCGCAACCACGGCGGCGGAGACCCGCTACACCGCCCAGTCCGACGCCATCCTGCACTACCGCGACGACGAGAACAGCGGCATTATCCCCGCCATCGGCAATTTGAGCGGCATGGTCGATCCGGCTGTGTTGACGGCGCTGGAGCAGGGCGCCTATCTCTCCGGCTTTTCCGTGCGCAGCGTGGAGATCGTCGGCGCCGAGGTCGGCAAGCAGTTGCAGCATCAGGCCGAACTGGCCACCCTGTACTCGCTGGGCGGCATGCTGATCTATCTGTGGTTCCGTTTTGAGCTGATCTACGGCGTGGCCGCCGTTGTCGCCTGCTTCCACGACACCCTCATTACCGTGGGCGCCTTCAGCCTGATCGATCAGGAAATCTCGCTCACCGTCATCGCCGCCATCCTCACCCTCATCGGCTACTCCATGAACGACACCATCGTCGTCTTCGACCGTATCCGTGAGAACCTGCGCCTCAGCCGCCGCGAGCCGCTCCCGGATCTGGTGAACCGCAGCATCAATCAGACCCTGAGCCGAACCGTGCTCACCTCCGGCCTCACTTTCCTCACCGTGCTCTCGCTGTTCGTCTTCGGCGGCCAGGTGCTGCACCCGTTCTCGTTCGCTCTGGTCATCGGCATTCTCATCGGTACGTATTCGTCCATCGCGGTGGCGGCGCCGATGCTGGTGGCGTACCAGGAGTGGCGCGCCGGGCGTGGCCGCGGCGCCGCACTACCCGCCAGCCGGAAAGCCAGGGTATGATGCTCACATTCGTCTCGGCCTCGCCAAACCTGCATCCAATCCAAGGCGTAGCAACGCTTCGGGACCGGACCGGCTGCATCGTCCCCCCGAATTGTGTTATAGAACGGGAACCGGCCCTGTCCGCCCTCCCGATCACCGCTGTGGGCCGGGGAAGCAGCCAGGCGAAATCCTGCCGGGCTTTTTATCGCCCTGCGAAGGAACGCGGCAAATGAAATAGCCGGGAACAAAATGGGGCGCTTGCGGTGTCTATAGCAAGTGTCAGCCAATGAAAGGTTCGAGGTAGGCCTATGGCCATGTTTGAAGATACCCTGTTCGAGTCGGGGCACCAGATCAAGACCAAGAGCAAGTACTACACATTCGTAGGCGTCCTGCTCAATGGCTCGGTCATCGCCGCTCTGATCCTCTACCCGCTTATCTACCCCGAAGCGCTCCCCAAAGCCATGATGGCCACCCTGCTGGTAGCGCCGCCTCCGCCGCCTCCGCCCCCGCCGCCTCCGCCTCCCGAGGTGCATGTGCAGCGCGTGGTTTCCGAGATCCTCAACAATCAGCTCACCGCGCCGTCCCACATCCCCAAAACCATCAGAATGGTGAAGGAGTCGGCTCCTCCGTCCGCGGGCGCGGGCGTCATCGGCGGCATGGGTGACGGATCCGCCGGGGGCGTGCTCGGCGGCGTGCTGGGCAGCCTCGGCACCGGCCCGGCTCCCAAGGTGGAAGCCGCTCCGCCCAGAAAGATTGCCGTGTCCTCGGGCGTGATGACCGGCATGCGCATTGGCGGCGAAATGCCGGAGTATCCGGCCATCGCCAAGGCCGCCCGCATTCAGGGCACCGTGGTCCTGCAGGCAACGATTTCCAAAGAGGGAACCATCGAAGGTCTGCACGTCATCAGCGGTCCGCCCATGTTGCAGGCTGCCGCTCTGGACGCAGTGCGTACCTGGCGCTACAAGCCCTACCTGCTCAATGGCGACCCCGTGGAAGTGGAAACTCAGGTGAACGTGGTCTTCAATCTCGGTGGATGAACCCAGTCGCCCCGCCCGGATTTTCCGGCCCGGGGCGATTTCGTCAACGCTTTATCCGGCCTCCCGCTCGATTTTCACGGTGAGGTAATCCGTCAGCGCTTCTCGGCCTTTACCGCAGCAACTCCTCAGGAGGAAAGATTCAAGTGATTCTCGCTCATTTCACCCAATTGCTTGCTAATCCGGCGTCCCTCGGGCTCTTTCAGGAAGCCCCGACGGTCGGATTCAGCCCTATCGACCTGTGGCACAACATGGGCTGGCTGGCCCGCTTTGTCGTGTTCGTCCTGCTGGTCATGTCCATCTGGTCCCTGGCTGTGATGATCGACCGCTGGCTCTATTTCAACGCCGCCCGCAAGCAATCCCGCGAGTTCGCCCCGCGCGTCGCCGGTGCGCTCAAGGAAGGCAAGCTGGACGAGGCCGTGAAGGTCGCCGACCGCAACAAGAAATCCCACCTCGCCGAAGTGGTCACCGCCGGCCTGCAGGAGTTCCGCAACTACGGCGGAGGCGGCACCGTCAGCGTGGAGCAGATTGAGTCCTCCAAGCGCGCCCTCGAGCGGGCCGAGGCCATCGTGCACGCCAAGCTGAAAAGAGGCCTCGGCAGCCTGGCCACCATCGGTTCCACCGCTCCTTTCGTCGGACTGTTCGGAACCGTCGCCGGCATCCTCAAGGCCTTCCAGGAAATCGCCACCCAGAAGACCCCCGGTATCGGCGCGGTTGCCAGCGGCATTTCCGAAGCCCTTGTCACCACCGCCTTCGGCCTCTTTGTGGCCATCCCGGCGGTGTGGCTCTTCAATTACTTCACCAACCGCGTGGAGGCCTTCGATGTCGAGATGGACAACTCCTCCAGCGAACTGATCGATTACTTCATCAAGCAGAGTAATCGGCGGTAGCAGCGGGCATCTGCGCCTCGCCGCGCCATCGCGAGCGCGACGAGCGCCGGTAAGCGGGAATCTCCTGATCGGGAGTTCGGCCTCCAGCCGGGCTCCCGCCTCCTGAGCCCCCGGCCCCACCAGAGATTACGATCGACGGGAGTTAATCAAGAATGGCACTGGCAAAACGCAACGAAGGCGCCAAGGTCAACGCCAATATCAACGTCACCCCCATGGTGGACGTCATGCTGGTGCTGCTGATCATTTTCATGGTCATCACGCCCATGCTCAACAACAAGGTGAACGTCGACCTGGCCAACACCACCACCGCGACCGCCATGGACGATGCCAACAAGTCCGATGCCGTCGTTGTCGCTATCACCCGCGACAGCCGGGTCTATCTCGGCCAGGACCAGACCACCGTTGCCGCGCTCGGCACTCAGGTCAAGGACGATCTCGAGAACAAGACGGACAAGATGGTCTATTTCCGCGCAGATGCCCGCGCCCACTATGGCACGGTCATGGATGCGATCGACGCGGTGCGGACCGCCGGCGTTGAGGAAATCGGCATGCTGACCGAAAACACTGAGCCCAATGGCCCCGCGATTCCCGGCGGCCAATAGCCCGGAACGCGGTTGAGGAAACGAGGAACTGACTTATGGCAATGAGCGTAGGCGGAGCCGGCGCCCTGAGCGCTGAACCCAACGTAACGCCTCTCATCGATGTACTGCTGGTGCTGCTGATCATCTTCATGGTCATCGTGCCGGTGACGCCCAAGGGCCTGGACGCCCTCGTGCCTCAGCCTCCCAAGCACCAGGAGCAGCAGCCCAACGATCAGACCATCGTCGTGTCGATTGCCGGCGGCCCGAACGGCATGCCCAGCTACATGATCAACCAGACCAACGTTGCCGCCAGCGATCTGGAAGATCAGCTGAATAAGATCTACTCCATCCGTGCCGAGAAGGTGATGTTTGTCAAAGGCGATCCCAATCTGGACTTCCAGGAAGTCGCCCACGTCATCGACATCGGCCACGAGGTGGGTGTCGACCACATCGGCCTGATCACGCCCAAGATTGCAGCGGGCGAGTAACTCCGCGGCGTTTGCGCAGGGTCCCCGGAGCGCTCCCCGCACTCCGGTACCCTTGCCGAATACTGTGGACACATTACAATCGTTTTGATACCCACGTTTTCCGCCCAGTTTTGAGGCTCCTGGCGAGCTGAAGGAGAAGACAGACAGCATGAATCGAATCGTACGTTTGCCGGTGATGGCCGCCGCCACCATTCTGCTGGTGGTTTCCGCTACCGGTTGCAAGCGCCTGGAAGCCCGCGATCAGCTCAATAAAGGAGTAGAGGCCTACAAGGAAGCCAGGTACGAAGAGGCCATCGACCACTTCCAGAGGGCTGTCAATCTCGACCCCACCTACCCCATGACCCGCACCTATCTGGCTACCGCCTATGCCCAGGAGGTCGTTCCCGGCCTGGATTCTCCGGATAACCAGAAGAACGCTCAGATGGCCATCGATCAGTTCCAGAAGGTCCTTGCCGCCGATCCCACCGACAGCACCGCCCTCAAGCAGATCGCCACCATGTATTACGACCTCAAGAACTGGGACGCGGCGAAGCAGTGGCAGCTCAAGGTCCTGCAGGTGGATCCCAAGGATGCCGATGCCGCCTATACCATCGGTGTCATCGACTGGACCCAGGCTTACGCCAACGCCGTGAAGTCGCTGCAGGGCGCCGGGATGCAGGACGACAGCCAGGGCAATCCCAAGATGCCCAAAAAGGTCTGTTCCGAAATCAAGGACCAGAACACCCCGCTCGTCACCGAAGGCCTGGATTATCTGCAGAAGGCTGTCGATATCCGGCCCAGCGACGATGAAGCGATGGTCTATCTGAACCTCATGTACCGCCGCAAGGCGGACGTCGACTGCGGCGACGACGCTGCCCGCAAGGCCGATCTCGCCCAGGCCGATCAGTGGCGCGAGAAGGCCCTCGGCACCCGCAAGGCCAACGAGGAGAAAGCCAACTCCAAGGTCAACGGCGTGGTGATGCAGTAAGCCGGCTTCTGACCAGAACCCGAGGCCCTCGCCCAGCGCGAGGGCCTTCGCTTTTCAAGCTCCTCCGTCGCAACCCGCAGCCCGCAGGATGATTTGCGCGAAGCGCGTCCGCCTGGACGGCGAGTCCCCTGTCCCCTGTACCCTGTATCCTGTGCGCCGCATCCTCATCGCCAACCGGGGCGAGATCGCCCTTCGTATCCTTCGCGCCTGCCGCGAGCTTGGCATCGCTGCCGTCACCGTCTATTCCGATGCGGATCGCGCCGCCCTGCATGTCCTCGAGTCCGATGAAGCGTACCGCCTCGGCCCAGCGCCGGCCACCGAGTCTTACCTGCGCGGAGACCTGATCCTCGACATCGCGCGCCGCTCCGGCGCCGACGCCATCCATCCCGGCTATGGATTCCTCTCGGAAAACCCCGGCTTCGCCCAGGCCTGCGAGCAGGCCGGAATCAAATTCATCGGACCGCCGTCCTCGGCCATGCGCGCGCTCGGCTCCAAGACGCTCGCCCGCCAGGCAGCCGACCGCGCCGGCATGCCGCGCACTCCCGGATCCGTCCACGGCCTCGCCTCCATCGACGAAGCGCGCTCGGTGGCGGCATCCATCGGCTATCCGGTCATGCTCAAGGCCGCGGCCGGCGGCGGCGGCAAGGGCATGCGCGCCATCTCCCGCGCCGAAGACCTTCCTTCAGCTTTCGATGCCGCGCGCAGCGAGGCCGAGCGCGCCTTCGGTTCCGGCGAAGTCTACCTCGAGAAGCTGATCGAGCGCCCCCGCCACATCGAAATTCAGATCCTCGCCGACGAGCACGGCCACTGCGTCTCCCTCGGCGAGCGCGAGTGCTCTGTCCAGCGCCGCCACCAGAAGGTCATCGAGGAAGCGCCTTCAGCCGTGATCAGCGAGGACCTCCGTCGCCGCATGGGCGAAACTGCCGTGCGCCTCGCGCTCACCGCCGGCTACACCAACGCCGGCACCGTCGAGTTCCTCGTCGACGAGAACCAGAATTTCTACTTCCTCGAAGTGAACACCCGCCTCCAGGTCGAGCACCCCGTCACCGAGCAGGTCACCGGCCTCGATCTGGTTCATCTGCAGATTCGCATCGCCCAGGGCGAGCCGCTGCCCTTCACGCAGGGTGACATTCACCTGCGCGGCCACGCCATGGAGTGCCGCGTCTACGCTGAAGATCCCGACAACGGCTTCATGCCTTCGCCCGGCCTCATCACACGCCTGCTCCAGCCCGGCGGTCCCGGCATCCGCGAAGACTGCGGCATCTACGAGGGCTGGGCCGTTCCCATGGACTACGATCCCATGCTCTCGAAGCTGATCGCCTGGGCTCCCACCCGCGACCTGGCCGTTGCCCGCCTGCTCCGCGCGCTCGACGAGTACGTCATCGGCGGCATCCGGTCGAACCTCGGGCTCTTCCGCCGTCTCCTTCGCGATCCCGATTTCCGCGCCGCCCGCATCGATACCGGCTATCTCGACCGTCTGCTGGCTCAGCCCGCGCCGCTCGATCCTTCCTCCGAACCGCCGGACAACATCGCCGCCATCGCGGCCGCCGTTTTCGAGGCAATCAAGCCCGCCGCCGCTTCCTCCGCATCCCCGCCTCCCGCCAGCGCATGGAAATCCGCAGCCCGCCGCGAGGCCACAGGAGGCGAGCCGCGCGCATGAAGCTGGAAATCGAAATCGACGGAGAGACGCGCGAAGTCGCCATCGAAGCCGCCGAAGCGCCGGGCCTCTGGCGGGTGCTCATCGACGGCGAAACGGTCGAGGCCGACGCGCGCCTGCTGCGCCCCGGCGTCCTCTCGCTGCTGCTCGCCGGCCGCTCGTACCGCGCGGTGCTCGACGCGGTCTCCGCCGATCCCGCGCTGCACCTCGGACCGCATCGCATCCCCTACTCCGTCGAAGATCCCCGCTCGCTGCGTTTCCGCCGCCGTCATGCGGGCGCTGAAGGCCCCGCCGTCATCAAGGCCTCCATGCCGGGGCGCGTGGTCCGCGTGCTCGTGGAGAAAGGCCACGCCGTCGCCGCCCACCAGGGCGTGGTCGTCATCGAAGCCATGAAGATGCAGAACGAGCTGAAATCCCCCAAAGAAGGCCGCGTCGCCGACCTTCGCGTCGCACCCGGCGACACCGTCGCCTCAGGCGACGTCCTCGCAGTCATCGAGTAAGCTCGCACGATCGCGCGTGTTCCTCTGATCGCTGATTACTGATCACTGACTTCTGTACACCACTCCGCCCTTCATCACAAACTGCACATGCTCCACCGCCGTAATATCCTCCAGCGGATTCCCCGGCACCGCAATAATATCCGCGTAATACCCCGGTTTGAGCTGGCCCACCTCATTCTGCCAGGTCAGAATCCTTGCCCCGTTCAGATAATCGGCCTGCAGCACCTCCACCGGCGTCATGCCGTACTTCACCATCAGCTCGAACTCCCGCGCCTGCGTTCCGTGCGGAAACGGCCCCACATCCGAGCCCACAGCAAATGGAATCCCCGCCGCCACCTGCCGCTTGAATTCGTGAATCTTGTAGTCCAGCATGGCGTGCTCGCGCGCCGCGGCCTGCGGCGTGGGCGCATGGTCCGCGAAGTATTCGAAGATCGTGAACGTCGGCACCGCCGGAATGTGCTTCTCCTTCATCAGCGCCATGGTCTCGTCGCTCAGCTGGGTCGCGTGGTCGATCGATGCCACTCCCGCCTCCGCCGCAAACAGCGCCGCCGGCTCGCCCTGGTCGTGCACCCCCACATTCGTATCCAGCCGCGCCGATTCCGTTACCGCCGCCTTCAGCTGATCCTCTGTGTACTGATACGGCGTGTGAAACTCCCAGAACTCCGGGTCGCCCTGCTGCGGGCCGAGATGATTCTGCGCGCAGACCGGATCCCCCAGGCACGGCGCCGAGCCCGCCGGCACCATCTCGTCGCGTCCCGTCTCGTACACCTTCACAAACGTCGAGCCTTCCTTGTGCTGCTCGCGGATCGTCTCCACGATCTGTTCCGCGTCGTTGGCGTAGTCCGCGTTGCCCAGCACATGCTGCGCGGGATTGAACCCGATCGCATCCTCGTGGCCTCCCAGAATCGAAATGGCCATGCCGCTGATGCGCAGCCGCGGCCCCGGAATCAGCCCCTCGTCGATGGCGCGCTTCACGGCCGTATCCGCCGGACCAGCGCCCTCCGTGCCCATGTCGCGCTCTGAGGTAAAGCCCGCCATCAGGTCGGCCTTCGCCGACAGCGTCGCCTGGATGGTCCGCTCCGGCACGGACTCCTCCACCGTCTGCAGGTCTTCGGCTGTGCCCGGATGCAGAAACAGGTGCACGTGCGCGTCGATCAGCCCCGGCATCAGCGTCGTATCGCCGAGGTCGATCACCCGCGCGCCCGGGGGATGCTCGACGGAGCTTCCCGCCGCGCCGATCCGGTCGCCCTCCACCAGCACTTCGCCGGGCGTGACGATCCTGCCCGTCTCCACGTCGAAGAGCCGCGCGGCGTGGAGCACAATGGGCCGTGCATTCACCGGCGCGCCCTCCGCAGCAGGAGCCTGCGCTCGGGCCGGCGCGGAGGCCACCAATGCCAAAGCCGTCAGCAGAAAGCCGTATGTTTTCATCGATCCTCCCGAACGGTTTCCCAGCATAGCAGAGCATCCGGCCGATTTGAGCCGTTTTGCCGCGAAGGTTTCTCCGCGCGGTGCTATCCTTGGCTCAAAATGACCGCCCCAGCGATCGCTACTCACGCTCTCACCCGGCGCTTCGGCCAGTTCACAGCTGTCGACAACGTCACGCTCAGCGTAGCGCCCGGCCAGTTTTTCGGCTTCCTCGGCCCCAACGGCGCTGGCAAATCGACCACCATCAAAATGCTCACCGGCCTGCTCGCGCCCACCTCCGGCGCCATCGAAATCCTCGGCATGGATTTCGCCACCCATGCGCTCGAGGCCAAGCGCCAGATCGGCGTGGTCCCCGAAGGCCTCGCGCTCTTCGGCCGCCTCACCGCGTCGGAATACCTGCGCTTCGTCGCCCGCATGTACGGCCTCGACCGCGACACCGCCAACCAGCGCACCGACGAGCTGCTCGACTTCATGAACCTGGCGAACGAGCCGAAGAAGCTGGTCACGGATTTTTCCCACGGCATGCAGAAGAAGCTCGCGCTTGCCGCCGCCGTCATCCACGGCCCGAAAGTGCTCTTTCTCGACGAGCCCTTCGAAGGCGTGGACGCCGTGGCCGCCGGAACCCTGAAAGCCATGCTGCAGCGCATGATCGAGCGCGGCGCGACCATCTTCCTCACCTCGCATGTGCTGGAAATCGTCGAGCGCCTCTGCAGCCACGTCGCCATCATTCACCAGGGCCGCCTGGTCGCCAATGGCTCGCTGGACGAGCTGCGCCGCGGCGTCGCCGCCAGCCTCACCGGTCCGGAAGCCGATGAAAAGCTCACCCTCGAGGAGATTTTCCTGCGCATCGTCAGCGGCTCCCAGGGCGAGAGCGCCGACGAGGCGCTGCAGGAGCTTTCATGGCTGTCGTAGAGGGCGGCATCACTTCGCGTCTTGCGCGCAGGCAGTATGCGGCGCTGGCGTGGATGCGCAGCCGCATCTTCTTCAACTCGCTGCGTTCGGCGCGCGGCGGCGCCGAGCTGGGCGCCAACCTCCTCTCGATCTTCTTCACCGCGCTCATCGCCTTCGGTCCATCCGTCGGCCTCGGCATTGGCGCCTATGCAATGCTCGTGCAGGGCCATCCCCGCGGCGTCGTTCTGCTGCTGTGGATCCTCTGCTTCGTCTGGCAGTTCTTCTCCGCCATGGCGCCCGCGCTGGCCGGGCAGAATCCGGAAATGACCCACCTGCTGCGCTTCCCGGTCAGTTTCGGTTCGTGGGTGCTCTTGTACCTTTTCTACGGCTTTCTCGCGCCCTCCACCGTCATCGGCGTCTTATGGACCATCGCCATCGGCGTGGGCATCGGGATCGCGCGCCCTGAACTGCTCCCCTGGGCCGCCGTAACCCTCGCGATTTTCGCGTTCTTCAATCTGCTGCTGTCGCGCACCATCCTCGCCTGGGTGGAGCGCTGGATGTCGCAGCGGCGCTCGCGCGAAATCGTCACCGGCGTCTTTTTGTTCCTGGTTCTGTCCCTCCAGTTGCTCAACCCTGCCTTGCGGCATAACCGCCGCAGCCTGCCCTTCGGCCTCCACCGCCAGACCGTCAGCCTGGTGGGTTCAAGTGCCTACAGCCTGCAAAAGGCCCTGCCTCCGGGCCTCGCGGCAGACGCCATACTCACCACCGAGAGCGACACCGCGCGAGTCGGCGCGCTCGGTTGGCTCGCCCTTTACACGGTCGTGGTCGCTTTCCTGCTCGGCATTCGCCTGCGCTCGGAGAGCCTCGGCGAAAATCTCAGCGAGGCGCCGCGCCGCGCTGCCCCGGGCAAAGCGCGCACCCGGAGCCGTCCGCTCTTCGACTACCCCGGGCCCATCGCCGCGGTCTTCGAGAAGGACCTGCGCTACCTGCTGCGCAGCGGCCCTCTGCTCTACAATCTCGCCGCGCCGCTTGTGATGGTCTTCATTTTCAGCAGCACCTACCGCTTTGGCAGGCTTTCCGCGATTCGCATGCAGTACGCCTTCCCGGTTGCCATCGTCTGGGCATTCCTCGGGCTCACGCGCCTCATCTCGAACAACCTTGGCAGCGAGGGCGAAGGCATCCAGTTTTACTTCCTGTCGCCCACTCCGATGCGCTCCGTGCTGCTGGCCAAGAACCTCTTCCATGGCGCGCTGGCCCTGCTGGAGGCAGTGCTGATCGGCGGCATCATCGTCTTCCGCTTCGGACTGCCCGCGCCCAGCATTGCCGCCGCCACCCTGGCCTGGTTCCTCTTCGCTCTGCCGGCGAATTTCGCCGCCGGAAACGCGCTGTCGATTCTCCTGCCCTATCGCATGAACCTGACCCGCATGCGCCGCGAGCGCGGCGCCATGGGCAATGGGTTGATCAGCATGTTCAGCCAGTTTGCGATTATCGGCATCGGCGCGCTGGTCGTCGCGCCCTTCGCATTCTACGGACATCGCTGGCTGGCGACGCCCATTCTGCTCCTGCTCGCCGCCGTCAGTTTCGCCGTCTACTGGACCCTTCTCGGCAAAGCGGAAGGCATGATCCAGACGCACCGCGAATCGCTGGCGCGCGAGGTGATGAAGGTCAGCAACTGATACGCCCGCTGCCGCCCCTCTACGCCAACTCGTACCCGGCGAAGAAGTAGCCAATCTCGAATTTCGCGGTGTCTTCGGCGTCCGAGCCGTGGATCGCGTTCTCTTCGATCGAGCCCGCGTACTTCTTCCGGATCGTCCCCTCTTCGGCGTGCGCTGGATTGGTCGCGCCCATCAGCTTGCGCAGATCGGCGATCGCGTTGTCTTTCTCGAGCACCATGGCGAAGATCGGGCCCGACGTCATAAAGTGCGTCAGCGACGCGAAGAACGGCCGCTCCCGGTGTACGTGATAAAAACCCTCAGCCTGCGCCTTCGAAATAGAGACTCGCTTAATGGCGACGATTCTGAACCCGGCCTTCTCGATTTCCGTCAGAATGGCCCCGGCATGACCCTTACGAAAAGCGTCCGGCTTGATAATGCTGAATGTGCGCTGCGTCATAGTTCTTTTAGCCTCTGGCTGTTAGCTTTTAGCCTCATCGGAGGCTGGTTTGAAATTCTGTTGTGGCCCGGCAGCAATCGCAACCTGCGGCGAACCCAGCTGATAGCTGATAGCTAAGAGCTGCCTCTACGCCTTCCCAATCACCTTTGCCATCGTTTCGCCAATCGCCGCCGGCGTTTCCACCACGTGAATGCCGGCCGCCTTGAGCGCCTTCATCTTCTCCGCCGCCGTGCCCTGGCCGCCGGAGATGATCGCGCCCGCGTGGCCCATCCGCCGCCCCGGAGGCGCCGTCTGCCCGGCAATGAAGCCCACCACCGGCTTCTTCACGTGTGCCTTCACGTAAGCCGCCGCGGCTTCTTCCGCCGTTCCGCCAATCTCGCCGATCAGGATGATGGCTTCCGTCTCCGCATCCTCGTTCAGCAGCTTCAGCGCATCCACGTGCGTCGTCCCGATAATCGGATCGCCGCCGATGCCGATGGCCGTGGACTGCCCAATACCGCGCTGCGTCAGTTGAAAGACCGCCTCATATGTCAGGGTCCCCGAGCGCGACACGATCCCGATCGGGCCTTCCTTGTGAATCCGCCCCGGCATGATGCCGACCTTCGCCTTGCCCGGCGAAATCACCCCCGGGCAGTTCGGCCCGATCAGCCGCGACTTCGACTGCTTCAGCACACTCCACACCTTCACCATGTCGTTCACCGGAATCCCCTCGGTGATGCAGATGATCAGCGGCAATCCGGCGTCGTTCGCTTCCAGAATCGCATCGGCGGCAAACGGCGGCGGCACAAAGATCACCGTCGCGTTGGCGCCCGTCTTCTCCACCGCCTCGTGCACGGTGTCGAAGACCGGCCAGCCCTCGTGGATCGTTCCGCCTTTGCCGGGAGTGACCCCGCCCACCACCTTCGTTCCATACTCCGCGCAGCCCTTCGCGTGGAAGGTGCCTTCGCGCCCGGTAATGCCCTGCACGATGAGGCGTGTGTTTTTGTCAACCAGAACAGCCATATAGCGCTTAGCTCCTAGCTCTTAGCTCCCAGCGAAGCAATCAGGGAACTCAGCATTTTGCCAACCTCGATGCTGAGGCTCTGAGCCTCGTCCAGGAGTTCGGGTTTACCCATTTCCAGCCGTTTCGCGACCAATATCTGAGTCTGGACCTCGCAATTGGATCCCTGCGCAAGCCCAGGGAACTGCCGGAACTCTCCTTCTGTAATCCTGCCTCTGCCCTCCGCGATATTGCTGGCTACAGAAACCGCCGCGCGCCGCATCTGGGAGGTCAGTCCATAAATCTCATCACGCGGAAATGATCGAGTCAGTTTATAAACTGAGACCGTCATTTCCATAGCTCGCTGCCAAACCACCAGGTCCTGAAATGCCTGCGCCATTGCTTGCCGTGCTCCCGGCTAAAGGCTAAAAGCTAACGGCTGGCAGCGGCCGCCGCCACAACCTTCTGCGCCGCGTCCTGCATCGTGTCACCCACGACGAACTTCAGCCCGGATTTCTTCAGAATCTCGCGTCCTTCCTCCACATTCGTTCCTTCCAGACGCAGCACCACCGGCACTGTCACCTTCAGCTTCTTCGCCGCTTCCACCACGCCGGTCGCCAGCGTGTCCACGCGCAGAATGCCGCCGAAAATGTTGATGAACACCGCCTGCACGTTCTTGTCCGACAGCAGAATCTCGAACGCGTGCTCGATCTGCTGCTGATTTGCGCCGCCGCCCACATCCAGAAAGTTCGCCGGCATCCCGCCCGCGTACTGGATGATGTCCATGGTGGCCATCGCCAGCCCCGCGCCGTTCACCATGCAGGCGATGTTGCCGTCCAGCTTGATGTAGTTCAGCGCGTACTTCGACGCCTCCACTTCCAGCGGATCCTCTTCCGCCACGTCGCGCAGCTCCTTCAGATCCTTGTGCCGGAACATCGCGTTGTCGTCGAAGTTGATCTTGCAGTCCAGCGCGAACAGCTGGTCGCCCTTCGTCGTGATGAAAGGATTGATCTCCAGCAGGGAAGCGTCCGTCTCGATGTAGACCTTGTAAAGCCCGGTCATGAATTTCACTGCGTCATTGATCTGCGCCGGCTTCAGCCCCAGCGCAAACGCCAGTTCGCGCGCCTGATAAGGCTGAAATCCGACCGCTGGATCGATGTACACCTTGTGGATCGCCTTCGGGTCCTTCGCCGCGACTTCCTCGATCTCCATGCCGCCCGCCTGCGACGCCATAAAGACCAGCTTCGCCGCCGCGCGATCCAGCACGATGCCCAGATACAGCTCGCGGTCGATCGCCGCCGTCTCCTCGATCAGCAGCCGCTGCACCTTCTGGCCCTGCGGCCCTGTCTGGTGCGTCACCAGCTGCATGCCCAGAATCTGCTTCGCGTACTGCTCGGCTTCGTCCAGCGTCTTCGCCACCTTCACGCCGCCGCCCTTGCCGCGCCCGCCCGCGTGGATCTGCGCTTTCACCACCACGCCCTTCGCGCCGCCGCTGAAGAGCCGCTTGGCCACTTCCAGCGCCTCATCCAGCGTGTTGGCCACTTCGCCGCGCGGAATCGCGACGCCGTACTTCGCCAGAATGTCTTTCGCCTGATATTCGTGAATTTTCATAGGAGGATTTCTTCAGAAACCTGGTGGTGGAATCGGATAGCGCGCCCCTGCGCGAAAAAACGTCTCAGAGCCGAATACTCAGTGTAGCGAACGCCTCCGGCCCGGAGCAAACCCGCCCTCACACCGCTTTTCATCCCCGCTCCACTCGCGCCACAGCGCTTTGCGCTACACTGGCGCTCTCCCCCAATCGGGCGCCCTCATAATCCGTACCGGATTCTTCCTCGCCCGCTCCCATGTGGTGCACTGCGCTCTCTTACACCGGCAGTTTTACCTGGAGGAAACCATGAATCTGAGTAAGTGTCTCGTCGCCGAATTCTTTGGCACCGCTTGGCTCGTCTTCGGCGGATGCGGAGCCGCCGTCCTCGCCGCTGCTTTTCCCAACCTCGGCATCGGCTTTCTGGGGGTCGCGCTGGCCTTCGGTCTCACCCTGCTCACCATGGCCTTCGCCATCGGCCACATTTCCGGATGCCACATTAACCCCGCCGTCTCTGTTGGCCTCTTTGCAGGCAAGCGCTTTCCTCTCGCTCGTCTCGTTCCGTACATCGTCGCTCAGGTTGCAGGCGCGTGCGCAGGCGCGTGGATCCTTTACATCGTTGCCAGCGGCAAGCCCGGCTTTGTGCTCGGCACTTTTGCCGCCAACGGTTACGGCGCCCATTCGCCCGGAGGATATTCTCTGCTGTCGTGCTTCGTCGCCGAGGTGGCCCTGACCTTCTTCTTCCTGCTCGTTATCCTGGGATCCACCGATGTCCGCGCGCCGCAGGGCCTCGCGCCCATCGCCATCGGCCTCAGCCTCACCCTGATCCATCTGGTCGGAATCCCGGTCACAAACACCTCCGTCAACCCCGCGCGCAGCACCAGCCAGGCGTTCTTCGTCCATGGATGGGCGATCTCCCAGCTTTGGCTCTTCTGGGTCGCGCCCATCCTTGGCGGGATCCTTGCCGGCCTCCTCTATCGGTTCGTCTTTGCTGAAGTTCCCGATCTCTCCAAACCTGTCGTTCTGGCAAAGCCGGAATACGAGTCGCTGCCCGGTACCTCGGCAGGCGACTGATTTCCGCGCCTCTGCAGGAGGTGGCTGCGCTCCTTCTCCGTGGCCGCCTCCTCTCCCGCCATCTCCCTCGGGTAGCATGGAGTCATCCATGCTGGCGCTGAAAGATCTCCTCAAAGCTGTCGCCGACGAGCGCTGCACGCTCACGCGCGGCGAAGCTCGCGACGCTCTGCTCGCCATCCTCGCCAGCGATCCTGATGAAGGAGCCGACCTGCTCATCGCCGCGCTGCTCACCGCCATGGCGTTGCGCGGCGAAACCGTGGACGAACTGACCGGCTTCGCCGAAGCGATGCGCTCGCTCTCCATTCCTATTCCCCTCAGCGAAGAAGAACGCGCCTCGCTCGTCGACACCTGCGGCACCGGCGGCGATGGCCACGGCACCTTCAACATTTCCACCGTCGCCGCCCTGCTCGCCGCCGCCGCCGGAGCCAAAGTCGCCAAGCACGGCAACCGCGCCGTCACGTCCAAATGCGGCTCAGCCGATGTGCTGGAAGCGATGGGCGTGCCCGTCGAGCTCACCGCGGCCCAATCCGCGGAGTGCCTTCGCGCCACCGGCTTCACCTTTCTCTACGCGCCCGCGCTGCATCCTGCCATGAAGCGCGTGCAGCCCATCCGCCGCGCCCTCGGCTTTCGCACCATCTTCAATCTCGCCGGCCCGCTCACCAACCCAGCCGGAGCGCCGGCCCAGGTGATGGGCGTCTTCTCCCCTGGCAAGCTGGACGTCGTTGCCGGAGCCATGGCCCAGCTCGGCGTGCGCTTTGGCCGCGTCGTCCACGCCCGCAATGGCATCGACGAAATCGCTCTCTCCGCCACGGACACCATTCTCGTCCGCGCTGCCTCCGCCGGCAGCGCCCCGCACACCCTGCGCACCATCGTCCACCCCGAAGAACACGGTCTCGCGGAAGCCGCTCTTGAAGAGTTCCGCTCCGGCGAAACCGCCCACGCGAACGCCGCGATTCTCGAGGCGATTCTTCACGGCACTCTGCGTGGTCCCAAACGCGATGTCGTTCTGTTCAATGCCGCGGCGGCGCTCGAAGCGGCCGGCGTCGCCGCCGATCTGAAGGAAGGCGTCGCGCGCGCCGCCCACGCCATCGACAACGGCGCGGCGCGCAGCACCCTCGCTGCGCTACGCGATTTCAGAACCAGGCTCGCCCGTTAATTCTCCGCAACCCCGCATGACTTGTTACGGCCGCTTCGCCGGCCCCGGCCGAATGCGCGCGAAAGGGACGATGCCCGTGCCCTCCAGCACCGAATAGAAGTGGTCTGCCTCGAGGTTGTGCATGGTGTCGATATGTCCGGAGGGCCAGTGAATCTCAACCGTATCGATTTTCGTGGCGCTGCCCAGGCCGAAGTGCACGCGCAGATCGTTCTGTGAGAGATAACTCCCGCCGCTCAGCACGTAGCCGGTTTGCGTCATCCCGTCGGCCTCGATTTTCACCCGAGCTCCCAGAGCGAGCCGGTTGCTTTTGGTTCCAGCCAGCTCAAAACTCACCCAGTGGCGCCCCGGAATTCCACGGTTCTGCAGAATCACCGGACTGCCGTCAAGATCTTCCACCACCGCGTCCATGTTTCCGTCGTTAAACAGGTCGCCCACCGCCAGCCCGCGCGAAACCCGCCGTACCTGGATTGCCGGACCCGCTTCGGCGCTCGCGTCGCAAAACGTCCCGTTGCCCTGATTCATCTGCAGCAGCATGGGCTCGCGATAACTGCTGCCCGAACCCAGCTTATCGACCTGCGGATACACGTGCCCGTCGACAGTAAGCAGGTCGAGCCAGCCGCTGTTATCCAGATCCACGAACTCGGTGCCCCACTTTACCCAGGGCAGGGAATCGACAGCCACGCCCGCCGGGTACGACATTTCTGTGAAATTCCAGTTACCGTCGTTGCGATACAGATCGTCGTTCTCGTCGGCAAAGTCGGTCACGTACAGCGATGGCCTGCCCGTGTGGTTGTAATCGCCCACCGCAATGCCCATCGACGCCTGTTCCGATCCGTCGTCGCTCAGCGCCGTTCCCGACTCCAGCCCGATCTCCTCGAACTTCCCGTTGCCAAGGTTCTTGTAGAGATAATTCGGCGTCGAATCGTTAGCGACGTAGATATCGGGCCGCCCCGAGTTATTAAAGTCGACCCACACCACGCCCAGTCCGTAATACTGGTTCGGACCATTCACTCCCGCCTGCGCAGCGACATTTGTAAAGGTGCCATCTCCGTTGTTATGGAACAGAGCATCTTCTGAGCCACGCAGCCCGCGCGGGCCGCACTGCACATCTAACCCGCGGTACTTGCAGTTCGGCGCGCTGCCGAAGACCGGCAGATCCTTCAGGCTGAAGTCCACATAGTTCGTGACCATCAGATCGGCATAACCGTCGCCGTCGTAGTCGCCAAACGCCGCGCCCGTCGAGAAGCCTCCGTCGGCCACGCCCGCCTTCGCCGTAACATCGGTGAACGTTCCGTCGCCGTTGTTGTGATACAGAATGTTCCCGCCCAGGCAGGTGATATACAGGTCCGGCCATCCGTCGTTGTCGTAGTCGCCCACCGCGCCGCCCATCGCCATGCAGGCATGGGTCAGCCCCGACTTTGCAGTTACGTCGGTAAAGGTGCCGTCGTGATTGTTGTGATAGAGCGCTCCGTAGACCTTTTCGCCTTTCAGAGCCATGTCCACAGTTGGGGCATTTGTGAAATAGATATCCGGCCATCCGTCGCGATCGTAATCGATCAGGATCACGCCGCCGCTCATCGATTCCGCGATATAGCGCTTATTCGGGTCGGACGCGTGGGTGAAAGTAATGCCGGCCTTCGCCGTGACATCTTCGAGATACGGAATCCTGCGCCCCACGCAGCGCGCCGACTTCGCGCCCGGCGGCGGTGGAGGAGGAATGTTATGGCCTTCCTGCGTCCATCCGGAAAAGGGCAGCGCCAGCGCCAGGATGAGCGCAGCCAGCCGTCTGCGGCGGGAGAGAAACAAAGCGGCTATGGGATCCTCGCAGCCTCGTGGGAAGTTTCGCGGCCCGGCTCGATCGAGCCAGGCCTGCCTCGCAGTATAACTGTCGGCCCCGCAGCTTCGGAGAATCCTCGCCGCCTACCAGCTCACGGTCACCTTCTGCGTCACTTCGCCGGATCCCGCCGGAAATGCAACGGTCCACGGAATCAGCCCGTCCCGCTGCGCATCCGGCGCGCCCAGCGTACCCTGCACGGCGCGCAGATGCAGCCCGGGAGCGTTTTCCCGCAGATACACGGTCTGCGTCGACGATCCCTCGGCGGAGAGCGTCAACGTCAGCGAGCGCCCTCCGCGCTCCTCGTCGAGAATCTTCATCTGCGCAGTCTCTGCGCCGAACTCCGGCAAGTGTTCCGGCGCCCACGCTTCCACCGCTGGCAGCGGAACGATGAGTGTCTGCCCTTCAACCCTGGCTCCGGGCATCTCGCTGGCCAGATGCACCGCCGCCGTGCTCGTCGCGCTCACCACCAACTCCCCCCCGCGCCGCGTGAACGCCAGGTCGACCGTTGACGACCCCAGCGGCGCCCGCAACACCTGAGCGCTGCTCCACGCGGCAGGCAGCCGCGGATTGACCGTCAGCGTCTCACCGGCCGCATTCCAACCCAGGCCGAACATCCCGCGCAGCACCGGCGAGATCACCATCGCCGAAGACCACAGTTGGTGCGCCGTGCTGAAGGAAAACGTCTGGAAGAATTGCCCCGAAAGCAGCTCAGTCACCGAGCCCGGATCGTCCGCCCACGTCAGATCCGCGTTCTGCATCAGGTGCGCATACCCGGCCAGCGGATGACCTGCGCGATACTCGGCCAGCGACACCCAGCCCGTGAACAGCGGCCACACCGATCCCTGGTGGTAGCTGGTTGGATCGTAGAAGCTTACTTTGTCGCTCAGCAGGCGCGTTCCCCAATCCGTCGAGAACTCGCTCGAGGCCCACCGCTGCATCATCGCATCCTTGTGCTCCAGGCTGTAACTCCCGTCCCACCATGCCACGGCCGGGAAAATCGTCGGCGTGCCGTCAGTGCTCCCATTGGCATTGCGGCTGAACGCATAAAAACTCGCGTCCGGCAGATAGTACGCTTTCTCGATCGTTTTCCCGATGCGCGCCGCACGGGCAGCAGCCTGATCGCTCAGCTCCGCGTGTCCTGTCGCCCGCGCCAGCTCTGAGAATGCCGTGCTCGCCTGCTGATCGAGCGCCGCCAGATAGATTTCCTGCTGCGGCATCGCAGGGATCCACGACTCCACCCAGCCCGTGCCCTGCGAATTGTTGTAAATGCCATCGTCGGAAACATGCGACGTCTCAAAGTTCCAGGCCAGCGCCAGGGCATCCCAGTGCGCGCGGATAAAGTCAGCGTCCCCGCTCGTCTTCAAATAATCGTTCGCCGCCATCAGAAACAGCGGTGTCGAATCGGCCGCCGCGTACTCATAGGGCAGCGATTGCCAATCGACCAGGTTCGCTGTCTGCGAATACTCGTGCATGATCTTGCCGTCCGACCGCTGGTGGCGAATCAAAAACTCAAACTCCTCGCGCGCGCTTTGCCAGTCGCCGTAGCTGTCCACTGCGTAGAGCGTCCACAGCGAATCCCGCCCGAAGAACCATCCAAAGCCAGGGCGCACCGTGTTTCCGGAATCGCGCATCCCCGCCGTGAACGCCTGTCCCTGGCCCTCCGGTGTCACCACGCGCAGCTGATCGATCGCTGCAATCGCCCACGAGAACGCCTGGTTCAGTTTCTTGTCTGGCGTCGCAATGCTGGTATGGGTCGCCAGCAGCTTCCCGTAGTACGCCGCGTTGCTCTCATAGAGCGCCGGAATTCCCGCATCCAGCGCAGCCAGGCTCCGTGCCAGCGCTTCCTGCGTTGTAGTCTGCGGCGAATTGCCCAGAGTCATCAGCAGCGGATAGACCTTGTTCGCATCGCGCGCGGGATCGTAATGCAGCACAAACTCCAGCGGCTCCGGCTGCGCGCCGTCCCGCACTGCCGGCAGTATGCCGGGCTCTGCCGTGGGCATCGCCAGCGCCGCGGCCTCGCCGGGCAAATCCTCGCTAAGAACATAAAACTCCGACCCGTCGGGCGTCTTCACCCAGTCCTCATCGGGCTGCGGATCGGATGCAGCCGGCCACATGCGCTGCATCGCGGGAAGAAAGCTGATCGTGAGCGTGATCGGCTGAACCGCCTCAACCTGAAACAGCATCACCGCGCCCATTCCCTCCGGACCCTCTTTCGGAGCGAACATGATCTGGCGAACGGTAAAGTTCGCGTGGGAATAGGTGATGGTGGTCGCCTCGGGCGTAACATCGATCTCCGCCGCGTGCGCATTCACGTCCACCTGCTCCGGCAGATCCTGCATCTGTGCGCTGATGCGCAGATCGCTGAAAATCTTCCACGGGAAGATCCACGCTTCGCACACGCCATTCTGCTCGCCCAGCAGCGCGCCACGCGGGCCCACCACGGAAAACGGCCGCCACGGATCGGTTTCCCTTGAAATGTGAAGAGCGGGCGCCTTTGCCGCCGTCCATCCCTGCAAAGGCTTCGGCGCCTGGCCGAACAGCGCCATTGGAATCACTGTCCAGGCCGCGAAAAGAACCGCGATGCGCAGCGCAGAGTGCCTCTTGGCCTCGAAAAATCTCACACGCCGAATGATACCGCCCCGCATCGCTCGCCCGCATCGTGTCCCGAGGACCGCCTGAACCCCACGTAAAGCCCCGCGGATTTCAAGTTCACTCAGCAACTTTGCAAAAAAACTGCGCCACAGCGCTCCGCAGCGCCGTCTCGTCGCCGCTCAAATTCGTAATCAGTCACCATCCCTCTGCCGCTCCCCCGTTAGAATGCAGGAATGCCGCCTGACCCCAACCGATCCAGAAGTGTCGCGGCCGAATCGAACCCAGGCGGGAGCATTCATGGCGCAGCCTTCGGCTGACTCTGCGGCGAAAAACCAGATTCCCGACGACGAATTTCATTACGAACACTGGACGCCGCGCTTCAATCCGTGGGTCATCGCCTTTACTGTCACCCTCGCCACCTTCATGGAGGCGCTCGATTCGAGCATCGCCAATGTGGCCCTCCCGCATATCGCCGGCACCCTCGGCGCCAGCTACGAGGAGGCCACCTGGGTCCTCACCTCCTACCTCGTTTCCAACGCCATTGTGTTGCCCATCAGCGGCTGGATCGCCAACCGCATCGGCCGCAAACGCTTCTACATGAGCTGCGTCGCGCTCTTCACCGTTTTTTCGTTTCTCTGCGGCCTGGCGAATTCGCTCACCATGCTGATCGTCTTTCGCGTCATCCAGGGCGCCGCCGGCGGCGGTCTCCAGCCCAGCGAGCGCTCCATCCTCGCCGACACCTTTGAACCCAAAAAACGCAGCCTCGCCTTTGCGCTCTACGGAATGGCCGTCGTAGTTGCCCCCGCCGTCGGCCCCACCCTCGGCGGCTGGATCACCGACAACTACACCTGGCGCTGGATCTTCTTCCTCAATATCCCGGTCGGCATCATCTCCCTGCTCCTCACTCGGCGCATTGTCGAGGACCCGCCTTATCTCAAGCGCATGCGCACACGCGTGGGCAGCATCGATGGCATCGGCCTCGGCCTGCTCGCTCTCACCATTGGCACCCTCCAGATCATGCTCGACAAAGGCCAGGAGGACGACTGGTTCGGCTCGCACCTCATCGTTGCCTGCGCCATCATCGTCGTCGTTGGCCTGGTTGCCTTCCTCTGGCGCGAAAAGACCGCAAAGCACCCCATCATCGATCTCTCCCTCTATCGCAAACGCAATTTTGCCATGAGCCAGATCGTGATGGTGGTCATCGGCGCTGCGCTCTATTCCACCACCGTCATGATTCCGCAGTTCCTCCAGGAAATGCTCGGCTACACCGCTACTGAGGCGGGCTTTGCGCTCTCGCTCGGCGGCCTGGTCCTCATTTTCCTGTTGCCCATCGTCGGCTGGCTCGGGCAAAAGATGGACCCTCGCCTGATGATCACCTTTGGCTTTACCCTCCTCACCTTCGGCATCTGGCGCATCGGCGATCTCTATCTCGGCATCACCTTCTGGGACGCAGCCAGTTGGCGCGTCATCATGGTGCTGGGCATGCCCTTCCTCTTTGTCCCCATTAGTGTCATGTCCTACGTCGGCGTGCCTCAGGAAAAGAACAACGAGGTTTCAGGGCTGACCGCCCTGGCCCGCAACGTCGGCGGCAGCATCGGCGTCTCCTTCATCAGCACCATGCTCGTGCGCCGAGCCCAGGTTCATCAGGAATTCTTATCCGCTCACGTTTACGGCGGAGCCTCGCAGTATCTGGGACTCAGGCAGTCCATGACGCATGCGCTGGAAGCGCGCCACATCTCTCCCGGGAACGCTGTTGCCGCTGCGACCAGCCAGATCTATAACACCATGCTGCAGCAGGCGCGTACCCTCGCCTATGTGGACACGGTGCACGTCCTCGTCGTATTCCTCGCCTGCCTGATCCCCATCGGCTATCTGATGAAGAGACCCCGCTTCCGCCCCACGCACGTCGAAGCCGCGGAGTAGCGCGCGGCCCTGGACTCTGCGCCGGTTGCAGTGGTTCGTGACCTCCTGGATCGAGGCCGCGCGAACAACTGGGCGTACCTCGAGTTCGATAGATTTCACGATGCTCGGACCGGGCCGCCCACGAGCTGCGAATCTTAAGTCCGCTGCGTCTTCCGATAATTAAGTTATAACGAATGAGTGACCGGCACTATATATGTGTTATGCGTAAGTTTGTATGCGGGGGTTGGGGTCTTTCCGGTAAGGATTGCAATCCCTGGCGCCCGGCCCGTCGCTGCGTGCTGGATAGATAGCCTGATAAGTTTCAGGAGCACGCGCATTCGTCAGCTCATTGAGCCTGTCCTGTCTCACAAGTGTGTCAACGAATCGTTCCGTGGTTTTGTATCGGGGCACGGCTTCAGCGGTGCCATAAAAGGCCGAAAAGAGGCTGGTCTTCAGCCCCTGCTGGCCGTTCTTCGACCCTCCCCGAGGCGTCGCATTGCTCAATGAACTTCAGGAACAACCTCCGGCATAACTTCAGCGATTTGCCACGCCACTGAGTTCCGCATGCCCATCGAGCGAGTTATCCAGCAGTACCACGGCGACCCAGGGTGTGGACTGATCCGGAATGCGGGCGTGCCAGGCGATGACCCGGCTGCCCTGGCTTCCCAGGTCCACGGAGACCAGCTTCGAATCCGAGAGGTCGAGGTTGTCCGCACGCACCGAAATGGTGTGCCGGCCGGCTCCCTCGACGGTCGCGCGCAGAATGACAGAATCCGGTCCCGCGGATTCGGAAGAGGCCGCGAACGTGACGGCATGGTTGCGGCGAAGGTCGATTGAATCGGCGCCCCCGGCCAGGGCCACGAACGAAGTGTGCGCGTCGCCATAGGTCGCAAGGTACCGTCCCTGCGGGATCGCCGCGCGGAAGCTTCCATCCGCGGCAACGGGCACGCTGTGGGTTTCTCGGGTGCCTGTGTTGAAGAGAGTGACGGCTCCGGTGCTTCCGGTATCGACCACGCCGCTCAGAATCGCCGGTCCGCTCAGATCGCGCATCAGCCAGATCCATTCGCCCGCGGGCTGAGTCCACACCTCCTTATAAGTCCAGCAGATTTGGTTAGGCCAGTAAGGCACATCGGCGTTGCCTTTTGTCTCGATGCCCACCGGGATCGCCCCCACCATCTGGCCGGATCGCACGCTGTAGAGGGGAGTCCAGTCATATCCCTCGCCATACATAATGCTGGCGGAGAAAGGATTTCTGCCGATAAGCCACTGCGCCTGCTGTTGCGCCAGGTCTTCATCGCCGATATCTCCGCGCAGTTGTGCCGCTGCGGAAAGGGCCTTGGCCTCGGAGAGCAGCACGCTGGAGTTTCCGCGGAACTGGAACCATACCGGATAGCGCCGCAGCCAGGCATCGCCACCCAGGTGAAGTCCCTCCTGAACCTGAGCGACGAACATTGCGCGGCTCGCCGTTTGCAGCGCCCTCCACGCAGGGCTTTGGGGAAGCACGGCGGCTCCGCTGATCCTGTAGACACCCGCGGGAAGCACGTTGTACGGCGCATCCAGACGCGCCCCCACTTCCTGGTAATACTTCGTATGCAGGACGATGGCCGAATACCACCTGATCCAGTTCGGGTTGTCCGGCAGCGCCTCGCACAGATGTGCCAGCGCTACAATCGGCTGCTCTTCTTCTCCCATGTGGAAGCGGTGAAAGAGATACTTCCGATCCGGGCCGGTGTAGAAGTACCCGGTCATAGGAACGCTCCACGGCTGCAGCGCCCGTTCCTGAGAAGCGAGAATCTGGTTCCCCAGGTCGACGGCCTCCTGAGCGTAGATGGGATCGGAAGTTGCCTTGTAAAGCTCGATCGAGGCAATCGCTCCAAAGGAAATCCTCTCCAGGTTGTCGCTTTGTCCGTAGACCTCCGGCACCGGCGGCGCTTTTTTCAGACCGTCGGCGGCGAACTGCCAGTCTTCTTTCGCGGTGACAAGGCTGCGGCGTGCCAGATCCGGATCGCTGGTTTTCAGCACCCGGCTGGCCAGAGCTTCCACCGCGGCGACCCGAAAATTCCATTGCGGATCGTTGACCGCCTGGCCGAAGCGATCGTCGGCATCTCCCATGATGCCGTCGGTCCAGTAACTGATGTTCTGCCCGGTGCTGCGATAGCCGTCGCCGAATCGAGTCTTGAGCACCCAGTTGAGGCCCCATGTGGCTTCCTCGATCACGCGGTTCAGCAGTTCCGGATCGTCGTTCTCCTGCTGCAGGCGGCTGGCCAGCGTGAACAGCGCGTACGCCATCCCCGGAGTATTGCCGGTTTCACTGGTATCGCCGGCGTCGTGGTAGCCGCCATTCACGACGATGCGCCGATTCCCATGCACGGTGTAGTCATCCTGATGGCAGACGCCGTGGATTCCTGGAATCACCGTGCCGCACCGCTCGCTGTACATGAAGTTGAGGTCTTTCCAGATGCTGTCGCGCCACACATCCGTACCGATCCGAAACGGACGCGTAGTTACATCGCCCGCACGCAGGAAGTAGGTTCCGGGGCGCTGCACCGTTGAGAAATCCAGCACCTGAAAGGTTCCCAGACCGGTTTTGCTGTCCTCAATCGGGCCGGTGTAGATCGCCTTGTCCGTGGCTTCATCGACCAATGAAAAATCGTGCGCGGCCAGCCCGCTCGCCAGAGCAGTCTTCGTCGTGCCGGGAGAGTATCCGGCGTGACTGAAGGCAATCTTTCCCGGCGCGACGTCCCACCCTTCCACGTAGTCGGGGACCACGCTCTGCAATTCGAGCTGGTCCAGATAGAAAACCGTCTGGTCGCCAGGATTGGGGAACATGCGGGGCAGGGAATAGCCGAAGCTGAGGCCTGTAACCTTGTCGCGATCCAGCGAGGGGATCTCCCACACCACATGGTTCCACTGGTGATTCACGATCGGAATGGAATCGTCGCGCCCTTCATTCTGGTCGTCCGGCAGCAGATGCGCCCCTTCGTTGTGCAGGGTCATATCCAGCGAAATGGCCGGCGCCCCGTGGATATCCGGAAACACCCACACCGAAATGCGGTTGTACCCGCTCCAGTCTTCGGAGGGAAAACTGCGGGTGGCGACAATATCCTGCCAGTCTCCGCTGCCCTCAACGCGGCCAATGCTGTCCGTCGAGGCGACTCTCAGAGACGTTCGCCCCTGTTTGACCTCGGTGGTTGAGAGCGTCATCGTACCCACACCGGTCAACGACCAGTGCGAGAGATCCTCCATGCCATCGAGCAGGCGAGAACGCAGCACTTTCTTCTGCAGCTGACGGTATTCCGCGCCGTTCCGTAAGTCCGGCTTCATCGGCACCGCCGGAGTGGCCTGCTGTGCCCGCGCGCAACGGACAAGCGAGGCAACGGGCAGGATGACGGCGACCAACAATCGGACCACACGTGAAGCAGAACCAGCGCTACGCCTGAGCAGAACCATCACAGCCTTGCCTCCGGTTTTCATGAATGACAGGAGTAATCGCAGCCGCGCCCGGGAAGCGGCGTGAGCCCGCAGAGAGCATCGCACCTGCGAATTCTCGATCTCGCTCCGCCCGGTTTTCGTCCGCTCCCTGGCATTATCGGAACCGCCGCACGCGCAGCGTGTGCCGCCCCGACCGGTAGAATCCCACGACGTACACCGTCGCCCGGCTCTTCGTCGAGAAGATCAGTTGCCGGATGCGCAGCAGCGGACTCCCGCGCATGATGGCGAGAAGATCCGCCAGGCGCTGGTCCGCATCCGTCGCATCGATCTCCTCATCCGAATACGCCAGCTCCACGCCGAATTCCCGCTCCATCACGCCAAACAGCGAAACCCGCTCCAGCGGCGCATCCACCAGGTTCGGATACTCATCAGCCGACCAGTAGGAGGTCTCCAGCGCCACCGGCTCATCGCCCGCCAGCCGCACACGCTCCACCTTGCCCAGCCGGGCGGTCGGCGCCAGTCCCAGCCGCGCCGCAATCTCATGCTCCCGCGTCGCAACCCCGCACGTGATCACCCGCGACTGGGCCGTCAGCCCCAGGCTCGCCATCTGCTCCGTGTAGCCCAGCAGCTTGTTGAAGTGCACCCGCGGCGGAGCCACGAAGGTCCCCGCTCCGTGCCGCCGCTCCACGATCCCGTCCCGCGCCATCTCGCTCAGCGCATGGCGCGCCGTCATCAGGCTCACCTTGTGCAGCCGCGCCAGCTCGCGCTCTGAGGGAACGGGATTCCCCGGCTTCAGTTGTCCTGAGTCGATCCGCCGCCGGATGGCCTTCTGAATCTGCTTGTAGACGGGTTCCTCGTCGCGGTTCCGCATTGTCCTCTTCGCTGCGAGTGCTGGGAGCGCTCTCATCGGATCTGACCTCAGGTCCTGCGCAGGTTCACGTCACCGAATTGGGTCTCTGGCTCCTGCCCCGAGCCGGATACCCGTGCGTGAAACCGCTTCCGGCCGGCTGGAAGGACGCGTACCGATCCCCAGTCTTCCGAATACCATAGCAGAGCATCTGCTATAGGGCGGCACTTCGGCGGAGAACTGATTGCTATATAGCGCACACCGTAGCATCGAACCCGGTAAATGTAAACACCCGCCCTTCATGCTGCCAGTCGGCGTCCGGCTGTCCCCCTCCGGATACCGGCCCCCAATCCGCTCGCATGCCGATAAATTGTCAGCTTCGCGTCCCTGGCTCCCGTCTGTCCGGCCTCCTCCGCCGCCTTCTCCACAGCAAACTCCACGGTCCCGCTGCCTTGGGCCTTGACAGCTGTTTTCGTATTGCTATATACGATTGCGAACGTGCTATATAGCGCATCGGGGAAACGTCATAAAAAAGCAGTTGCTTTTTTTTGCAATTCGCCCTACGCTTGGTCCCACATTTCCGATGCTCGTCTTCCCCGTTCTGCATCGGAACTGCTTTCTGTCGGAAGTGAAGCTGTCCATACAGCAGTACAGGGCGAGCGCGCATTGCCCCGTTCGTTGTCGATGCGCTCGGTCACCTCTATATATAGAATCGCCCCGCATTCATCCTGTAGTGAGTTGAGTCTGAGTTGTAGAAGCACAAGAAGCCACAGGCCTTTGTGCAGTTCACTCTTTATGGAGGCGGTTGAGATGAGTAGGAGAGCACTCTCGTTATTCGGTTCCCTGTTGGTGATTCTCGCCGTTCTGACCCCTTCGCTGTGGAGTCAGGAAGTCACCGCAACCATCGTTGGCGCTGTCACGGACCAAAGCGGCGCGGCTGTTCCCGGAGCTACGGTCAAAGCAACTTCAGTGGATCGGGGTACGACCTATAGCGCTGTGTCCGGCGATGCCGGCCTCTATCGCATCCCGGCGCTGCCGGCGGATAACTACACTCTCACGGTTGAGAAAGCCGGATTCGCCACCGTCTCCCGCACCGCATTTGTCCTTTCGGTCAATCAGGTTGCACGCATCGATGTAGCGCTCAAGGTTGGGCAGGTAACTGAAACGCTGCAGGTGACCGGCGCGGCGCCGGTTCTCGAAACGGACGCCACCCAGGTCAGCACTGTCATGAACGCGGCCACCAACGACAACCTTCCGCTCGCCTCGCGCAATTATGTCCAGCTCACTCTCCTTGCTCCGGGCGCCGTCACAACCGACCCCAGCAGCTTCAATAATGGCAACAATACTGCTGGATTAGGCGGCCGTCCGCTGATCAACGGCAACCGCGAGCAGTCGAACAACTTCCTGCTCGACGGCATGGACAATAACCAGGTTTCGGACAACGAGCTGGGTTACACGCCGGCGCCGGATGCAATTGCGGAGTTCAACCTGATCACCAGCAACGCTCCTGCCGAATTTGGCAATTTTGAGGGCGGTATCATCAATGCCACCATCAAGTCGGGGACCAACAAGTTCCATGGCGATGTCTGGGAGTATTTCCGCAACGACAAATTAAACGCGAACAGTTGGTCGAACAATTTGAGTGGCCTGGCGAAGAGCGCAATCCGCTGGAACATGTTTGGCTTTACCGCCGGCGGCCCGATCCTGAAGGACCGACTCTTCTTCTTTGCCGACTATCAGGGACAGCGCTTCGATATACCGAGCTCGCAGGTTTCCGTTTCGGTTTTCACAGCGGCAGAACGCACCGGCGACTTCGGTGCACTTTGCAGTGGAGGCTTTAACACTTCAGGGGTCTGTCAGGGATCTGGCCAGCTGTACAACCCCTGCGCATCGTTCTCCGCGCCGTGCACTCCTTCGTCCACTCCAGCCTCGCCGCGCAATCCTTTTCCGTATAACCAGATCCCTTCCGCGATGATCAGCCCGGTAGCGTCGACGCTGTTCTCCTCGAGCCTTTACCCCGGCGTGGTCAACGGTAACTTGCAAAACAATGCGGTAAACACTACAAATTCGGCTTTTGACGTGGACCAGGGCGACTTGAAGATCGACTACAGGGTCGACTCAAAGGACAACATTTCCTACCGCTTCACCCGGGCGTACCAGAACAACCCATCCGCGAACTCATACGAGTTGCTCGGCAACGCCACTGGAACGACGCCGATTTACAACACCGTAGGCGACTGGACCAGAACACTCACCAGCAATCTGCTGAATGACTTCCGTTTTGGCTGGAGCCATATCGTCGTCGATACCGGAACCAGCTGGGCCTCGGGCGTGGGTCAGTTCGGCAACACGCTGGGGATCGGCAATGGCAATCCGGCTAATCTGCCTGGCCTGCTGGCTCTGAACTTTGACAACTCCGTTGTCACCGACATTGGCAATGCGGAGTCGATCGAGAATTTTGATGACCATGTCTGGCAGGCTGAAGATGGGTTGACCTGGTTACATGGACGACACACCTTCAAATTTGGCGGTGAGTACTGGCACGAGATCATCAACACGTTCTATGCAGGTAATAACGGTGAGCTGGGACTGATGGATTTCGATGGAAGGTTCACCGCGGTCAACCCGACCTCCGCGGGGAACGGGACAGGCGACGGCGGAGCGGATTTTGTGCTCGGCCTTCCGTTCCAGTTCGGTCGGGGCATCAGCACGGGTAAAACGTGGCAGCAGTCCACGAACGTCATCGGCATTTACGCCGAAGATACATGGCGAGTGACGGATGACCTCACCTTAAACCTTGGCCTGCGCTACGATGCGCACACGCCATGGGTCGAACAAAATAACCAACAGGCCAATTACAATATCGACACCGGACAAATCCAGTTCGCCGGCCAGAATGGAGCCAGCGACGCCCTCTATAGCGGATTCTATGGAGGGAGAGACTTCCAGCCGCGTATCGGTTTCGCGTGGACACCCGCAAGGCTCAACGACCGCACCGTGTTTCGGGGTGCGTTCACACAGTCTTCCTACCTCGAAGGTACGGGTACAAACCTCCGCCTTCCTCTGAACCCACCGTTCACTCCGGCAGAAACCAATGCCATTTATAACGACGTCAACTTGCCTCTGACGGATACGAGCGACGGAATTGCAGGCAGCGCGCCCAACCCATCGTGCGCCGCACCGGCTTACACTTGTTATGACCAGGCACAACTCCGGGTGTGGGACCCCAACGTGCAGCCGGCGATCGCGTATCAATGGAACTTCACCATTCAGCAGCAGATTATGAAGGCCACAACCTTCCAGATTGGATATGTCGGGCAAAAGGGTACACACCTGATGGTGCCGTTCGACTATGGCCAGAGGGAGCTGCTTCCTGACGGAACCACAGCCAACAGCCCTTATTTTGCCAAGAACCTGGCCCTCTACAGCGCCCTGGGCAACCCAGCTCTGGGACAAGACCCCGCTACTGGGGTCAACCTGGGGGCAACCGTCTCGGGCACGAAATCCAACGGAAATATGGAGTACAACTCGTTGCAGGCCGTCTTGCAGAAGCAAATGACCAATGGCCTTCAGGGACAAGTCTCCTATACGTACTCCAAATGCATGTCCGACAGCACCGGATATTACGGAGCATGGGTGAATGCCCTGAGCGCGTCGGCGTACTGGCAGAATGTCTACGATCAAAGAGCTGAGTGGGCGCCTTGTTACTACGACTCCACTCACGTACTGTCCGCGTACGCCGTTTACCAACTGCCCTTTGGGCGCGGCCAGCAATTTGCCAGCGGCGTCCGCAAGCCTGTCGATGAGGTGATCGGCGGCTGGGCGGTGAGCCCGATCGTGTCGATTCGTACCGGCTGGCCAATGGCCATAACTGCAGGGGACAACTCCGGTACATTCGGTCGTGGCCCCCGGCCGGATTGCAACTCGCTGCCGTCGATTACAAACACACCGATACCGGGTGTGGGTCGTCAATGGTTCACCAACAATGGGAACTTCACTCAACCCGCGTCTGGCTTCGGAAACTGCGCCCCGCAGCTCGGAGGTCTGCGGACACCGCGTTATACCGATGTGGACGCGAGCATCCATAAGGACTTCCCGCTGACAGAACGGTTCCATCTGCAGTTCCGGACCGACTTCATCAACGCATTCAATCATGTTCAATACAATGCTCCGAGCAATGGCCTTGGATCGACGATTGGGCAGATTACCAGCGCTCAACCACCGAGGAACATCCAGCTGGCTTTAAAGCTCTACTATTGACAGGCCAAATAACCGCATAGTGTCGCTACAGGCGCAGATCGCGCCTGTAGCGGCGGTTTATTATTATGGATCGAGACTTTTGTGAAAAGCAGATTGCGCAGAAATGGGTAGCTACCGGGTCAAGTCGTCCGCCGTCCTCTTCTTATTGATCGCCGCGTTTTCTGGATTCAGATCCGGCGCTCAGCGCGCCGGATCTGCAGTACCGCCAACCCGAATTCCACCTCAACAAGCGATCGCCCTGGCCCAGCAAGGCCACTGCCATGAGTCGATTTCCGCCCTCAGGGGCGCTATGGCGGCCCAGCTTCCCGCGGAAACTCGAAAGCTCGCCGGCGTACTCGGAATTCGCTGCTCTCTTGCCATAGACGATCGGCCTGCAACTCTGGATTTCATCCGCCTACTCAGCGCGGATTTTGGTCGCGACCCCGATGTCCTGTATGTCATCGTCCATGCCTACTCCGATTTATCGGCGCGCACGGCCCTGGATCTGGCTCGGTCTGCGCCGCAATCTACCGCTGCTCACAAATTGAACGCGGAAGCGCTGGAAGAACAGGGCAGGTGGGGACCGGCGGAGCTCGAATATGAGGAGATACTCAAAAAAGACCCTGATGCCCGTGGCATTCATTTTCTGCTGGGCCGGTTGTTGCTCTCGCAGCCCGATGGCGGACCCGATGCTCCGGCCCGCGCCAAAGAGGAGTTCCTGAAAGAGCTTCAGATCGATCCCGGTAACGCCGACGCGGAATACATCCTGGGAGTACTTGCGCAGCGCGCCCAGGACTACAACGAAGCCATTGCCCGCTTTTCGCAGGCAGCAAAACTCGATCAGAATTTTGCAGAAGCTTACCTCGGATGGGGAGTTTCCCTGATCGGCGACAAGAAATATGAAGAGGCAATCGCCCCTTTGCAGCGCGCCGAGCGTCTGACACCCGGAAATCCCGACATCCACAACGCGTTGGCGACCGCTCTGGTGAGAACCGGGAACAAGGCCGAAGCAGAAAAGGAATTCGCGATTCTCCGGAGTCTCACCTCCGCGGATCATTCCGGCACACCTGCTGGAGATCAACCGCAGTAATGTCTGTTATCCCCGGTGTATTCTGTCGCAGACTCAGGGATCTCCGGACATAGACCGCACCGACACGATGGATCAAATACGCACAGCGCGATTGACACGGCGGCAATTTGTGTCCCAGATGATCGCGAGCGCCCTCCTGGTTCCGCAGCGTCCGCTGTTCGCCTCGACCACGGCAACGCAGTTTCCTTTCGCGGTGGTTCCCCCTGAAGCAACCGGCATCAGATGGAAGCATACATCGGGAGAATCGCCTGAAAAATATCTTCCGGAAAGTTCAGGTCCGGGTTGCGCTTTTCTCGACTACGACAATGATGGCTGGATGGATATCTATCTTGTGAACAGCGGCAAATGCGATTTCTATAATCCCAGTCCGCCGCTCAGGAACGCTCTGTATCGCAATAATCGGGATGGAACCTTTACTGAAGTAACGGAAAAAGCAGGTGTTGCGGCCGGGGGGTTCGGCCAGGGGGTCGCAGTCGGCGACTACGATAACGACGGCCTGCCCGATCTATACGTTACGCAGTACGGGAAATGCATCCTCTACCATAACAACGGCGATGGAACCTTTACCGATGTGACGGAGAAGGCGGGAGTAGCGGCTCCGGGATGGTCATCGAGCGCGGTATGGTTTGACTATAACAACGATGGACTGCTCGATCTTTTTGTCTGCCGCTTTGTCGATTTCAGCAAAGAGCTGAACAAACCCTGCGGGATCCATGAAGATGGCCTGCGGCACTACTGCATTCCAACGGTTTACAGCCCCATGCCAAGCTGGCTTTTTCGCAACAATGGTGACGGCACGTTCACTGATGTCAGTACAGAGTCAGGCATCGCCGGCCAGTTAGGGAAAGCCTGGGGAGTGGTTGCGACCGACATCAACAACGACGGCTTGATCGATCTCTTTGTGAGCAACGACACCGTTCGAAATTTCCTCTTCCTGAATCGCGGCAACGGGAAGTTTGAGGAAATCGGAGAGATCGCCGGTGTAGCCTACAGTGCCGACGGGCGTGCCCGGTCGGGAATGGGTGTGGACTCCGCGGACTACGATCAGGACGGCTTCATGGATCTTTTCGTCGCCAACCTCGATCGTCAATCGTACTCGATTTATCGCAACAATCATGACGAAACCTTCGACGATGATGGCGGTCAGACCGGCGTCGCCGCTGCTACCTACTTGATGAGTGGCTGGGGGCTCAAGTTCTTCGACTTCGATAACGATGGAAACCTCGATCTGTTTTTAGCGAACGGAAACCCCGACGATCTAATCGACCGAATCCACTCACAGGTAACCTATGAGGAGCGTCCGCTCCTCTTCCAGGGCACCGGTAAGGGGCTCCGCAATATCAGTCAGCAGAGCGGGCCAGTCTTCGAGCAGCCCATTTCGGCGCGCGGACTGGCGATCGGTGATTTCAATAACGACGGCGCGACTGACGTTCTCATTGGAGTGAATAACGGCGCCCCGCTCCTGCTGCGAAACACGGCCGGCGCTCAGAATCACTGGCTCGGAATCAGGCTCGTCGGAACCAGATCGAATCGGGACGCGATTGGCGCGCGGATTACATATCAGGCCCAGGACCTGAAGCAGCGCCGGATGAAAGTGGGCGGTGGCAGTTATCTTTCGAGCCATGATCCGCGCATGGTTCTTGGTATCGGCAAGCGCCCAAAGTTGGATTGGGTCGAAATCAAGTGGCCGTTGCCCGGCGGTAAAACGGAGCGCTTTACGGATTTGCCCATCGACCGTTACATCACGATTATCGAGGGCCGGGGCAAATGGACATAAGCTCGGCCCAGGAGATCCGCGCTGCCGAGTTCTACAATCCTGTTGATGCCATCCGCAAACTGGCTCCGCGTTTCGCCTGATCTTTCCCTTTCCGGATTTCCCTCTGGTCCGCGGTGTTATGGAACTCAGCAGTTCCGTGATTCGGGAGTCATCGGAGGCGGCCGCCCAGCCACAGCAGAGCGTTTTCGAAAAAGCGATTCTGCTCCGCGCTGGTAAAGATCTTGTTGCCGTGACCCATGTTTGCGTAAACCATCCTGTAACTCGTATTGGTCCAGACTACGGGTATGTCATCGCCCGGAACGAGCGTCTCCTTGAAGCCCAGCGGAAAATCGGAGGAGCTCAGTGTCATCAGCACCTTGATATGGGGTGCGCTCCGTGGATTCGGTTGCCAGCTGTACCATTCGTTGGCGGGAGACAGGTAGCTGGCAGGCAGCCCCCGCATCATGGGATTCGACGGATCGTCGATGTCGACCTTCGCAGGGAGGGGCGGCCAGCTGTTGCCGCTGAACACCGTCCCCAGGAAATCCGCAAACCACGGCCATGCCTGTCGGCTGCTCATGTATCCCGCAATGTGGAAGCCGAGCCATGCACCGCCGTGAGCCATGTACTGCTCGAAAGCCCTTCGTTCGGCAGGCAGCGCCGGTGCATCGTCCAGCCAGACAACCACCTGGTAATGTGAGAGAACCTCCTGGTTCAGGTCATTCCAGTTGGTGGTAGGCGTGAAGTCGAAATCATCTCGCTGGGCCATGGCCCTGAAGAAGGGAATGGCCTGCTGCGCAAACTCCACGTGATCCGGCTCGACATTCGTGGAGTAGAAGGCCAGCACGTGGAGGGGCTTGCGGTAGCCGAAATGATGAACTGCCACAACAAGCAACAGGACGGCGGGGATGACAATGCTCTTAAGGCACGCCATTCGTCAGCCTCTTGTGAGCCGACGGGTAACCCGTTCGGCAGGGCTTCCTATTTGTTTGTAACATGACTCACAGGGCAGATTAGCACGTTATGAAGCATCCCAGGCTCACAGTCTCGACTGTCCGTTTCGGCTTCTGGCAGAGACTCGCGGTGAGTTTCGGACTGGTCGGCGTCGCGTTCGCGGTGACGATATCCACAACGCATGCGGAAACAGATCCGGCTCAGGGCCGCCTGATCAGCAGCCAGGCCATTGCGGCCAATCCCGTCTCGGAGAAGGTGTATGCGGTGAACGGGCCAGCCAACAGCGTGGCCGTCTTCGATGAACGGCATGGTTCCATGCACAGCGTAAACGTGGGAAAGGGGCCCGTATCTCTCGCCATCGATCCACGCACAAACCGGATCTACGTCGTGAACGCCGGCGCCGACTCCGTCAGCGTGATCGACGGGAGAGACGACGCGGTAATTGCAACCATTCGGGAGAAACCTGGGTCGGATCCTTACGTTCTTACTGTGGATGATGCGGCCAATAAGATTTACGTGACGAACACCTACAGCAGTGCGCTCATGGTTATCGACGGCGCCACGAACGTCGCCCACACGTTGAAGACCGGCAGCGCAGATGGGATCGCGTTGGATCCCCGCATCGGAACGGTTTTCCTCATGACCTATGAAGACCCCGATATTCGTCTGGTCAATCCGCGAACCGGGGCCATCGTCAGGGTCAGAGTGGGACCTCACTTGTGGGGGATGACCTTCGATCAGTCGCTCCATACGTTGTATGTGGCTCACACCGTGACCAACAATATTGTGGCCCTGAACGAGACGACTCATGCGGTGCACACCATTCCCACGGGTTCCATTCCCTGCGCAGTAGCCATCGACCCGGCCACGCAGCGGCTCTACGCGGTGAACTATGGCAGTCAAACTCTCAGCGTGATTGACGCCCGGACCGGCAGAGTTCTGGCCACCCTCCCTGTCGGAAGCAATCCCCAGGCTGTGGTCGTCGATTCCCCGCACAATCGCATCTACGTGGCGAATGTCCATGGCAACAGCGTCACGATTATCGACGGGGCCCGTAACACGGTTCTGGGTGTTCGACCCGCAGGCACGAATCCCTACGCTCTGGCGCTTGGGACCGGTATGGTGTTTGCCGTGGATTACGGTAAGCCGTCGATTGTGCCCGTTGCACCCCTGGCCGGCGCGGCAGGTGCGGAGCAGGCGCTGAAGGACGCTCTCGAAGCGAACCGGTTTGTCGCGCTCTATAGGACGGGACGCATGCGCCTGCCGCAGGCTAAGCCGGAAATGTACTTGCCGGGCAGCGAGGAAGAAGCGGCTCTGTGCCTCGAGAACCTGCGCGCCGCCTGGGATGCGCGCAGGAACGCCGTCTTTTAGCTGTATGACGGGTGTGCGGAGATGGGAATGGGCCAATTCCGAAGAAGACGGCTCTGAAGAAGATGCCCACATGGGTAAAGGCAATCCAATGACCTCGAAGAGCATCGTTCAGAAGCTCCGGAACTGCTGCAACATCCTGCGGGATGACGGTTTCTCATATCAGGACTACATCGAGCAGCTCACAGGCCGGCCCGCGCGGGGGATTGATACTGTCCGGCAGGGAGGCACCTGGTGTGGTGGCGGGCAAAAATCTCCCGGCTGTGTTTCCCGCCCTCACTCACCGCCTGCGCCCACGCCACCTCGGTCGGTGGGCCCAGCTTAGCTGGAGCACACGAGCTTATCACCGCGGGGAATGATATCATTTGTTCCCTTTATGACTGCCGCGCTTCGATCGCCTGTGACGCCGTTCGCCGTGCGCATTCCTTCGATCATGGCGCTGCAGGCGTTTGAGTCGATCGCGCGCCACGGCAGCGTGACGCTGGCGGCTCAGGAACTGAATCTCACACAGAGCGCAGTGAGCCGGCAGATCTGTCAACTGGAGTCGTTGCTGGACGTTTCCCTGTTCGAAAGAGTGCGGCAGCGTATGGTAATCACGGATGCCGGCAAACTCTATCTGAACGAGGTCACCTCGGCGCTGGCCAGCCTGCGAGAGGCGACCAGCCGGATCATGGCCTGCGGCGGCGATGCGAGTTATCTGAATCTGGCAGTACTCCCGACCTTTGCCACGCGCTGGCTGATGCCGCGGCTGCATCGCTTCCTGGAGATTCATCCCGGGGTCGTGGTCAACTTCGCCACGCGGCTGGCTCCCTTCGATTTCCGCCAGGAGCCGTTTGACGCCGGCATCCATTACGGCCTGCCCAACTGGCCCGGCGCGGTCTGCCATCATCTGCTGGACGAAGAAACGGTTCCGGTCTGCAGTCCTCGCTATAAGAGCCTCCATCGCATCCGGAAGATTGCGGATCTGGCGGGCGCGACTCTGCTGCACCAGACAACGCGCACCGAGGCCTGGGCGCGGTGGTTCGAGGACAACAGCCTGGCCCACGGCCATCCGCTGCGCGGTCCGAGATTCGAGCAGTTCAATATGATCGCGCAGGCGGTGGTTTCCGATCTGGGAGTCGCCATTCTTCCCCGCATTCTCATCCAGGAGGAGCTTTCGTGCGGCAAGATGGTGGAACTGTTCGACCACCCCACACGCAGCAACAGTTCCTATTACCTGGTAGTGCCGGAAGCCAAGGCCTCCTCCGCGCTGGTCGCGGCATTTGTTCAGTGGCTGGTGGCTGAAGCCCGGCAGAGCGCAGCGTAAGAGCGCTGGCTCCGGCTGAAGAGGCCGTCGTGGGAAGCGGCCGGGGCGCAATCCGATTCATGAGATATTCTCATCAGGCGTTGTGATAATTTCATTAGTCAATTTGGCCGGAACGATGTTACAGTCGCGTCATTTGACAGTCGGCTCCCCAGCCGATCCGTTCAACCTCCGGAACCCGAAACGCTGGACGGCCACGTCGCTGCATTCCAGCACCCTGCAGGACCTGGGCTCTAACAATTGCCCCGCTGGGATCGCATCCGCAGCGGGAAAGGGGTGGGTTGCATGCGCCGTCGCCGTATCGCCGTTACGTTTGTCGGAGTCCTGCTGGGGCTCCTTGCGCCTGCGCTGTGGTCGCAGGCAACCACCGATCTTGGCGGGCAGATCGTCGACAGCAGCGGCGCCGCGATCCGCGGAGCGCAGGTAACCATCACCTCGCTCTCCACCGGAGCAACGCGCTCCATGGCGTCGAGCGCGTCCGGCGAATACGAATTCTCGCAGCTCCCATCGGGCCGTTACACTCTCACCGTTACGGCGCCCGGCTTTGCCACCGTAAAGCAACCACCCTTCGAACTGCTGGTGAGCCAGCCGGCCACGATCAATGTGAAGATGCAGGTTTCCACGGTCACCTCGAAGGTGCTGGTGGTCGCCTCATCGACGCCGATTCTGAACACCACCGATGCGACGCTGGGCAACGCCTTCAACAGCAAACAGGTTGAGGATCTCCCCATCGAAGCCAGAAACGTCCCCGACCTGCTGAGCCTGCAGCCCGGCGTGACCTACCTCGGCCGCACGGACGCGAACAGCGGCACCCAGTCCAACGGCAACACCCCCACCGATTCGCGGAGCGGTGCGACCGACGGCGGCCGCTCGGATCAGTCGAATATCACACTGGATGGAATCGATGTAAACGACATCAATAACGGCTACGCCTTTACGAGCGTTCTGCGGGTCACGCAGGATTCCGTCGCCGACTTCCGCGTGACCACTACCGACCCCGACGCAGACGAGGGACGCTCGTCGGGCGCGCAGGTTGCGCTGGTTACGAAAAGCGGCTCCAATGCCGTGCGCGGCGCCCTGTATGCCTACAACCGCAACAATGTCTTCCACGCCAACGACTTTTTCAATAAGCAGACCCAGGCGGCCGAAGGCCTGCCCAATACCGCGCTCAAACTGATCCGCAACGTCTTCGGGGCCGATGTGGGCGGGCCCATCGTTCGGGACAAGGCGTTCTACTTTCTCAACTACGAGGGGCGGCGCGACACTCAGGGGTTCGTTTCGAACAACGACGTTGTTCCGCTGCCGCATTTCCGCGCCGGCTATCTTGAATACGCCTGCAGCGTCGCCTCGCAGTGTCCTGCCGGCGGCTCAGGAAACGGCGCCAATGCGGCGGGCGAATACATGCTTTCGCCAGGCGACCTCAAAGGTATGGACCCGCTGGGCATCGGCCCCAGCTCTGCCGTCGCAACCTACTTTAATTCCTACCCCCAGCCCAACAATCCCACAGTGGGAGACCTGCTGAACACCGAAGGCTACAGTTTCTCCTATAACTCCGACAGCAGTTACAACACCTACATCGCCCGACTCGACTGGAACATCAACACCCGCAATATCGTGTTTTGGCGGGGTAACCTGCAGAACGATTCAGAGCCGGGCGCGCCGCAGTTCCCCGGCCAGCCAGCCAGCACGGTTTCACTCACCAACAGCAAGGGATTTGCCGCCGGCTATACGCTGATCCTGACCAACAACCTTGTCAACGACGTGGAAATCGGCCTTACTCGCCAGGGGCTCAGCACCTCCGGCCTTCTCTCCGGCCCGTATGTAACCCTCCAGGGAGTGACTCCGCTGCAGCCGACCACGGCGTCCACGTCGACCATTGTTCCGCTTTACAACCTGGTGGACAATCTGACCTGGACAAAGCACGGGCACGATCTTGCGTTCGGGACCGACATTCGTTTTATCTCGGATCGATCCTCCAGTAACGAGCTCTCCTACTCGAACGCCAGCGGCACCTTCCAGTATCTCAACCCGGGCACGATATCGGGGGACGGAACGGCCGGGTTCGATCCCGGGCCGAACGGCTACCCAGTGGTGGCCAGCGGTTACGGGGGTGACTATAACTCCGACGTCATGGGACTGATCGGCATTGTCAACGTCGGGAACATCACCTATAACACCACGAAGAACGGAACGGATCTTCCCGTCGGCGCCCCTGTCACCCGGAATTATCGCTGGAACGAATACGACATGTATGCGCAGGACACCTGGAAGGCCACGCGAAATCTAAGTATTACCTATGGGCTCCACTACAGCTATCTCCAGGTCCCAGCGGAGACCTCCGGCAATCAGGTGGGGGTCTGCGCTCTCCAGGGCACGGCTTGCGCGCCGGGCAGTTTCTCTCTGACTGGCTGGGTGAACCAGAGCGCGCAACTGGCCGCGGCGGGGCAGTCCGTGAGCGGCGCGGGGGAGCTCGGCTTCCCGCTCAGCGGCCGCTACAACGGCAAGCCGGATTACTGGACTCCGGACAAGCTGGACCTGTCGCCGCGCATTGGCATCGCCTATTCGCCGAGCCCTGGGCCGGGCTTGTGGCGGCGCCTGTTGGGCGTTAACCAGTCCAGCATCCGCGCCGGTTTCGACATGGTGTACGACCACTTTGGCGCGGGAATCACCAACGAGTTTGACAGCGAGGGATCGTATGGCCTCGCGACCTCCCTCCAGACCAGCGCCGGCGTTCTTACCATCTCGGATTCTCCGCGCTTTACCTCGCCGAGCGCCGTACCGCAGAACCTGCTTCCTCCGGCGCCCGCGGTCGGCTTTCCCGGCGTTCCCGTGGAGAACGGTCCCACCAGCGGAGCCATCTACTGGTCGGAGGACTCCGCAATCAAGACCCCGTACGCGTATCTCGTCGATTTGTCGGTCGCGCGGCAGATTCGTAATGGCGCCTCCCTGGAGGTGTCCTATGTCGGTCACTTTGGGCATCGATTGCCGGTGCAGGAGGACGTGGCAATGCCCACCAACCTCGCCGCCGCCGGCACAACCTACTTTCAGGCCGCCAGGCAGATGTCATTGCTGAGCAGGCAGAACGGCGGACAGGGAGTGTCGGTAAGCTCGGTGGGGCCGATTGCGTACTGGGAGCAGTTATTCGGCGCGCTCGACGGTCAGAACATCGGCTTCGGCCCAGGATTGACGGCCACGCAGAATATCTACGAGCTGTATCAGGAAAATCTCTACAACGAGACGAATGCGCTCTACACGCTGGATATGCCGGACGCGGCCACCAGCGCGGGCATCAACCCCAATGGCGCCTACCCGTCGAATCGCTTCTATCACAATCAGTTTTCGGCGCTCTACGCCTGGCGGTCGATTGGCTACTCCAACTACAACGGGCTGCAGGCCGTCTATCGTCAGCGGATCGGCGAAGGCCTCGAGGCGGATATCAACTATACCTTTTCCAAGGCTCTGGACATTGTTTCTCAGGCGGAGAGACTGGGATCGTCCGGATCGATTAACTACGCCCAGATTTTCAACACCTGGGAGCCGAACCAGATCTACGGCGACTCCGATCAGGACATCCGCCACCAGATCAATGCCAACTATATCTGGGATATCCCGGTGGGACGCGACGGGCGGTATCTGTCCGGCATCAGCCGGCGCGCGAACGAGCTGATTGGCGGATGGCAGACGACCGGAATCTTCCGGTGGACGAGCGGCCTGCCTTTCGAGGTAAACAATGGGCCGTATTTCCCGACCAACTACGATATTCAGGGATTCGCGACCCAGGTGGGGCCCATCCCCCATGGACGCGGCAAGCTCCAGCAGCATTTTTCCAATCCCACCGCCGCTCTGAATGCATTTGACTTTACTCTGCCGGGCTATTCCGGCACACGGAACCCCATGCGCGGCGATGGATTTTTCGAGGACGACGCGGGGCTGGGAAAGACCTTCCCGGTGACGGAGCGCTACAGGGTGAAGGTGGGGGTCGAGGTCTATAACGTGTCGAACAGCGTGCGATTCGACGCGCACTCTATCTCGGCTGACCTCGGTTCTCCGGCAACCTTTGGCAATGCCACCAGCGAACTGACGAATCCGCGGCTGGCGCAGTTCTACGGGCGCTTCGAATTCTAGAGACTGTTATTAACTTTCCCACGGCCAGCGCTGGGAGACCATTTCAGGCCGTGCAGGCAATCACTCCCAGGACCTTCGGTCGACGCGGCTTTGCAGAGGCCGCCAAAATGGTGTCGCCACGCTCACAAGGTGCGGGCTGGAACACCACCGGCCATTTCGAGGTCACCTCGATGAGTAACTCGGCGATGATGCGTCAGCTAAGCGCCAGGCCCGCATCTGTCGTACTCGAGCGTTCGAGGCCATAGGGGGGCTGCCCGAATATCTGCGTACGTGCCAGCGATACTGACAGCACGATTAAGGAAGCAAACTGAAACTGCGAATCGCGATCTGGGCACCGCCGAGCGATCTCTCGCGCGCCGGCAGAAAGACCACCTCGATTTCGTTGAACTGACCGATCGCCAGGCTTGCCGGGATCGGGTATCTCAGCACTTCATTCGCTGGCGGTCGATTCAGACTGAACTCAGGCGGCATGCTGGAAAGCACAGGCCAGCTCCCGAGATCTTCCGATTGCACTGGCGGCGTGGAGGAGTCGACCAACTCCACCGCGATCCTGATCGCTCCTGGACGGTTATCGGCATTACGAATGGATAGATCCAATTCCCGGCAGCATCGGGGATCAATGGGCGATACCAAACGCTGGTGCGCTTCCATGATCAGCGGATGCCAGTCCGCTGAGTGAATTTCAATCCTGGCCGGGTTTCCGTGGGCGATGTGAGCATTGTTTCCAGGCGCTTTTGCTGGTGACCGGAGGTACCAATACACTCCATCAAACAGGATCACGAGCGGTTTCGACAGGCGGACCACGATGGTCGATTCGGCGCGGTGCGGAGGTGCAATTACCCTCACCTCCTGAGGCTGTTTTGGCCACAGGATCACAGATACATAAGAGTCATCAGGGCTGCCGCCGGTCCTGTGCGCGGTGTGGTAGCCGGAGTTGTCTGCAGCTGTCTGTGCGAGAACCCAGCGATGCGGCTGGGATGCCAACAGGAAAACAGCAACCACGGACGCCACAATCGTGGACCCTGCCATTGCGAACGTCCGCACCTTGCGCCCCCGCTTCATTGCGTCCGGGGGCTGCGATTCCGCACAGTAGCTCCAGGCGACCGCTGACACTCCCAGGAGAAGGAGGATGGCGCATACTATGTGGTGCGCGTTGATCGCAGCCAGGGCGGATCCCTCGGCACAAAGGGAAGCTGACAGCGCCATAGGCCTCCGAATCCCGGTCTCCGTCGGCAAAGAACCTGCCTGAAGGACGCGGCGAGCACCGTATTCGGATCGCTCCGCATCGACACCCACCGCGGGTTCTCCGCAGAGAGAAAGTAAGGCATTGCGACGGGCCAAATGCGAGAACATAGACGAACCTTGACATCAGCCGTGCTGTGCTTCACTCGTAACGCAGGGCGTCACAGGGATCGATCGATGCCGCACGGCTGGCGGGCATCAGGCAGGCAGCGATCGTACTGACTGCGAACAGGACAATCACCGCGAACAAACCTGCTGCCCCTGCCGATCGGCTGTTCATCCATTGAGCGAGCATCCTGCTGAGAAAAAGCTCCGTGATCGCTCCAACAGCGATTCCGCCCGCGGCGCTGAGGAGAGCGGCGCGGACTGCGACCCACAGGATGTGAGTGCGGGACGCACCCAGCGCCATGCGGACTCCAAACTCCGCGGTTCTTTGCGTAACTCCGTAGGACACGACACTGAACAGCCCGACCCAGGCGAGAAGCAGCGCCATGGCAGAAAAGGATCCGAAGAGAATGGAGAAGAGACGCTGCCGGCTCCACTGAGGGTCGCTGGCCAGCTCGGATTCAAGGGTGGAGGCGCCCCGGGAAATTTGCTGATCGGAGGCAACGGAAGCCACTGAGGCGCGCAGCGCGTGCATGTACGAGAGCGGGTTGCCCCGCGTGCGGATGTTGTACTGGGCATACGGCATCATCAGCGTCGTATAGGGAACATAGACAGCGGGCAGAACCGGATGGCCGAGTCCATCGTTGGGGATATCGCCGACGACTCCGATGATGGTGCGGAGGCCGGAACTCGCGGGCGATGCCGCCACCAATGGCGCGTGGGACACAAGATCGGGGAGGCGAAGTTGCTGGCCGACGGGACTGCGTTGCGGCGTATAGCGCTCCGCAAATGCCTGGTTGACAACCGCAACTCCGTCCCCGCGCTGATTCTCGATCTCGTCCCACACTCGCCCGCTGCGCAGCGGAACGCGCAGAGCGGAGAAGAAATTCCGGCCCACTTCGAGAATGCGTGTATCCTGCTCCGGCCCGGAGCTGCGCCCGAGTAACTCGAACTTCTGCTCGCTCCCGCCATAAGGGGGATCAACATCGATGCTGATGCCAACCGACAGAACACCCGGCACGGTTGCCATCTGCTGGCGAATTCGCTCGAAGTAAGCGGTGCGGTAACCACGGGATTCGATCGCGGCCCACTCGGCGGCGTCGGAGAAGTGGGTCATGATTCCGGCGCTCAGTACGTCGTGCGGATCGTAACCCAGGGGAATATGGGTGACGCGAAGAAAAGCCCCGATGGCCATGGCTCCGGTTGCCATCAGCAGCAGAGTGAGCGCGGCCTGAGCAGCAATGAGCGCGTTGAGCCTTCGGTGCCCGTGCCGCCCAGCGATGCGACGGGCGGTGGACTGAACTGCGGGAGCCAGATCGGGCCGGGAAAGGCGCAGGGCGGGCGCGATTCCGAAGAGCATCCCGCAGGCAAGAGCCAGGCCAATGGAGAACCCAAGTATCGGTAAGTCGATGTGGATTACGGATTCCGCCGGAAAGGAATTGCGCGCCAGGTGCATTGGCAGCTCTGCCAGCCACCACGATGCAACGACGCCGAACGCAGCTCCGGCAAAGGAGATGATCAGAGCTTCCATGATGAGCTGGCGAACGATGCGCCACCGGCTGGCCCCAAGTGCGCTGCGCATGGCCAGTTCGTGCCGGCGCGCGGCCCCGCGAGCCAGCAGCAGGATGGAACAGTTGGCGCAGCCAATCAGCAGAACCAGGAGTACGCCAGCCAGCAGGAGGTACAGGGCGCGGCCCGTGTCTTGCTGATACGGGGTCACAATGGGCTGCAGCGCCAGATGAAACTTCTTCGGATATACCTGCGGATTCTGCCGCGCAAAAGCATGCACCAGCGCATTGAGCTGAGCGCTCGCCGCCGAAGCGGTTATGCCCCGCTTCAGCTTCACCCAGGGGATAAGGAACCGCAGCCCCGCCGGAGTCTCGTGCAGCGTGGCGGCCGGCAGATACACATCGCCCACGCCGGTCGTGTCATCGAAGGCGAAGCTCCGCGGCATCACCCCCACAATCGTGTACATCGCGTGGTCCAGTTCCAGCGTTTTCCCGATGACATCCCCTGCAGCCTGGAAGTGCCGCTGCCAGAAGCGGTAGTTCAGCACCACCACCGGCTGGCCACCCCCCTCTGCATCGCTCGGCTCGATCATCCGCCCCAGCAGGGGACGCACGCCAAAAAACTGCCCCGCATTTTCTGTCAGGTATACCGCCTGCACATCCTCGGGCAGGCTCTTGCCTGACAGTTCCTCGCTCTTGTTGCGGAAGCCCAGCAGGCTCCGGATGCACTTCGCCTCCCCGAATTCCGCAAACTGCGGCCTCCACAGCGCAAACCATCGCAGCTGGGATGGGTCCTGCTCGTTGATAAGCACCGGATTCATGATCCGATCCGCACCCGCGTACGGGAACGGGTGCAGAAGCACGGCGTAGATGAGGCTGAACATGGCGGTGGTCGCGCCGATCCCGATGGCCAGCGACAAAACCGTAATGGCCGCGAATCCAGGATTGCGCAGCAGGCCGCGCAGGCCGTAGCGGAGATCGCCGCCGAATTCGTCGAAGAGACGAAGGCCGATGGCGTCTCGATATTTCTCGCTCTGGGTGTCGGCCCTGCCCACCCCGGCGCGCGCCCGGCGCCACGCCTCATCCCCCGGCACGCCGCGGCGGATCAGGTCTTCGGCCCAGGCCTCGATGTGGAACTCAAGCTCCGCCTCTACCTGCTGCCGCACGCTTTCCCGATGAGCAAGGGCATTCCACCAGGTGCGAATTCTCGCGAAGGCGCTCACAGTTCACCCGGCGCGACCTTCAGGATGCTTGCCACCAGCCCTGTCATGTCGCTCCAGCGCTCGCTTTCCGCTTTGAGCTGCCGCTTGCCGGCTGCCGTCAGCCGATAGAATCTGGCACGCCGCTTGTTCTCTGACTCTCCCCACTCCCCGCTGATCCAACCGCGACTTTCGAGTCGATAGATAACCGGGTAAAAGGATCCCTGCAGGATCTCCAGGCGGTCTCCGGACATCTGCTGGATGCGGAGCAAAATGCCGTATCCATGCAGCGGCCCGAGGGAGATCGCTTTGAGGATCAGCAGCTCTAGCGCGCCCTGGGGAAGTTCGACGAGATCAGGCATATTCTCTCCCAGACACAAAAGGAGAGTACGCTTCACTCTCCTTTCTGGTCAAGGAGAGCGTCCGGCGCAGCCAATTCCCATGGGCGGCGGAAGGGCGAGACGCTCGGCGGCCGCAGCCGATGATGACCACGATAGCCCGGCCCAGCGGGCCGCCCGTGTCGATCTGCTCGCGGAACGATACGAACTCGATCTGCAGACGGTTCAGCTCGTCGAGCATTTCCAGGAGATGGCGGGAGGAGCCGAGGTGTGTCAGCGGAGGGGCCGGGAGAGAAAACCCCGTCGCCTGTTGTGCCCTGGCAGGCATTATGTTGACATGGGCGCCTGCCAGTTACTTATCTGTTGCTTTTCCGGGCGGGCGCGGATCGAGGCTGGCGGGCCAGGCGGAGCGCATAACTGTACAAGTCTCCCCGGCAGGCGGAGTCTTCGTAGAGAATCGGCCGGCCCTTCACATCGTAACTGGTGCGGCGAACGGTCAGGACCGGAGAACCGCTCTTTACTTTAAGCATCTGGCCGAGACGGCGGTCGGTTACCGCCGCCTCAATGATGTTTTGGCATTCGCCCAGCTGGACGCCATGGGTCTCGATGAGCGTGTAAAGCGAACCGGAGAAGTCTTCGTCGGGACCAATCCCGATCGCCTCGGTCAGTTCGTCGACGGAATGCAGAATCGGGTTGCCATCCGCGAACCGAATGCGCTCCAGACGCAGCACCCTGGCGCCATCCAGGAGGTTGAGAGCCTGATGGGCGCGCTCGCTGGCCGCCTCCCACGATGCGGAGATCACACGACTGCTCGGCTTCAGTCCTCGGCGCAGCATTTCTTCCGTGAAGCTCAGCATGGTCGGCAATGGAACCCGTAACCGTGGAGCGCTCACAAACGTGCCCTTGCCCGTGATGCGCTCAACCAATCCTTCATCCGCTAACTCGTCGATGGCCTTGCGCGCCGTGGCCCGGCTTACCCCGAATTCCTCCTGCACACGTTCGTCGGTGGTCAGCAAATCGCCCGGGCGCAGCCTCATTCCAACCACCTGCTCCCGCAGGCGTCCGGCGATCTGAAAATACAGCGGTATGGGAGTGCCTCGATCGATATATCCCGATTCCGATAATGTTCTTGGCATCGTTCTTCTCATTCTCCCCGTTCGCTGCGGACCCTGTTGCATCGTCTCATCGTCCATTCCCGGTCCGGGCCACCATTCAGATACCTGCTGCCCGAAGCAGGCAGCCCAGTACTATCCAGCTCGCGGCCTTTCGCTCGGGCTCGCACCACTCACCGGTAGCAATGCCCCCGTGCTGCAGACGAAGTTACTCCCAGACCATAATATCGCCATCGTCGCGGCCGGGTCGGCGTTCAGAAGAGCAGATTTTCGGAAGTTCGCCAGACTCAATGCGGAATCGCCAGCACTCCTGAAAAGGACCAGGCAAGCCAGGTGTGTTCCCATTGCCGATTGCGGACACGTTTCAGGGGAGACGCAAAGCTCCCGTCCATCCCGCCTGCCGTCGATCCAGGCAAAAGAGCAGCCGCCATCGACAAACTCCCGGACGCCGATCCTGCGATGAATTCGAGACCCTTCAGCCTCTAGCTTCGATAACCTGGGAGGTATGGTGGCAAATCCTTCAGGGAGTCCACAACGAGGTCGGCGTCCCTGAGTTCGGCGGCTTTGAAACTGGTCGTGACCGCGACGACCTCCATTCCCGCGGCTCGCGCTGCTCGAACTCCGTTCGGCGCATCCTCAATGGCGAGGCACGTACCGGGCTCTGCGGCCAGCAGCCGCGCTGCCGAAAGATACACATCGGGCTCGGGCTTAGCTCGCGCCACATCGTCGCCGCAAACGAACCGCGGGAATGCCTGTAGCAGGCCCGAACTCTGTAGGCTGAAGTGGACTTTTCTGCGTGGACCGGAAGATGCCAGGGTAAATGGGATTTGCCTGGTTGTTAACCATGACAGCATCTCTGATACTCCGGGGCAGGGATCCAGACCCTCTTCTGTGACCAGACGGATATAGCAATCGTCCATCCGTCTGGCCACGCCGGCCGCCATCAATGAAACTCCGGACTCGGCCTCAAGCTCGGCGAGTGTTTCGCCATGGCTGCGGCCTGAAAAGCGAGCCAGATAGTCGAGAGAGCGATCGACACCGGCCTCGCGCAGCGCCTGCTGCAGAGAACGAAGTCCAGATCTCTCGCTGTCGACCAGCACGCCGTCGCAGTCGAAAATGACAGCGCGGAACGTACCTAACTGGGCCTTCATCTCAGTGCGTCCCGATTGGGAAAGCCGTGATCCAGGCCTTGGCATTCGGCCAGTGGTCCGTGCGCAGCGTATCCGGGTTGAAGCCGCGGGCGACTCCACGATAGTAGCCGAAGAGCTGGAAGACCAGCGTCAGGGGAATAGGCGTCAGCAATTCGTCTATACCGCCTTCGAGCCGGATCACATGTTCGGCATGCCGCGCAATCTCATCGTTTCCCTCGAAAACGACTGCGATCGTTCCCGACTCGGCTGCCCGTGCCACATCGAGGCAGTCGGCGATGCGGCGGTTGGTGGCCGCGTTTCCCGCAATTGCAATGGTGCAGTTGGATGGCCCGAGAATCGAGATCACGTCATGATGGAAATCGCCCGGTCGATAAGCCTTGCTGACACAGATGCTTTCTTCCTCGATCTTGAGCGTTCCTTCGCGCGCTGAAAAGTAGTTAGGACCGGTACCGACAAGAAAAAATGATGCCGTGTTCTTATACCGCTCTGCGAGGGATCGAACTACAGATTCCTGGGTAGCAAGGAAGTTCCTGCCAACCTGGGCGCAGCGGCCGATTTGAGAATGGAGGGCCGCGATCTGTGCCGGATTGTGATTCACCAGCCGTCCGATGTCCAGCCCCAGCAGCGTTTGTATCAGAATCCGCGTGCTGATAACGCTGATGCACGGACCGCAGCCCTGAGCTGTCTTGTAACAAAGGAACTGATCCGCCAGCTTTGTAAGCGGACTTTCAGGTGTGTTGACGATCGCGACGGTCAGGCATCCCCGGGAGCGGGCCGTTTCGAGCGCATCCCGTGTTTCAATGCTCCCTCCCGTCCCTGAATGCGCGATAACTGTGGTTGTCGCCGGGTCGATGTCTGGAAAGTAGTGAACCAGTTCGAATGACTCGATTGCCCGGCAACGGATGCCGCTCAGCCGCTCGACTACGTGCTCTCCGTGCATCGCGGTAAAAAACGCGGATCCGCATCCGGTGAAGATGATTTCCTTTGTATTGCGCAGCGTGATCGTCTCCGCTACCGCCGCGATCTCCGGCTTCATAGTGGACAATATCTCAGCCCACTGTCCCGGTTCCTTGTACAGCTCCTCAATCAGGAGATAGGGGTGTTCGCGCCGGACCTCCCTGGCTTCGCGGATGATGTACCACAGTGGAGTCTCTTCGACCTCTGTTCGCAGCCACTCAGGCACTGTTCCCGGCGCTGGCGGCTCACTAACCCCGTGTTTCGCCATCAACGATTCCGCCCAGCGGGGCATGTGAGTGCTCCCGTTTTTCGTCACGATGTTCCTCCTTGGCACGTCGGCCGTGTTGGGTTTGACTTATGGCATCCATCGCCAGAGCAGCGCCGCCCAGCACGCCACCTGCGTCTCCGAGCGCCATCGGCACAATCTTCGTGGCGCTTTCCTGCAGGCAGTCGAGCCGGCCTGCCGCCTCACGCCGTATGGCTTCGGCAATATCGAAGCGGCAGGCCACGATGCCGCCCCCGATAAGCACGAGTTCGGGATCGAATGCGTAGATAAGATTCGCAGCCAGCAGGCCGAGATTTGAAGTTAGTTTCTCGACCAGCCGCGAACCCAGAGCGTCAGACGAAGCTGCAGCGTCAAATAACTCCTTCAGACCCGGCTCTTCGCCGGCTGCAACCAGCTTCGTCAGAGGCGACGCCTCACCGGCAGCAACTGCGCGCCGCACCTGCCCCGGAATCCCGCTTTGCGATGCGTAATCTTCGATCACTCCTGTGTTGCCGCACACATGGCGGGGCCCATCAGGATCGATCGACATATAGCCGAAGTGCCCGGCGGCCCAGCTGTTGCCGCGCACCATATTTCCGCCAACAGCAAGTGCCCCGCCGATGCCCGTCCCCACCGTAATCGCGACCACATCGCGAAAGCCGCGGGCTGCGCCAAATCTCATTTCCCCGGCGAGGATTGTATTCGCGTCGTTATCGCATACCACAGGACATCTAAGTTGCTCCTTAAGCCGCGAGGCAAGCGAAACGCCTTCGAGGAACTCCAGCTTGCTCCTGAGCCATACAACCGTGCCGGAAGCAAAGTTGATTCGCCCCGGACACCCCACCCCCGCACAAACCAGTCGGACAGAAGCTGCATCCGTCAGTCTCGCGATCGTCCCGGCAAGCATCTCTACAAAGCAATCTGCGTCACGGCAGCCTCTGGTCTCAAGGACCTCGGCGGAGATCAGTTCGCCGGATTTGGTGGACAGGCCGATCTTGATCCGCGTCCCGCCTATGTCCACCCCGGCAAAAGCGTCGAGCATCGTGTTCCTTGTAGTTTTCGGACTAGTCATAATGTACGAACAATCGGTCATAGTGTCAATCCTCCGGCTCGCCCGATCGGGCGCTGCGGGTTCCAGGGTCGTGGATGAACGCAACTGCGCTGCGGAAACTTCGGGTGTCGCCGATAGCGCCGCGCCTCGTCCACCTTCTCAGGAGCAGCCTATTGATTGATGAGGCTGCGCTCTTGTTTGTCAAAACAGAAATGCGCAACGCCGCCTCGGACCGGAGCCGCTCAGAACAGGGGGATCGGTATTAAGAACGGATCTCTTACTGCGCGACGCCCTCGCGCTTGGTCAGCGCCTCAGTGCTTCCATTCGGTCTCCGGCGTCAATGAAACTGACGTCGCGGCCTGCTTTATTCCCTCCGATCGACTATACCCGCATTGGCCCGCCCATCCGCATACGCGCGGGGTCTGCATTGGAACGCTTGACAATCATGACCGTTTGTACGTACTATCCCTCACGTTGAAATCCTCAGGAAGAAAACAGGGCAATGCCGGACGCATTCGCGGGTCTCCGATGTGGGAGAGACCCGGATCGGGACAGGGCTCGTTGGACAAACGGGGCACATGATTCCTGGCAGCGTTCCGGAAACCGACCATCGCTGTGACGCACATAGCTTGTTCGAAATCGCACCCGGTGGAATCGGCGCCCTTGCGAAGGCGGTGTCGGGTTCGGATCGCAGCCATGGAGATCGGATGTCCCGGGCGAATTGACTTTGAATCCGGCGGGACCGTTTGGCTCAGGAGCAAGCTGGAGTTCCTCGATGGCATTTCGCAGACGGTCCGGCTGGGCAATCGGCTTGGATATCGGGTGGTGCGCGACAACCGGGAGACACACGTACCTTGAATTGGAGGCGAAAAGACTATGGGTAAAGCGGTTCGATTGGCAATCCTTCTGTGCCTGTCATCGTGCGTGACCGGTCTGATATTCGCGCAGAATACCAACTCTGGCGACATTCGCGGTACGGTCACTGACCAGAGTGGAGCTGTGGTGCCCGGAGTGAAAGTTACCGTTTTGGATGTGGACAAAAACGTAACTACCACCTTCGTGACCGACGGCGCCGGCTTGTACGATACTGGCTCGATTGTCCCGGACCATTATCTTCTTACCTTTACCAAGGCTGGCTTCGCCACCTACCAACGCGGCCCTGTCACCCTGGAGGCGGGAATCACAACCGTGAACGGATTGCTGAAAGTGGGCGAACAAACGCAGAAGATCCTCGTGACCACAGACCTGCCGCTGCTGACAACGGAAACTGGTTCGCAATCCGCCACCCTCCAGTCCAAAAGTCTGATGGATCTCCCTCAGGTTGGCGCGGACTGGGAGAATTTCATACAACTGCTTCCAGGCGTCTCGAACACCAACTACAACATGGGCAACGAGGCCTCCAGTTCGACGGCATCCATCAACGGAAGCCTTCCTTACAACACGGTTCTTGCGGATGGTGCGGTAAACACAGTCCCCATGAGTATGAACGCCAACGTCAGCGTTCTCGAAACCGTGCAGGAGGTCAAGGTCGATACATCCACTTTCTCGGCCCAGTACAGTGCCGGTGGCGCAATATTTAACCAGATCAGCAAAGGCGGCACCGACCGGTTTCACGGCGCAGGATATGAATTGTTCCAGAACAATGCGCTGAATGCCGCTCCCTACTCCTTTGGACAGAACGCGCCTGTGCCTATCCTGCATTACAACAATTACGGATTGTCTGTTGGCGGGCCAATCCTCCCGAAGCGGCTCTTCTTCTTCTTCGACTACGACAACACGGTCGACAACGGGGGTGCGCTCAACGGCATCACGACTGTACCTACCGACGCAATGCGGGCAGGGGACTTTACCGGGCAACCAACCATCTACGATCCAACCACGCAGACCGTGGACGCAGCCGGAGTCGTGCATCGCCAGTCGTTTGCGAGCGAATACAACAACGGCAACAAAATTCCCGCAAACATGATTGATTCCGTCGCCAAAGCCATTCAGGCATATTATCCGGAGCCAAATAGAACAGGTACGACGGTAAACGGCATCACGACCAACAATTTCTTTTACAACGCTCCGAACAGCAACCCGTACAGGAAGTATTTCGGCCGCCTCGACTACAACGTCACTCCAGCAAATCACATGGTCATTTCGGAGACGGAACAGAATAACCCGGCTGTTTTCATCAATCAGGGAATCTGTCCTGTCAACTGCCAAAATGGGGACGGGAGCAGCGACGCCGCCCAGGTATCGGACGTATGGACGATCCGTCCGGACACCATGAACGAAGCCCGTTTCGGATTTACGGATGCGCTGGCCTTCTATACGCCATTCTCGATTAATCAGGGCTTTCCCGCCAAGCTGGGCTGGAAGTTCGCTAAGGCGGACGTTTTTCCGGATATCCTCTTCTATGGCGGTTGCTGCCTGGAACTGGAACCGGAGTCGAATGCCGTTTATAAGCAAACCGCTTTCGATCCTTCCGATGTAGTCACCCTGATTCGCGGCCGACATGTCCTGCACTTCGGCGGAGAAATCCTGATCGATCGCGCGGACTCCACAGCCTGGGGCAATATCAACGGCGGCCAAATGCAGTTCAATGGTGAATACACCGCGGCGACCCAGGGCGCAACCAACACCTCCGGCGTTCCCTACGCGGACTTCCTGCTCGGCCAGGTCAATGAATGGAACGCTCAGGTTACTCCGGAGTATGGCGGCAGGCTCAAGTTTCCGCAGGCGTTCGTGCAGGATGATATCAAGGTTCATCCAAATTTCACTCTCAACGTCGGGCTGCGTTGGCAGGGCACCACCGGCTGGTCGGAAGTAAAGGGCAATATGCGCTCCTTCGATCCAACCGTTATCAATCCCGCGAACAATACCCCCGGAGCAACGTGGTACGGATTTTCCCACGCCAACGGTCGCACGACATTGCAGGCGCCGGTATGGGATACCTTCCTTCCGCGGTTCGGATTTTCCTATCAGGTTCATCCGGACACAGTGGTTCGTGGCGGCGTTGGTCTGTACGCGTATACATGGAGTATCGACTCATCCGGCGGCGGCATGGGAACCGCCTTTGGGTCCAGCGGTAGCTCGTCCGACAGCACGAACGGAGCTTATGATGTCGTGCAGTTGGATTCGGATGGAAATTCAACGGCCCAGCCTTCCGGGCAGAGCATCAATTCGTTATATCTGACCGCTCCAACGACGCCACAGGCCTATAACGGACAGCCGGTGAGCTACAACGAATACCACAACCCGGTCCCCAAGATCATTGAATGGACCGTCAGTGTGCAGCGCGAGCTGGGGCGTAACATGGTGGCGGAACTGGCTTATGTCGCAAGCCACGGCTATGCCCTCAACTTCCCGGTGGATATCAATCAGGTACCCGCCGGCAAGCTCAGCCCCAACGATGCCGTCTGTACCCCGGGATCCACCACTTGCGGCCGCCCTTATCCGTTGTTTCAGGGTATTTCCGGAAGCACGAACAACGCCAATTCCAACTACAACTCGTTGCAGGCCTCGATAACACAGCGCCTGAGCCACGGCCTTCAGTTCAACGCAAACTATACCTGGTCGCACATGCTTGACAATATCGACTCCTCGGGGTGGGGTGGCTATGCCGGCTCGCAAAACTTCCAGTCCTCCTACAATCCGTCGGCAAATTACGGCGCCTCCAATTTCGACGTCCGGAATGCGTTCAAGGCATCCGCAGTCTATGACCTTCCTGTTGGAAGGGGACAACGCTTCCTGAGCAGCAACGGCGTACTCGACAGAGTGGTTGGCGGCTGGCAGGTGGCTCCTACGATTGTCTGGACCTCGGGCAGCCCATTCACCCCGATCATGGCCAACGACACCTCCTATGCCCAGGCCGGCGCTCTGTATCCCGACCAGGTCGGCAATCCACATGCAGGTCAGCACAGCATCGATCAGTGGTTCAATTCGGCAGCCTACGCCCCACCAGCTCCTGCAACGTTTGGGGATGTGCGGAGAAACAGCCTGTATGGGCCGGACTACCTGCTCCTGAATGGAGCGCTCGGAAAGACCTTTCATTTCGGGGAAGGTATAAGCATGGAAATACGCGGGGAAGCGGATAATGTTATCAATCACCCGAGCTTTGGTCTGCCCAACAGTGCCATTGGTCCAGGCCAGGTCAGCAGCATTACCAGTGTCACCGTTGGCGGGCGAACCATGCAGCTCTATGGCCGGCTATCGTTCTGATCCAACCAGCAGGGAACGAAAAGGGGCGGCGATTCCTGCCGTCTCTTTCCGTCAGGATCGGAACGAAGTATATCTTTGTTCACTCGATAGCTGTGAGCGCAAAGTGTCTCACAGTATGTTTGATTTCTTACTAACCGGCAGAGTTGGTTTGGTCTCTCTGAAGTCCGTGAAGCAATTGCTCCTGGTCTTGTATCAGGGCGCGACTTGAGTCGTGCCGTAAGGATCGAAAAAACCAATGAGATTCAGCCCCTGCGGGCTGTTCTTCGGCGCTCCTCGGTGCGTCGAGTTGTTCAGCGAACTTCAGAAGCAGGACACTGGAACTGACGCCATAGAACTCACCATCCGGAGGTCCCACTTGTCAGACGCCGACGACCACGTCACCCGCCGCACCTTCCTCGCCGCAGCCGGAGCGGTCGCCGCCGCCTCTCTGGCCGCATCCGCCACGCCGGCCTGGGCTGCTCCTGGCGTATCTGCGTTGTCGCTGGGTGACTGGATCGAAGACGACTACGGCCTTCCCGCCTACCATTACACCGGCCCCATGCGCTTCCCCGACAGCCCGATGCGCGATGGCGCTCCCATGATCCCCGACGACCCTTTCTTCCTCACCGGCAACTACCGTCTCACCCTCTTCACCCACGCCAGCGGGCTTTACCAGATCCTTACCGGCGAGCGCGCCTGGGGACGCATGAACCAGGGCGACGCCCGCTGGGGCGGTGTCAACTCCGCCACCGTCGAAATCTCCGGCCAGCGGCACGATCTCGTCGGGCTCGACGCCCCCGCCGCCATCGCCGCCACCAGGCGCTTCGGCGTTGGCTTCGCCCGCTACGACTACAGCCTCACCCCATCGCTCTCCGTCACGCGCCTGCTCTCCGTCGCGCCATCCACAGAAATTCACGAAGGCACATCCGCATTTCTCACACAAGTTACCTTGCGCAATACCAGCTCCGCTCCGCTGCAACTCCGCTACTCCGAGCTCACCCGCGCAAAGTACCAGCAGCTCTTCGCTGCATGGGACATTCCCCACGACGGCGCTGCCTGGCCAATCCAGCCCGCCGCCTCTCCGGTCAACGGGATCGTCACCGCGTCCTTCGCTGCTCGCGGCAAGCGCCCGCTTACCTTCCCGCCCCCCGGCGAGATGTCCCGCTACGAGCAGTTCCCGCCCACCCTCTTCGTCAAAGCCTTCAGTAGCGGCCTCACTGCGGTCTCGCAGACCGACTCCGCCGATCAGCGCAACATTGGCGTCACTGCCGCGCTCACCCTTCAGCCAGGAGAAACCCGCACCCTCGCTTTCGTCACCGGATACACCCGCGACGTCGCCTCCATCGATTCGCTCTGTGACTCGCTCGCTGCGCCCGCATCGGCAAAGGCGATGGGCTCGGCCTTCGGCGACGCATGGCTCCGCATTCTGCCCAGGTTCTCCGGAGAATCGGATCCCGTTATGCGCCGGGAGATGCTCTGGAACGCTGCTGCGCTCGAATCCATGACCACCTGGCGTGCATACTACAACGAGACGGTGGTCCCCCAGGGCACCATGTACGACTACATCTGGGGGAACATGGCCTCCAGCCGCGACCTCGCCCAGCAGGCGCTGCCCTTCTGCCACATCAATCCCGCCGTCGCTCGCTCCACCCTGCGTTTCATCATGAAGCGCACCCTGCCCGATGGCACAGTCCAGCTCAACGATGAGGGATTTGGGTGGGTTCCCAGTGGCGCGCAGCAAACCAGCGATCAGCAGCTCTACTTTTTTCTGCTCCTTGCCGAATATCTGCGTGTCACTCGCGACGCGCGCATCCTCACTGACACCATCGGCTACTATCCGCTGGAGAACTCCGGCCGCGATACCGGACTGGCCCACGTGCGTCAGGCGTTCCTGTTCCTGCGCGATCGCGTGGGCACCGCGTCGCATGGCATCGTCTGCCGCTGGAACTCCGACTGGAACGACATGTTTGGGTGGTGGCCCAGCACCATTCCATACAACACCGAATTCAGCGTGGGCGAAAGCCACATGAACTCCGCCATGGCCCTCGTCATCCTGGGCGACCTGGCCTCCGCCATTGACGCGCTCCACCTGCCCGAGGCGAGCGAGCTTACCACCGCCATGCGCGAATACCGCTCCGAGCTGCACTCCGCCTGGAATCGCGACCTCGACGACCGCGCCTTTCCGCGCCGCGCATGGATGGATGCCAGGACTCCGCTGGGCGAGGACAACATGTGGCTTGAGCCGCAGGGCTACACACTCCTCATTCCCGAATTCAGCACGGACCGCAAGCGTCAGCTCTTCACCCAGCTCCAGCAGCGCCTGCTCAAGGGAGAATCCCAGGGCCCGCGCCAGATTGAAAGACCCCTCGTGCGGCCTGGAACTCCGGAGGGCTCCCGCGAGAACGGGGGTTTCTGGTACGCCCTCAACGGCCCGGTCGTCCTCGGTGTCGCCACCTTCGACCTCGCCGCCGCGCATGACCTGCTCCGCCGTATGAGCTTCAGTAACTACGCCGCGCACTTCCCCAATTACTGGACCGGCCGCTGGTCTGCATCTGACAGCCTCGACTCCTCTCTGCTTCCCACCACCGGACTCTCCACCGCGATTCCCTGGTGCGCCCACGCCCACGCCTGGCCGCTCTACTGCTATCTCCGCCTTACCGAACGCGCCACATCGGACTAAGGATGCTATTAACGTTCGCGCGGTCATAGGAAGCTTAATAACAGCCTCTAAGACTCACCCTCGAATGGTTTGAGTAACAAAGCATGTTATGCAGGCACTGGCGCCGAGCAGGTAGAAGCGCCCGGAGATGGTCGATGTAGCTGAGTCGCTCGTACATGCGCTTTCCCCAATAGGCGTAGACGAGGCAATCGCGTGCTATGGGAAACGTGGGGTTCTCCTGCACCAGACGTTTGCAGACTTCGATGGCCCGATCGTATTGACCCGCATCATCCACGGTCCCTGCGATCACCCTGGTGATGACGGGCGACGGCGGATCCAACTCGTGCGCGCGATTGATTTTCGATGCTGTCGCGCGCGTGCTCACTTCGGGCGGCGCTCGCGATGCTCTCGCCGGAGGGCCGGTTCTGCGCCAACTCGTGGAACAGGCCGGTGGCCATCAAAATCGCTGCGCCAGAAATGTGCCGCGACCTAGCTTGAATACAACATGATTAAAATCAAATCCTTAATCGGATTCTCGTTCAAATTTCCACCTCCCGCCAGGCAGGCTGTGGAAATGTTTGTTGACAATTTGGTACTGTCGCATCCATGTTCATAAGTATTCATTGAACGCTGAAACCGTCGGTACCGTAAGTGAATGAGTCACAATGTCTACACTCCGTCGCTGCGAACAGCCGTGACAGTCTTTTCTTAGGAGGACCAGTGACCCCTCGTTCCGCGTTCCCCAGAGCCCATCGTGTCCATCGCCTGTGGCTTCTGCTCATCTGCTGCCTCACGTGCATGGCGGCCCACGCGCAAATCGATCAGGGTTCCGTCAGCGGAACCGTCACGGACAGCAGCGGAGCGGTTGTCCCCGGAGCTGCAGTCACTTTGACCGACAACGCCACCAACCTGGTGTTCACCGGGAAAACCGATTCAACCGGTTACTACACCTTCCGGCCCATCAAGATTGGAACCTATACGCTCACCGTTGTCGCGCCTGGCTTTCAAAAGCGCGTACAGCACAACATTGTGGTCAATGTAAGCCAGAACGTCGGGCTGAACGTTTCGTTGAAGCCGGGATCGGTCACGGAGACGATCACCGTATCGGCCAGTCCTGAGCTGGAGACCCAGCAGGCGACTACAGGGCAAACGTTTTCCACCCAGGTCATCAACAACACTCCCCTCAATGGCCGCGACTACGTGTTTGTTGCCCAACTGACTACGGGCGCGGCAGCTCCCAACCAGGGATTCACGCAGGTAGCCGGCGCGGGAGATTTTACGTCGAACGGGAACCGGGTCTCGCAAAACAATTTCGTTCTCGATGGCGTCGATAACAATTCCAACATGCAGGACTTTCTGAACGGCGCAACCTATGCGGTGCGGCCGCCGCCGGATGCGCTGGCGGAGTTCTCCGTAGAGACCAGCGATTACAGCGCCGAGCTGGGACGCTCCACCGGTGCGGTCATCAACGCCTCGATTAAGTCGGGAACGAATCACTTCCACGGTTCGCTTTGGGAATACCTCGAGAACGACCGTATGAACGCCGCGGATTACTTCGACCGCACCGGCAAGACGGCCTATCACCAGAACCAGTTCGGCGCCACTCTCGGCGGCCCAATCGTGCGCGACAAACTGTTCTTCTTTGCGGATGCGCAGGGCACCCTGATTTCTTCCTACCTGCCGGCGTCTCCAAACAACACCGTGCCCACCGCTCTGGAGCGGCAGGGCAACTTTACTGAGATGCTGAACTCCGCCAACACGCAAGGGAACGGCTCGATCGCCCTTTACCAGCCGGGAGGAACTCCTACCGTCTCTCCGGGCGGGGCGGAAGTGCCGGGGGCGCCCCATCCGTATCTGACGTGCAACGGCGTTCAAAACGTCATCTGCTCGCCGGATCCCGTCGCGGAGAAAATCCTGGACCTCTTCCCCATGCCGAATCAGGGCGCGACGGGCCAGGTTTTCAACAATTACACCATTCCGGCATCCGCGGTAACCGACAATACGACCCAGTTCGACGCCCGCCTGGACTACAACTTTTCATCGAAGGACCAGATGTTCGGCCGGTACAGTTACTCCAACAATCCGAGGAATTACGCTCCGCCGCTGGGCGTCCTCGATGGGGGAGGCTTTGGCACAACCGGACAGGATTCCAACTACGGAAAGAGCGGCGTATTCAGCGAGACACACTTCTTCACCCCAACCCTCTCCAATGAATTTCGTGTCGGCTTCAACTGGCTCAGCGCGGCCTACCTCCAGGTGAACAGCGCTACAGACATCGCGGCCACGTATGGACTGGGCGGCATTCCCTCCGGGCCCAATCTGGGCGGTTTTCCCTCCATCAGTTTTGGCGGTTACATTAACGGCATCGGGGTGCCGGCTTACATGCCGTCGGTTGAAACGCAGAATGTACTGCAGATCATCGATAACGTGTCGAAGACGTGGGGAACGCATTCCGTGAAATTCGGCGTGAACTTCCAGCACATTCGTTTCTTTGGCCTGCAGCCGCCCGACGGCATCGGCAGCCAGAGCTATAGCGGCACGTATACCGGAGATCCGTCGCAGCCCACCATCGTGACCGGGTCCGGCGTCGCGGACTTCCTTCTCGACGACATGAATTCTTCCAGCCTGAATACAGTGACCCCCACGACCAACCTGCACTGGTATGAAGCGGCCTATGCACAGGACGACTGGCGGCTCACGCCGCGTCTCACTTTGAATCTCGGCCTTCGCTGGGAGTACACGCAGCCGATGGAAGCTCTGAACAATATGCAGGCCAATTTCATCGGCAACTATGTGAATAACAACCAGGGTACCGGAACTTATCTGATTCCGGAATCGGAAAAGGGTTTTCCGGTCGCGCCGGTGTTCCTGCAAACGCTCGCCAACGATCACATCACAGTGCAATACACTTCAAACACCTTTCTCGTGAATACCTACAAGAACAATTTTGCGCCGCGGCTCGGAGTGGCATTTTCTGTTACGCCCAGGACGGTGCTCCGCGCCGGCGCAGGCCTCTTTTACGGCGGATTGGAGAACATCGGTCTCGGCCTGAACCTTGCGAATAACGCTCCATTCTTTGTTACCGCGGGATTCGATCCGACGCCGGATGTCTGCCAAAACGTTCTTGGAACGGTTACCTGCCCGACAAATGGAGAGACCCTTGAGACGGGCTTTGGCGCAGCCGCCACCAGCGCCGCGGCGCTGGCCAATGCCTCTTCCATCGGCACCATTTACGCAAACAGCCAGAACGATAAGACGGCGGTGACCGCGGCCTACAACCTGAGCGTTCAGCAGGAGCTGACGAACTCAATGTCCTTCACGGTCAGCTATCAGGGCAATCAAAGCAAGCACCTGCGGGAAAGTTACGTGCCCAATACCTATCTGGGAGCGTTCCCGCGTGGCGGCAACGGTCAGGATTTACAGGCCTTCCACGATTTTTATATCGTCAATGTGGCCAACGAGGGCGTTGGAGATTACAACTCGCTGCAAACCAGCATCAACAAACGGTACTCTCACGGGCTCTATTTCCTCGCGGGCTATACCTGGGCTCGCTGCCTCGATGACGCCATTGGGCCAATCGGGCAAAGCGAGGCCGGCGGATACCGCAATCCCCAGTTCCTCGGCTTCCACTACGACTACGGCGAGTGCACCCAGAACGTCAGCAACCGGTTCACGTTCTCGCCGCAGTACCAGCTTCCCTTTGGCAAAGGGAGGCAATTCCTGAACCACGGAGGAGCGGTCAACCAGATAGCGGGTGGTTGGTCAACCAGCTTTGTGTTTCAGGCGCAAACCGGGGATCCGGTGTTCCTCACTTCCAGTAATCAGGGATCGAGTTATCCCTTCCGCATAGGGGATCCGTATGCCCCTGGCGGCACTGCGAATGCAGCGACCCAGCCTCAGTTTAACTGTGCCGCGAAAACCAGAACACTGACTCAGTGGTTCAACCCCTGTGCCTTCGCGAATCCGCCCCAGGCGGCTCCCACCACCATTCCGTCGGAGAACCTGATATCCGAAAGCACTGCGGGGACGATCCCGTTCGGGCCCTATGGCCGCCAGGCGATTACCGGACCTGGCTTCTGGGACCTGGATATGTCGCTCTTCAAATCCTTCCCGATTCCATTTCGCGAATCGGCGCTGGAGTTCCGCGCCGATGCCTTCAATGTCCTGAACCACCCCAGTTTCGGGAATCCGGGCAGCAGTCTCACCGGAACGTCCGGCCAGTCGATTAACTCCACGCGCTTCAGTGGAATTATTCCCGACGCGCGCGTGGTTCAGGTTGCCGCACGCTTATCGTTCTAAGCGAATCGCCTCCCTGTGGCATCTCCGTTCGTTACCGGCCGGAGATGCCGGTGTGTTTTGATGGCTGAATGCGGTCCAGGCCGATATCCGCTGGCTTGTCGCGCTGCCATACGCCTCAGCAAAAAGCGTTCAGCGCCTGTTCCAGGCTGAGCGGCGTTGTAGACTGTGCGCCGGCTGGGGAGCCTCTGCCGATGACCACGGCCAGCGAGCTGCCTTCCAGCCACGCAACGAACGAGCCTTTGCCGGGATCGGTGATCCGACTCATTTCGATCCAGGTGTAATACGCGCCTATCTCCGCATCCCGCAGCGAACCTTCCGGATCGAGGCTCCGCGGCGCGTCCTCGCGCAGCAGCGTGTTGAAGGGCTGATACCGCTGGCGAGGCGCATAACGCAGCAGCAGCGTGCGCGGCTGCGCCCGTCTGGCCAGTTCCCGTCCTGTCCACTGAACAAAGGTGGTGCTGAAGATCTGGGGGCCGGAGCTTTCGGTAAACAAGTCTGTATAGAATCGCCGCAGCACCGGATCGGCTGAAAGCGAATCGGTGCCAAGCTCTCTGCCGTTCATGCCGAACAGGCGGGTCCTCAGATCTTCGGCGCCGGCATTGCCGCTCTGCACAACCTCCTCCATCGTCTTCAGCGTTCGCACCCGGACCGGATTCAGCTCCGGATAACTGACGGCAACCGTCCCCGGGATGGAGTGGTAGGCTTCCGGCCACGGATCGCCGCCGTCCACGTACCAGTGGGCATACGCTTCGCCGGACTCGGCTGCATGCCGGCGGAACGCCTCGAATATCTGTTGTGGCATCTGCTGCGCCTGCATGTTGGTCAGCAGCACGCCGGTTCGGCTCAGCTTTTCCAGTAAAGGAGTCGGCTCAGGACGCGCACCCTGGCCGAAGACGACGATGGTAAGGCGGCTCGGACGAGCGCCCTGGTCCGGGATCGCCCCGAACAGGGCCTCGGAGGCACGGCGAAAGGCATCGATTTGCCCGTTGGACCACAAAGCGGCAGCCAGGCTGCTGATAAAGCCGGCCGGGGCATTCACCCAGTCTTCCGCCCGCAGCGACGGCGGAATCCGGATCTGCTGAAATGGCTCCGTCAGTTCTGCGAGTTTGGCCGCGGGCAGGCGGGAAAGAGAATCGCACTGCCAGCGCAGCGCCGCCTGCTCGGCGGGAAAGCTTGTGTCCAGCTGCCCGATCTGCTGCAGGAACGAGGGGCAGATCGCAATTGGCAGTTGGCGCAGCAGCGAAAGGTAACTCTCCGCAAACTGGCGAGCGACCGGCGTGTAGCGCCTGAAATCCTCGGGCTTCAGGTCCTGCGGCTTCACAGCAGTTCTCCTATTCCGCGGCCGCCGGGAACGGTGGCAAAGCCCAGACGCGACCCGATGGTGGGCACCAGCTCCACAGGCTCGATCGCCCGCTCCACAATCCGGCCCTCGCGGATGCCCGAACCCATCGCCAGCATCCAGGTGGTGCGGGAAAGCACGCCTCCGGTGCGGTGATGCTGAAAGCCGTTGCCCGCCGGATCTCCATCCGAATCCCGTCCGAAGTCGGGAAGGATGTAAAGCGCAGTCCGATTCCTGTACTCCGGATTGGACTGCACCATGGTCCACAGCTCGGCGCACAAACGGTCGGCGCGCTGGATGGCGTCGACATACAGAGAGAACGCGCCCGAGTGAGCGATGTCCATATCGTGCAGCGTGATCAGCATCAGAGAGGGGGCCTGGTTGGTCATCAGCTGCTGCGCAATATAGATGGACAGCTCATCGGCGCTGTTCAGCGTTCGCGCGTGCTCGACGAATTCCTTCACCGACAGCTTCAGAGTCGATTCCAGCATTCCCAGATGCAGCTCGCGATCGCTCTCCGATTCCTGCGGCTGGTAAACCGGCATTTCATAGTTGTCCTGCAGGAGGTGAAGAAGCTCGCCGGTCTCGACGGAGCCCTGGCCGGGCAGGGCAGCGCTCAGCAGCCGCTTGGGAAGAATCACACCCGCACCCCACTCCAGGCCGAAACTCGGGCTGCTGCTGCTGCCGATGCGCTGGAATCCGTTGCTGGGAGCGATGACCCAGGCGTCCGATGCGGGCCTGCGCAAGCCCTTCCGGAAATATTCGAAGAGGGTTGGATTGGGCGGCGGGGCGGCAATGAAGTTATCGAAGCGCTCGTAGGTACCGGTAACGATGCTCGCTGTGGCCACATAGTGGCCAAGGATGCCCTTGTTGACAATCTGCGGAAAGAACGTGCCCTGCGGCAGCAGCTCGCTTAGAAGATGCGGGATGTTTCGCTGCCCATCCGGAGCAAAGGTTTCGTCGTCGCGCGCGCCGCCGCCAAAGGTGACGATAATCGTCTTCTCGCTTCGCGGCATCAGGGAAGCGGCCCCGGAGAGTGCGAAGGCCTTGTTCGCCGAGGCCGCGGCCAGCACTCCCACGCTCCCCCGCAGAAACTCGCGCCGGCTTCGGGCAATGCAGGCCGAGGACTTCGCGCGTTGAATTTTCATATGTCGATTATGGTCTCTTTCCGGGCCTTTTGATCCCGTCTGAAGGCAGGAACTGCGAACTTTCCTTCACGGCGACGGGGTTGTCTCTCCCCGCATTGCCCCGCGATTCAGGGGTAGATGCGGAATCCTTCCAGGCTGATTCTGGAGTCCGAACGGCAAACCAGCCTGAGCGTATGTTTACCGTTCAGCAGACCCCGCGTCGAATATAACGTGACGCCCAGCAGCACGGGAAAGTCGTCGACCAGAAGCGACGTTGTCGCCTGGTGTTCGCCATTCGGAATTATGTCGACGTCGCCCAGGTCAGCGTGCTTCTCCCCGATGTAGTCCACGCCTGTGCCGGTGAAGGGGAATTCAGCAGAGGCGCCAACCGGGGGCGCGTAAGCGACCCCGCAAAGCCGCTTCGAGCGGCTCATGGCGTAATCCCCCCCGGCCCTGCGGGGGATATTGAGCGGCGGTGATCCTAAAGCAGACTCAGGGATAGAACGGAAGGTTAAATTTGTACAAGAATGTTTCCAGGGTTTCCGCAGCCGATATTCTCGCTGTTATGTGATTGATTATTTGATGTTTATTGCCGTATCCGATCGGGATGTAACCCTCGTTGCAGGCCGTTCTCTCAGGGCTGTAACATGGAAAAGCGGAGGCATCGTCATGCAGTCGGAAGCCCACTCCGTTCCGGCGGAGGCAGAGCGCCAGGAACTCGAGGCGGTGGCACAGGCGTTTGGCCACTCTTCGCGGCTGGCAAGCCTCCTGCGTTACATAGGAGAGAAGCACTTCAGGGGCGAGGACGATCAGCTCAGCGAATACACGATTGCAACCGAGGTCTTCGGCCGTTCCAGGACCAAATTTGACCCCAGCCAGGATGCGATCGCGCGGGTGGAGGCGCACAGGCTCCGCAAAAAGCTCAAGGACTTCTACGAAAATGCCGGCAGAGACCATCCGATCCATGTGTCGATCGCCCAGGGAACCTATCTTCCCGTCTTTTCCCGGCATGACGTTCCCCCTTCGATGGCATCCGATGTGCTGCGCGCTCCGGCAACTTCGCAGAACGGTAACGGTCATTCTGTGGTCCTCGGTACCGCGGCGGGCCAGTCGAAGGATGAAAACCACGACCGAATCGCCGCTGACGGCATACCGCCATCTCCAGGGCGCAGAGATCTGATCTATGTGCTCCTGGCCCTTGCACTGCCCTGCATCCTTCTGGCCGGACTTTATTGGAAATCCCGTTCGCAGGGGGCAGTCGCCCACTTGCAGAATCCGCCACGCGCCGTCTATTCTCAGCATCCGGCTCCGTCTGCAGCGACGGCCCCCATGCCTCTTCGCCTCCTCGCCGGGTACAGTGGCGAACCTCAGAAGGACAACGTGGGTGCTGACTGGGAACCGGACAACTATGTCCAGGGAGGGGGACCGTGGACCCGGCCGGAAGGCCCCATCGCCAGAACAAGCGACCCGCTGATTTTCCAGCACTGGCGCATCGGAGATTGCGAATACAACATACCCTTACGGCCCGGCGTGTACGAACTGCACCTTTACTTCGTCGCCTCCGATAGTTCCAGCGACAATCTGTCCACCTTTGGTCTCTTGATTAATGGAACCCAGGTTCTGGAAGGATTCGACATCAATTCAGACGCCCTGGGGGAGAACGTCGCCGATGAGCGCGTCTTTCGCGATGTATCACCCGCCAGCGACGGCATGCTGCATCTCCAGTTCAAAAGCGAACGCGGCGCTCCGCAGATCAGCGCCATCGAATTGTTACCGGGCCTGCCGCACATGCAGATTCCTATCCGGATCGTGACGCAGAGGACGTCCTTTACGGATCACAACGGGCACTTCTGGCACCCCGACGACTACTTTATGAACGGCCGACTGTCGGACCAGAGCTACGAGATCGCAGGCTCTCCCGACCCTGGTCTGTTTGACATGGAACGATACGGGCATTTCACCTATGCTCTGCCTGTCGATCCACGCGACCGGTACACATTGATTCTGCATTTTGTGGAGTTTTATTTCGGCCCTGGCCGGCCCGGCGGCGGTGGCGTGGGCAGCCGCATCTTTCGCGTGATGTGCAACGGCGAGACCCTGCTCGACAATTTCGATATCTTTAAAGAGGCTGGAAGCCTGCGCGTCCTGACAAAAACCTTTTATCATCTGAAGCCATCTGCACAGGGCAAGCTGAACCTGACGTTTGAGCCGATCGTTAACAACGCTACGGTTTCCGGCATCGAAGTTCTGGACGAATCCCGATAACAGGAACAACAACTCTTCCTCGCCACAGCACGACCCTCCGGTCTTCGAGGTCGCCTCGGCTTTCTCGCTGGCCGCCAGGGCACGAGCGATCCAAACGCGTCTGACAGCAAGCGGCGAGGGATCCCGCCCAGGTCTGCCCTGATCGTAGCGAAGAGCTCGACGGTGCATTCGGATCGAGTCCAACGCTGCTCAGTTTGGGCGTGCATCAAAAGCTCTCCGTCGCCCAACATGAACAGAAGATGGATCACGCGGCTCCGGAAAAGAGCCTGCAATCGCGTTACAAGCCGCAGAGGATCTGAGCAGTAACACCCAATGTACTCAATGATGTACACGGCGTTGCAATGGCCCGGGAACAAGTTCGTACAACATTAACCTTCCTTATTGTCTGCTGGCTTCCGTAGATTTCTTTGGTTCAACCAGCGGGGGCCCGAAAACCATTGATGAAGGATTGAAAACGCAATTCGGAACGGGGTTGACTGCGGTGACCCAAGTAAACCGTTTTAGCCGCTTCCCCCTTCCTGTTCGGGATTTTCGGCCAATCTTCAATCCAGCCAGCAGGACTTTAAGGGGGAGATGTATCCATGACGCAGCAAGCTCGACATGTTCCGCACTCGATTTTCAGCAGGGTGCTGTGGAGAATAGGGGGAGCGATCCTGCTCGCCATCGTATTGCATCCGGCGCCGGCGGCATTCGCGCAATTCATCACGGGCAGCGTGTCAGGAACGGTGCGCGACCCCAGCGGCGCGGTGGTTCCAAAAGCGGATGTCACCCTCATCAACGAGGCGACAAATAACACCCGCACCGTCCTCAGCGACAGCGCCGGTTACTTCACCTTTGCCGGGGTAGACACGGGTACGTATTCAATCACCGTCTCCGCGACCGGATTCGAACCCTGGAAAGTGATTGACGTGGAGATGAACGCGGGCGAAGTTCGCACCGTTCCGGACATCGTTCTCAAGGTGGGTGCCGCCACCCAGACCGTTTCCGTCACCGCCTCGTCGGCCCAGATCGTGCCCATTGACACCGGCACGCACGCTTACGCGATTACCAGCAAGGATCTTCAGAAGCTCTCGCTGGAGGGTCGCGACGTCTCCGAGGTCCTCAAGTTACTGCCCGGTGCGAGCGTCGCGGCTGTAACCAGTCCGAGCAGCGGCGGCACTTCTCTGGACTTCTCCACAGTCGCCAATGTGGGCGGCGCGGTGGGGAATGGAATCGAGGTCAGCGGCGCGCCCTACCGCGGCGGAGAGGGTTACCTGCTCGATGGCGTCAACATCATCGATGTCGGCTGCAACTGCTATTCCATCGTCACCCCGAATCCGGACATGGTATCCGAGGTGCAGGTCCTGCAGAGCTTCGGCGCCGATGAGCCCAACGGCCCGGTCGTAATCAGCGTGACCAGTAAGAGCGGCGGAGACAAGTTCCACGGCGAAGGGTATTTCTACGCCCGTAACCAGGCGCTGAACTCGAACACCTGGCTGAACAACTACAACAAATCCCCGAAGCAGACCGGAGAGTGGTACTATCCCGGCGGCAATATCGGCGGGCCCATTCTGATTCCGCATACCACCTTCAACAAAGCCGGCAAGCTGTTCTTCTGGGCCGGATACGAATACGCCAGGCAGCTGCTGCCCACGAGCACGCCCTTCGAATCCTATATTCCCAGCGCGGGCATGATGGCCGGCAACTTCACCCTGAGCGGTAACGGCAACTCCGCGCTCTGCCCCAACGGATTCGTCAAGGGCGGTACCAACTGGTGCGGCGACCCGACTGGATCGCTCGACGCGAGCGGCAACGCGGTCAATCCCCTCGCCTTGCCCGTCGATCCCGGTGCGGCGGCGATTATGAAGCTGTTTCCGACGCCCAATGCGAATCCGGCCACAACACCCGGCGGCTACAACTATGTGTTTCCCTACTCGAATCCGCAGAACAGCTACACCTGGCGGGGCCGCGTCGACTACCACATCAATGACAACAACAAGGTCTTTGTCTCCTACCAGCAGGGCCACACCGTCTTCCAGACTCTGGCGCACATATATTACAACCCTGCTTACGATATCCCCTACCCCGGCGGCGGCCTGGACGAGCCCAATACATCGCGCGCCATGACCGTGAACTATATCAGCGTGATTCGGCCCACGCTCACCAACGAGTTCGTCTTCGGGTGGGGCTGGGCCAACGGGCCAACCGCGCCCTCCCATCTGAGCGCAATGTACAAGGACACTCTCGGTTATCCCTACGCGACCATCTATAACAGCGCCTCCCTGGTCGTGCCGTCGGTCAACTCCGCCGGAGCTCAGACCTTTCCCGACCTTTCCCAGCCGGCGTTTTTCGACCCTGCCGGCGTCTATCCCTTGAAAAAGCAGTCACCGTCATTTGCTGACAACATAACCAAGGTATGGAAGACGCATACGTTCAAGTTTGGGGCATTCACCGAACTGGTGGGCAACGATCAGGGAGGTTATGAGTATCCCAATGGCCAGTTCAGCTTCGGCAGCGCGCCGGAGACGAACAAGGTCACCGGCTCCGGCGTTTCTCCGGCGACGCTGATCGGATCCACGAACCCCACCGCCAACCTGGTGGAAGGCATCGCAGACTACTTCAGCCAGAACAGCTACGAGAACGTTCAGGACCTGGCCAGTCGGACTACTTCGTTCTATGTCATGGACGACTGGAAGTTCAACCGGCGCCTTACTCTGGACATTGGAATGCGCTGGGATCACGTCGGACGCTGGTACGATCGGCAGGGCGTTGGCCAGGCCGTCTGGTATCCGCAACTCTATGCCCAGGACGTGGCGGAAAACCAGGGTGCTAAGGCCATGGTCGTCGAGTATCCGGGTCTGCGCTGGCGAGCCATCGATTCCGGCATTCCCAACGGCGGATCGCCGACCCGGCTGGCCTGGTCGACGCCACGTCTTGGCTTCGCTTACGATTTGCAGGGACAGGGCGAGACCGTGATCCGCGGCGGCTGGGGTGAATATGTGTGGAACGACGATGTTCAGAGCGGCGCCCTGACCACCTCGGAAAATGTGACGACGTACAACTCGCCCGGCAGCCAGGCCATTACCATGGCCCAGGTGCCGCTGCAGACCCAGGCCGGCAACAACCAGCCTGCGGGCAGCGTCACTGCCTTGGCTTACAACGACATCCAGGATCCTCTCACGTACGCATGGAACCTGACCGTCGACCGGCAGTTGCCGTTGCATTCCCTCCTCGAAGTTTCCTATGTGGGCAACAGCACGCACCATGAGCTCCTGGGTGAGGAGGTTGGCGGAGCAAGTGGCGTTGCCAGCGGCGGGTTTATTAACCAAAACAAAATCCCGCTCGGAGGCCTGTTCAAGCCGGACCCGGTGACGGGTGCGCCGGCCCCTAAGGACCCCGAAAACAATGCCACGTTTGACGTCGAAGACTACGAACCCTACTCCGGATGCACCGCCGGCGGTTCCTGCTACGGCTACGGCACGAACAGCATTTCCGTGGGAACGCACTCCGGCTATGCCAACTATAACGGCCTGCAGGTGGCCTGGCTCAAGCAGCAGGGCCATGCCTACTGGGACTTCAACTACACGTGGTCGAAGGCGCTGGGCATCGTCGAAACCACCTACGATGCGTTCAACCTGCGCAACAACTATGGCATTCTCGATATCGACCGCCCGCAGGTATTCAACGCTTCGTATGCTTATAGCTTCGGGGATGTCTACCACGGCGGCGAACATCTGGTGAGCGGCGTTGTCAACGGTTGGAATGCTTCCGGCACCACGACCATCGAGGAGGGCGGCAACCTGGAAAGCAACGGCAACCTGGGCCTTACCATCCAGGAGCCCAACGGTACCGGCAACAACACCTCGGGGAATTACGAAAATCTGACCACGAGAACCTACTTCGGAACCGATGCGGACGAGATCCTGCCCCTCACCACCTGCAATCCAAGGGGCGGACTGCAATCGCACCAGTTGATGAACCTCTCCTGCTTCAGCGCGCCCGTCGTGGGCACGCAGGGCGATCGGGTTATCCATCCTTATCTGAGGGGGCCGATCTACGACGACTCCGACCTCAGCATCTACAAAACCTTCCATGTCCACGAAGCGCAAAACGTGCAGTTTCGCGCCTCGGCCTTCGACTTCATGAACCATTCGCTGTGGGGCAGCAGCGGCGGCAACCTGCTCGATTTGTATTTCTCAACCACCAACGGAGGGCAATCGTTTACGCCAAACAGCAGCGTCTACAGCGGCGATGGCGTCAAGCTGACCGGGGCCTGCGGTACGGGGTCGAGCACCTGGGGCTGCGAAAACCAGAAGGCCCCCTTCTCCGGCGCGGGCTATGCCCGCATCGTGGAGCTGTCGGTGAAGTATAACTTCTGAGTTACCTTCAGTCATGGGACAGACAAGTCATCTGTCCCATAACTGAGCTTGTTACGATCCAGTTGATTGCAGGAAGATTCTCTCCGGAATGGTGGCGTTCGCCGCCACCTTCTCTTTTGGGACTCTGCTTGACCGGCGTCTTGAAAGCCTCGGCTCTGCAGCCCGCGAAAAACTTGGTACTTTGAAGGGGTATGGCTTCAGCCGTGCCGTAAATGCCGCAAAATCAGTGAAGCTTTAGCTGTTGAGCGATGTCTTTTGGGCAATCCGGGAAACTTTTCGAATGACACCAGCGCAGCGAAAGGCCCATCCTGAAGAGACAGCGCTTCGTTATGCCCGTGCCGGCCAGATTCGCAACTGTTCTTCTCCTTGCTGGAGTTATCGTCTCCTGCGCCGCCGCGCAGATCGATATAGAGGGCCAACCGAACATCGGCGCGATCCTTCAGCGGCATTACGACGCCGCCCAGAACTTCCACCAACAGGGAGACCTGGAGCGGGCCGCCGCGGAATACCGGCTCTTAATCGGCGATGCGCTGGCGGACCTGGCCCTGGGCGCGGCGCAGGCGGGAGATTACAGCAGGGCGGCTCCGTACTTCGATGGCGCGCTGGAGCTGGAGACCGATTCGCCGCAGATCCGCCTGGCATACGCCCGCGCCGCCATGGACGCCGGCGATCTGGACCGTGCACAAACCCTGGCCCGGCAACTGCTCGCCGAAGAAGCCGGAACCCCCAAAGACCTGGCGGCGGCACATGAGGTGCTGGGCGGCACGTTGCTGAAGATGAGTAAGGATCCGCTGGCCAGGCAGGAGCTTGAAGCGGCAGTCGAGCTCAACCCCAGCTTCGACAACACCTATAACCTCGCGGTTGCCTGCATCGACATGGACGACGAGAAGTGCGCAGACCGGCTCTTTGCCGGCATGGAGGCCACTTACGGCGATACACCCGCTCTCCACATGCAATTCGGCCTCGCCTGGAGCGAGTCGGATTTTCAGCCGCGCGGGGAACAGGAGTTCAAAAAGGTCATCGCCGAGGATCCAACGTTTCCGGAAGCGCATTACTGCCTGGCGGCAACGTATCTGAATGAAAATGACGTTGCCAGGATGCCGCTGGCGGAAAAAGAGCTCAAAGAAGAGCTGGCCATCACGCCACGGGATTTCCTCACCTGGGCGGCCCTGGGCAAGCTCGCCCTGAACCAGCAGAACTATGTCGCCGCGGCCATGTACCTCAGCAGGGCCATCCAGCTGAATCCCGGCAACCCCGATGCCTGGCTGTACCAGGGGCAGATGGATTACAAGCTGAGCCAGTGGGCGGCCGCGGAGAAGTCGCTGCGCAAGGCCATCCAGCTCAGCACGGATCCCTCGCGCAACCGCTATCAGATTGAGAAGGCCTATTATCTGCTGGGCCGAGTCCTGATGCGCGAGGGCAAACAGCAGGAAGCCGCGGCCCAGATGCGCCTGGCGCAAAGGTACGTCCAGAGCAATTATGCGCGGGACAGGGCCGAGTGGTCCGGAATGCAGGGCCGGAACGCGCAGGGAACGGGCAGTTCGCCGACCGTCCTGGCGCTGAAAGACACAAAGGTGAACGCGGATCCCGTCGCCAACCGCCGTTTGGCCGATTCCCGGAAGCGGCTCTCTCCGGTGATTGCAGACAGCTACAACAATCTGGGCGTCATCGCCGCGAAGAACAGGGATTTCTCCAGGGCTTCAGCCTATTTTGAGGCCGCGGCAGAGTGGAACCCCTCCATGCCGGGGTTGAACCTCAACCGGGGGCAGGCGGCTTTCTCAGCTGGAGAGTTCGGCACTGCGGTGACGCCGCTGGCCGGCTATCTGCGCGAGCATCCCAACGACACCCGCACGCGGGCGGATCTCGGCATCAGCCAGTTCATGACCCAGGATTACCAGGGATGCGTGACGACACTGCGGCCGCTGGTGGGACAGATAGATTTCACGCCCCAGATGGCATTCATGTATGCGGACGCGCTGGTGAAGACCGGACACACCGATTCCGGCATCGAGCGCCTGACCGCGCTTGAGAAGGCGTACCCGGAGATCGAATCGCTGCGTCTGGCGTTGGGCGAAGCGTATCTCGCAGTCGGCCGCAGGCAGACAGCAGTGGAGGAGCTGCGGACCGCGGTCCGCCAGGGTCCGCAGGATTCCGAGGCCCATTACGAGTTGGGGGAAGCGCTGCTGGCTGCCAACGATGCCAAAGACGCGGTGCCGGAACTGGAATCGGCGGTTCACCTGGCGCCCGGGAACCCGGACTATCACCGCGAGCTCGCGCGAGCCTATCGCGGGGACGGCCGAAGCGCGGACGCCGAGCGGGAAGCGAAGCTCTGGCAGTCCCATCAACCCGCGCCTCCCCCAGGATCGGGAGGGGCGAGCGTGCCGCAATGAAGCTGTCTTGTCTTCTTGTCCTGCTGGATCACGCCGGTTGGTGTCGCCACGGCGGGAGCCAACGAGTTCGATCCTTATAAGGATTGAACTCCAACGAGGGGACTGTCTCGGTAGTCCCTGCCTTCGGTCGCTTCAGGGGGATTGTCGTCATCGTGCGGGTACGCTCTCGCGGGCGGAGCCTTCCGATTGCAGATGATCCAGTCGGGCGAGGTCGTCGCGATGGTATCGTGGTCAGACGTTGATGCTCACGCTGCAGGAACAATTCGGCCCAATCGACATTTATCTTTTCGATCAGCTCCTGAGGGGGCGCATCTTGCCCGGGATGCGGATTCTGGATGCCGGGTGCGGTTCCGGGCGGAATCTAATCTACTTGCTGCGCGAAGGGTATGAAGTTTATGCCGCGGACGCCGACGCGCAGGAAGTGGATAAGGTGCGCAGCATGGCACGCCAGTTCGCCCCGTCCCTTCCGGCATCAAATTTCCGAGTTGAAGCGGTGGAGCATCTGTCGTTCGACGATGGCTGCGCCGACGTGGTCATCAGCAGCGCCGTCCTCCACTTCGCGCGGGACGACGCGCACTTCGAGTCCATGCTGCTCGGTTCGCGGCGGGTGCTGAAACCTGGCGGCCTTTTCTTCTGCCGCCTCGCGTCTTCGATCGGGATCGAGGACCAGGTGGAACGAATCGAGGGACGGCGCTACAAATTGCCCGATGGTTCTATTCGATATCTGGTCGACGAAGGGATGCTCCACTCCTTCACCGAGCGATTAGGCGAACTCGTCGATCCCATCAAGACGACAATTGTCCAGAATCAACGCTCGATGACCACATGGGTCGTCCGAAAGAGCCGATAGGCTACCCTCGGACAACTCGATCGAACCTGACAAAACAGAGCGGCCCATGCCCTGGGTTTCTGACTTTTTTGGATTGCAGAATTTCCGAAATCATGGCATCTTGTAACAGCATTCCTATGAAAGGACGCCCGAATGGCGGTTCTCGACAATAACTCGCGCAACCGGCAGTATCGGCCGACTTGTCGGCTGACCTGCGGGGCGTCGCTTCGTCCGCGCTAACGCCGCGGTTCGACTACCCCGCACAACTTAGATCGCCCATGTAGCTGCACTCGTGTGCGCAGACGGCGTTTTCTGACTCGGATCGCGGCATGACTGCGCGACCCACGGATTCCTTTTCGCGGCTCTTTTTGCTCCGCGCGGGGATTCTCCGTCGAGATGCGCCCTGACGAAGGGAGAAATCTATGTTGAACGCACCCGGAGTGGTTTTAATCGACCCAAAATATCCCCACAACGTGGGGGCTGCTATCCGTGCGTGCTCGTGTTTCGGTGTGGACGCGCTCGTGTGGACGGGGTCGAGGATTCAGATCTCGCAGTACGAGCGTCTGCCGCGCGAAGAGCGGATGAAAGGCTACAAGCGAGTGCAGTTTCTCAACGACCAGCGGCCACTGGATTTGTTCGGCGAGTCCACGCCCGTCTGCGTTGAAGTGTACGAGAACAGTGAACCACTCACCCTCTTCGAGCACCCGGAGAATGCTGTGTACATCTTCGGACCGGAGGATGGCAGCGTTCCTCAGGTGATCCGGCGGCTCTGCCATCGGTTCGTGCACATCCCGGCGCACTTTTGCCTGAACCTGAGCGCAGCGGTCAACGTTCTCCTCGTTCACCGGCTGATGACGCGACAGCTCGCGGGCAAGGAGCCGTTGCTGCCTCTCAGCGAGATGTTGCACGAGCTCCGCGGCGAAGCACCAACACCTGTGATGGACGCAGTGGGATGGGACGGCAAATGACAGCACCTTAACCCCCGGCTGTGAGCCGGTTAGAAAGCAAAGCAATGCCCGCGTTTTTGAAGCACATTCTTGATGGCCAGAACCAATTCGCCTCCGGTGGCGTGCTGCTCATGATCCTGGGCGGCATCGGAGTCTTCCTGCGCTCTCTGCCGCAGCGCCTTTGGTCTTGGCTGGAGGCCCAGACGACGATGATGGTCACCGTAAAGGACGACGACGATGCCTTTGTCTGGGTGAAGGAGTGGTTTCTCGAGCAGGAATTTCTCAGGCACGTGCGTCGCGTCGATCTGGACACGACTCTTCGAGGAGCCGAGCTTGCCCTGATCCCCGCGCCGGGCCGCCACTGGTTCTGGCGCGCCGGCCGGCCGTTCTGGGTGTGGTTCTATCGCAGCACGGACAGCAAGGGCAAGAGCCAGCGCCGCATGGAGTCGCTCACGTTCCAGACCATCGGTCGCGACCAGAAGTTCGTCAAGGCGTTTGTCGACGAGGTGGTAGCCTGCCATCGCCGCAGGCGCCGGTCGGCGTCCTATCTCTATCTTTACGACGACGGCTGGGACTACGTCGCGGCCTATGCGCCACGCTCGCTCGACTCGGTTCTGCTCAAGCCCGGCGAGAAGGAGCATCTGATCGAGGATCTTAAGCGCTTTCGTGCCTCGCGCAGCCGCTATCTTCGACTTGGCGTGCCCTACCACCGCGGTTATCTGCTCTACGGTCCGCCCGGCACGGGCAAGACGTCACTGGTCTCAGCGATCGCGGCGAAGTTCGGCATGTCGATTTACTTGGTCAACCTCGCGGAGATGAACGACCGCACGCTAAAGGGCGCGATGAACGCCGTTCCGGAGAACTCCATCATCCTGTTCGAGGATATCGACTGCATGAAGGCCGGCAATCGCCATCCTGAACCTTCACGCCCGAAAGCATCGCAGAGCGGGACAACAACCGCAGTTCAGGAGGGCAACGCTGCGCCCGATCGCGGTGGCGTGACTCTATCCGGCCTCCTGAATGTGCTGGATGGGTTCCATGCCCCGTCCAACGTGGTCTTCGTGATGACGACAAATGCTGTCGAGGCTCTGGATCCTGCGCTCTTGCGACCTGGACGCATCGACTACAAGCTCTATCTCGGCGAAGCTTCCGATTCGCAGAAGTACGAGCTGTATCGGCGCTTCTTTCCCGAAGCCACGGAGTTCGAGGCGAGGGAGTTTGTGGAAGCCCATGCCGTCGAGACGATGGCGGAGTTCCAGGGCCTCCTGCTGGCCCTGGAGCAGGAGACGGAGCCTGCGGAACTGTGCAGCTGATCCGATTTCTGAATCTCGCAGCAGCACTCCGTTGTTTTCACCGGCGGGTGCCGCGGATCAGAGCAATGTCATACCCGGTCGCGCATTCTGCAATGGCTCCGACCAGTCGGGGCTAGCCGGAGTAACAGGCGTCGATACGGGCGTTCGTTGCACCACCGCATGCGGTCGGCAATACGGGCGTACTCGTCGCCCATATCAGGTCGCTGCGGCTGGGGACGATCTTCTCCACTTCGCGGAGATAAGCAGGGAAGGCGGCACGAAACTGCGCCTCGGTATATTTCCACCGGTGCATGCCATGATTGAAGTGTACGACGCGAAAACGAACGCCCTCCATCTTCACGAAATCCGCAATCTGGCAGGTGAGTCGAGGATCGCCCACGGAAGTGGAGGCGGCAAAAAGATAGACATTCGCGACCCCCTGAAGGTCCTGATTGACCTCGGGGAACATATTCCGGGTGAGGGAATCACCAATCAGGAGGACATTCGGCAGGGCCGGATCGAGATGCATGGGGCGAACCTCCCAAGTCCATTCAATCTACTCGGGAATGGACTTTTCCTGCGCGAAAAGGGAAGCGGGCAGGAGCGCGAGTCCCGCACCCAGCCAGGATAGGGCAATCATGCTTTTCAAGAAGTCTAATCGGCGAAGTGCAGCACAGATCATTACTCACTCCAGAGGAAGGATTTCCCGTCGGTTGAAGGCATCTCGCGAAAGCAGGCTTAAGAACCACCTGCGCGACCATGGTGCTGGTCCTGCCATGGTGTACGGCCGCAATGGTTCCAACGGATTATTTCGAGATCCACGCGTTCAGTTCGTCATCAGTCGGGCCGGCACTCACCCGCGTTCGGACCCACAATTCCCGCACTGTTGTCCTCCGTGGCCCGCCCAGCGGTAATAACTCTGGCGTTGTGGAAATGCGGAGAGTCATGCAGATTCGCTCCCTCATTCCCGTGAACCACCGTGCTGAAGTCGCCGGATGCACGAATGTTGTAGACCTCCGCGGGTTTGCCCCACACAAAGAACCATCCAAATGGATCAGTACTGTAGTTGTGACTGACGGTCAGAAACCGGCTGCCCTGATCCAGGTAAATGGCGGAGCCGGAGGAAAACCCGCCCACTTTTCCGATATAGTTACCGACCACCTTTGAGCCCGGTTGCTCGCCAAGAATATAGATTCCTCCTCCGTCATGCATCTTCTGCAACACATCGTCGATACGGTTGTACTCGATCCGATTGTCGGCTGCGGCTTTGCTGTAATCGTGGGGGCGGGTGATCCGTGTGAACTGAGTCCACCCCCAGCCCAGACTGATCCCGGTATACGGCGCATCGAAAACGTCGTTGTGGGCGACATCGAGACCGCGTGAATAAAACAGGGTCATCGCCGGCGCCTGAAGAGTGGACACTGCAACATTCCTGACACAGTTATTCCTGATCGCATCGCCCGTGGGCACGCCTTCCACGCCTGGGGGGAAATCTCCGTCGTCGGCGTAGACGTCTTGTGGCGTTCCTACGCTAATCGCCGCGCTCCCGATATCCCGGAATGTGCTCCCGGCAATTTCCGAATCGTTTACGTCGTTTCCCAGCGACACTCCTACGCCGCCCAGGTGCTCGAAAACATCGCGCGTGAAATCGATTCTGTCGGCATTCTCCACTTCGATGGCCGCAGTCTGGATCGAAGTGTTGCGGTACAGGACTTTGCCCCAGTCTCCACCTTTCACGTATTTGGTGAACATGGCGATGGACTGTATCGTTGTGTCCCCTCGCGAATCTCCCGCCTTCATCAGTGGATAGTGGTTATAGGCGAAGGTAATGCCTTTGAATCCGATGTTCGAAACGCGATGCGTGGTCGACTCCCCTTTGATAATGAGCAGTTGGGGAGACACCGGCACGATCACCGTGGCTCGATTCATGTCCTCATCCGCTCGTTTGGCGTAGTAGAGCCTCTGGCCTGGCCGGTCGAAGTAGAACTGTCCCGGCGTATGCAGCAGTTCCAGCGCGTTCTGAAAGTAGAGCTCGGAAACCGCATCGAGTTTAGGCAAGTCGCTGATGAAGGCTTCGCCAAACTGAGGAACGGATTGCGCAATGGCGCCGATCGGCTCCTGCAGCATGGCTACCCGCTTAGTACCGACATCCTGAATATCGCGCAGGCTGACGGTGTGAAACCCGAAGCCCGCCTTGGTACACAACTCAACGTCTTCGGGATCTTTGTAGAGGCCCAGATCCGCTTTCGGAAACGTAAAGCCGGAGTATTCGCTTCCGGGGCTCAGCGCCCACGGCTCATTCCCTGTGATGGTGTACTTTCCATACCCCTGGATCGCCGCGCTGTACGCGAACAACCTGCCTCGCGCCATAACCGCGCGCTTACCGTTCACGTACAGCTGCCGCAACTTATTCGGTCGCTTCAGCGTGGCCTCATAGATGTTTCCCTTGTAGAGTTTCCACCCGGTGAGCGGTTCGCCGCCGCTGATCACGGCCTTCTCGTCCCGGTAGGCACTGTAGAGAACCACGCGCCCATCTGTCCCGGAATCGCGAGGGTCAAAGACGAGAGGTTGCGTGATCGGATAGACGCCGCCACGAAGGTATACAACGATGTCGCCCGTCATCCTGCCGTTGATCGCCCGGACGGCCGCCTGCGCAGCTTGCAGCGTCCTGAGTGGCTTCGCTAACGTACCGGGGTTGGCATCGCTTCCCTGCGGAGACACATAGAACGTGGTCTGAACCCGCGCCGCGGCAGCCGCAACCGGTATGCCGAGTCCGGCGGAGAGGCATAAAGTTGCGGCGATCCTCTGTGAAAGCATTCTTTTACTCGGGGCTTGCGCACAGGACGCGTTCTTTTCTGCTGCTGTTCTCAATCGGCACATCGTTCGATTTGACCTGCCTTCCTGGTTGAATGAAGGTGAGTATCCCGCGGCGACGTCTGGAAGCGGCTCATCGTAATATGTATGCCTCAGCACGGGCCGCATCTTCAGAGCACCATCTATCCCACAGTGGCAAGATTTTGCGGCGGACGCCGGGACAACCGCACGACGATGCGGCTGCCCGAGTAATGCACGGTTGCGTCCGGCTTCGTTGCTTCGGCAATGCCCGCAGCATGGCCGCTCGCCACGTAGAAGATCCGGAAGGTATGCTGCTGCAGCATTCCCGGGAAACTGCCGGTCCGGCTGCCGATCCTCAGTTTGTGCTGCCGATCATTCCAGTGGATGGGAATTGTACTGTACTGTCCATCCTCATAGCCATAACCATCGCCCGCATCCTCATAGAGGGTGAAGCTCCCGCTGCTACCCCCGTAGATTCGGAGATCGATGGGATCTTCGGTGCCTTCGGCCGATTGCACCAGTGGCCCGAAGGGAACAATCGAACCAGCCTTCACATAGATCGGCATCCGACCAATCGGCGCATTGGCGGTCACCGTCTCGCCTCCCTGCGTGCGTTGGCCGGTCCAGAAGTCGTACCAGCCGGAACCTTCCGGCAGATACACGGGCCACATCGTCGCTCCAGGCTCGACTACCGGACTGATCAGCAGCGATGGTCCAAACAGAAATTCGTCGGCCACGTGCCACGTCCTGCTGTCCTGCGGGTATTCCAGCGGCAACGCGCGCATCATTGTCCCGCCCTGATGCGTGACACTCCACGCTTCCGAGTAGATATAAGGCAGCAAACGATAGCGCAGATCGTCATATTGCCGCAGAATGTCATAGACCTGAGGTCCGAACTTCCACATCTCGGTCTGCGACTGATAACCGTGGATTCGGAATATGGGGCAAAACGTGCCGAACTCAAACCACCGGATCAGCAGCTCGTGATACTCGGGCGACCTGTATTGGTTCTTCGGCCGGAAGAAACCGCCGATATCGGTGGTCCAGTAGGGCAATCCCGACATGCCAAAGTTCAGTCCCGCGGGAATCTGCCGTTTCAGCGTCTGCCAGTTTCCGCCTACGTCACCCGACCAGGAGGCCGCTGCGTTTCGCTGTTGGCCAGCGAAAGCCGACCTTGTGAGGATTACGACTCGCTTTTTCTCCGTCGTATGCCGCTGTCCCTGATAGACAGCGGTTGTCTCATACAGCGGATACGCATTCTGGAACAACTGCCCCGGACCAAGATAGGTCCGTACGTTGCGCAGCGGGTCGCCTTCCGGCTCGCTGGCGTCCAGCCACCACCCATCCACTCCATCCCTGAACAGCCCGGCGTCCAGAGTCTGCCAGAACAGCTTCCGCGCCTCCGGGTTGAACGCATCCAGCCACTGCTCCGGCGCTCCGTCGACGCCCGGAATCATGTCCACTTGCTTCCGCAGTTCCAGGTCGACCGCCGTGTCGGTACCAAATTTAGGCCACACCGAGATGACGAAGTGCAGATTCTCCTGGTGCAACTCATGGATCATGGTAGCGGGACCCGGGTAGTCGCTTTCATCGAAGCGCAGCGCATTCCAGCCATATTTCCCCCAATAGTGCCAATCCTGAACGATGGCATCCACAGGGATATGGCGCCGCCTGAACTCAGCTGCCACCGACAAAATCTGCTGCTGGCTGGAATAGCGTTCGCGGCACTGCCAAAACCCATAAGCCCACCGCGGAAAGAGGGGGGCTTCGCCGGTCGCCTGCCGGAACAGAGCTATCGCTTCGCTCGGGTCTCCGCCATAGAAGAAGTAGTAGCTGATCGCCTCCCCCGCCCGCGACCGAAACTCGGTCGTATCCGACGGCGGCCGCAGGAACAGGCTGACACCCTTCTTGCCTCCCCGGGCCAGCACCGTGTAGTCCGTATCAGCTTGCAGGTGCACACGCGCGCCCGCAGAATACGGCTCCCAGATGTTGTGCAGATCGATGATCGAGCGCCCGTTAATCGCCAGCGTCAGCTGCTGCGTGCCGTCGCTGTTCAGCAGGAATCCGTAATAGCCAGCGGCGCCGGTACGAAAATGGCCATTCCCCATGCTCGGATCGATTCGGATCGGCTCCTCTGCCGGGTCGTATTCGGTCACCGACGCGTTATCCCACAGCAGCCCGTAACCGCGGGTAGAGAGGAGAAAGGGCACCGATATATTGGTGTTCTCCTGCTCCAGCTTCACCGGGATCCCACGCATGTCGAACCAGCCTGTTTGGTGCTGTCCCAGCCCATAGAGCGCCTCATCGGCGGGAGACACAAAGCTCTGGCCGACCTTCCAGGTTCGGACGCCGAGAATTGTTTCCGGTTCGAACCGCCTGGCCCCGGAATGTGGCTCGGCCAGCAGCACTTTCCCGGAGGAATTCAGGAATGTGATCGCGCCCGTCCTTTTCGCCATTTCGACTCGCACCGACCTGGTATCGATACGCACGAAGCCGGCATGTTCGCGCACCGAGAACGTTACCGGTTTCCAGTCTTCGGTCACCACCGGCACGCCGTTCTCAGGAATCGACTGTGTTGGACTGACGATCACGTGGATTACGCGATCGGAACACACATCGATTCGCAGAGCTCCACCCGGCGAGGTGAACGTAACTCCGTGCGCGTCTCGAACAAAGGAACGAATGGGAAATTCACGATTCAGCCCGGCATGCGCCGTTCTGGTGCCAACCAGCATCAACGCAATAACCAGAACGGCAACACCCTTCAGCTTCATCAACTCCTCATGGCACGATAACGTCTGGCTCGACTGCCCACGCGACGGTGTCCTGACAAGGCCTTGGTCGCCCAACGCAGCATGAACGGTTTTGGCGATCCCGGCGACGGAACCCGAAGTAGAACTGCGCCGGCAATCTGTGCAGCCCATCTCGGTGCAAGGTTTCGTCTTACGGGTTTCGATCAGCTTTCAGGGCTAAAAATGGAATTTGGCACTGAACTGGAGGTCTCGGCTCGTGTTGGCTCCTGTAATGGTTCCCACAGCAGACGTATCCAGGGCCGTGTTGGGGTTGGCAAAGTTCGGATTGTTGAGAGCATCCTCGGCATCGATCCGGACCTCAACATTGGCGGCCTGATCCACTTTCCTGATCGCCCACTGCTTCTCCACGCTCAGGTCCAGCTGTCTCCAGGAGGGCCCGAACAGGATATTCCTTCCCGAATTGCCATACGCCCCGACTGCTGGAGTTGTGAAAGCCGCGGGGTTGAACCACTCCTGAAGGGTCGGATTCGCTAGCTTGCCGCTCCCGATGCGGTTCGGAAACCAGGTCCCGGCCAAGGATCCATCCAGGTTCGCTCCTCCTATATATGGGGTGAATGGCTCGCCAGAGTGGATTTGCCACAAACCCGAGCCCACCCATCCCCCGAGAATGGCATTCAGAGCGCCTCCGCGATTGAGCCAGCGCCGCCCCTGACCGACGGGCAACTCATAGACGACATCGCCGTTCCAGGTGAAGGGCTCATCCAGCAACGAATTGCCATAGCTGCTCAGCGGGTCGTAGCCGTTCTGCCACAAATTGGCCGCCCGGATGCCATTGGGTCCGCCGTAACCGCTCCCGGTTCCGTCGTCGAGCGTATGCGAGTAAGTGAACGTGGTCGCGAGCTGTAGTCCGCTCGCATACCGCTTTTGTCCGGTAAGCTGCACGGCGTCATAGTTCGAGACGCCATCGCCGCTGGTCGTGCTAATGCCCTGATACTGCGGATACGGTCGATATTGCTGCATGTTGGCACCCGAAGCCGCATGGTAGATCAGATTCGCTGGAACCTGGTCCGCGTCCGAAGCCAGCGCAATACTTACACCATGAGAGCCCACATAGGCGATATCGCCAACAATGTTATCCGGCAGTTCATGCTGAACATCCACCTGCCACTCCTCCATATAGGGCACCGGCGTGTGATAAGGAATATACGAGATCCCAGTGTTGTTGAAGAGCTGCGGCGTGCGCGTCGCGTTGGTTGGGTAAATCGGAGCAGGCGGTCCCTGCGCCAGACTAAATACAGGGGTAATCTGGTCGGTCGAGCTTTCAGAATTCTGAGCTGTATAACCGAGCCCTGCATCCCCCGCATAGGTGTTATAACCGTAGAGTTCGCTGTAGAGTCCGAACCCGCTACGGACCACCCACTTGTCCTGTGGCGACCACGCGAATCCGACACGCGGATTGAACAGGCCATACTGCGTCGCTTCCACCGATGTGCGGCCATCGTTCGGCGCGAACCATAATGCGCCGAGAGTGCCTGTGGCAGGATTCAGCAGATTCGGATCGAAGTCTCCGATTCTGTTTTTTGCCTCTTTCCATCCGGGCTGAATTTCATAGCGCATGCCCAGATTTAAAGTGAGCCGCGGAGTGACTTTGTAGTTGTCCTGCACGAAGAACTGGGCCGATTTAAGACGAGAGCCGGTTTCCGGCGATATGGATACGTTCCAGTTGGAGACATCGCCGAGCAGGAAATCGGCGTAGCCTACGCCGTTGCTGGCGTTTGGCGCCCCGGACGGATCGCGAGTGGCAATTCCGGAGAATCCGTAATTTCCATCGGAGTAGCCGCCGAAGTTGATGTTTACCTCATGGTTGTCGTATTCGCCGCCGAATTCGAAAATGTGTTTTCCCTTCACCCACGTGAATACGTCCGACGGCACAAAGGAGTCTTCGGCGAGAATGGCGTCCAGCCCAGGGCCGATGCTCGTCGAGATTGGCCCCTGGATGCTGATTCCCGGAAAGACGTTCGAGGTGGGGTTGGGAATTCCGATTTGCTGCGGATATCCTTTGTCGTAGTCGCCGCCAACCCATCGGCCCACGAAACGCACCAGGGAGAAACGGGCCTCATTGACTTTGGTGGGAGAGAGCGTCCACGTATCGGAAATCTGACTGGCGTCGTCTGCGCCAAATTCTGTGTATTCCCCGACAGGAGCAGTCGGCGCGATGGAGGGGTAATTGGTCGTGCTGTACGCTATGGATCCATTTATGTGGTGCCTGTCGTTTGGGTTCCAGTCGATTTTGCCGTTGTAGTAATTCTGGGTGTCGTAGTTATCGACCGAATAGTAGTAGTTGTTGGAAGTTCCGGGAAGGTTGGGAGCCGGCAGGAAACTCTGGATTTTCAGAGCCTGGGAGCTGAGATCGGCCTGCGGAATAGCGTTGTTTGCAAACGGTTGCCGAGTTACGGTGGTTTGGCCGGTTACCGGATTTGTCGTATATGTGGTGGTATTCGGGTTATAGATCGTGGAAAAACCAGCAAAGTTTCCGGCCCTTTCCGCCGCAGTAGGTGTGGTGAAATAGCCCGTGGAGAGGCCGGTGGAGGTGAGACGATCAAAGCCGAAGAAAAAGAACAGCTTGTTGCGGAGGATCGGTCCTCCAATCGTGCCTCCATATTGATCTGAGGAGGACGGCGGCACACCGATCGAAAAATAATTCCTGGCAGACAGAGCGCTGTTCTGCTGATAGTCGAACACCGAACCATGGAAGTGGTTGGTCCCGCTTTTGGTGATGATGTTGAACATATAAGCACCGTTACCCGACGCGGCGCTGAAGGTGTGCGAATCGAAACTCACTTCGGAGATGAAGTCCGTCGGCTCGATGGAACCACCTTCGTTTTGACTGCCGATTAACGTCGCCGTCCCGCCGTTTGTCAGAATATTGTCCTGAAACGATTCGGCTCCGTTCACTCCAATCGCGTCCCCGTTGGTCTCCTGGCCGCCTCCGCCATTCACTCCCGGAATCAGCGCAGTCAGATTCAGAACCGTTGCCCCTACGTTGGGCACTCCTGTTACGGTCTTCTGGTCTAGGGTCAGGTTCTGGGCCGACGAGTCCGTTTGCAACGGAGCAGCCGCGCTCGAGTTGACCACGACCTGCTGAGAAACCAACCCGGGCTGCAGAGCCCCATTCACCGTAATGGAGGTCACCTGCAGCAGAATGTTGTTCTTCACCAGCGTCTTGAACGAAGCGTCCGTGAACTTCACCGTGTACATCCCTGGCGTCAGCGAGGGAATATCGTAAACGCCGCCGGAATTCGTGGTGCTCGTCGTGCTCACGCCGGTCTGGGTGTCGGTCACGATCACCTTCGCACCTCCTATGGCAGCGCCCGAGTTGTCGGTGACGGTCCCTCTGATCTCGCCGGCGTTTCGGTTTTGAGCCATGGCACTGGTCACGCACATTGCCAGAATAAGAAAAACCGAAAGAGTGGCCGCCCGACGCCAATCCCTCTGGGGGCTTAGGAAATTCGTGTTCATCGTGCCTCCACATCGATCCACGCTGTGCCATCTTCTCCGGAGCATCCCAGGCGCATGGTCGAACAGATGAAACGAGAGACTCTTCTCATGACGCCTGGCAAGGTGTGCTACGGTATGTTTCCCCATGGCAGCGGTAAAGCCATTACTTTCAATAATGTAGCAAATAGAGTAATGAGGTTGTAACGACTCCCTCTCGGGGCAACCAGGTCCTGAGGCCGCCTCACTGGCCACGCCTGCTGCTGCCCGCAGAGACTGGTAGAATGATTTCGGATCACCTTGTTCGGATGATTCCGATTGGCGCGGGTGGAATTTGCAGAAGTCTCCAGATGCGTTCTTGACACAGGAACCCACTTCAGAAGCGTCGAAGTCTGCCATTTGCAAAATACTGCAGGAGATGGTTCGGAGCGCTCCCTTCCGCACCAGTCGCCAGTGTCAGGATTTGCTTCGTTATGTGGTCGAGCAGTCGCTCTCCCAGGAAGAACAGACCCTGCGTGAGCGCGTGATCGGCGTCGAGGTCTTCGGCCGACGTCCCGATTACGATACTGCGGAAGATCCCGTCGTCCGTATCCGTGCCGCCGACGTCAGAAAACGAATTGCTCTCTACTACCAGGGCGAGGGAAGTGCGGCGCCTGTCCGCATCGATATTCCTCACGGGTCCTATCGAGCTTCCTTCGAATTTCCAGCACCCTCCGCCTCGCCGGCCGACCCCCCCCAGGTGCAGGGTCCCGATCAGCGCGTGAATACCGCCCATCCGCCGGCGTTGGCCACCTGGAGTCCCTTGCCCGCGGCGATGGCCGCCCCGAACAACCCTTTCTGGCGGAGAAGATGGCCTTGGCCAGCCGCTGTCATCTGTGTGCTTCTGATTGCCTTGGCCGTCGCTCGCTACCGTCAGCCTGGCTCGCAAAGTGCACTGGCCCAGTTCTGGTCGCCGGTTCTCAACAGCGCAACTCCGCCGCTCGTCTACATCGGAAGCAACGCGGTCTACACCCTCTCACCCTCCTTTCTGCAGAAACATCGGGAAGAGCGCGATCTCAACCAGTTGGAAAAAATGGGGCGGGAATTCTTCTTGCCGCTGCAACCCGGAGAGACACTCGATGCCAGCGATCTTGTTCCCGTCCAGGATACATACGTAACCATCGGGGATCTGGCCGCAAGTACCAGCGTCACCTCCCTGCTAGCAGGCCTTCATGAGAAGTTCGAGATGCGCTACGGCGGCGATATAGTTTTTGGCGATCTCCAGCAGAACCCGACCATTCTGATTGGCGGGTTCAATAACTCCTGGACGCTCAAGATGACGAACAGTCTCAGGTTTGTCTTTGCTTATGACCATCGCATCATCGACCGCGCCGACGCGCCTCAGGCGTGGAGCGCCCCTGCAGGTTCTCCCGAAGACTATGCGCTGGTTTCGCGAATCCTGGACTCGAAAAGCGGGCAGGTACTCATCACGGTCGCCGGCATCGGAGAAGCAGGAACTCAGGCGGCCGCAGCCTTCCTCACCAACGCGGGGGCCATTGAGACGTTTGCAAGAACCGCGCCGAAAGGCTGGCAAAACAGGAATCTGGAGCTTGTTCTGCGCACGTCCGTAACGGATGGATTCCCCGGTCCAGCAAACGTGGTCGCGAGCAGTTATTGGTAGAGGGAGCAACGTATAACCGTCACCGCAGAGGCTCATGCCTGGACAGTGTCCACGCAGGCAGGCCGACGTCAGCTTCAGTGCCGGTGCGCAATCCGGTTTCGATCGGTATCCTCACGGAATCTCCACCTGCTGTGCCTTCGCAATGCGACGACGCGGGATTCACGAGAAAATCGACCTGAGCTAGCTTGAGCGGATCGAATTCCGCCTGTTGACCCGGGAGGTCGGCCGGATTGCATTGGAACTAGGATACGCTGAAGCCTTCTGCCACCCCCGCTACGGCCACGTCATCGAGAACTGGGCATTTTTCGATGACTGGACCATCTCGCAATGATTCCCTTCATCAGCCAAACTCGCGGAAATGGAACATTAGGAATTCAACAGCGGTGACTCTGAAATAGCGAATCCAGGACAACGCACGTTTCCAGAACCGAACTGCGTGGAAACGCGCATTGTCGGTTGTGCGCCAATCGAGAAGCGAGTCATCCAACCCGGATGCGGGTGACACCTTCATCTACCCAGTACCTCAGTTTCCCCACTCCCGGAGAGGACGAGGCCGGCATGCTGCCTTGGGGCAAGACAACCAAGCCGCCATTTCATCATTTCATGGTGCCCGGAGGGGGACTTGAACCCCCACGGCCGGTTAGGGCCTGCGGATTTTAAGTCCGCTGCGTCTGCCAATTTCGCCATCCGGGCACATCTTTCAAACAAATGATTCTACAATATTTATCGCTATCTTCTCGTTTGCCGCACAAGCAGCTAATGTGAGACTGTGTAAGAAAATGTGAAAATTTCTCGGATTTTGCACGGTTCGTTTCACTCCTCGATGAGACGCTTTGACCCCGTTCTCGGGCCAAGATACTCTCACAAGTTCTAAGAGCGCGCTATGCGACATTTTACTATCCATCGCGCACACGACCCCATCTCGGTTACGGTCCTGCGTTGCGTCGGTTGCGGTGTGTTGAGGTTGTAATGGTCTGCCTAACCTTGATTCTGCTTGCCAAGCCTCTGTATGTCACGCATGCCAAGCTGCTGGCGAGCACTCCTCAGCCCACGCTCAAGCCTTGCGCGGTCCCTATGTTCACCGATTGCGGCTCGATTTTCTGCGTTGCTGCTGGCTCCTGCTGGATCGCGGTCGGGTGCGACACGTCGCGGCTCAACTCATATCCCAGGGCCTTCGCGTCATTCGTGTACATCTGCACGTCAAACTGAGCGCGCGACACCGACACATAGGCCATGCGGCTGTTCACGAGTTCGCCGGGAGCCTGTTCCGTGTCCACATGGATTAGCACGCGGTCGGCGGTCTGGCCCTGGCTGCTGTGGCTCGTCACCGCATAACCGTAATCGAGATGCGGATGCTGCCTCGCGTTGAACTCGACTTCGCGCCCGGAGTCCGTGCGGAGTTTCAGGTTGCCGTCGCCCTCGATCCGCTCGATGGTCGCCAGTTCGCGGTTAGCGAGTTTCTGTTCGTGGAACGGAGCCGTGAGTTGCACGCGGTCGCGCTGCGCGAACTTGCGCTCGCCGTCGCGGTAGACCGTTACACCCTGCAAGCGGCGCGGATCGTAGCTCAGCTCTTCTCCGCCGTGCCGCTTCACCGTGAGCGTATTGCTTTCGCGGTCCACGTGTGACACGCGCGCGTACTCTCCCGGCTCGATGCCGAGAGGCTTGCTGCCTTTCGAGTAGCGCAGTACGTCGCCTTTCTCGTAGTTCTGAGCGTGCTGCCGGTCCGCGCCGGTCACGTCCTGCCGTGCGTAGAGCACATGCACGCGATGCTCGTTATTGCTGACCTTGCCCTCGTTCTGCATCGTGCGATGGATGGCCTCGTTGATCTCGCGGCGCGAGGCATTATCCGGCGACACAACCAATGTCCGCTCCGGCGAGCGCACGTACTCGCGGGCGATTTCGCTGATGCGTTCCTGCCGGTCGCCGATCTCATGCACTCGGCCCTGGCTGTTGAGATTGCCGACGGCCTCGCGCACTTCGCCGCGCGCAAGCTGCTCCACGGCCTCTTTTAGAGCCGGGTCTTTCTGCCGAATGATTTCATCCAGTCTGGCTGTGCGCATTCCCGCTTCCTGCAACTGCGCATAGGGCCGTCCTGCTTCGACCGCCTCATGCTGGCGCACGTCGCCCACGAACAGCACTCGGTCGTTTTCTTTCAGCCGCTCAACGAACGTGTGTAACTGCTTTGTGCTCGCCATGCTCGATTCATCGACCACATAGAGCCGCTTCTGTCCGTCGTCTTGCTGCTCGCCCCGTGCAAGATGCCGTTGCAATGTTTGCGTCTCGATGCCCGCTTCCGCGAGCTTCTGCGCGGCCCTCGATGTAGGCGCGAGTCCTTCCACTTGATAGCCCGCACGCTCGGCCCCTTCACGGACAGCCGCTAAAGAAGTCGTTTTTCCGCCCCCGGCTACGCCTTCAAGCGCCATCATGCGGTCGCGGCTTGTCAGCACATCCTCGACCGCGTTCCGCTGGCTCAGGCTCAAGTGCGGATGCTGCTCCATTGTCTGCTGCCGTACCTGACCGTCTGCCAATACCTCGCGCGTGCCCTGGCCCAGTTTCATCCGCTCGATTAGCGCGCGCTCGAAACGCTGCATTTCGCCGGTCGTGAACGCGCGGCCTGCGAGTCCCGGCCTGCGCTCCACTTCGATCAGTTCTTGGCGTTCTGCACGCCGCTCGAACTCGGCGCGCACCTCCGCCAACCGCGCCTCGCCCATTGTGTGCTTGAGGGCATCGCGCATGAGCGTTCTTTCATCGGCCACGGCCTCGCGCTCCATGCCGCGCTCACGCGCATAGCTCACGCCCTCGTGCGCGGCAACTCCCGCTTGCTCCGGCTTCAGCTCCACACCGGGCCGCTGCGCCGCCTCCTTGACAACGTCCTGTGGCTGGTGGCCGTGTTCGGCTGCGAGTCGCTGATGCTGCGCTCGCACATCTTCATGCGATAACGGCTGCTTGGCATCGCGCGTCTGATGCGCCGCGATCTGCGCGGCGCCAGCCCCGCGCACTCCTGCCTTTTCCATATGCTCTTCGATTTGCTGCCGCCGCGGACTCGAAGCCTCCAAATACTCGCGCGTGTAACCCTTGATCTCCGGCTGCCCGTGCGCGCCGCGTTCGATTTCGTAACCAAGCTCCTGCAACCGCGCCGCCAGTTCCGAGCGGTACACCGCTGTCGCGTACTGCTGTGTTCTGTAAAGCTCCTGCGGTTGCAGCGCCCGCGTCTGGCCCTCCGCCGTCTCGGTCATATTGAAGATCACCGCGTGCGTGTGCAACTGCGGTGCGGCGTAGCCGTCCACGGGCCTGCTACTGTCATGCTCGAACTTGGCGACGGCCCACTGGCCCGTTGTCTGCGCCGGGACATTGCCGCCCATGCGCGCCTGCGCGTACTTCTCCATCTCGTCAAGCGCCGTGCGCACGCTCTCCCTGTGGGCATCTCGCACGCGGTCGTCGCCGCCAACAAGCGCAGTCAGAGATACCGACTTCGGCGCGCTGAACGTCGCATCCCAACCCGCCCGGTGCTCCATCGTGCGCACCGTGTCGCCCTGGGCGTTGACATATTCCCGGGCCGTCTGATGCCGAACCAACTGCTCGCTCGTTTCCGGGTGCTGGCCCTCGGCCAGTCGCGCGAACTGCTGCTCCTGTACCTCACCCTGCAAGCCCCAGCGAGCGGCAAGCTGGCCCTGCCACTCGCCGCGCACACGTTCGCCCTCTGTGTAATAGTTTTCCCGCGCATTGGCGAACTCTTCTTTGTGGTACGCTTGCGCCTGGCCGGAGCTGATCGGTTTCGACAGCGTAATCATCGCTTCACTCGAAGAACGGCGTCTGCTCGTTCACCGCCGCTGGCTGCTGCGCTTGCTCCTGCTTCTTTTGGACGCTGCGCACCGGCTTTCGTGCCGGCGCTGCAACCGGCTCCGGCTCTGTCGCCGGCACCGCCGGCGTCGTCATCTTCCGCTCGATGAACTTCTCCGCTGGCTCCTCCAGCTTCAGATACGGTATCCGCATCCGCACAACCAGGTTGCCGTGCTTCAAATACCCGTGCAGCGGCTCAAGCCCGCCGATCTCCGACGCCATGACCAATGGCTCGCGCGTAATCTCCCGTTGTTCGTTCTCGCGCTGATGGGGGAACACGCCCCGCGTCCTGCTCTCCCGGAACCGCTCTACCTCCACCTCGCCGATGGATTTTGAAATCCATTCCGACGCATGAGGCTCGCTCGTCTTAAAGAAGATCTTCGTTGCGGGCTGCGATAGCATTGCCTCGGCGATGTGACCGTACAGCGCCTCCATCTGCGCTTTGCCCTGGAAGCCGAGGACCATCGGGTTATTCGATTTCCGGCCCTCCGTGATTGCCGTCGTCAACTGCGGCAGCCGTTGCAGCGTCGCCAGCTCGTCCAACACGAACCATGTCTTCCGCGCCCCGCTTCCACCCTCATTCATGAGCCGCAGCACTAACAGGTCCAGCCACAGGCTCATCAGCGGGCGCAGCCGCTCGCGCATGGTCGGCTTCGACGTGAGGAACAGCCAACCGCGCCGCTCCCGGCTCCACGCATACGCACTCCAACGCTGCTTCGTTTCCCGCTCAGGTGGCAGCAGCTTGAACGCATCCGCGACCATGTTGAGCGACCCCAGCACTCCCGATCTCTGCGGCGGGGCCGTCGCGTGGATCATCGCCGCCAGTTCCGTCCCCCGCACCCGCTTTTCGATCTCGTCCTCGTGGCACATCCAGTACGTCAACTGCTCCGGCGTGGGTTTCAGGTTGATCAGGTGCGCGAAGATTTTCCTCGGCGCGTCGACGAAGAACTGGTTCTCCCGGCCCCGGTCCGGGAACAGCGAAGCCGCCACCGTCAGCGCCTCCGCCTCGTGCGGCACTTCGTCGCCCGGCGTCCAGAACGGGCAGCGCGCGTCCAGGGGATTGAGGATCACGTCGCCCCGCGATTCACGGTAGAACTGCGGCACATATTCGAGGGCCGGATCGTACACAATGGCCGTCTCCCCGCGCTCCCATATCTGCGAGAGAACCTGCCGGATGGCCGCGCTCTTGCCGGTACCGCTGTCACCCACGACTAGGAAGTGCATCGCCTCCCGCTCGCGCGGGACGCGCACCCAGCGGCCCCGGTCCCGCCTGAGCAGGCTGTCGTACCATGTGCGCTCAAGATTGACGAACGCGATCCCATCAGGGAAGTCGGTCGTCAGCCATTTCCTGCGCCCCAGCTTTTCGTTGAACTCCGCCGTCGTCGCAAGCTCCGGGCCGCGCAGACGCCGCCCGAACTTCCACACCATCCGCCGCGCCCGGTCCTTCGGCACCGCCACGAACAGCCCCAGCACGAAGAACGCAAGCGTCCAGTACGTAGGCCGCTTGGCGAAGTCCCACAGGGTTTGGTTCTGATAGACCCACTGACCCAGGAACCCGTGCAGCCGCTGATCGTTGTACACGTCCGTCACGTATTGCAACCGCACTAACCCGGCCTTGATGCCCTCGTCGGTCAGGACATACCCGTACCGCCCGTCCGCACCCTTCACCGCCTGCACTTGGTCGTCGATCACGAGCAACATCTGCCCCTTCGCGTTGAAGCCTTGGAGCAGCGTGTACTTCGACTGCATCTTTGGCCCGGCCTTCGCTCGCGCGCCGCTTCTGAGATAGTCCGACAGGTACAGCCGCTCCGCGACCGTCCAGTTCTGTTGCCCGTCGAGCCACACCATGAACACGAAGAACAGGCAGCTAAGGAAAAATGCTCCCCACGTCCACACGTGCGCCCGGCTCGGCCACGGTTTCGCGTACTGCTTCCGGCCCCACTCCGCCATGTTCAACCCTCCTCCGCCTGTGTCTCTCCGGCCTCCGGCTTCTCAGCCGGGACACCGGCCTGCTTCCTGGTCTGACTCCGCGCCGCTTCGATCCGCTCCCGCGCCCGCTCTCCCTTCACCGCGTCGGCCCGCTCAATCAGCCCCCGCATCTCGGCTTCCGTCATCGGCCCCTGCGCCTGCCCGCCGTTACTTGCCCGGAACTGGAGATTGAGAAACAGCGTCCGCAACGCCAGTACCTCGGCCAGTGTCACCCGCCCGGCCAGCGCCGCGTCGTTGTCGGGAAGCTCCACCCCCGGTGCGGCCAGCAACACCGCCCGAACCCATTCCGAGAGCGTCATGTCAGCCTGGCGCGCACACTCCTCCAGCGCCGCGAACTCCTCCTCGCTCACCTTCGTTCCGATGGACTTCGTGCGCAGCGGGGCCTTCATCGCTCACCGCCTATTCGATTGTGTTGGGGATTCGGGCCGCACGCCACCCGCGCGCCGCAACGTACAGGACACGGGGCCGTGCCGAGCCGCTTTCTTGCTAAGGGGAGGGGAGTCATCGGGTTACCCCTTCAGCAACCGCTGGTTGCTACCAGAGTAACCCGATTTCAGAGATTTTGCCTCTTCGCGTCTGAGCTACTACACCGGCCCGCGTGCTTCGCCGCCTTATCTTTATAGTCGCTGGTTCCGCTCAGAGCAGCCCAAGATCGGAGCCGTGGCACTTGTCATGTGGAACATGAGAAGAAGACATTCTTCTCATAGTTGCCAACCAGCCGCAGCGGAGCCGTCAGTCAAGGCCGTGCGCAGCACGCCGCGCAGCGGTCGGAGCGAAGCGGAGAGCCTTTACGGACGGCGTAGCGGAGGCTACACGCGCGTGAGCGCGCCGGGATGCTGGTTCCGGCCTCTCGCTTTGTGCTTTCAACAGGTTCCCCGAGTGGCAGCAACAGGTTACTCCCGCAGTAACCGCGAACAACCCATTTCGCGAGCAACTTCCGCATTTTTAGCAGGTTACCGCCGCAGCAACCTTCGGCAACCTTGCAGCACCCGAGCCGGGGTGACGTGTCACCCTCCAGCCGATGCCGAAGGCAGCGCCCGGTTTTGGGATGCTCATCCTGCCACGGAACTCGGCTCTCGTAGTCGATCTGTCCCCGGCCACAGCTTAGGGATTTAGCTTGCGAAGACGCCGATCATCGTCGCCGGTGAGGTGACCGTTTCGTGGCACGCCGGTAATTGCAAAGTTGTAGTAGTAAGTCGGCCCACCCCAGGCGGCTAGCGTGTAAACTTGTCCCGAATCGAAAAGTCAAGATGAAAGCACGCGAAGCATCCGAGGTCAAAACTGGCCCTACCCGAGGTATTGGCCGCGCCGGTCTATTCGGCTTCTTTTTTCTGATCCTGCTTCTTGTCGGCTCTCCATGCGGTGCCCAGACAGCACAACCGGGCGAGACACTCGGAAAAGTTTTTCCAAATTGCGAATTTGGGCCTCAAGGTATTCCGCTTGGAGGAATTTTGGGGGAACTGTGCAAACCGGTCTGGAAGAGGATTGAGGCGGATAATGGCGAAGTCACTTGGATCGACATGAGTTCGATCTCGCAGACTCTCCCCCGTGAGGTCTATGTATATACCAGTGTTCCAAATACCGCGATAGACCCGGATGCTCTCACAATGTTGTTTTTTGATTGTCAGGGGCATTTTGAGCGTTGGAGTGATGACGGACCTTCGGCGCTGATGGATGCTCCGCCACGGTCTGTCGCGGGTGAAATCGCTGAGACCGTTTGCGTCAATCAAAGAGCACAAGGGCCAGCGCAACCGGCACCAGACAACTCCACTGCCGGGCCAGCGCAATCCAACGCAATGCAGCCGTTCACCTCCGCCAACGGACGTTTCAGCGTCCTGTTCCACGCCATCCCGCAGCAGTTCCCGCAGCCGATTCACTTGAAGGACGGAAAAGCGGGTACGGTCTACGTGTTTTATGCCCGTGCTGACAACAATAAAACTGGCGACTACGTGACGTACACCGATTACTCGCCGGATGTCATCGCATCTGCTTCGCCGCAAGTCCTCCTGCAAAGGGCTGAGAAAAGCTTCATCGCCGACAAAACCCTGCTCAGTGAGCAGGCCATCGATCTCCACGGCGTCCCCGGCCGCGCTTACACCGCCACCGATTCCGACGGAAACTTCTACACCGCGCACGAATTCCTAGCCGGAACTCGCATCTACCAGGTGCTTGTGCTTACCACGAAGAGCAATTTCCCAAGTGGCCAGGACAACGGCCAGTTCCTGAACTCGTTCATAATCTTGGGTAATCCGCCCCGGCCCTGAAATGCGCCGTCAGAATTGCCCCAGGACGCGCCCCCGAGTGTGCGATGACCGTCTCTCCTATGCTGGGTTCGTGGGAGCGCCCCTGAGAGCACCCAAAGACCCTCTCAGCCCCGCTCTAATTTCGACCCATCATGGTGCCTAGCCGAATCTCTTGCACGGCCCGTATCATAGGCGAGGCGTGGTCTGCGCTGAGACCTGACTCAGAACAATACGACCGCTCTCTATCAAATCATGAATGGCATTCTCGAACCGCGCTGCATCTTTGGTGTCATTCGTGAACGCCGCGGACCTCACCGATTCCGACGCCTTGATCAGTTTGGCATGAGTCTCGTCCTTTGGGTCTAACATGAGGCGAACCCGGCTGATGCTGTCTGTCAGCTTTATAGTATAGTTTTCGCTCTCGGGGTCCCACGATACGCCATCCACTTGGGGCGATGGCCGGCCTTTCCACTTCGCCAAGTAGAACCACGTTGCTGGACTGATGACTTCTAAGATGCGGTCGCGCAGTTCGTCGGCCAGGCTATTCTGTCGCATTATTTCTGCGGTACGCCTCTGCTCCTTTTGCTGGTTGCGGGACATCACATATTGAACGAAAGCTGAGATAAAACTGCCAACTATTGTTCCACCCGCTGCAATAACAGCTCCGGTCCATACGCCATTCACAATGCGCCTCCTCTGCTTACGATTCTCGCCTTTCTAGCCCTGGGATGATTGACCGTGATATACACTTGCAATCTTCTTCAACACCGGGCCATGTCCACTTACCACCTACGAACAGTCCTTTGCTGATTTCGTATTGTTTGCCGTTGACAGCTCGATGGGCTGCATCTAGTCGGGTCTCCACATCCGTAGGGTTGGATGGGTTCTTCATACAGGGCGCGTTTGCATACCTCCATATTGCGTGAGTAATACCAAGAGACCCTTGGCGCTCTCTGTCGATTACAGCCCCGGCTTTATTGGCTAGAGACCGTCCGATTTCAGCGGCCTTCGATCTGGTCATTCCTTCGATGCGCAGGTTCATCAACTCTGTGCAGAACGAATAGAAGTCCCGGCGTCCCACAATAAAGCGCAAAGCAAGCTCATAAACCTGCTTGACGTGTTTCTTTTCCACCCCGGCAAGCAGCTCGACATTTCTTTGTAGGTCTGCTTTGACACTCTTCGTCACCACTGACGGATCGAACTTGATGGTGGGCATAGCTTCCAAGGCATAGCGCACAGACGGAGAATGACGACTCTTAACGTCTACAGGTTTGTGAGCTTGCTGCAAAAGGCGTCGAAACCAAGACATAGTCTTCTCCTGTGAAGTCACCACTTCTGTTCCGTGCCCGGTTCTCTTACTGTCAACGTCACCCAACCTTGTCAACGGAAGAAATCCATTGCGGTGGAACGTCGTGATCAAACATCAATCCACAATCGTATTTCAGGTCGGCGATCACTAATGTCGCGTTTGCCAACCAGTACGTCCAGACCTCGATTATTTCCCGCACCAGGTTAGGACACCCATCCGGATCGAGCATGTAAGGGTTCGCAGCAGCCAGCGCCTTCTCTCCCGGAACGGCAAGCTGCACCAGAACGGGTACCCCATATCGTGCCAGCAGTTGCTTTTCAGTGTTGCCGAAAAGGAGGCTGACAACGCATTGATCAAACTCGGAGCCGTACAGCAAGTAGTGATTGAATCCGTTCACTAGTCCCCCGCGCGAAATAGTAGCGTGGACCTGGCCCTCCCGTTTCCCCCAGGATTGGCCTGCACTGAGTTCCTTCAAAACCGCATCGAACTTGGTCTCGCACCACTGTGGCTCGGTGGAGAGCTTTTTACGAAGAGATTCTCGTCGGCGCTCTGCGGATAGTATGCAAAGTCCCTCTCGTCTGATTGCGTCGATCTCCGGGTCATCGAGCCGCGAACCGTGATACGCAGCGACCGTCTGGGCCTTTATCCAGCCTACAACGGCTGCTGTGAACCTTGCCTTGTCCTGATACACATTCGAGAAGAAGATTTTGGCGGCATCTTCCAGGTACTCGGGCCTGTAGGCGCAAACGGTGGCACTGGCGAATGCCAGCGAGACCATGCTCGAAACATGGTCGGACAGTAGAGGGCCCCAGGCATGAATGTCGTCAAAATCGAACATAATCATTGGTGTCCATTAGACCAGAGCCAGAACGCGGCTAATGCAATCGCGGCGGCTAATGGCGACCGTGCAGCCCGACGCAAATAAAGGTTGGGATCGACTTTCGCTCGCAGTCATCCGATAATAGATATAGATGTGAGGTTTTCATGACCATCCGTGTCGAACTTAACCCGGAGATGGAAAGACAGCTTACCGCCGAAGCCTTGGCTCGCGGTATTGCGCTGGAGTTGTACGCGCAGAGGCTTCTTCAAGAAGCAATCGATTCCAGGGGCAAAGGGCATGCACGCGCAAGTCAGGAAGAATTTCGCGCTTTTCTGGATGCTCTTGCGAGCAAAGCGCCGAATGTCCCTCAACTGCGGACAGAGACCTTCTCACGCGAAATGATTTACGGTGAACACGCCTGATGCCCGGCTCGTCCTACTTGGTGGACACGAACATTCTGCTCCGCCTCGTACAGCCGGACAGCCCCGAATATGGAACGATTCGGCAATGTACGGATCGTCTTTGGGCACAGGGAGCGGACCTCTTCTACACGTCTCAAAACTTGGCTGAATTCTGGAACGTGTGTACTCGACCGGCTGATCGGAACGGGTTCGGATTCTCTGTTGCAGAGACGGATGAACGCGCAACTCTGATCGAATCCAAATTCTCTTTTGCCGCCGACAGCGAAGCAACACATCAAGAGTGGCGGAGAATCGTAGTTGCGGCGGGCGTCTCCGGTATCCAGGTCCACGACGCCAGAATGGTGGCCGCTATGCGCGTGCATGGAATTGCGAATCTGCTGACGCTCAATGCCAAGGATTTTCGCCGATTCAGCGACATCACTATCCTTTCGCCAGATGACGTACTGGCCTCCTTCAGCTAGGGGCCGTGCCACCTGACTAAATGCAGAGCGCCTTTTCCGAGTCCTTGTGCGCGTAGGGGGGAGCGCATGATGTAAGGAGAAGCGCTGCCTGCTTTCGTGTGCAAGCGATTTGCGATGCCTGGCCCGGTTCCGGGCCGGAGTGGGGCCGGTTCCGGCCCCCAAAACCATGCCAGGATGGTTCCATCCTGGCTCACTGGATAGCAGTGTTTCGGTCGTCAGAAAGCAAGTAGTGCTGATCTACGCTTCCTCGGCCAAACGGACGGCCTCCACTCGTCCGGGGCCTTTCCTGGGAACCGTCTTTTTCTTCGACCGTGGCCTCATGATGTTGATGGCGGAAGCATCAAGCTGCGTCTTCAAATGCGCTGCATAGTATTTCTCAATCATCTCCACGCTTGTCCGGCAGTTCTTGGCAATCTGATAGATGTCGGCACCTTCAAGCAAGCGCAAGCAAATGTAGGTGTGGCGCAGGCTATACGCCGTTCGCGGCCTTCCGTCACGGTCGCTGCGAAGCTTTTCTTCCTCAAGGATTGCATTGAACAACTCGCGTTGCCATTTCGGGAACAGAAGATCGGTGGGTCCGGGCGCGTGCCACTCACCGTTGGCCATTGATGCGGTACGGCTGCCCGATCTTCCCGGCCCTCCATCTGGACGCGGGCGTGCCTTCAGCCGCTCGAACGGATGCACGGCACCTGTTGTGCTCTTGCAATAACCAACACCTCGCTTTCCACGTACTTCGATCTCAAGGATGGTTTGGCCGCTCCCCTCGTCTTCGATCACCGTCACATCGCGGAACTGAAGACGCCTCGCCTCGTCGGGGCGGAGTCCGGTGTTGGCGGAGAACAGAACATAGTCGTGAAGTTGTTCCGCTTCCCACCGAAAACGGGGCTGCTTTGGGTCCTGGGCGCGTCTCCGCGTTGCCTCATAAAGCTGCCTGTACTCTTCCGGTGAGAACCATGCTCGATGGGAAATCTTGCCGGACGCGCGATATGGCGCTGAAAAATCCGGGAGATGATCGACCCATCCGTGCCGCAGAGCCGTTTTGAAAATCTGGCGCAACGTCACGGTCTCCTGGTGCATGGTGCTATGCGCTGGAGGCTTGCCGCGCATCGCCTTACATTCCTCAAGGCGATGGATACGATATTCATTGACCTTGCCAGCCGTGATCTCGGGAAGGACCATGCTGCCGAAGAATGGAATCAGGTAGCCGTTTGTCCTCGCGTGCTGTCCGCGCGCATAGGTTGGGCTGCGCTGCCCCTGCGTCATTATGTCGAACTCGCGCAGGTACAACTTCGCAGCCTCGCGGAATGGTTTGCCGCTTTTCAACTGACCGTCGCGGAGCTTGCCCCGCAACTGCAAATACCAGTCTTCCGCGAACTCCTTCGCTTTTGAGAGGCTGTCTTCTTTGGTGGTGGTGCGGCGATTCTTCCCGGCTAGATAGGTTGCGCACTGCCAGCTCGAACTGTTCGGACGCTTGTAGACGTGAACTTTGCCACCGAGGATGGCGTAATGCTCTGCCATGTGGCTGCACCTCCCGCTTCCTCTATAGAAGCACAAAAGTGTGCAAGAGTTGCGCAAGGCTTGCGCAATATTCGGTATTAATACAAGCTATTTATTTTCAACAATATGTATCAATATTGCGGCTTTATAAGCCGATTTTAAGTCCGCTGCGTCTGCCAGTTTCGCCATCCGGGCATGTCCCTTATCGTAGTCCAGCCATCGCTCCTCTCTGCGCCCACAAAAAAAGCGTGCCCGCCAGGCAGGCACGCTTTTGTTTTCCCAGGCAATCGCCGTTCAATGCGGCTTGCGGTATTCGATCTCGTCCTCGCGCAGATAGTATTCCGCCGAGCAGCTGTCCCCGCCGCAGATCATCGACTCCAGCCCCACAAACTGCGCCCGCGTAATCAGCCCCAGCGCCCCGCACCGCGGGCACGCCAGCACCGCCACAAAAGGATTCCGCGCGTCTCCCATCGGCGCCGCATTCTCCAGCACGAAGAGCGTACCTGGTTCCATCTGTTCCGGGATCCACTCATCCAGCATCTGAAGTTCTTCCTGCATGTCATACCTCCTGTGGGTTGCTGTGTGCTGTGCGGTTGCGGGCCCGGCGCCGCGGCGCCCGGCTCAAGCCGTGGCTCTGTTTTCGTGTGCTGGTTGTGGCTTCCTCCTCATGTTTCCTGATCGCGGCAAAGCTCCGCCCCCAGGAGTTTTCTCCCGGTTTGAACCCTGAATGTTCTGAAAAATCGCGCGCCGGCCTCAGACCGCGGCCGCTGCTCCGCCATATTCTGCCATCCGCGTTGGTTGCGGCGGCTTTGCACGGGCTCGATCCTTGCTCGGGCATCACAGGCGGCATCTCGGCGTCTACCCGCCGGGCCGTTGCTCCTCTGGGATGCGAGCCGGGCCTTCCGGGTAACCGCCAATTGACGCCATTCTCCCTGGTAGCGCCCTCCGTGTCAATTGAACTTTCGTCGCTGGGTTATCCGCAGTGGTTCATCGCGTTCCCACCGGCCGCCGCACCGCCGCCTTCACCGCCTCCGCCACCCGCTCCACCTGCTCGGCCGTCATATAAGGATGCATGGGCAGGCTCAGCACCCGCTCCGCCGCCCGTTCCGCCGCCGGAAAGCTCCCGCGCGTCCAGCCCATCTCCCCCGCCAGCTCCGCATACACCGGCTGCAGATGCAGCGGCATCGGATAATGCACCGCCGTCGGAATCCCCGCGTCCTGCAGCGCCTTCGCAACCCCGTCGCGATCCTCAACCTCGACGGTGTACTGCGCCCACGCGCAGGTGCGATCCGCCCCAATCCCCGGGGTCCGCACCGAATCCTTCAGCAGCGCGGAGTAGCGTTCCGCCGTCGCCTGCCGAGCGGCAATCTCCTCGTCAAACACCTCCAGCTTGGCCAGCAGCACCGCGGCCTGCAGCGTGTCCAGGCGCCCGTTGATGCCGATCCGCGTGTGCAGATACCGCCCCGCCTGTCCGTGATTGCGCAGCTCCAGCATCGCTTCGGCCAGCGCGTCGTCGTTGGTGAAGCACGCGCCGCCGTCGCCGTAGCAGCCCAGCGGCTTCGAGGGGAAGAAACTCGTGCAGCCGATCGTGCTCAGATTCCCCGACGGCCGCCCTTTGTATTCCGCGCCAAAGCTCTGCGCCGCATCTTCGATCACCGGGATCCCGTGCCGCTCGGCGATGGCGTTGATCGCGTCCATCTCCGCCGGCTGCCCGTAGAGGCTCACCGGCAGAATCGCCTTCGTCCGCGGCGTCACTGCCGCCTCCAGCCGCGCCGGATCCAGGTTATAGCTCGCCGGATCGATGTCCACGAAGACCGGCCGCGCGTCCACGAGCGTAATCATCTCTCCGGTGGCGAAAAACGTGAACGGCGTCGTCACTACCTCGTCGCCCGGGCCCACCCCCAGCGCCATCAGCGCCAGCAGCAGCGCGTCCGTTCCGCTGGCGCAGCCAATCGCATGCCGTGCGCCCAGCCGCGCCGCCAGTTGCTCTTCCAGTTCCTGCACCTCGGGCCCCAGAATGAACCGCCCATGCTCCAGCACCGCCTGGATGCGCGCGTCGATACGGGGTTTCAGGTGCCGGTATTGCGCCTTCAGATCGCAAAATTCCATCGATTCCATTGTCTCGCATCAGCCCGGACAGCGGCCAGACCGCCCCCTTCCTCGGCCGGGCGACACCTTTCCTCCCCCTCCTCCGTCCAATGGACGGGCACCGCCTGTGCCGCATAATGATCACTGGATGCGCGTGACTCTTCTCGCTTTCGGGACCCTTCGCGACCTTCCTGGCGGCGCGCCAGGTTCGCTCGATCTCCCCGCTGGCTCAACCGTCAGCGACCTAATCGACCGCTGCCGCGCCCGCCATCCCGACCACGCTGCCCTCTGGTCCTCCATCGCCGTCGCCGTCAACCGCGAATACGTTCCCGCATCCCATCCCCTCGCCGAAGGCGACGAGGTCGCCCTGCTCCCTCCCGTCAGCGGAGGATCCGGCAGCTCCGAAACGAGACGCTCCCACGTTGTCCTCAGCGAGGCCCCCATCGATGCCGCCGCCATCGCCGATCCTCTCCGCTCCGGCGACGACGGCGCCCTGGTCGTCTTTGAAGGCACGGTTCGCAACCAGACCCGCGGCCGCCGCACTCTCTGCCTCTTTTACGAGGCCTATCCGGAGATGGCCCTCGCCCGCATGAACCAGCTCGCCGCCGAAGCGCTCCAGAAATTCCCGGTCCGCGACGTCGCCCTGGTCCATCGCCTAGGCCGCCTCGAAATCGGCGAGACCAGCGTCTGCATCGCCGTCGCCTCCGCCCATCGCGCCGCCGCCTTCGACGCCTGCCGCTGGCTCATCGACACGCTCAAGCAAACCGTCCCCATCTGGAAAAAGGAATTCTTCGAGGATGGAGCCGTCTGGGCGCAGGGCGAGCCGTTCCCGCCCCATCTCGCCGCCGGCGCGCCAGGCACGGAGCGCCCATGAATCGCGCCTGCGTTCTTCTCGCCCTGGCCGCCCTCATCGTTCCGGCGTCCCGCGTCCCGGCACAGGAAACGCCGCTGCCGCAGCAGCCCACCCCGCGCTACCACGTCAACGTGCGCCTGGTGAATGTCTTCGTCAACGTCACCGACGCGGAAGGCGGACCCATCGGCGGCCTCACCCAGAACGATTTCGCGCTTGCCGAAGACGGCGTTCCGCAGAAAATCTCCTACTTCGAGCGCGACACCTCCATGCCGCTCTCCATCGTGCTCGCCATCGACACCAGCGGCAGCGTGCAAAAGGATCTCGACATCGAAACCCACGCCGCGCGCGACTTCATTCACGCCCTCCTGCGTCCCATCGACCGCCTCGACCTCATCGACTTCAATTCGGATGTCGAAGAGGTGGTCCCGTTCACCGACGACGTTCACCAGATCGACTCCGGCCTCAGCCACCTCTCCACCGGCCCGGCCACCGCCCTCTACAACGCAATCTGGCTCGCCGCGCAGCGCCTCGCTCCGCGCTCCGGCCGCAAGGTCCTCGTGGTCATCTCCGACGGCGGCAACACCGTGCATGGCGTCGATTATCCCGAGGCCCTCGAGCAGGCCATCCGCGGCGAAGTCATGATCTACAGCATCATCGATCTGCCCATCATTGCCGACGCCGGCCGCGACACCGGCGGCGAGCACGCCCTCATCACCCTCTCCCAGGGAACCGGCGGCAAATACTACTACGCGCAATACGGCGACCTCACCGAGGCCTTCGCGCAGGTGTCTCAGGACCTCCGCACCCAATACCTTATCGGCTATTACCCCGTGCGCCGCCGCACCGAGTCCGATTTCCGCCACATCCAGGTCACGCTCACCCCCGCCGCCGGAGCCCGAGCCTCCGAATACAACCTGCGCTATCGCCCCGGCTACTACGCTCCTCCATCTCCGCCGCTCGATCAGTAAACACGATGCTCGCCGCTCTTACGAGGAAACTCCCGCAGCTCGCCGCGCTCCTGTTCGTCGCCTCTGGCGCAGCTCTCGCCGCAGCCGCGCCGCTCCAGTCGCCGTGGGATTTGCACCCCGTAACCGCCGCCTCCGCGCCGTACGCCTGTCCCGCTCCGCTTCTGCTTCCGCGCGACATTGCCGCCTTCGATTACTACGCCGACAGCCGCAAGTCCGTCCCCGATCCCCAGCGTCTCCGCGCCTACGATCAAGCCGCAGGCCCCTTCGATCGCGTCAGCGACCAGGCTGAGAAGGCCGCCGACGCCTATCGCCGCACCGGCAGCACCGCAGCCGCCGCCTGCGTTCTCGAGATACTCTCGGCCGAAGCGGCGCAGCAGGCCATGACCGGCAGCATGGCCTCGAACCAGTCGTACTACGTCCAGAACTGGACCCTCGGCGCGCTCGCCGTCACGTATCTCAAGGTGCGCGGCTCCGCTGCCGGAACTCCCGCCCAGCGCAGCCGCATCACCGCCTGGCTGGTGCGCGTCGCCCGCTCCACCCAGGGCTACTTTGACGTGCGCCGCGCGAAGCACACGAAGGATGGCCGCAACAATCATCTCTACTGGGCCGGATTCGCCGTCATGTCCGCAGGCATCGCCGCCAACGATCGCTCCCTCTACGACTGGGGCGTGAGCGCGTACCGCGACGGTGTCCGCCAGATCGCCGCCGATGGCAGCCTGCCGCTCGAAATGGCGCGTGGGCAGCGCGCCCTCCACTATCACCTCTTCGCCGCCGCGCCTCTGGTAACCATGGCCGAGTTCGCTGAGGCCAACGGCCAGGATCTCTACGCCGAGAATCACGGAGCCCTGCATCGCCTCGTCGATCGCTGCGTTGCCGGCCTCGAAGACAATTCCTGGTTCGCGCAGCAGTCCGCGTTTCCGCAGGACACGCCGGGACCGCATCTCACCGCTGCCGACGTGGCCTGGCTCCGGCCCTATGCGGAGCGCTTTCCCAATCCCGCCATCGCTCAGCTGCTCGCGCAGGCGAGCTCGCTGCACGTCCTCTATCTCGGCGGCGATCCGCCACCGTAATCAGGCAGTCTTCGCGACCAGACAAACGCGCGCGCACAGCACCACCAGCGCGATCCACAGCAGATCGGCGACCAGCAGATGCGCCATCTGCAGCCACAGCGGCGTCAGCAGCGCCAGGTCCGCCACGCCCAGCCAGTATTGAATCAGCAGCAGCGCGATCACCCCAAAACTGAGCGCGCGATCCGCAGGCCGCCGCAGCGAGCGCACCGCCAGCCACACGATAAACGCCCCCGCGATCAGAGCGAACGCCGGGTGCAGCCAGCGAATGCGCAGCAGCCACGAGCTCCCCGGCGAAAAATCCTGCGCGATGGCGCGGAAAAGATTGTGCGCCGGATACAGCGTGTCCCCCAGCGCGGCCAGCGATCCCGTAACGCCGACGATGAGCGTCGCCGCGAGCCCGGTGATGGCCAGCCCCGCCGCGCGCATCGTCACGCCGCCGCGCATCGTTCCCGTCTGCCGCGACAGGAAGTGCGCCGCCAACGCCAGCGCGCCCAGCAGCAGCAGGGTATTTGTGAAATGAAATCCGAGATAGACAGCGCGAACGGGGGAGTGGTTGTTGGCGACCAGGCCGAGTTCGACCAGCATCGCCCCAAGCAGGGCTTCAATGAAGGTGAAGACCAGAACGCCGATCGCGAAAGCCCGCGCCAGATGCCGCCGCGGCACACCCCAAAACGTCCACAGGAACAGCGCCAGCACGCACACCAGGTCGATGCCGCTCGTCACCCGATGCGAAAGCTCGATCATCGTGGCGATGGCCGGATGATGCACGATCAGTGTTCCGTCGCACAACGGCCAGTGCTCGCCGCATCCGCCGCCGGAGCCGGTCGCGCGCACCGCCGATCCCCACACAATCACCGCGACGTTGTATCCGAGCACGCCCCACGCGAAGCTGCGCAGCGCATGGCTGGGCCGCGTCGCAACCGGGGCGTCCGTCGATAGGGCAGAGGTGGTCACAACAGAAGAGTCCGCAGCTTCGATTCTATCGCCGCTGGACCGCGGAATTGCGTTGACATGCGTCCGCGCCCTTCCTACGCTGGAAACATGGAAATACTTCTGCCCCAGGACCTCGAAGCGAAGTTGGCGCGACTCGCCGCGGAGCAGGGCCGGGACAGCGGCTCCCTGGTGGTGGAAGCGGTGGCGCGCATGGTTGACCACGATGAGTGGTTCGTCGCTGAAGTGGAGCAGGGTCTGGCTGATTTGGAGCAGGGCCGTATCCTCAGCCATGACGAAGTGGGCGAACGGCTGGAACGTCGTTCCGTGCAGCGGCGCAGCGCCTGATGCGTCTGCGCTGGACGGACTCTGCAGCGCAGGACCTGGATCGCATCGCTGATTACCTGTTCGAGCAGACGCCACTTCACGCGGAGCGCCTGACTCGGGCAATCTACCAGGCTCCCGAGATTTTGCTGCGATCTCCCCGGGTTGGACGCGCAGGCCGGCGCGATGGGACTCGCGAACTGATGCTCGCACCTCTGCCGTGGATCCTGGTCCATGTTGTCGGCGAGCAGTCGATCGATATTGTTCGTGTCCTGCACGGCGCGCAGCGCTGGCCCTGAGCCGGCTCCGGTCTCATTTTCCTTTCAACCTGGCGCAACTCCACGCCCCGTCCCCACATCCTCTTATCCATGGCAAATAATCGGCAATGGATGACAGCCCTCTTTGCAGCAGCGCTGATGCTGACTCCCCTTTCTTTCACACCTCGCGCCTCCGCCCAGACCGCCGGTCAGGATATGAAAGCCGCCGGACGCGACACGAAGGATGCCGCGAAAGACACCGGGCGCGGCGTGAAGAAGGGAACGAAGAAGGCCTACCACTCCACGAAAAAGGGCACAAAAAAGGCGTACCACAAGTCGAAGAACACGGTGAAAGGCGCCGCGCATGGCGCAAAGCAGGGAGCCAGGCAGCCTCAGAACTGATTCCATCCCCGCAGCCAGCCGCTGCTCCTTGACCCATCCCCGTGGCGCAGGCTGCCAGCATAGCCTGCGCCATCGCTCTCTCACACGGCAAAATTCGGAATGGCGCCCCGCGGCAATCGGATAGCGGATTGCAAAACCTCGCAGCCGTCGCCGCTGTTTCGTTCAGCAATCCGTTCCATTAGATGCGTGCCAGGCCCGATTGTTCCGCCCGCCCTGCCAGCCTCCGCAGAAAAGACCATCTCTCCAGGAGTCGAAACGAAAATTGTTCCCGTTTTTGTGGAGCGAAACCCCCTTCCCGCCCGTCTACCTGCTAACGCGACTTCAGAATCGCATCGTCCGCGCCTGATAAGGTGGCTATAGGCCCCAACTGTCTTCACCTGCATCGTTGAATCTCCATTTCCGCGCATGAGGAGAGAAGCTCGCAGTGGCAGCAGGTTTTCGTTTTACCCGTATTCTTCTCGCTTTGGTCTTCGTCCTTTTTTCCATTTTTCCCGGTCGCGCGCAGTCTTCCCTTCCGGCCCGAACCACCGGAAGCATCGCGGGCACGGTCGCCGATCCCACCGGGGCCGTCATTCCCGGCGCGGCTGTAACTGCCATCCGTGCGGGAGCGCCCGCGGCAACGGCGACCTCCGACGGACAGGGCAATTTTTCCATCACCGGGCTGCAGCCCGGCGTCTACGTGCTCGAAGTTCGCGCCTCCGGCTTCCGTCCCGCGCGGCACGAGCACGTCACCGTCGTCGCCGGCCGCGTGCAGCGCCTCACCGTTACGCTGTCCATCGAAGTGCAGCAGCAGCAGGTCATGGTCAACGGCAACCAGCTTGACTCCAGCCCCGATAAAAACGCCGGCGCCATCGTGATGAAGGGCTCGGACCTCGACACCCTCTCCGACGACCCCACCGAAATGCAGAGCGAGCTGCAGGCCATCGCCGGCTCCGATCCCGACGCGGGCACGCAGTTCTACGTCGATGGATTCAGCAGCGGCCACCTGCCCCCCAAATCGGCCATCCGCGAAATTCGCATCAACCGGAATCCCTTTTCCGCGCAGTTCGATCAGATCGGCTGGGGGCGCATCGAAATCTTCACCAAGCCCGGCGCCGACAAGTGGCACGGCGATTTCTGGACCCAGGGCAACGACTCCTCCTTCAATACCAGCAATCCGTTTGTCACCGTCCAGCCGCCCTATCACTCGCTCGATCTGGAGGGCGATCTGAGCGGCCCGGTCACGAAGCACTCCTCGGTGTTCACCGATCTCTGGCGCCAGGGCTCCTCCGACGATTCCATCGTGAACGCCTTCGTGCTGAATGCGTCGCTCGACCAGATCCCCTTCAGCGATACCTACCCCAACAACTCCAGCTACACCGACTTTTCCACGCGCTACGATCTCCAGGCGGGAAAGATCCAGACCCTCACCCTGAGTTATCACCTCGTCCAGCAGGACCAGACCAACGCCGGTGTCGGCCAGTTTGCGCTCGCCTCCCAGGCGTATGACAGCCACGCTGCCGAGCAGGTGCTGCAGTTCAGCGACAGCCAGACCTACGGCGCGAAGCTCCTCAATGAGACCCGTTTCCAGTACATCCGCGATCGCAACCGCCAAACGCCCCAGTCGTCCGCGCCCACCATCGTCGTCCAGGGTGGGTTCACCGGCGGCGGCAACAACACCGGCGTGAACAACGATAATCAGGACCACTACGAGTTGCAGAACTACGTCCAGACCAGCCGCGGCAAGCACACCATCGACTTCGGCGCGCGCCTCCGCGACGTGCGCGACGCCAATGTTTCCACCGCCAATTTCAACGGCCAGTACACCTTCGCCACCCTCACCGCATACCAGATCACCCAGCAGGGCATCGCGCAGGGAATGACTCCCGCGCAGATTTTTGCCGCCGGCGGCGGCCCCAGCCTCTTCAGCCAGACCACCGGCGCTCCCTCCATCGTCGTCTCTGTCTTCGACGCCGGTCTCTACCTCGAGGACAACTACAAGGCCCGGCCCAACGTCACGGTCAGCTACGGCCTGCGCTTCGAGTCGCAGAACCGCATCCCCGACCACGCCGACTACGCTCCGCGCTTCGGTGCCTCCTGGGCCATTCCCGGCGGAAAAAACAAGCCGCCGCGCGCCGTCCTTCGCACCGGCTTCGGACTCTTCTATCAGCGTTTCCCCTCAGGAAACGTGCTGGAAGCAGCCCGCCAGAACGGCGTGCTGGAGCAGGCGCTGGTCGTCAACGATCCGCAGTTTTATCCCGCCCTCTGCACCAGCGATCCCGCCGCATGCTCCGGCGCTTCGGCCGTCTCGCCCACCATCTTTCGCGTCAGCCCCACCCTGCACGCGCCCTACATCATGTTCTCCTCCATTGGCGGCGACAAGCCGCTGGGCAAGGTCGGCACCCTCTCGGTGAACTACCAGTTGTCGCGCGGCGATCACCTCTACCTCACCCGCAACATCAACGCCCCGCTGCCCGGCACCTACAATCCCGGCGATCCCACCAGCGGCGTGCGGCCCCTCGGCACCGGCCAGAACATCTACGAATATGAATCCGAGGGCGACTCGGTGCGCCACCGTCTGGTCATCAACGCGAACGTCCACACCAAAAATGCCGGCTTCTTCGGCTACTACATGCTCAGCAAATCCGAAGCGGACACCGAGGGTATCGGTAGCTTCCCCTCCAACGGCTACGATCTCCACCAGGACTGGGGCCGCTCGTCCAACGACATCCGCAATCGCGTCTTCATGGGCGGCTACTGGAATTTCTGGCGCGGTTTCTACGCGAATCCGTTCATGATCTATTCCTCCAGCGCGCCGTTCAACATCGTCGTCGGCCAGGATCTCAACGGCGATACCCAGTTCAACGATCGCCCCAGCTTCGCCACCGATCTCTCCCGGCCCAGCGTGGTCCACACCCAGTGGGGCGTCTTCGATACCGACCCCATCCCCGGCCAGAAAACCGTCCCCATCAACTACGGCAAGGGTCCGGGAATATTTCTGCTGAATATGCATGTGGGCAAAAACTTCAACTTCGGCCCGCCGCTGCCTCAGCCGCCCGCTCCTGCCGGCGCCAAAAAGCCCGCCGCGGCCAGCGCCAAAAAGAAGCAGCCCGTGGATCGCAAGTACACCCTGGGTCTCGGTCTCGAATCGGAGAACGTGATCAACCACGTGAACCTGGCGCCGCCCGTCGGCGTGCTCGGCTCGCCGCTCTTCGGCCAGTCGACATCTCTGGCCAGCACCTTCGGCTCAGGCTCGGCCAACCGCACCGTCAACGCGGATTTGTCTTTCCGCTTCTGAACCAGGACCTGCCAACAACACGATTTGGATTGGCGATTGTGTCAGCAGGCCCTGATCACCGCACGCCGAAAAAGACGCCCAGCCCGATCGTGAACAGGAAGCATCCGTACAGCGCGTGCTCCACAAACGAGACGCAGAGCGAACGCGTGTTGTGGTACCGCACCGCAAACAGAATCCCTCCCGGAACCGTCAGCGCCACCGCGATCCAGTTGTGAAACACAATGTGCGAGAAGGCGAAGGCCCCGGCGCTCAGCACGATCAGCGCTGCCGATTGCGTCCGCGGACCCACCGGCAGCAGCCTCCGGTACCGATGGAACAGAAACACGCGATACACCAGCGTCTGCGGAATCACCGACACGAACGGATAACTGACCATCACCAGCACCCACAAACGCGGATGGCTGCGCGGCAGCGAGAACAGCAGCTGCGGAGCGTATTCGTAAACCAGGGCGCCGATCGCGACCGCCCCCGCGGCAAACAACGCCAGGATTTGCGGCAGCTGCCGCCCCAGCGGCGCAGCGTTCCAGAGCCGGCTCCGATCGAACGTCGGATCCACCAGCAGCAGCACCAGGCAAACGCCGCTCGCCAGCCACAGCGGCTGCAGCGGATCGAGCCTGCCCGCCGTGCCCAGGAACACCGCCAGCGGCAGCGCCGCGAACAGCAGCAGGAATTCAGCCGCCAGCAGCGCCTGAACCCGCGGTCGATCTGTCGGCGCCGGGCGCGCAGGGAACTGCAGCAGCTTGCCGCGCGGCTCGGCAGAAATTGCCGGATAAGGTTCGACAGAAATCGGCGCCTGAATATCTGCGGGGTCGGGTTGCGCGCGCGAAACAGCGGAGCGCGAAGCGGTCATGGGGACGTTCCCGGGCCGCGGCCCGGATCGCCCAGCTATCCGGCCGCCAGCTCTTTGGCGCGCTCTGTGGCGCGCATAACTGCTTTGATGAGCGTCACCCGCAAACCGCCTTCTTCCAGCTCAAGAATTCCGTCGATAGTGCAACCAGCCGGGGTGGTCACCGCGTCTTTCAGCAATGCGGGGTGGTAGCCGGTCTCCAGCACCATCCTCGCCGCCCCAAACGTGGTCTGCGCCGCCAGCAGCGTCGCGATATCGCGGGGCAGTCCCACCTTCACGCCCGCCTCCGCCAGCGACTCCAAAATAATGTAGATAAACGCCGGCCCGCTGGCGCTCAGCCCGGTCACCGCGTCCATGTGTTTCTCGTCCACGATCACCGTCCGCCCCACTGCGGAAAACAGGCTTTCCGCCAGCGTCATGTGCCCCGGCTGCACGTGGCGCCCGCGGCACAGCGCCGAGATCCCCGCCCCCAGCATCGACGGCGTGTTCGGCATGGCCCGAACCACCGGCACCTCTTCCACCGCGGCCCGCTCGATGGCCTCCGTCCGCACTGACGCCGCGAACGAGATCAGCAGTTTCTCCGGCGTCAGCGCCGGGCGAATCCCCTCCACCAGCGCGGGCACCTGGAACGGCTTCACGCCCAGCAGAATCACGTCGGCCTGCGCGGCTGCCTTCAGGTTGTCCGTGGAAACGTCGATGCCCCACTGCGCCGAGAGCGCCGCTGCGCGCTCGCTGTGGGCAACCGTGGCCAGCAGCCGATCGGGCGAGAGGATCTGCTGTTTCAAAAACGCCTGCAGCAGGATGCCGCCCATTTTGCCCGCGCCCAGCACCGCCACGCGGAGGTTGGAGAGATCGTTGGTATCAGCCATGGTGGTTTCAGGATAAGGGATCGGCCTTCGCCATCGCACATCCCTCACGAGGCCGCGAGTTGCAGCTGGTGCTTTTCCGCGGACAGGCAGAGGTCGTACTGAGGGTGATGCAAACGATGGTAAATATGGATTCTCCTGTGCCACGCTTCAGGCATATTCGACTTGAAAACAAGCGCCGGCGAAACGTTATCTCTCAGCGTGCTCCGCGCCGGGTCGTTGTTGAACTCCCGGATTGCCGACCCCTCCCCGACAAAATCCGTCAGCGCCGTCTCCGGCGATCCCTCCATATCGTCGAAGTAACACCAGACGCGGGGCAGCAGGTTCTCCTTCGTCAGCACCTGGAGCGCATCGCGCGTGGATGAATAAAGATCCAGATCGAACATCACCGCCCCCAGCGGAGCGTCCGCGGGCGGCTGCCAGCGCGGTACCGTCGCCGCCACATTGCCCAGCACCAGCTCTGCGCGCCCTGCCAGCCGCGCTTCCAGCGCCGCGCGGTCCATCTCAAACGATCCCGCCGGCCATACGTAATGGATATCCCGCACGTCGTGCGTCTCGGGCAGGCCTTCCCCGGAATCGAACCCCACCACTCGCAGTTCCACGCCATACGCCCGTCGTATCTCAGCGGCATAGTCGCACAGGCAAAGCAGGCCATTGCCGCCGGCCACGCCGAATTCCACCACCGTGATGGCCCGGTATCCCAGCTTCTGCGCCAGCGACGCCGCGTTGCTCAGGCACAGCGCATAGTGTGGCCGCTTCACCGCCCCCGCACGAAGTCGCGCTTCCCACGATCCAATCGGGAACCGCTGCAGCAACCTGCGGAAGATAAGGGTGCGCAAAGGAAGGGGGCGGGTGGAAAGGTCGACAAAACGATCGGCCAGCTTCATGGGGGAAGTATCCTTCCGGGGATTGAATGGCTTCACTCCGGTCCGCAGGCGACCTCGTGGGACAGACGGAACCGGGAAACGAAAGCAACACCAGTTTCGCGTGCGCTGTGTACTCTTGCAAGCCGGCTTACTTTTCCGTCCCCGGCTGCGCCCCGACCCACGCCATCACCCGCGCATCCAGCACATCCATCGGCAGCGCGCCCGAGTCCACCACCTCGTCGTCAAAGGCCCTCAGATCGAACTTCGCCCCCAGCGCCGCCTGCGCCCGCCTCCGCAGCTCCAGGATCTTCAGCTCCCCCAGCTTCGCCCCCAGCCCCTGCGCCGGGCAAGCGATGATCCGGTCCACGTCCGCATTCACCGCCGCGTCGCCCAGCCCCGTGTGCGCATGGAAGTAGTCCACCATCTGCTGTCGCGTCCAGTGCTGAGCATGTACGCCCGTGTCCACGACCAGATCGATGGCGCTCAGCTCGTCCGCCTCCAGCCGCCCAAAGTCCGAGTACGGATCCTGAAAGAACCCCGCATCCTTGCCAAGCTGATCCGCGTAGAGCGCCCACCCCTCCGTGTACGCCGGATAGCTCAGAGAATTCCGGAACGCCGGCACTCCCGTCATCTCCTGCTCGATCGCAATCTGCAGATGATGCCCCGGCAACCCTTCGTCGTACGCCATCGCCTCGACCTCAGCCAGCGAGCGGTGCGGTAAGTCATCCGTGTTCACGAAAACAGTCCCCGGCCGTGAGCCATCCGGCGCGCCCGGCTCGTAATACGCCGGCCCCTCATCGAGATTCCCCGGCGCCGCCTCCACGACCAGTGCCGCCTTCGGCAGCGTCGTGAACAGCTCCGGCAGCTTCGCACGCATCTTGTCCAGATCCGCGCGATAGAGATTCAGCAGTTGATCCGCGCTGGTCGCGTGAAGCCGCGGATTGCTCTCGATCGCCGCGCGCACCGCAGCCACCGTCGAATACCCAAGCTTCTTCGCAATCGTCAGCTCCGCCGCCTCGTCCCCCGCGACCTCCTCCGCGCCGATCTCGTGGATCTCCGCTGTCGTCAGCTCCAGCGCCGTGCTCTGCTTCACCAGGAAGGCGTAGTATGCGTCCCCGCCCGGCAGCGCCCACAAGCCCGGATCGTTGCGCCCCGCCGGCAGATACACCGCCTGCACGAACTTCGCAAAACGCTGGTACGCCGGATAAACCTGCGTCTTGATCGCCGTCAGCACCGTGGTGCGAATCTGCGCCTGGTCCGCCGCCGCAATCGACGCCGGAAACTCTTTGAGCGGCTGTGCGAATGGGCTGTCCTCCGGCTTCAGCTTCAGCAGCGCGTTCACCTGGTCGAGCACGTCCTGCAGAATCGCCTTCGGTGGCACGCGCTGGTCCTCGATCCCCAGCATGATGTTGTCCGTGATCTGCCGAAACGCCGCCGGAACCTTGTTCAGCCGCGCCGTATAGTCGTCGTAATCCTTCGCGCTGCTGAAGCTCAGCCGCGCCGCCAGTTCCGGCAGCTCAATCTGCGGGCCGTTCACCTGGTTTACCGGCATCTCCCACGGCTTGAACTGCGATTCCTCCTGCGCTTCGATCAGTTGCCGCACCATCAGATCCCGGCTCAGCGCCTCCTGTTCCGGCATCCCCGTCGTGTCGATCGCAGCCAGCCGCCCCAGGTAGTCGCCATCGCGCGCAATCCCGTCGTTGTATGCCGCCACCGAGTAATCCGTCAGCTGGTCGTCCCACTGCTTGTCGCCGATTGTCGAAGCAAACTCCGGCGAGTGGCTCAGCCGATCCTGCCAGATCTCGTCCAGCAGATCGTTCAGGGCCTTGGTGCGCGACGCCAGATCCTGGGGCCCCGCCTGCCCCGGCTGCTGAGCCAGTGGCAGCGTTTGCGCAAACCCGGAGAAAGGCGCCAGCGTGGACGACAAAACAGCAGCAAGACACAAAAATCGAAGACTCATCACAGAGGGGAACCTGCCGTCAGGATACAGGCAGCGCCGCTTCACTTGCGTCCCAGCCCCCACCCCGCCTACATTGCTTGCCATGAACCCCACCGACCGCCGCGCCTTCCTCAAGCGGACCGCCACCCTCGCGGGTGCTTTTTCCGTCAACAGCCTTTTCCGTCAGGCGCACGCCGCCGACTTCGAAGCTGCCGCCCACGCCGTCAAAAACCTCGTCCCCGACGAGGTCGCGTGGAACGAGGATTACTGGAGCATCATCCAGTCGGCCTGGTCGGTCAATCCCGACATCGTCAACCTCAACAACGGGGGCGTCTCGCCCGCGCCCATCGTCGTGCAGGAGGCCCTCGAGCGCTACAACCAGCTCGCCAACGAAGGCCCGTCCTATTACATGTGGGTCATTCTCGATCAGGGACGCGAGCCCCTCCGCCGCAAGCTCGCCGATCTTGCCGGAGCCAAGCCCGGCGAGATCGCCGTCGACCGCAATTCAACCGAAGCGCTCAACACCATCATCTACGGCCTGCCCCTCAAAGCCGGCGACGAAGTCATCGGCACGAAGCAGGATTACCCCAACATGATCCAGGCCTACCGCCAGCGTGCCCAGCGCGACGGCATCGTCTACAAGCAGATCAGCTTCGATTTTCCCATCGAGGACGACGACGTCATCGTCAAAGCCTACGAAGCCGCCATCACTCCGCAGACCCGCCTCATCCACGTCACCCACATGATCAACTGGGTCGGCCAGCTCATGCCCGTCGCGAAGATTTCCGACATGGCCCACGCGCATGGCATCGAGGTCATCTCCGACAGCGCTCATTCCTTCGGCCTCATCGACTTCAAAATCCCCGACCTCCGCTGCGACTACTTCGGCACCAGCCTCCACAAGTTCCTCTCCGCCCCCATCGGCAGCGGCATGATGTGGATTCGCGAGGACCACATCGAAAAGGTCTGGCCGCTAACCTGCTCCGCCGATCCCCACTCCCCCGACATCCGCAAATTCGAGTCGCTCGGCACCCGCAGCTTCCCCATCGAGCAGGCCATCGGCGAGGCCGTCAATTTCCACGAGGGCATCGGGAGCCGCCGCAAGCAGGAACGCATCTTCTACCTCAAGAACTACTGGTCCACCCGCGTCCAGTCCATTCCGAAGGTCCGCCTGCACACCTCCCTCCGCCCCGAATACTCCTGCGCCATCGGCGGATTCAGCATCGACGGCATGACCCCCGGCCAGATCGCCGGCGATCTCTTCAACCGCTGGAAAATTCATTCGGTCGGCATCGTCTGGGAGAACATCAGCTGCGTCCGCATCACCCCGCACGTCTACACCCGCCCCGCGGACCTCGACCTCCTCGTCAGCGCCATCCACGACCTCGCCACTCAGGCGTAAGTTTCCGGGCGATCCATGCCGGATCGCCCGCACCCGTTCCGCAAGCGAACGCCCGCGCATTACCCCGGTGCACGCCAGGCCGCATAACCCTGCCGAAACCGCGCGCTCCCGGTGCTAGACTCCGGGCAGAATCCCGGAATTATGCTCTTTAAGGCCCGCAGCGCCGCCGTCTACGGCATCGACGCCAGCATCATCGACGTCGAAGTCGACTTCTCCAAATTCGTCTCCGACAAAGAGACCTTCTCGACCGTCGGCCTCCCCGACGCCGCCGTCCGCGAATCCCGCGACCGCGTCCGAGCCGCCATCCGCAACTCCGGCTTCGACCTGCCGCCCACCCACATCACCATCAACCTCGCCCCCGCCGACATCAAGAAGGAAGGCTCCGGCTTCGATCTCCCCATGGCCGTCGGCATCCTCGGCGCTTATGGCGCGCTCCAGCTTCGCGACCTCGACGAATTTCTCCTCATCGGCGAGCTTGGCCTCGACGGCACCCTGCGCCCCGTCCCCGGCATGCTGCCCGTCGCCGTCGCCGCCCGCCAGCACGGCATCAAAAACCTCGTCATTCCCAAAGCCAACGCCCGCGAGGCCGCGGTGGTCGACGGCGTCAACGTCTATCCGGTTACCTCGCTCACCGAGGTGCGCGAGCTGCTCAATCAGGCAGGCAACGGCGGCATTCACGCGCCCGCCTTTCGCGTCGAGGCCGAGCAGGTCCTCGGCGAGCTCCAGCACTACGCTCTCGACTTCGCCGACGTCCGCGGCCAGCTCGCCGCCAAGCGCGCCCTCGAAGTCGCCGCCGCCGGTGGCCACAACATATTAATGATCGGCCCACCCGGCTCCGGCAAAACCATGCTCGCCCGCCGCCTGCCCTCCATCCTCGCTCCGCTCAGTTTCGACGAAGCCCTCGAGACCACCAAAATCCATTCCGTCGCCGGCGTTCTCGATGCCGAAGCCGGCCTCGTCACCCAGCGCCCCTTCCGCGCGCCCCATCACACCATCTCCGACGCAGGCCTCATCGGAGGCGGCGTCATTCCGCGTCCCGGCGAAGTCTCCCTCGCTCACAACGGCGTCCTCTTTCTCGATGAGCTGCCCGAATTCCCCCGCAACGTCCTCGAGGTCATGCGCCAGCCCCTCGAAGATCGTCATGTCACCATCGCCCGCGCGTCCATGTCGCTCACCTTCCCCGCCGCCTTCATGCTGGCCGCCGCCATGAATCCCTGCCCCTGCGGCTATTTCAACGACAAATCCCGCGAGTGCCACTGCACCCCGCCCCTCATCCAGCGCTACGTCGCCAAGATCAGCGGCCCGCTCCTCGACCGCATCGACATCCACATCGAAGTCCCCGCCGTCCAGTACAAGGAGCTCCGCGGAGCCGCCGCTACCGAGAACTCCGCCGCCATCCGCGCCCGCGTCCTCGCCGCCCGAGCAATCCAGCACGCCCGCTTCGCCTCCGCCAAAGAAAGAATCTTCTCCAACGCGCAAATGTCCACCCGCCAGATTCGCGCCTTTTGCGAGCTCTCTCCCGACGCCGAAAAGCTCCTCGAGCGCGCCATGCTCCAGCAGGGACTCACCGCCCGCGCCCACGACCGCATCCTCAAAGTCGCCCGCACCATCGCCGACCTCGCCGGCGAGCCCAGCATCGCCGTCCCCCACATCGCCGAATCCATCCAGTACCGAACGTTGGATCGCAGCTACTGGAGCTAGAAAACTGTGAAGTTGGGCTGCGGACACCGGACAGAAGCGGCTATCGGGACTGAAAAGGGAAAATCAATCGAGGGTATGATCATGAATATGGCAACGATCCACATCTCGGAGGCCGAAGCGGCCCGCGACTTCGCCGGCTTGCTGGCGCGCGTCCGCGCCGGGGCTGAGATTGTGATCGAAAGCGACGCGCATCCGGTGGCCGTCATCCACATGCCGGCTCCTCCGCGCCGCTCTATCGAAGAGTGCATCGCTCTGCTGCCGCAGGAATCCCCGGCAACCATCGATGAGGACTTCGCCCGCGATGTTCGAGACGCAGTTGACTCGCACCGGGAGCCCCTGAATCCTCCCGCGTGGGACTGACCCGGTGGGCCTGATCCTCGATTCCAGCGTATTGATCGCCGCCGAGCGCAAAGGCAGCAACGCCAGGCAGGCCCTCACCGACATCGCCAGCCGTGCACCCGGAGAAGAGGTCGCGATCTCCGTCGTCACCCTGATCGAGCTGGCGCACGGCGCGGCCCGCGCCCACACGCCCGAGAGACACGCCATGCGCCGCCAGTTCCTCCAGGAACTCGTCTCCGCGCTGCCTGTCCATCCCGTCACAGTTTCGCTGGCCTTGCGAGCCGGACAAATCGACGGGGAGAGCACCGCAAAGGGTGTTCGCATCGCCCTTTCCGATCTGCTGATCGGAGTCACGGCGCTGGAGCTTGGCTATCGAGTCGCCACGGCCAACCTGCGCCACTTCAGCATGGTTCCAGGGCTCGAAATTTTCCCCTTCTGAGCCGGCCACCAGCCGCCCCTTCACTCCCCCGCCGCCAACTCCGCCTGCCGCGCCAGATCCCGAAACGTCTCCCGCAGTTCCGCCGGACTCCGCACCACGATCCGCCGCCCCATGCTCAGCAGCATCGCCGCAAACATCTCCAGCCGGTCGCGTCCGCAGCGCAGCCGCGTCCCCTCTCCCTCCGCCTCGGTGGCAATCCTCCACGGAGCAAATTGGCGCTCCGCCTCTTCCACCGGCATATCGATCCACACCTCGATCTGGTAGTCCGACTGCACAAACGGCATCCGTTCCGTCAGATACCGCCGCGCGTCGAAGTCCGCCGGCCGCCGAAACCGCTCCGCGCACAGCTCCAGCTCCGTCACCCGATCCAGCCGAAACGTCCGCGGCGCTTTCCGCGTCAGGCAGTAGCCGATCAGATACCACCGCCCATCCGTATGCAGCGCCGCCCACGGCTCAATCTGCCGCCGCGACACTCGCCCCCCATGCGACCGGTACCGAAACCGCACGCGCCGCCCGCTGCGAATCGCCGTCGCCGCCCGCATCAGGCACTCCACCGAGGTTGACACCACCCACGGCCCCGGCTCGATCGCCACCACGTCCTCCACCGTCCGCAGACTCTCCCGCAGCGCCTCCGGCAGCACCCGCCCCAGCTTCCGCAGCGCGCCATCGGTCGCCGGAGCAAACGCCGCCAGCCCCACCTGGCGCAGCGCCCGCAGCCCCAGCGACAGCGCAAACGCCTCCTCATTCGTCAGCAGCAGCGGAGGCAGCCGATATCCTGGCCGCAGCCGGTACGCCCCGCCCACCCCTCGCGACGACTCCACCGGAATCTTCAAATCCTTCAGCCGCACGATGTACCGCTGCACCGTGCGCACCCCCACCTCCAGCCGCTCGGCCAGCTCCGCTCCGGTCACAGCTTCGCGCGCCTGCAGAATCTCCAGCACCGTCAGCACGCGCAAAATCGGGTCGTACATGCAAAATCCAATCTGTGCCACTTTGGATTTGTTGGTGCTTTGTATCAGGGCACAGCTTCCTGGGTGCCCCACATCTGCCCTCTTTTGGCAGATGTGGGCGAGCTCGAATCCATAACGTCGCCGACGTAATGCTTTGTATCAGGGCACGGCTTCAGCCGTGCCGAAAGAGTCGCAAAAATCTTCCGGCTTTAGCCGCTGAGGGAAGCTTCTGACCCGATCCTTCAGTCTCTCCTCAATTTACGACAGGATCTGTCGGGAATGCCGCCTACTCTGTCCTCAACCCCAAAATTGGGCGACAAGGAGAAAACCACCATGGCAACCGAAACCGCAACCATCAGCGTCATCTCCGCCGACCAGCTCCTGAATCAGTGGCAGGGCCACCGCCGCCTCACCCGCCGCACCATCGAAGCCTTCCCCGAGGACAAGCTCTTCAGCTTCTCCATCGGCGGCATGAGGCCCTTCGCCGACCTCGCCTTCGAGTTCATCGGCATGGCCGTCCCCATCGTCGACGGCGTCTCCACCGGCAAGTGGGAGAAATTCCCCGGCGAGAAACCCTCCACCAAAGCCGCCCTGCTCCGCCTCTGGGACGAGCAGACCGCGGCCCTCGACGCGAAGTTCCCCAACATTCCCGCGCACCGTTTCGCCGAGGTCGATGTCGCCTTCGGCCAGTGGAAGAATACCGGCCAGGCGACCATCCAGTACGCCATCGACAACGAGATCCACCACCGCGGCCAGGGATACGTCTATCTCCGCGCCCTCGGCATCGAACCACCCCACTTCTGGGAGCGCGACTAACGCGTCGGGTTATCGTGCCATCCCCACCGAACCATCCTGACCGAAGCTAAACACCGGGTGCTCCATCCTTGCCGCCGCGGTTTGGCGACAGGGTGGGCCCCACGCAACCCCGCACCCTGTCTCTTGAACCCTCCCCGGGTGCCCCATCCTTGTCGCCGCAGCGAGGCGACAGGGTGGGCCCCACGACAGAGGTGTCGTCCGGAGCGAGCCCTCCGACTTCGTTTCCGGGGGCAGTTGCCGCGACAATCAATTCAGGCGCGAATCGAAGGACCTCCGGTTCCCGCTTTGTATCAGAGCATGACCTCCAGTCATGCCGAATGGCGCCCCGCACGCGCCACGGTGTATGTAGAATGGCGCCATCCATTCAACCCGCTTCCGGAGTCCGGAAATGCCTCGTTTGCCGGAATCAGCAAGATTCTGGGTATTGCTTGTCTGCATCGATCTCACAGTCCCCGCGGTCATTTTGTGGAAGGTGCGCGCGGGCGAGATCGACCACGCAGTTGCCCTCTCCAGTTGCTGGGTTTCCTTCATCCTCGCGAATGCAATCTTCTGGTGGGGCATGCATCGAAGTGATCGCCGCACTGGCCGCTCCGCTTCGGGCGCGCGAATCATTCCAGCCTCGGCCCTTGCGTTAGTCGCGGCGCTGGCCACTACGTTGGCCGTCAACGCGTATGCCGCCCGGAACAGCTACATGGCTCTGGCAACTTCGAACAGGCCCCTGACTTCGATTCATCCGGCACGCCGAAGAATCGTCGTGGAGTTACTGCGGGCTCGCATCGCCAGCAGTAAGCAATATCAATCGGAACTGGCGCACGTGGCGCCGATATCGCCCCCCCTTTATTCGCCACAATCCTTCGCCAGCACCAACGCCATGAACGAGACGGTTCGGCAGCTTCAGGGCGATTTTGAACTGGACGCCGGCTATTTCGGCGCTGTACAGCAAAGCTATACCCGGTTTCGAGAGCAGATGCAGCAGGCCGACCCGGAATATCTTCGTTCCTGGATATCCAACCCGGGCAACGTGGACGAAGCGAACCTGGCTGTCTTCTCTCTGGAAAAACAGTGGTTCCAGAGCGTCAACGATCTGTACGGTTACGCCGAGCTTCACCACAAGGACATCTCATTACGGAATGAGGATCTTGCGTTCTCTTCCCCAGACGTAAAGGCGGGTTTCGAGAAGCTCAAATCGACGAGCGAAGATCTGCACCAGAAGCTCCTGAGGGAGCAGACCGCGCTGATGAAACAGCACCAGCAGGCAAACGCTGAATTGCACAACTGAGAAACAGAGGATCAACCCATCAGAGACAGACCGCGCGATGAAGCCATGGCCGAGGTATTTCGCGAGGATCCCGCCTACGCCGTCGAACTGCTCAACAGCATCCTCGAAGACGGCGATCAGGCAGAGCTTCTCATCGCCCTCCGGCAACTCGCCAAAGCCTTCGGCGGAGTGCAAACCGTGGCCGAGAAGGCCAACCTGAATGCCACCCAGATTTACCGGACGCTCTCCAGTGAAGGCAATCCGGAACTCCGCAGCCTCGCCGCCATCCTCAGGGTCATGGGTCTCCGCCTCGCCGTTGAACGCGTCCGCGTCGCCTGATCCGCTAGCTCGCCAACCCGCTGCACCCATTACCTTCGTACCCCCGCACCCGCCGATTTCCCTTGCACCCGTCCCCACCACAACCTACCCTGAAAAAGGAAAGCTCTGTCCGCCTCGCGCGGACAGAGCTTTTTCCATTCACGACCGGCCCCAAGGGGCAGGCCAACCGATCTTTCTCATCTCGGCGAAGGCACCAGCGCGGCGTCCGCCGGCTCTGCTCAAAAGAACCGGCCCGAACGCCGCATTAACTGGAAGATAACGGGGATGTCAAATCGGTAACTAGTTGCAACGTCCCTGAAATCTGTTAAGTAGCAGGACACCCCCACCAGGGGCCCCCCTCCCGCACCCACCCCGGGCGCGCTCCTGCAACCTGTAACCTGAAACCTGTACCCTGTAACCTGTAACCTGTAACCTGCACCTCTTCAGGAGACTCCATGCGTGCTCTCGTCAAGGCTCGCGCCGAGCGCGGCCTCTGGCTCGAAGACGTTCCCGAGCCCGAATACGGCATCAACGACGTCCTCATCCGCGTCCGCCGCACCGGCATCTGCGGCACCGACGTCCATATCTATCAGTGGGACGAGTGGGCGCAGCAGACCATCCCCGTGCCCATGGTCATCGGCCATGAGTTCGTCGGCGAAATCGCCGCCGTCGGCTCCAACGTCTCCGACTTCAAGGTCGGCGACCTCGTCTCCGGCGAAGGCCACGTCACCTGCGGACGCTGCCGCAACTGCCTCGCCGGCCGCCGCCACCTCTGCGCCAACACCTCCGGCGTCGGCGTCAACCGCCCCGGAGCCTTCGCCGAATACATCGCGCTGCCGATGACCAACATCTGGCGTCACCACGCCGGCGTCCCCGAGGAGATCGCCGCCATCTTCGATCCCTTCGGCAACGCGGTCCACACCGCGCTGGCCTTCCCGGTGCTCGGCGAGGACGTGCTGATCGCCGGAGCCGGCCCCATCGGACTGATGGCCATCCCCATCGTCAGGCATGCCGGCGCGCGGTTCGTCGCGGTCACCGATCTGAACCCCTTCCGCCTCGACCTCGCCCGCAAAATGGGCGCCACCGTTGCCGTCGATCCTCGCCAGACCCCGGTGACCGAAGTCCAGAAGCAGCTCGGCATGCAGGAGGGCTTCGACGTCGGCCTCGAAATGTCCGGCAGCCGCGCCGCCTTCGTCGAGATGATCGACAACATGGCCCACGGCGGCCACATTGCCATGCTCGGCATCCCCGCCAAACCCATGGAAATCGACTGGCGCAAGGTCATCTTTAATATGCTGACCATCCGCGGCATCTACGGCCGCGAAATGTACGAGACGTGGTACAAGATGTCGGTGCTGGTCACCTCCGGCGTCGACATCACCCCGGTCATCACCCATCGCTTCAGCTATAAGGAGTTCGAGAAGGGCTTCGAGGCCATGGTTGGCGGCCAGTGCGGGAAAGTGATCCTCGACTGGACGAAGATTTAGCTCAGCACCGGTCCTCGGCCTTTGCCGATCGGCACAGCTTTCTCCAGCGCCTGCGTGACGAAGGTTTTGGCGGCGGCGACGGCCTCCGCCGGCACATCGCCCAGCACCAGCCGGCAGAGCAGCGCCGACGAAAAGACGCATCCGGTCCCGTGGGTCGAGGTCGTTTCCACCCGCCGCCCCGGATACCACCACTCCTTGCCGCCGGCCGTCAGCAGGAAATCGTCGGGATGGTCGAAGTGTCCCCCGGTCACCACGACGTTCAGCCCAGGAGCCAGGGCTGCCAGGCGGTGAGCGAGGGTCGGGACGGACTCGCGTCCCGCGACCTGCTCCCCGGTGAGCAAGGCCAGCTCGTCCAGGTTCGGAGTCACCCAGCCGACCCGAGGCAGCAAGTCGTCCCGAAGGCGGCGCACCCCCTCGGCCGAGAGCAGTTCGGCGCCCGAGCTGGAGCGCAGGACGGGGTCGAGGACGATGCATCGTCGGTCAACACCACCCGCTCCCAGGAACGCGGCCAGTGCTTCGACAATCTCCGCCGAGCCGAGCATCCCGATCTTGATGCCGGCCAGGGGAAGGTCCTGGGCGAGGCAGTCGAGCGTCTGCCGCAGCAGGCGGCCTGAAACCGGCTCGATCCCTCCCACTCCCTGGGTGGACTGGACGGTGAGTGCGGTGATCGCCGAAACACCGTAAAGTCCATGATTCCAAAAGGTCTTCAGGTCGGCTGTGATGCCGGCTCCCGAGGAGGGATCGAACCCGGCCACAGTGAGCGCCACGGGGCAACCCTTCCGGGCGGACAACCCTCCGATGGGGGGTAGTTTTGTTCCCGAAGAGGCAGCATCCCTGGGCATGGCCCCATCGTACCTTGTAGGTCCTCCGTTCCGCGCTGGACGGCTTCGCTGACGAGGAGGATCTGTTGCAAACTGGTAACCCTTTTTGCCGCCAAAGGGCTACCACACAATGCTCGGATTCGCAAGCAGGAGAGAGAAATAAATTCTTCGGGATGTTTGACTTACGCGATCCAGATTCCTACAATTTTCAAAGGAGGATCATGAACGCTATCCGACGATCCGATAACGCGAAGCGACCTCGACGACGATTAACCTTTGCCGGCGCTTTGCTCGCAATTTTGGTGGGCGTTGCCGGTGCGCAGGCTGCTTCCCCGGCCGACCAGGTAATCCCGCGAACCGCGGCCCATCGCCACCACTGGTACGAGTTCGGGATCGCCTCCTGGTATGGGAAGTTTTTCCAGGGGCGTACCACCGCCAGCGGCGAACCATATAACGAGAACGCCCTCACCTGCGCGCAGCGGAGCCTGCCGCTTGGGTCGCTGCTGAAGGTCACCAACCTTCAGAACCACCGGACCGTTGTGGTCCGGGTCAACGACCGCGGCCCAGTCCCGCAGGACCGGGTGATTGACCTGTCCCGAGCCGCCGCCCAGGCGCTGGGATTCAAAAACAAGGGTCTCGCGACCGTAAAAATCGAGCTGCTCAGCTCTCACTCTGAGCCGACCGAAGTGGCGCAGCTGAACGACCAGCTGACGGCCCCGGCCGAACGCTAATCCCCCCAGAACCCAGGGGTCTCGGAAAGCGCCTTGCAGGCGCAGGCGGATTATTGGTTCCGGGACCCCTGGGGGGGTAGTACCAGAAAATTCGCTCCGGACGATCAGCCGAGTTGTGCCACGATGGAGTGGATGGATTCGCGACTGATTGTGGCGCTCGACTACCCCGCCGCGGCTCCCGCTCTCGATCTGACCGAGCGGCTGCATGACGTGTGTTCCTGGTACAAGGTGGGACTGGAGCTCTACCTCGCCGAGGGGAACGGCATCGTGCATGAACTGCGGCAGAAGGGCTACAAGGTCTTCCTGGACCTGAAGCTGCACGATATCCCGAACACGGTAGCGCGGGCCGTGCGCTCGGTAGCCGAAACCGGCGCCGAGATGCTCACCGTCCACGCCGCGGGCGGCCCCGCGATGCTGCAGGCTGCAGCCGAAGCGGCCGCCTCCATCGAGCATGGGCCGAAGCTGCTGGCGGTAACGGTACTCACCAGCATGGACGCGGCGCAACTGGCAGCCACGGGGGTGTCCGGCTCTCCCGCGGAGCAGGTGCTGCGGCTTGCCGAAATGGCATCGGGCGCGGGCATCGAGGGATTCGTGACCAGCGCCGAAGAGACAGCGGCGATGCGGCAGCGCTTCCCACGAGCAGCCCTGGTGGTTCCGGGGATTCGTCCGGCGGGAGCCGCAATCGGCGACCAGAAGCGGACGGCAACCCCGGCAGCGGCGCTGGAAGCGGGCGCCAGTTTCCTGGTGGTGGGACGTCCCATCACCCAGGCGGCTGATCCGGCCATAGCGGCACGAGAGATTGTAGAGGAGATGCGGGGCGTGGCCCACGCAGTCTAAGAGGCTGTTATTAACTTTCCCACGACCGGCGCTGGGAGCCGATTTTTCTCAGTTCGAGGAGCGAGGAGCGACGCATACCGGGTGTCTGCGAGCGACGAGCGACGACGAAATGGGGAAAATGGGCCCCAGCCCTGCGGGTTGTGGGGCAAATCGGGCCATACTTCATTCTCGCCCTCGACGGTGGGCCCGCCACAGCCTTCGGGCTCGGCTTTGTCTGGCCCGATTTTCCCTCGCAACGCCGGCCGCGCGAAAGTTAATGACAGCCTCTAAGCCAGTGGCGCCGTCCTTTGCGGTCCAGGAAGCAGGAGTCCGGGAAGCAAAATCCGAAGACAAGCCGGGGATCCTGGAGTGCCTCAGCGAGGCCTTCGCACCCTATCGCGCGCAATACACGGAGGGAGCGTTCGCTGATACGGTGCTCACGCAGGAGTCGCTGACGAGGCGGATGGCGGCGATGACGGTTCTGGTGGCAGTGTCGCCGGATCAGGCCGTGATCGGGACCATCGCGCTGAGCGGAGCACGCGGCGAGGACGGTCATCTGCGCGGGATGGCCGTGCGCTCGTCGTGGCAGGGCAGAGGGATTGCGGAACGGCTGCTCGCTGACGCCGAAGCGGAGTTGCGGGCACGTGGCTGTCTGCGCGTAACGCTGGACACAACCCAGCCGCTGACGCGGGCGATCGCCTTCTACCGCAAGCGTGGCTACGCTCCCACGGGGCGGGTCGAGGACTTCTTTGACATGCCGCTCTACGAATACGCGAAGGAGCTGAAAGCGGGATCGGGTTGAGGCGCTGCCCCGGCAGCATTTTCCCAGCAGCGGGCCGGTCCCCTATTCATCCCGCAGCAGGATCATCGGATCTACAGCCAGCGCGCGCCGCGCCGGCAGCCACGTCGCTGCCAGCCCCAGCGCCAGCATCGTTGCGATCACTCCGCCCAGCACCACCGGGTCCTTCGGCGTAGCCTGGTACACAATGTGCGACAGCACCCGCGTCCCCAGCACCCCCAGCGCCACGCCCGCCGCGGATCCGATCGCCAGCACCCGAAATGCGCGTCCCAGCGCCGCTCCCAGCACATCCCGTTGTCCCGCGCCCAGCGCCACGCGAATCCCCAGCTCCCGCATGCGCCGGCTCACCACGTACGACGCCATCCCGAAAATCCCCGTCACCGCCAGCATCGCGCCCAGCAGCCCCAGCACGCCCAGCGCGACCGTCGCCACCCGTGCCGGAAACAGCGCCGTAGCCATCTCTCCGTCCCACGTCGTAACCTTGAACGGCAGCCCCGGATCTAACCCCGTCATCGTGCTCTCCAGCGCCGCCGCCATCTCCTGCGCGTCCCGCTGCGACCGCACCACCAGATACGTCCCGCTCGCTTTGTGCTGCAGGAAAGAGAAGAACATCGCCGGCTGCTGATCCTCGGTGAGCGTCCGATACTTCCCGTTCTCCACCACCCCCACCACCACCGCCCGGTTTCCGCCCCAGAACTTAAAGTGGCCGCCCACTGCCTGACGCACGCCTCCGAAGACCTTCTCCGCAAAATTCCGGTTCACCAGCGCCGCAATCGGAGCCTTCGCGTCGTCGTGCATCGATAAATCCCGCCCCGCCAGCAGCACCGTCCCCGCCGCCTTGATGTAGTCCGGCGAAACGTTGTAGTTCATCGCATCCGCCGCATAATTGGTCGGCCGGTAATCCGTCGTCGTGTCGGTATACACATAGGAGTCGCCGTCGCTCAGGCCCAGCGGCAAGTTGTCGGTATATCCCGCTGCTGTCACTCCAGGGATCTGCCGCACCGACTCCAGCATTTTCTTCTGCATCTCCACCGACTGGTCGTCGTTATATCCGGCCATATGCAGATCGCACTCCACGATCATCGCGTGCTGCGGATCGAAGCCGAAACTGTTGTGCAGCGACCGCACCAGCCCCCGCACCGCCACCAGCGACGACGTCACCAGCAGCGCGCAGATCGCAATCTGTCCCGCCAGCAGCAGGTCGCGCAGCGCCAGCCGCCCCATCCCGCCCACTCCGCTCGACCCCGTCCGGATCACCTGCCACGGATCGGCCCGCATCACCTGCCGCACCGGCACAATCCCAAACAGCAGCCCGCTTACCACCGCCAGCCCCAGCGCCACCGCATACGTCCTCAGGTCCGGATTCACGGGCACATTGATCGGAATGTCCGGGATCGGCTGCCAGGCGCTCAGCCAGCGCAGGATCACCACACCCCCGGCCAGCCCCAGCGCACCGCCCCCCAGCGACACCAGCACCGCCTCCGTCAGCAGTTGCCGCAGAATCGCTCTGCGCCGCGACCCCAGCGCCAACCGCATCGCGATCTCCTTGCCTCGATCCGCCGCCCGCGCCGCAAACAGGCTCCCCAGGTTCGCGCATGCGGCCAGCAGAATCATTCCCGCCAGCAGCATCATCCCCAGCATGAACGCCCGAGCCGGCCCGCCCAGCATATCCCCCAGCAGACCCGGCCGCGCCAGCGTGAGCTTCAGACCCTCATCGTCGTCCGGATACGCTTTCGCCAGCCCCGCCGCAATCGTGTTCAGATCCGCCGTCGCCTCGCCGGGGCTCACCCCCGGTTTCAGTCGCCCAATCACAAAGTACGAGTGGTTGCTCCGCCACTGCAGGTCGTTCGAACCAGAGATCGTCGGCTCCTCCACCATCGGAATCCACATCGCCGGCGCAAAAAACAGCTCTGTCCCCCGGAACTTCGGCGGCGCTACCCCCAGAATCGTGAACGGATGCTTGTTGATCTGCACCACCCGGCCCACCACGCCCCGGTCCGCGTGGAAGTGGGCGTGCCAGTAGTCATAACCCAGCACCACATACGGCGCGCTGTTGTACCCCTTCTCGTCGCTGGCATGGAAAAACCGCCCCAGATACGGCTGGATGCCCAGCCCGTCGAAGTAATTCCCGCTCGCCAGGTACGGCCACGCCGTCGACGGATTCCCACCCGTATCCACGCCCACCGGCCCTTCGATCCCAAACGTCATCAGGCTCGCGAAGCTGTGGTTCCGGTCCCGCAGGTCCAGGTAGTCCTTGTAGGACTGCGACGCCACCGGCCCCAGGTGGAACGCCCGTTGCAACATGTACAGATTGCCCGCGTCCGGCACCCTCACCGGCCGCAGCACCACCGCGTTCAGCACGCTGAAGACGATGGCATTCGCGCCGATTCCCAGCGCCAGCGTCGCCATCGCCGTCAGCGCGAATCCCGGCGACTTCAGTAGTTGCCGTACGGCCAGCTTCAGATCGCTTCCCATAGCAGGACCCGTCCCTGGCGTTCTGTACGTGATTCAGCGGCGCGCGGTTCCGGAGATTGACGGGCGACTGCGATTGTGGCGGAGGCCTGGGGTTCTGGCGCGCCTCACCGCTGGCGCGCGAGGACGAGAGTGATGTCGTCTGGCTGCTCCTGGTCGCCGATCCAGGAACGGAGGCTCTGCATCACCTGTTCGGAGATGGCTTCCAGCGGAAGATGGCGATGGCGGCGGACGACGTCGAGCAGGCGCTCCTCGCCGAATTCCCCGAAGTCGTTCTCCGGCTCGGTGCAGCCGTCGCTGTAGGCGATGAGAATGTCGTCGACGCCGAGGCGCTCCGTGCCCTGCTCCCAGGCCTGTTCGTCGAGCAGGCCGACAACCGTGCCGCCGCGCTCGAGGCGAGTGACTGAATCGTTGGCGCGGAGCAGGAAGGGAGGAAGATGGCCGCCGTTGGAGTAGACGAGGCGCCGGGTGAGGCCGTCGTAGTGCGCCAGGAAGAGGGTCGCGTATTTTTCCGGCTGGGTGCTGCGATAGAGATGGCGGTTGAGCAGGGCCAAAATGCGGGCCGGCTCCTCGAAGAGCTCAGCGCATTCCACTTCCTGCTCGCCGGCGCGGCGGGTGCGGGGCGTGGCCAGGGCCGCAACGCCTTCGGTCACCAGCTCTTCTCCGGCGAATCGGTACGCGCGCACCGCGGAGTGGAGCGTGGCCATGAGGAGCGCGGCCGAGATGCCCTTGCCGCTGATGTCGCCGAGAGCGATGCCGAGGCCGGTTTGTCCGAATAAGAGGAAGTCGTAGTAGTCGCCGCTGACGGTGCGCGCGGGCAGGCATACGCCGTGCAGCTCGAGCATGGGCAGCGCGACCTGGCCGTGGGGGAAGAGGTTCGCCTGGACCTCGTGGGCAATGGCCAGCTCGTTCTGCAGCCGTTGCTTCTCGCGCTGCTCGGCCAGCAAACGCTCCAGCGAAGCGGCCATGGTGTTGAAGGAGCGGCTGAGCGCGCCGAGCTGGTCGCGGCGGCGCACCTGGATGCGGTGAGTGAGGTTGCCGCTGTCGATGGCGAGCGTGGCTTCGTACAGATCGTGGACGCTGCGGGTGATGGTGCGGTTGAGGCGGACGGCGGCCAGGAAGGCGAGCAGCTCGAGAATGCCAAAGACGACAGCGATGCCGATGAGGATGTCGCGGACGTAGGTACCCACACTCAGAGAGGTGATGAACAGGCGCTTGTAGAGCAGGGAGGGGCGCGAGGTCACGTAGGCATAGACTTCGACGGACTTCCTGGTGCTCCAGTCGATGGTGGCGAGGGGGGCAAGGAAAGTGACGGGGATGTCGTAGAAGTGATCGCCGGGCGGGAGAATGCCGCCGAGGATGGCGTGGTGGTTGGCTTCATCGACGGATTCGCCATTGATCTCCATGTGCGGCTGGCCGGGTCTCGCGGTATCCACCTGCCAGTGCGTGCCGGATTTCGAAGAGGCTGTCCGCGGGAGTTCCATTGCGGTAAAGACGCTGACGGTGCCGAGGTCCCTGGCGATGGCGTCCACGTTCTCCTTCTCGAGAGGAACGCTGGAGATGACGGTGGTGGTGTGGCCGCCCAGGGCCTGCTGATCGGCGGCGCGAAACCAGAGCTGGCCCTGGTCGAGAACGATGCCGCTGTAGGAACCGTGCAGCCAGGCGGGGACGGCCGGCGGCGCAGCGGGCTGGATGGTTGCGGGAGAGAGCGCCACGGGGTGACCGTCTTCGAATGCGGCGACGGAGAGGCCGGTGTATTCCTCAGCGGAAGGTCCGGCGCCGACTTCCGGCAGCGCGACCGTGCGCAGGTGCGGATTCTGGTCGAGCACGTGAGCGACGTGCATGGTGAAGCTGCCGTTGATGGAGGAGATGTGTCCGAGCTCCTCGCCGACCACGCCGTTGGCAGCGAAGATGGCGAACTGGCCGGAGAAGGCGTACAGCAGGATCAGGGCGAGGGTGACGAAGAGGACGACCGGCGTCAGGCCCATAAGAACATACGTGACGATGAGCCGGTTGCGGACCTTCCACAGCAGTTGGGTGAAGACAAACCGCCACAGGAGCGGAACGCAGCAGATGAGAAGCAACAGGAAGTCGAGCTCAGCGAAGCCGCGGAAAAACCCGCCCGTGTTGCCGGGAATCCAGCCGGGAATGGAGAGGACGAAATAACCGATCAGAAGCCAGAAGGCCGCGCGATGGAAGAAGCCCTGAGGAGGGTCGCGGCGGACGCGGCGAAAGACCGCGGCTTCAAATCTGCGGAAGGGATTCATGTGAGGGAAGTTTAGCGCAGGATCGGGGCGCCGGGGATGAAGCGGTCAGAGATGCCGCGGACAGGGGAAAGGTCTGCGCAGGTTCAGGCGGTGGCGCGGACGCCGGCCGCGACCTCGGAATCGCGGACCGGATCGCCGACGGCCACGTCTCCGGTGGGCAGAAAGACGCGGAAGCAGGTGAAGGAGCCTTTCCCGTTGCGCCAGGTGCGGAAGGAGATGCGGCCTTCGTATTTCTGCACGATGCCTTTGCTGATCCAGAGCCCAAGACCCGTGCCCTTGGCGGATTTGGTGGTGAAAAAGGGCTGGAAGAGACGGCGCGCGTCTTCGGGGCGGATGCCGGCGCCGGTGTCGGTGACCGAGATGGCCAGGCCGCGGCGCTGGGTGCCCCAGTCGACGGCGTCGGAGACGCGCAGGCGCAGCCGGCCACCGGAGGGCATGGCCTGGATGGCGTTCCCGATCAGGTTGAGGAAGATCTGGCGAAGTTCACCCGGGAATCCGCGCAGGACAGCGTCGGCGGAGTACTTCTTCTGCAGGTTGATGCCGTTGAGAAGGATGGGGCGCTGCTGCAGCTCGACAACGTTGTCGATGAGCTCGGGGAGGGAGACGTTAATGGGCTGGCGCGACTCACGGTAGAAGCTGAGGGTCTGGCGAGTGATGTGGGAGACGCGGGAAAGCTCCTGCTCGGCGAGCGAGGCATAGTAGCGAGCCTCTTCGTCCAGGGAAGGGTGGTTGCGCAGGAGATAAAAGGCGTTGGTGATGGCCTCCAGGGGATTGTTGATCTCGTGGGCAATGATGCCGGCGACGCGGCCCATGGCGGCAAGTTTTTCCGCCTGGCGGAGGGCTTCCTCGGCCTGGATCTGCGCGGTAATGTCGCGCTGAATCTCGAGGACGGCGTCGCCTTCGCGGTTGAGAACTTTGCGCGTGGCGACGACCAGCTCGCGGCCGTCTTTGCTGTGGACGACGAGGTTTCCCTGCCAGGATTTGGTGGTGGCGAGGGCGTATGCGGCGGCTTCGCGGGAGACAGGAAAGACGGTTTGCAGGGTCTGGTGCAGGTCGTGGCCGAGAACTTCGTCGCGGTTCCAGCCGTAGAGGGACTCCGCGCCGGAATTCCAGAAACGGATGGCGCCAGGGATGTCGCGCACAATGATGGATTCTGTAGCCAGCTCCAGAAGTTCCGCACGCTCGCGATGGTGGGCCTCGCTCTGGCGCAGCTCTTCGGTGCGCTCCGCAACGCGGCGCTCCAGCTCAGCGTTGAGGCGCTCCAGTTGGCGGGTCTTGCGGTGCAGCTCGACGAAGACGCCGATTTTGGCGCGCAGGACCTCCGGGATGACCGGGACAGAGATATAGTCGACGGCGCCGCGGCGGTAGCCGTTGATCTTGTCGGTGTCGGTGAGGTGGACGCCGGAGATGAAGATGATGGCGGTTTTGCCGAACCGCGGGTGCTCGCGGATCATGTCGGCGAGCTCGAATCCGTCCAGTTCGGGCATGCTGACATCCATGAGAACCACGGCAATATCGGTCTTCAGCAGAACGTTGAGCGCTTCTTTGGCGGAGCTGGCCTTGATGAGATTCTCGCCAAGATCGCCGAGGATGACCTCGTAGCTGAGCAGCTTGGCGGGCTGGTCGTCCACCATGAGGATGTTGACTTTCTCGTTTGCGGTCATCGATCTCTCCGGGGCCGGCAACTGCTCCTTTACCGATGCAGCCACATCCGCAGCGCGGAGAGCAACTGTTCGGTGTTGACCGGCTTGGCCAGATACTCGGACGCGCCGGCTTCAAGACATTTTTCGCGGTCGCCCTTCATGGCCTTCGCGGTGAGGGCAATGATGGGGAGGCGCCGCAGCGATGGATTCTGGCGAATGACCTGCATGGTTTCGTAGCCGTCCATCTCCGGCATCATGATGTCCATCAGGACGATGGCGAGGTCGGGGGTGGACTCGATGGTGTCAATGGCCTCGCGGCCGGTTCCGGCGGTCAGCACGGACATGCCCCTGCGTTCGAGAACACTGGACAGCGCGAAGATGTTGCGCACATCGTCGTCCACAATCAGGACCTTGCGCCCAAAGAGGGCTTCGTCGGACTGATGCAGGCGGTCCAGCATACGCTGCTTGTCGGCGGGCAGGTCCGCAACGACGCGGTGCAGGAAGAGAGCGGTTTCGTCCAGCAGGCGCTCCGGGGATTCCACGTCCTTGACCACCACGCTGCGGGCCAGGGAGTGGAGGCGGGCATCCTCTTCGGCGCTGAGCTCGCGGCCGGTGAAGACGACCACAGGCAGGTCCCTGAGAGTGGGGTGGTCGCGAAGCTGGTCGAGGATCTCGAAGCCGGACATGTCGGGCAGGCGCAGATCGAGAACGGCGCAGTCGTAAGCGGACGACTCCAGCTGCTGGAGCGCGGATGCGCCGGAGTCGACGGTGTCGATGTCGATGTCGTTGTGGCCGAGAAGCTCGCGGATGGTGAACTGTTCGGCGGGATTGTCCTCGATCACCAGCAGGCGCTTGCGCCGCGGCAGGGCGTAATCGCGGATGCGGGTGAGCGCCGCGTCCAGATCCTCGGTGGAGGTGGGCTTGGTGACGAAGGCAAAGGCGCCGCGCGAGAGGCCGTGGCGGCGATCGTCGTCGAGGGTGAGCATCTGCACCGGGATGTGGCGGGTGCGGGAATCCTGCTTGAGATGGTTGAGGACCGTCCAGCCCAGCATGTCGGGCAGGAACACGTCGAGGGAGATGGCGGTGGGGTTGTACTCGCGGGCCAGGGAGAGGGCTTCGGCGCCGGTCATCGCGACGAGGACCTTGAAGCCCTTATCGTGCGAGAGGTCGGCGATGACGCGGGCGTAATGCGGATCGTCCTCGATGACCAGCAGTACCGTGTCGCCTTCCTGGAGCATTTCGCGGTCGTCCTCGAACGCCACATCCTGCTCCGAGACGGTGGGGTTGGCGAGGTAAACGGGCGTGGCCTGGGATGCGCCGCTCCTCTCCTGCACCGGAGCCGCTGCCGGACCGACGTAGGTCTGCGGCACGTAGAGGGTAAAGGTGCTGCCTTTGCCGGGCGTGCTGCGCAGCTGGATTTCGCCGCCGAGCAGGCTGGCCAGCTCGCGGCTGATGGCGAGGCCCAGCCCGGTGCCTCCGTACTTGCGGCTGGTGCCCGCATCGGCCTGCTGGAAGGCCTCGAAGATGATGCGCTGCTTTTCGGAGGGGATTCCGATCCCGGTATCGGAGACTTCGAAGGCGACGACGGATCCGGCGCCGGAGAGGATGGGGTGGTCCGGGCTCCAGCCGGAGGCCGCGCTGGAGACGGTGAGACGAACCCCGCCCTGCTCCGTGAACTTGAAGGCATTGGAGAGCAGGTTCTTGAGCACCTGCTGCAGGCGGCGCGGATCGGTGACGAGGCTGCGGCCGAGCTTGGGATCGCTCTTCACCTCGAAGAACAGCTTGCGATTCTCAGCCTCGTGACGGAACGGCCGCGAAACGGCTTCGAGCAGGCTGCCGAAGAAGAGCTCTTCGGGCTCGACGGAGACGGTTCCGGACTCGATCTTGGAGAGGTCGAGGATATCGGAGATGAGGTTGAGCAGGTCGGTGCCGGCGCCGTGAATGGTGCGGGCGAACTCCACCTGACGGCCGCTGAGGTTGCCGTCGGGGTTTTCCGCGAGCTGCTGGCCCAGCACCAGGATCGAGTTGAGCGGGGTGCGCAGCTCGTGGGACATGTTGGCCAGGAATTCTGACTTGTATTTGGAGGTAAGGGCCAGCTCGCGAGCCTTTTCTTCGAGAGCGCGGCGGGCCTGCTCGATTTCCTGGTTCTTCCGTTCCACCTCGGAGTTCTGCTCGGCGAGCTGCTGAGCCTTCTGGGCCAGCTGCTCGTTGGTCTGCTGCAGCTCCTTCTGCTGCGTCTGCAGTTCGCCGGCCAGTTGCTGGGACTGCTTGAGCAGCGCCTCAGTCTGCATGGTCGCTTCAATGGAGTTGAGCACGATGCCGATGGAGGAGGTGAGCTGCTCCAGGAAAGCCAGGTGAGAGGCGGTGAAGATGCTGAGGCTGGCCAGTTCGATGACCGCCTTGACGCGGTCTTCAAAGAGGACCGGCAGGACGATCACATTGCGCGGAACGGCTTCAAACAGGCCGCTGCGGATGGGCACGGTGGTGCGGGGCAGCTCGGTGATCAGCATGCGGCGCTTTTCCGCGGCGCACTGGCCGATCAGGCCTTCACCGACGCCGATCTCCCGGCGATAGCCGTCAGGGCTGTTTGCATAGGCGGAGAGCAAGACCAGGTCGCCGGCTTCTTCGCTCTCCGCCTGGCTTTCGGTTTGGTAGATGACGCCCTGTTGCGCATTGACCAGCGGGACCAGCTCGGAGAGCAGCATGCGGCCCACAGTGGCGAGATCGCGCTGGCCCTGCAGCATGCCGGTGAAGCGCGCCAGGTTGGTCTTGAGCCAGTCCTGCTCGGTGTTGCGGTCGGTGGTGAGCCGGAGGTTATCAATCATCGTGTTGATGTTGTCCTTCAACTCGGCCACTTCGCCGCGGGCTTCTACCTGAATGGAGCGGGTGAGGTCGCCCTTGGTGACGGCGGTTGCCACTTCCGCGATGGCGCGGACCTGGTTGGTGAGGTTGTCGGCCAGCAGGTTCACGTTGCCGGTAAGGTCCTTCCAGGTTCCGGCAGCGCCCGGCACGTTCGCCTGTCCGCCCAGGCGGCCTTCGACGCCGACTTCGCGGGCCACGGTGGTCACCTGATCGGCGAAGGTGGCCAGAGTGTCGGTCATGTTGTTGATGGTTTCCGCCAGCGCGGCCACTTCGCCCTTCGCGTTCACGGTCAGCTTCTGCTTCAGGTCGCCGTTGGCCACGGCGGTAACGACCTTCACGATGCCGCGGACCTGCTCGGTGAGGTTGGTGGCCATCACGTTGACGTTGTCGGTGAGGTCCTTCCAGGTTCCGGCGACGCCGGGCACGTTGGCCTGGCCGCCAAGTTTGCCTTCGGTGCCGACTTCGCGGGCCACGCGCGTCACTTCGCCGGCGAAGGCGTTGAGCTGGTCCACCATGGTGTTGATGGTGTTCTTCAATTCAAGGATCTCGCCTTTGACATCGACGGCGATCTTGCGCGAGAGGTCGCCGCGGGCGACCGCGGTCGTCACTTCGGCGATATTGCGGACCTGCGCCGTAAGGTTGGCGCCCATGGCGTTGACCGAGTCAGTGAGATCCTTCCAGGTTCCGGCCACGCCGGAGACGTTGGCCTGGCCGCCCAGACGGCCTTCGGAGCCGACTTCGCGGGCCACGCGCGTCACTTCGGCGGCGAAGGAACGCAGCTGCTCGACCATGGTGTTCAGCGTTTCCTTCAGCTGCAGGATTTCGCCGCGCACGTCCACGGTGATCTTGCGGGACAAGTCGCCGTTGGCGATAGCGGTGGCCACTTCGGCGATGTTGCGGACCTGGCCGGTGAGGTTGGAGGCCATGGAGTTGACGTTGTCGGTGAGGTCCTTCCAGGTTCCGGCGACGCCAGGGACTTCCGCCTGGCCGCCCAGCTTGCCTTCGGTGCCGACTTCGCGGGCCACGCGCGTGACTTCGGCGGCGAAGGCGTTCAGCTGATCGACCATGGTGTTGATGGTGTTCTTCAGCTCGAGAATTTCGCCCTTCACATCGACGGTGATCTTGCGAGACAAATCGCCGAGAGCGACAGCGGTGGTGACTTCGGCGATGTTGCGGACCTGGCCGGTGAGGTTGGAGGCCATGGAGTTGACGTTGTCGGTGAGGTCCTTCCAGGTTCCGGCGACGCCGGGCACGTTGGCCTGGCCTCCCAGTCGGCCCTCGGTGCCGACCTCGCGGGCGACGCGTGTGACCTCGCCGGCGAAGCGGTTGAGCTGGTCGACCATCGTGTTGATGGTTTCCTTGAGGCGCAGGATTTCGCCGGAGACGTCGACGGTGATTTTGCGGGAGAGGTCGCCATTGGCGATAGCCGTCGCTACCTCGGCGATGTTGCGGACCTGGCCGGTGAGGTTGGAGGCCATGGAGTTGACGTTATCGGTGAGGTCCTTCCAGATGCCGGCGACTCCGGGCACCATCGCCTGGCCGCCCAGCTTGCCTTCGGTGCCCACTTCGCGAGCCACGCGGGTGACTTCGCCGGCGAAGGCATTGAGCTGATCCACCATCGTATTAATGGTGTCTTTGAGCTCGAGAATCTCGCCCTTCACGTCCACGGTGATCTTGCGGGACAAGTCGCCGCGAGCCACAGCGGTGGCGACTTCGGCGATGTTACGGACCTGGCCGGTGAGGTTGCCGGCCATGAAGTTGACGTTGTCGGTGAGATCTTTCCAGGTTCCGGCGACGCCCGGCACCATGGCCTGACCTCCCAGCTTGCCTTCCGTGCCGACTTCACGGGCCACGCGGGTGACTTCTCCTGCGAAAGCATTGAGCTGGTCGACCATGGTGTTGATGGTGTTCTTGAGCTCGAGGATTTCGCCCTTCACGTCGACGGTGATCTTGCGGGATAAATCGCCGCGGGCGACAGCGGTGGTGACCTCGGCAATGTTGCGGACCTGACCGGTGAGGTTGCCCGCCATGGAGTTGACGTTGTCGGTGAGGTCCTTCCAGGTTCCGGCGACTCCGGGGACGTTCGCCTGGCCGCCCAGCTTGCCTTCCGTGCCGACTTCGCGCGCCACGCGGGTGACTTCGCCGGCGAAGCGGTTGAGCTGATCCACCATGGTGTTCAGCGTTTCCTTGAGCTGCAGGATTTCGCCGCGCACATCAACGGTGATCTTTCGGGAAAGATCGCCGTTGGCGATGGCCGTGGCGACTTCGGCGATGTTGCGGACCTGGCCGGTGAGGTTGCCGGCCATGAAGTTGACGTTGTCGGTGAGATCCTTCCAGGTTCCGGCCACGCCGGGGACGTTGGCCTGGCCGCCCAGCTTGCCTTCCGTGCCGACTTCGCGGGCTACGCGCGTCACTTCTCCGGCGAAGGCGTTCAGCTGGTCCACCATCGTATTAATGGTGTCTTTGAGCTCGAGAATCTCGCCTTTCACATCGACGGTGATCTTGCGGGAGAGATCGCCGCGAGCGACGGCGGTGGTGACTTCGGCGATGTTGCGGACCTGCGCGGTGAGGTTGCCGGCCATAGCGTTGACCGAGTCGGTGAGGTCCTTCCAGGTTCCGGCCACGCCGGGGACGACGGCCTGGCCGCCGAGCTTGCCGTCGGTGCCGACTTCGCGGGCCACGCGCGTCACTTCCGACGCGAACGAGCGGAGCTGGTCGACCATCGTGTTGATGGCTTCCTTCAGTTGCAGGATTTCGCCGCGGACGTCGACGGTGATTTTGCGGGAAAGGTCGCCGCTGGCCACGGCGGTGGCCACTTCAGCGATGTTGCGGACCTGGCCGGTGAGATTCGAGGCCATGGAGTTGACGGAATCGGTAAGGTCCTTCCAGGTTCCGGCGACGCCGGGGACCTGCGCCTGGCCGCCGAGCTTGCCATCGGTGCCGACTTCGCGCGCCACGCGCGTGACCTCTGCAGTGAAGACGCCGAGCTGCTGAATCATGGTGTTGACGATGTTGGCGGAGCGCAGGAACTCGCCTTCGAGGGGGCGGCCGTCGACGTCGAGGCGGACGGTCTGGGTGAGATTGCCCTGGGCGACGGCGGCAATGGCCCGCGTGACCTCGGTGGTCGGACGCATCAAATCCTCAATGAGGGTGTTCACCGAGGTTTCCATATCGTCCCAGGCGCCGCGATGACGAGGGACGCGGATGCGTTCGCGGGTCTTGCCCTCCTTGCCGACGGCCTGGCCGACGCGCTTGAGTTCGCGGGCCATCTGCTCGTTGGCGGAGACGATGTCGTTGAAATGGTCGGCGATTTTGCCGGCCAGACCGGTCCAGGCGACAGGCAGGCGGACGCTGAAGTCGCCATCTTTCATGGCCTGCAAGCCCTGAAGGATGACCGGAAGGTAGTCGGTGACGGGAGGCTGGGCCCCATTCCCGCCGGCTGGCGGAGCTTTTTGTCCGCTCCTGGGCTTAGGAGAAGGCTGAACGGCGGTCGCCATAAGTGGAACTCCTGCGCGGGTAACCCGAATTTATGTCCGAAACTCACCCTGGGGGAGGTGAGCCCTGGGACTGACATGATATGGAGCGTTGAATGGATGCGAGATATCCATCAACGGGTTGCCTGCGAATTGGGTGTTTGAATTCCCGGGGAACCCAGGGTGACCCGGTGACGCGGTAGTCTTTGGGGAGTGGAGGATGACAGCGGTGGACAGGCGGCAATTCGTGCGGGGCGCGGCCATGGCTCCGGTAGCGGCGCAGATGTGGTGGTCTCGCGCAAAAGAGGAAGAAAAGCGGCGGCTGCTGCTGGTGGGGACGCAGACGTTAACCGGGCCAAGCAAGGGAATCTATGCGTACCGCTGGGACCCGGAGACCGGGGAACTGCACGAAGCGGGGCTGGCGGCGGAAAGCGAGAATCCGACCTTTCTAGCCGTCGATCCGGTGGCGAATTATCTGTTTGCCGCCAATGAACTGGACGATTTTGGCGGGGAAAAGAGCGGGGCGGTAAGCGCGTTTGCCATCGATGCGGCGGCGGGAAAGCTGACGGCGATCAATCAGGTTTCGGCGCTGGGGGCCGGGACCTGCAACGTGACGGTGGATGCCGAGGGACGGGCGGTCTTCTGCGCGAATTACGTGGGCGGCAGTGTCAGCTCGTTCGTCATCGATCCGAACGGGCAGGTCAGCGATGCGGTTTCGCATTTTCAGTATCACGGGCACGGGCCGAACCCGTCGCGGCAGGAGGCTCCGCATGCCCACCGGGTAACCGTGTCGCCCGGCGACCGCTTTCTGCTGGTGAATGACCTGGGGCTGGACTGTATCCACATTTATCGTCTGGACGACGTGAGCGCGAAGCTGACGCCGAACACGCCGTCACGGTGGGGTTCGGCGCCTGGATCCGGGCCGCGGGCTTTGCGCTTCCACCCCAACCGGCGGATTGCCTATTGCGTGTGCGAGATGGCGTCGACGGTAGTGGTGCTGGACTGGGACGCGAAAAAGGGCACGCTGAAGGCGGTGCAGACGCTGAGCCTGATTCCGGAGGATTACCACGGGCCAACGCGCGGGTGTGACATCGTGCTGACCCGATCGGGCCGGTTTGCCTACGCGGCCAACCGCGATTACGACTGCCTGGTGAGCTTCGCCGTGGATCCGAAGGATGGCACGCTGACGATGCTGTCGCGAAGCTCGTGCGGCGGGAAAGTTCCGCGGCATCTGGCGCTCGATCCGACGGAGAGGTGGCTGCTGGTGGCCAACGAACAGTCGGACAATATCGCGGTGTTCGCCCGGGACGAGACGACAGGCAAGCTGGCGGAGACCGGGAAGAGCTTCGCTCAGGCAAAGCCACAGTGCCTGGTGTGGCCGTAGGGGGCGACCCTGGTATTCTCGAAACGAAGCGCGTGACCTGGTCGCTGCGGTCTCCTGGCTACCTAAGTTGGAGGGGGAAGATCGCACAGGAACGAAGTTGTTTTCTTTGTGGTACTTACGGCTTTTTCCGCGGCGCGCGAGGGAGCGGGAAAGCCGGTGAAGGGTAGAGGACCGCTTACTTTTTCATCTTGACGACGGTCGGTCGGCGTGCGCTAGACTTTGGGATGTACCGTCGAATCCCAATCAGCATCAAAATGCTGCACGGGTTACGCGTGGATCTGCGCGTGGAGCGGATTCGAGCGGTAACGGTCAGGGAGGATCAAAGGTGTCGAAAACTCTCTCTTGCTTCAAGCTTGGCGGTGGTTCGCCGATGGGCGGCGGCACTTCCGTGGGCGGTGGTTCACCCGTCCGCGGTGGCGGGGCTGCGCTTCAGTAGCTTTTTCTTCTTCCATCGGTTTGGGCTCTTCAGATACTCCTCAGGCTGACCCTGCCAGCGGGGCGCATTCGACCGCTCGTCATCAATGCAGGATATCGGCGCCAAAGATTAACCCGCCGCCAGACGGGTGCGAGGTCCTGACCGGATCTCCAGGTTAAGAATTCATCTGAGACAAATTTCTGTCTCGACAAGTCGTGTGTTTTCGGGCATTCTTGCGTCACGTTCGCGGAGAAGCCACATGCCCGGACTGCGATTTCGTCCCCGTCATCTCTTTGACCAGAGGTATCTGCCCTGGATAGCACTGGTCACTCTGGCACTGATTCTCCTCGTCTACCGCTATGTCCATAGCCCGATCTGGCGCGACTCGCTGAACGCGCTGCTCGACGCGAACTTTATCGCGGCGTTTCTGGCGATGACTGTGGATCCGATCCTGAAGCAGAGCCTTCTCAAAGAGGGTGCGAAGAGCATTTTCCGCTACGCTTACGGCTACAACCTTCCCCCCGAGCTGCAGGATTTTTTCGACGCGAACATCGCAGGTGCGAAATTCATCCGCATGGATTGCGTGCTGCAATGGGGTATCAAGCCGATTGCGGAGGTGAAGGACCGCGTTTTCGTTCCCCTGCACGCCGCATTCAGCGTGCTGAATTTCACCGACGAGGAGCGCAACTACACCCACAAGGCATTCGCCATTAACGCTACGCCCGGAGAAAACGCGACTGTCGAATCTCTCTACTGCTACGACTTGAGAACCAACACGCCTGTCTATGAATACTCGCGCGATCAACTGCAAAAGGTGCCGCGAGGCGACCAGCAGCAGGACTTGCGCAAGGGCGACGTGGTCAGGGTCCCGGTTTTGGAGGAGGGACAGAAGCCCACCCACAGGTTTGGCGTGTTTTACAACGCCAACCAGAGCCTGCCGTTCGGTTTGGACTATTTCAACTTCTCCGAGCTAACCGCGAATGTGGAAGTGATCGTCACGGTGGACGAGGCGTTCAAAGAGTACATTTTCAGCGTGGCCCCGTCGCCGTCGGACGGCAAAGTTCAGGACGAGAACCAGAAACCGGCGTACCACATCCCGTCCCAGGAATGGCGTTGCTACTGGAAGTTCGATCGTGTCTTCGTGCCGAATGAGATGTTGTCGATTCGCTGGCAGCTCAAGCCCTCTTCGCCGCCCCCGGCTACGGGAAGCTTCGCAGCGGCGGCGAAGGCCAGGCACACCGGCTCTCAGGCGGGCTGAAGCAAAACCGATCGCGCGTGGGCGTTCATCTGGGACCGCCCGCGGACGTATCCGGTTCTTTCGATCGGATCGTTTGTCGCCCCCAGGAGATCAACTGTCGCCTTTGGAGGCGATAACCGCTTCGAGGGCGGCGATTTTTTCGGCGAGGACGGCGAGGTCGCCGGAACTCAGAGGCTCCCCGCTCTTCAGAATCTCCTCGATGCCGGCGGCAAGCTCGCTGCCGCGGGGCAGGCCGAAGACGCCGAGGACCCCGGACAATTTGTGAGCGGCTTCGCGGCCGCGGCTGCGCGCGTCCGCGTCGAATGGATCGGCGGAGAGCGCAGCCTGAGCGTCCACCAGGATGGCCACGCGCTCCAGCACCGTGGGGCGGCTGGCGCGCCACAGATCCGCAAGGCGGGCGGCGACGATGGAGGCCGGATCGCTCATTTTTCCTGCCAGCCGAGGACGCGGGCGATGTCGCCCGCCAGGGTGAGCGGGTCGAATGGCTTGAACATCACGCTGGCCACGCCGAGATCGGAGAAGCGTTTCTGGTCGGCGGCCTGAACTTTGGCGGTGAGCAGGATGACGGGAATGTGCGCGACGGCGGGGATGGTGCGGAGCTCCCTGAAGGTGGTGGGGCCGTCCATGGCGGGCATCATCACGTCGAGGAGGATGGCGTCGGGCTGAGTTTCGACGGCGCGCGCGATGCCGGCCACGCCGGAGCTGGCCGTCAGGACCTCCCAGCCGGCGACCGTTTCAAGACTCAAAGCCGCGATGGTGCGGATATCGTCTTCGTCGTCGATGATGAGGATGCGGCGTGGGCGCACGACTGGCTCCGTTGGATTCATCATGAATGGCCGGCGAAAGCCTCCTCGGCGCCGGCGGGCGTGATGGAAGCGCGATCGGGCAGGAAGAGACGGAAGATCGCGCCGTGATCGCCGTTCTGCTCGGCCCAGATGCGCCCGCCATGCTGCTGCGTGATGGTGCGGCAGATGGCAAGGCCGAGTCCGGTGCCGCCTTTCTGCCGCGAGTCGGAGGCGTCCACCTGCTGGAAGCGGTCGAAGATGCTCTCCAGCTTGTCGGAGGGGATGCCGCGGCCTTCGTCGATGACGCTGAGAATGGCGCCGCCCTCGGCGTGATCCACGGTGATGTGGACGGCGGAATGGCGCGACGAAAATTTGACGGCATTGGAGAGCAGGTTGGTCATGACCTGCAGGATGCGATCGGAATCCACCTCCAGGGAGACGGGCTCGCAGTCGCAGGTCATGCGGACATCGGCGGCGTCGGCCACCGGCTGCATGGTTTCCATGGCCTGCCGCACCAGCTCCTCGAGCGGCACGCGGCGGAAGGCCAGCGGCGCGCGGCCCGACTGCATCCGCTCCAGGTCGAGGATATCGTTGATGAGCCGGACCAACCGCTCGGAGTTGGCGACGGCGATGCGCAGCAGGTTGGAGGCTTTTTCGCTGACCCCGCCCAGCATCCCGGCCGAGAGCAAACCGAGGGCGCCGCGGATCGACGTGAGCGGCGTGCGGAGCTCGTGGCTGACGGTGGAGATGAACTCGTCCTTCATGCGGTCGAGGGCGTAGCGCTGGCTGATATCGCGGAAACTGAGCACGCTGCCGACCGAGGCCCCGTCCTCGACCATGGGCATCAGGGCAAACTCGACGGGGAAGCCGTTGCCGTCGCCACGGTAATAAACTTCCTGTCCGGAAGCGGTCTCGCCGGTATCGATGGCATGGCGCATGGAACAGGCGCCCTCGCAACCGTGGCCGGCGGCGGCAGCCGGATGGAGGATGTCGTGCACGTTACGGCCGATGAGCTCCGATTCGGATCGATCGACCATGCGCGCCGCGGCGGGATTGACGAAATCGATGCGGCCGCCGGAGTCGACGCCGAAGATGCCGTCCGCGACCGAGTTGAGGATGAAAGCCTTCTGGCGGTCGAGCTCGCGAACGCGAGCTTCCTGGCCGGCGCGGGCCATGAACTGGCCGAGCGAGCCGCAGACAGTTTCAACCGTGGAGAGCAGTTCGGGATCTTCGCGAGCGGGCTGGCGCGAGTAGCACTCGACCACCGCGATCACCTGGTTGCCGACGCGCACGGGAACACCCCAGCCCGAGATGAAGCCGTTGAGACGCGCGGCGGCGCGGCGGACGAAGGCGGGATCCTGACGGACGTCGGCGATCCAGCAGGGTTTGCCCAGCGACCAGACCATGCCGGGAAGCTCCTCGCCGCGGGTAAAGACCTGGGCCTGGGTTTCGCGCAGGAAATCCTCGCTGGTGCGGCCGCGAGCGTGCCAGGAGAGCCGCGGACGGACCACGTGCTGAACGTCGTCGACGATCCACAAGGCGCCGAATTCGGAGGAGAAGGTGGTGCACAGGGACTCAAGGACGCGCGTGAGGCCCTCATCCATGGAGGTGGTTTCGGCGATGATCTGGCTGACGATGAGCTGAATGCGCAGGCGGCGCTCGCGGCGGTTCTGCTGGGTGACATCGCGGAATGTGCAGCGAACGGAGACGGGCCCGGATTCTTCGCGGCGGCAGCTCAGGCTGGCTTCGACCTCGACCACTTCGCCGGAAGCGTTCTGCAGGCGCAGCGGATGGCGCTCGACGCGGACGCCGTGAAGAGCGCGATGGAAGAGCGCGGCGGCCTCCGCCTGGACTTCCGGAGGGAAGGCGGATTCAAAGCCGATGAGGGACTCGAACTGCCCGGAGTCCATGCCGAAGAGCGCCTGCCAGGCGGGATTGACGTAGAGATAGCGGCCGCGGGGGCTGAGCGTGGCGATCATCTCCGCGGAATTCTCGAAGAGGTCGCGATAGCGCTCTTCGCTTTCGCGAAGGGCATGCTCGGCGCGGCGCGTGGCGCTGAGGTCGACGGCCACCGAGACGAGGCCTTCGATGGCGCCGGCGGAGGAGCGCACCGCGGAAAGATAGACCATCGCCGGGAAGGTGCTGCCGTCGCGGCGGCGATAGCGCATCTCGAATCCGCGTACGCGGCTGGCCGGGAAGCTGGCCACGTAGCGAACGTAAGGAAGCAGGAAGTCGGCGGTGTTCCAGGGCACCTCGGCCTCAATGCGGGGGCCGGTCATGGAGGCTCCCAGCTGCTCGCCGACGCGGGCCATCTCGGTTTCAGGGTAGAGATCGGCGGCGGTGAGCTTGCCCAGAACTTCTGAAGCGCGGTAACCAAGCATGCGCTCCGCAGCGGGATTGAAAAGACTGATGTGGCCGGCGAGATCGCAGGCGATCATGACCGGCCCGGCGGAATCGAGGATGCTGCGGTGAAGGCGGGCGACGCGCTGCAACTGGCGCTCCGCCTGGCTTTGCCGCAGGGAAGCGCGGTGACTGGCAAGCGAGACGCCGATGAGAACGGCCTGGGCGATGGTCCAGAAGGTGGCGAACCAGAAGATCCACGGCTGGCTCGGGCCGGCCTGGCCGTCGAAGCGGGCGAGCACAACCGCGCCGGCGAGGCAAAAGCCGAGAGCAACAGAGAAAGCCGCCGTAGCGGGCCGGGAATGAGTGAGCCGGGTCAAAGCCTCGATTCCGTGTGAGCGCACCAATGCTCACATCCAATTATGGAGCAGACAGGGTACAGCGACCCACAGAGAAATGGAAGCAGAACCGGGCGGGAGGTGGCGGAAGAGTGAAGGGCGGAAGCCGCGGGCGGTGCTGAGCATGCCGCCCGCGACAGCCCGGAGGATCAGGCCGTGACCGGCTCGAGGATGCGGCTCCAGCGGCGGCCGGTGCGGGCCGCGTGCGCCTGCTTGTGCCACGCGTAGCCGGCGATGAGCGGCAGAGCCAGTGTCGCTTCGCTGTAGACCATCTGCTCGAAAGTGGTGTCCACCTTGCCCCAGGAGCTGGCTTCCTTCAGCGTGCTCGAAGAGAGCGCCCCGTCGCGGACGTCGGCGACCGTGATCTGGATCGCGTATTTGTGCATCGGCGCTTCGTTGCCGAGGATGTCGGCTGCCACCACGATGTCCTGGGCGAAATTCTTGGGCACGCCGCCGCCGATCATCAGCAGGCCGGTGGTGGGGCTGGCGATCTTCAGCTGGGTGAGCTCGTAGAAATCCTTTGCCGAGTCGATGGAAACCTTCGGCTTGTCCTGCCGCTTGTGCTGGTGGGCGACCAGGCCGAAGCCGGCGGAGCAGTCGCTGAAGGCGGGACAGAAGATCGGAACATCTTTCTGGTATGCCGCGAAGACGATGGAGTCGGCGCCTCCCTTTTCGGGCGTTTTGCCGTTGGCTTCCAGCCAGGCGCCCATGGCGCGAATGAATTCGCGAGAGCTGTGCGGGCGCGGCGGCAGCGAGTCGGCTACCTTCTCAGTGGTTTCGTCGCACAGGCGCAGCTCTTCCTCGTCGATGAGGGTGTCGTAGATGCGATCGATCATCAGCTCGCGGAGAACACCGTCCTGGGTGCCCGACTTATAGAGTTCGTCGGCGATGTAGTGCTGAAAGCCGAGGGCCTCAAAGAAGTCCTGATCGACAATGTTGGCGCCAGTGGACACGATCGCGTCGACCATATTGTTGCGCACGAGGTCGACGAAGATCTGCTTCAGGCCTGCGGAGATGAGGGAGCCGGCCAGGCAGAGAATCACGCCGCAGTCGCGGTCGCGCAGCATGCGCTCGTAGATGGACGCCGCCCGGGCGAGGTCACGGGAGCTGTACGCCATGGACTGCATGGCATCGACCAGGGCGACGACGTCGTGCTGCCTGATATCGATGTGGCGAATGGGGGTGGTGAGAAGCTCTTTCTTTGTGGTCATAGCCCCCTCAGGATAGCAAAGCGGGGCACGGGGAAAGGTTGAGAGAAGGTGAAAAGGGGAGGGTCACGCATCCCGATCTCCCTCCGGATTCCGGCCATCCGCGCTTCGCTTATTTCCGGTTGCGTGGCGCGCGCGGCACCGTCGCCGGTTTTTTGGACTGCGGCTGCGCGTGCTGGATCGCGTGGGCGCGGAGGATGGCGGGCATGAGCCCGGGGAAGCGGGCTTCGATCTCGGCGCAGCGCGTGGTGTTGCGCATCTCCACCCCGTGGCGCTCGCTGCGGATAAGCCCGTTTTCACGCAGGACGCGGAAATGCTGAGAGAGCGTGGACTTAGGGATGGGGGGGTCGCTGACGGTCAGGAAGCTGGAGCAGATCTGCGGGCAGCCCTGGGCGGCGATATCCGCGTAGATGGAAACACGGACGGGATCGGAGAGCGCGTAGAGGATGCCCTCGACGGTGACGTCTTCAATGGCGGGATGAACCACGGGCCGCATACCTCTATGAGATTAGAGAACGACGGCGAAAGGTTCTATAGTTCAGTAAATCGGAACTAATGAATCTTCCACAGGGGAGGCTCCATCTACTCGCCATGACCGGGCAGATGGGCCTTCGGGGAGACCGGAAGGCCGAGGCCCCGAAAAAAGGAGTTTTTATGGCGAAGCTGGCAGGGAAAGTGGCAGTGGTGACGGGCGCTTCGAAAGGCATTGGAGCGGCGATTGCGAAGGCGCTGGCAGCGGAGGGCGCTTCCGTGGTGGTGAATTACGCATCGAGCAAGGCGGGCGCGGATGCCGTGGTTGCGGCGATCGCGAAGGCTGGCGGTAAGGCAGTTGCCGTGGGCGGCGATGTATCGAAGCCGGAAGGCGCGCAGGGGCTGATCGAAGCCGCGGTGGCGAATTTCGGAAAGCTGGATATCCTGGTGAACAATTCAGGCGTCTACGAGTTCGCGCCCCTCGAGGCGATCACGGTGGAACACTACAACCGCTTGTTCAGCGTGAACGTGCTGGGGCTGCTGCTGACAACCCAGGCGGCGGCGAAATACCTGGGCGAGGGCTCGAGTGTCATCAACATCGGCTCGGTGGTCAGCAGCCGGACGCCTCCGCAGAGCGCCGTGTACACAGGAACCAAGGGTGCGGTGGACGCGATTACCGGCGTGCTGGCGAACGAACTGGCGGCGAAGGGGATCCGCGTGAATTCGATCAATCCGGGGATCGTGGCGACCGAAGGAACGCAGGCGGCGGGAATCCTGGGGTCGGACTTCGAGACGGGCGCCGTAGCGCAGACGCCGCTGGGACGCGTCGGACAGGTGGACGACATTGCCGGCGTCGCGGCCTTTCTGGCGTCGAACGACGCGAAGTGGATCACGGGAGAGCAAATCCGCGCAGGAGGCGGACTGCGTTAAGCGCTCCAACGCAATCCAGGCCGGGGCTGACGCCCCGGCATTTTTTTTTGGGCGTACGCGGCAGGAACAATCGAGGCGGGACAGAGCGAAGCGACAGCGGCCGGAGTATGGAGCGGTCTCCTGGCGAGAGAACGGCGCAATGGAAGATACTGCCAACAGAACGGGTATTTCTCTCTTCAGGATGGTAGCGATGATCGCACGGAAGGTACTGGCAGTGGCGGCAGGATGCGTTCTGTTCTCAACGATGGCGATGGCGCAGGCGCCGAACACGCTCACTCCGCAGGAAAAACAGGAAGGCTGGCAACTGCTCTTTGACGGGCACGACCTGAACGGCTGGCACTCCTATCTGGAAAAAGGGACAGGGAGCGACTGGTCGGTGGTGGATGGGGCGATCCAGCTGAAGAAGACCAATCAGGATCCGCCCGCGGACTATGCGGATCTGGTGACGGACGGGGAGTACACGAATTTCGATTTGAAGCTGGAGTGGAAGGCGCGGCCCTGCATCGACAGCGGCGTGATGTTCTTCGTCCACGAGTCGCCGGAGTACCGGAATACCTATGACACGGGCGTGGAGATGCAGATTGCGGATCTGTCCTGCACCGTTCCGGACAGCCGGATCCTGAAGGAGCGCTCGGGCGATATTTTCGACATGATCTCGGATCCGGTGGAGTGGGTGCGCCCGGCCGGGGAGTGGAACCAGTTCGAAATCATCGCGGATCACGGCCACCTGCAGCTCTTCCAGAACGGGCACAAGGTGATCGACACGCAGTTGTGGGACGCCAACTGGGAGAACCTGATTGCAGGCACCAAGTTCGCCCACTTTCCGGGATACAGCAAGTACCACACGGGACACATTTCGCTGCAGGGGACGGAGCCGAAGGGCGATCCGGGCGTGAAGCTGTGCTTCCGGAATATTATGATCCGGCCGCTGTGAGGCCGGAGCGTTTCCGGCAATGCAGTGTGGTTTGATAAGTGTGTCTTTTCGGGAGGCATCTGTTGAGCACGAACTGGACAGGATGGGGTCTGGCAGCGTTGTGCGCGGCGGCGATGGGGGCCGGGTCAACCCGGGCGCAGCAGCCGGCGCCGGAGCCGGCGGGGCTGGTGGTGAACACGCTGCCGGCCGATCTTCAGCAGAAGGTGGACCAGGTGGCGCGGCAGGTGCTGGCCGAAACCGGGGTGCCGAGCGCGTCGGTGGCGGTTGTCCGGGATGGCCAGATTGCCTACACCCAGGCGTATGGCACAGCGCGGCTGGGCGCCGACGGGTCGCTGACCGGCGGCGGAGCCGTGATGGCCACTCCGGCGATGCGGTATTCGATTGGATCGATCTCGAAACAGTTCACCGCGACCGCGGTGCTGATGCTGGAGCAGCAGGGCAAGCTGAGCCTGGACGATCCCGTGAGCAAGTGGCTGCCCGACCTGACCCGGGCGAACGAAGTGACGCTGCGGGAGGTTCTGTCGCACACCTCGGGCTACCAGGATTACTGGCCGGAGGACTACGACATGCCGCCGATGCTGAAGCCGACGACGGTCGACCACATCCTCGACACATGGGGGAAGAAGCCGCTGGATTTCGATCCGGGGACGAAGTGGCAGTACTCCAACACGAACTTTGTCATCGCAGGGCGGATCGTGGAGAAGGTAAGCGGGGAGCCGCTGATGCAGTTCCTGCGCGAACACATCTTCACGCCGCTGGGCATGGAGCAGGTGTGGGATCAGGACACGACGAAGCTGACCGCGCCGGACGCCGAAGGGACCATGCGGTACGCGCTGGGGCCGCTGCGCCCGGCTCCCATTGAGGGGCGTGGGTGGATGTTTGCAGCGGGTGAGCTGGCGATGCCGGCGTACGACCTGGCGCAGTGGGACATCAGTTTGATCGACCGGTCGCTGCTGCAGGCGAAGTCGTACGACGAGCTGGAAACGCCGGTGCTGCTGAAGGACGGCACCAACACCCACTACGGGCTGGGAGTGGACGTGAACACCCTCCAGGGACACGCCTACGTGGCGCACTCGGGCGAGGTATCGGGATTTGTCGCGGAGAACATGGTGTTCCCTAAGGACAAGGTGGCCATTGCGGTCCTGACGAACGAGGATGCGAGCCGCGCGGCGGGAGACATTGCGCGCGAGGTAGCGCCGCTGCTGCTTGGCATCTCGACGCAGACAGCGTCAGCCGCGGAGCAGCAGGCGGAGCAGTTGTTCGAGGACTTCCAGCAGGGGAAGATCGACCGCAGCCTGTTTACGCCGTGGTGCAATGCGTACTTCGACGCGCAGGCGCTGGCAGATTATCAATCGAGCCTGGCTCCGCTGGGCCAACCGTCGCGCGTGCAGCAGACGGGTGAAGAGCTGCGCGGCGGGATGACTTTCCGGTCCTTCCGGGTGACGTTCCCAAACAGCGCTCGGGTGCTGACGATTACCACCTACACGGAGCCGGACGGGAAGCTGGAGCAGTATCTGGTGATACCGACGAGTTAGGACTGGCCGTCCACGCGGACGCGCTTACGCGCCCTGCGCCGGCGAGGTGCCGCGGAAGTAGCGGCTGGCCGAGGGATGCAGCAGGACCAGCGCGATCAGAATAAAGAAGCCGGCATGGATGGCGGTGGGAATCATCCGGAAGGATGGCCACGCGCTGAGGGCGACGTGGAAAGCCATCCAGGCGAGGGCAAGCCAGCGCGCCCAGTTCTGACCGCGCAGAAGGAAGATGCCGATAACGATCGCCAGGACTTCGGTGAGCAGGACCCATCCCCAGTCGGGCTGGCGGGTGACGAGTTCGTGGAAGTGGCCAATGAGGGCGCCGACCCCGACGAAGATGTACAGGCACGCGATAAGGGTAACGGAGAGCGGACGGGAACTGGCGGCCATCGAGACCTCCGGGGCAACAGGGTAACAGACCGGAAGCGCAGCGGCTCAGGGCGCGGAATTGGAGCGCGTGTGGAAGGTGAGCTGGACGTAGGCAGCGCGCTCGATAGCGACGTCCGGCTGGGTGGGATCGCCGGTGCCCCATTCGAGGTGGCGGGGCTGGAAGAGATTCTGGCCCACGGCTTCCAGCACCAGGTCGCGGCCCAGGGATTTTGCGAGGTGCAGGTCCATGGTCTCGTAGGCCGGAACCTTCTGGGCGGGCAGATCGCTGACAAAGCGGAGCGTCTGGTCGAACTGGAAGCCGTGCGGCAGATCCATGGTGGACTGCGCGAAGACCTGGTGCTTCGGGGTGGAGTGTTCGTAAGTATCGACGGAGCCGCTGGAACTGATGTTGGACGTGGGTCCGCTGGCGGAGAAATCGGAGCTGACGAAGGAGTAGCCGGTAGTCAGGCGCCATCCATTTGTCAGGGTGATGCGCGGGGCCAGCTCGAAGCCCGAAGTGGAACCGGAGATCTGATTCTCATATTCGATGTTCTCGTAAGTAACACCGGGGGCTGGGGCGGTGAAAAAGGGCGCGCTGAAACTCTGCAGATTGCTGTACTGGTTCCAGAAGGTGGAGAGATCGACGTAGAGTCGGTCGCCGAAGAGGCCGCGGTAGCCGCCTTCGTAGCCGATCACATCTTCCGACATGAAACTGTGATTGCCCAGGACCTGGAGGTAGAAGGTGGGGACGATGCCGACGTGGATGTACTGGCCTTCCTCGAGGTCGGAAGGGGTAGTGACGGCGCGGGTGATGCCGCCCCAGAGCGCCTGGTGCGGGCGGACCAGCCAGAGAACGCGGCCGGAGGGTTGCAGGTCGACGCCGCTGTAGTTGTTCTCCTCCAGCTTGAGACCGCCGGTGACTTTCACATTTGGGCGCAGCTGGATTTCATCCTGCGCGAAAGCCGTAACGACGTGATCGGTGTTCAGGGCAGGGAGGATGGTGTCGTAGGGGAGCTCCCCGAGGATGTGGTACGGGCTCCAGCGCAGCCCTCCGCCATAGGTGATCTGCTGGTGGCCCGGTACGTGAAAGTGCTGGAGAAAATCCACGTCGATGGTGTTGCGGGTCTCGCCGAGAAGGGTTTGGTCGCGCAGGGTGCGGTCGAAATACGCCTGGACGTAGAGGCCGTTGCCGCTGGGCGAATTGCGCTCCCAGCGAAAGTTGAGGTTGCCCCCCGAGGTCGCGTCATAGACGGGGGTGGTCCCGATGATGTGGGGCGAGTCGCCGCGGTAGGAGCCGCCCTCGAGGAACCAGGTATTCGGACCGGAGACCTCGCCGGCGCGGAAGCCGACGCGCTCCTGATGCCAGGCGTCCTCGTTAATGCCGTCGCTGTGGTATTCGGCGGCGCGCTCGAATCCGCGCCCGTAAAAGCGGAAAGCGATTTTGTGGGAGGTCGATCCGATCTGAAGGTCGTCGATGGTGCGGTCCTCGTTGCCGATGAGGGCATCGGCGAGGACGCCCTGGGTTTCGCCGGCGCCTTTGGTGATGATGTTGATGACGCCGTTGCCGGCATTGGGCCCCCAGATGGTTCCGCCGGGACCGCGGATGACCTCAATGTGGTCGATGTCGTCGAGCGGCATGTCGAGGACGTCCCAGTAAACGCCGGCCAGCAGGGGGGTATAGAGGCTGCGCCCGTCGACGAGGACGAGAACGGATTTGGAGAATTGGTTCTGCAGGCCGCGGATGCCGATGGCCCAGTAATTGGAGCTCATGCGGCCGACCTCGACCCCAGGAACGAGGCGCAGGGCTTCCGCGATGGAGGTCGCGCCGGAGCGGAGAATGTCGTCGTGGGTGAGCACGTAAACCGCTGCGGGGGTGTTCCAGAGCTCGGTGGGGGTTTTGCTGTAAGTGGTCACCTCGACGTTGCCGAGCTGTTCGAGGGAGAGATCCTTGAGCTGCTTGGTGGCATTTGTGCCACCGGTGGCGGGGATGAGCGTGGCCGCCGGGCAGCTCGCGGCGACTGCCAGAACGCAAAGCAGGAGCATTCCGGGGCGCACGGCGCGAACGAGGAAAGCGGGGATGGCTGACGGGATGGGGAGTGCCCCATTCGACGGGACGGGGAGGCTGACGGTGCTTCTCGGAGACGCGGTTCGCGCGAGGGCCATGGGCAGGTTAAGAGCCGATTTCCCGAAAGCTGAAGATAAACTTGGGTCGTAAGTTGGATTCGGGGATCCGGGGCCGGGGTTGCCTGCTCCCCGAGAGGGACGGATGGTTTCTGCGGGGCCGGTGGGCTTTCCAGACGGAAAGATCGTAACCGATCTCAATATAAGGCCGCGCAGAGGGCGGATATTTCCTTGTTTTTCATAGAGATTAACGTGGCATTCAAATTTGCAGGGTAGGTTAGGGGAGTTGTGGCCCTGCGCATCCAGGAACCCCGCGAGCCGAAGCCCTCCGACGCCGCGCCCGTAGGCGGGATCGTGTCGGTGGCTGGTCCGTCGTCGCCATCGACGGTGCGCAGCTTCCTGCAGAGCCGCGGCAGCTCGAGCCTCTCCGATCGCACCTTTCGGGGGCTGATGCTGGCCTGTGCGTTGAGTATCTTCGCGATCGTAGCGCTGATCGCCACCGAGCTGGTCACGCACTCCCAGATCACGCTGCACAAGTTTGGCTTCGGCTTCTTCGTGGGCAGCGCGTGGAACCCGGTCATCGACAACTACGGGGCGCTTCCGTTTATCTATGGGACGATTGTGTCCTCCCTGGTGGCGCTGGTTCTGGCGGTGCCGCTGGCGGTGGGCGTGGCGATCTTCCTGACGGAGATGTGCCCGAAAGCCCTGCGGGGAATTTTTTCGTTCCTGACCGAGCTGCTGGCCGCAATTCCGAGCGTGGTGTACGGGCTGTGGGCGATCTTTGTGCTGGTGCCGCTGCTGCGCAATTACGTGGATCCGGTGCTGATCAAAGGTCTGGGATGGACGGGGCTGTTCGTGGCTCCGGACTTCGGGCTGGGATTGTTCGCGGCAGGGGTGATTCTCGCGATCATGATCCTGCCCATCATCTCGTCGCTCACCCGGGAAGTGATGTCGGCGGTGCCGCACACGCAGCGGGAGGCGGTGCTGGCCCTGGGGGCGACCCGCTGGGAGATGATCCGGATGGGCGTGCTGCGAAATGCGCGCATCGGGATCGTGGGGTCGATCATTCTGGGGCTGGGCCGCGCCCTGGGCGAAACCATGGCGGTGGCCATGGTGATCGGGAGCAGCCCGACCATTACAAAGTCGCTGCTGGCGCCGGCGGCCACCATGGCCAGCGTGATCGCCAACGAATTCGCTGAGGCGGCGGACGACACCTACCGCAGCGCGCTGATCGAGATTGGGCTCGCGCTGTTTATTGTCACGATTGTGGTGAATATCCTGGCGCGGCTGCTGGTGTGGGCGGTAACCCGCGGGACTCCGGCGAGGACGGCGTAGAACCATGGCGAGCCAGCTGCAGTCGAGCGCAACCAATCGGCGTTGGCGGTGGTTTGCGAACCACATGGCGACATGGCTGGCCGTGGGTGCGACGATTCTGGTGATCGCGCCCTTGGTGGCCATCTTTCTGGATCTGGTCTACAAAGGCGCCAGCTCGCTGAACTGGAATTTCTTTACGAAGACGCCTGCTCCGGTGGGCGAAATGGGCGGCGGGATGGTCAACGCCATTGTGGGCTCGGCGGTGCTGCTGGTGATCGCCAGCGCGATGGGCGTGCCCATGGGGATCTCGGCGGGGATTTATCTTTCCGAATTCGGGCGGGGGACGAAACTTTCGAACATGGTGCGCTTCACCGCCGATGTGCTGAACGGAGTGCCCTCGATCGTAATGGGCATTGCGGTCTATGCGCTGATCGTTGCGCCGGAGAGGAGCTTTTCCGCGCTTGCGGGCGGCGTGGCGCTGGGCATCATGATGATCCCGACCGTGGCGCGGACGACCGAGGAGATGCTGCTGATGGTGCCGCATCCCATCCGCGAGGCGGCGCTGGGGCTGGGCGTGCCCAACTGGCGGTCGGTGCTGTCGATCACCCTCAAGACGGCCCTGCCGGGGGTGATTACCGGGTGCATGCTGGCCTTTGCCCGCGTCGCCGGCGAGACCGCGCCGTTGCTGTTCACGGCCTTCGGAAATCCTTTCGTGAGCACGGCCATCAACCAGCCGATTGAAGCCCTGCCGCTGCAGATTTATGTGTACGCGCTTTCCCCCTATGACGAGTGGCACCGGCTGGCGTGGGCGGGATCGCTGGTGCTGATCGTGCTGATCGTGGTTTCAGTGGCGCTGGTGCGTTTTGTGACGACGCGCGGAGTGCTGAAAGGGGCAAGCTAAGCATGGGCGTCGGCATCGAGGTGAACCGTCTGAACGCGTGGTACGCGGCCAATCACACGCTGGAAGACATCACGCTGCACATACCGGCAAATGAGGCGACGGCGCTCATCGGCCCGTCGGGCTGCGGCAAGTCGACCTTCGTGCGCTGCCTGAACCGCATGCATGAGACCAACCCCATTGCCCGCGTGACCGGCGAAGTGAAAGTGGGCGGGGTGGACATCTACAGCGAAACGTCGGCCGTGGAAGTGCGGCGGCGGATCGGAATGGTGTTCCAGCGTCCGAACCCGTTTCCGACTATGTCGATTTACGACAACGTGGCGTCGGGGCTGAAGCTGAACGGCTTCCGGAACCGGCGGGTGCTGGAGGAAGTGGTGGAGCGGTCGCTGAAGCACGCGGCGCTGTGGGAAGAAGTGAAGGACGATCTGAAAAAGAAGTCGGGGGCGAGCCTCTCCGGCGGACAGCAGCAGCGGCTGTGCATTGCGCGGGCGCTGGCCGTGGATCCCGAGGTGCTGCTGATGGACGAGCCGGCTTCAGCGCTGGATCCGGTGTCGACCGCGAAGATCGAGGACCTGATTTTCGAGCTGAAGTCGCAGTACACCATCGTGATCGTGACCCACAACATGCAGCAGGCGGCGCGCGTCGCGGAGCGCACCGGATTCTTTCTGAACGGAAAGCTTATCGAATTCGATTCGACGCACAAAATATTCACAAATCCGAGCGATAAGCGGACGGAAGATTACATTACAGGCAGGTTCGGATAATGGTACGCATCCGCTTTCAGCAAAACCTGGATGACCTGAAGGAAAAGCTGCTGGTGATGGCGGGAATGGCCGAGCAGTCGATCCAGCGGTCGGTGGAAGCGTACCGGGTGCGCGATCTCTCGATCTGCGATCTGGTGGATCGCGGGGAGATGGCGATCAATCGCCTGGAACGCGAGATCGACCAGATGGCCCTCGACCTGCTCGCCATGGAGCAGCCCATGGCCATCGACCTGCGCTTTATCCTGGCGGTGATCAAGATCAACGCCGACCTGGAGCGGGTGGGGGATTCTGCCCGGGCCATCAGCGACCGGGTGCGTGAGCTGCAGGCGTTTCCGGAGGCGGAGATGCCGATCGACATCCCACGCACGGCGAACCTGGCCGGCGCGATGGTGCGCAAAGCGCTGCAGGCCTTCATCGAGGGCGACGCCGAGATAGCCGAATCGGTGCTGTCGATGGACGACAGCGTGGACAAGCTGAACAGCGGGGCCCACTATACGCTGCTGAACCTGATGAAGAAGGAGCCGGCGGTGGCGCCCCAGGCGCTGAATGCGCTCATGATCTCGCGGGCGCTGGAGCGCGTGGCCGACCACGCGACCAATATCGCGGAGGACGTGATCTTCTGGGTGCGCGGCGCCGACGTCCGGCATCACATGGGGACGGCCGCCGCTAATAGCAAGGCTGCGGGCGCGAAGTAGATCCCCGAAGTTGCGGGATCCGTTCTTTTTCTCTTTTCAGGAAAACTCTGTCGTCTTCTGCCCCGGCTCGTCCTGCCACCAGTCGAGCGCGGAGAGCGTGGGATAGTAGAGGCCGAGGCGCAGCGCGATTTGCGGCCCGTGGAGCGCGCGGAGAGCCTCAGCATAGGCGCGCAGCTGGGGCGCATAGACCTCGCGCTCTGCGCGCAGGAAGGCGTCGCGGTCGGCTTGCGGAGCGGCGCTGGTCTTGTAGTCGATGACCCAGAGGCAGTCGGAGCCTTCGGCAAGCGGTTCCGGGCCGGCGCGAAAGACGCGGTCGGCGCGGAGGGTGCGCAGGCGCGAACTGGATTCGCCGGGAAGCCACCCGGTCCAGGCAACTTCCGACTGAGCTTCCGGATGCGCGGACAGAATCCACCGGCAGACGGGATCGGCAGCGCAGGCGAGAAGCATATTCGTCACAGCGGCGGTTGCAGTTCTGAGGGGCTCGTCGCCAAGGGCAGCGGCCCGGAGCAGAGAGACCGCGCGGGAACGCAACTGCGAGGCGCCGAGACGCGGCAGGGAGGGTCCGAGACGCTGGAGCAGGGCGTGCACCGCTGATCCAATGGCGCGCGCCTGGCGCGGACCCTGAGGGCGGCGGAATTCCCGGGTTTCAGCCTGAGCGGAGAGAAATGGAACCGTGACGGTGACATTTGCCGTCGGGGGGCGCGTATCTGCTTCGAGGCGCAGGCGCCGCAGCCCGGGCCGAGCAGGAGCTTCGGCGGCGGCCACTTCCTCGAGAATACCGGGTGCGGCGGGGAAGGCCAGGACGCGAGATGCAATGTCCGGAGCCGCCTGGCGCGTGAGCGCGGCCTCAAATTCGCCGTGCAGAGCGGGCCACGCGGTGTGGAGGAGACTCGAGGATTTTTCGGGCCTGATGCCGGACTCCGAAGCGACGGCGGTGCCCAGCAGGTGCAGCTCGGTGCGGGCGCGGGTGCAGGCGACGTAGAAGAGGCGTTTGCGCTCCTCATCGAAACGAATCTGGCGCTGACGGCGGACCCACTGGAAAAGCGGATCGTTCTCTTCTCCCTTGAGGCCGATGGGGGCGATGAGAAATTCGGTCTCGCCGGGAGAGAACGGGCTGACGCGCTCCAGCGAGCAGACGAGCGGGTGCGGGTCGGCGGCGCCCGCGCGATCGAGGCCGGGGACGATGACCACATCGAAGCCCAGACCCTTGGCTTTGTGGATGGTCATGAGCTGGATGCCGCATCGTTCGCTGACGCCGGGATCGGGTTCGGCGAAGAGGCGGTGCATCTCGGTGTCGAAGGCAACGGTGGCGGGCGCCAGACCGTCCGGCGTGACCGTGTCGAGGAGCGAGAAGAAGACCTGGGCGTTTTCGAGGCCGGTGGCGTCGACGCAGGAAGCGCCCCCGAGAGTGCGCCAGGTGCGCTCGATCCACGAGCAGAAGGAAGGGAATTCGGACTGGCGCCAGCGAAGGTCGAGAGCGCGGCGCAGAATTTCCGTGGTGCGGGCGAGGCGGCGCTGACCGTCCGGCGAGAGCGAAGGAAGATTGCGATCGATGAGGTCGAGGACGGTGAGGGACTTGGAGGCGAGATCGTCGGATCCGGTGAGGCGATGGAGATCGGCGAGGGTGAGGCCGCACCACGGCGCGCGCAGGACGGCGAGCCAGGCCACGCGATCCATGGGGTGAAGCAGGGCGCGGGTGAGCGAGAGCAGATCGAGCAGTTCCTGGCGATCGGAGAGACGCTCGATCTCCACGGCGCGGAACGGGATGCGGCGGTCGCGGAGCAAAGGCAGAAGTTCGGCGAGATGAGTGCGGGCGCGGACCAGGACCGCGACCCGGTATTCGGAGTTCGTAGCCTGGGCGCGCTCAATGAGGGGCAGATGCTGCTCGAGGATACGCAGGACTTCGCGGGCCTCCTCGTGGCGGGCCTCGCGGGTTTCCTCCTGCGTGAGGCGGCGATTGCCGGAGCCCACGATTTGCGGGTGAACGTGGACCGCGGACTCGCCGGGCGCGGGCGTTGAAGCGGTCGCGGGCGCGAAGGGAACCGAAGCCGCGCCGGTCGGAACAGCCTCGGAACAGATGTCGTGGAAGAACTGGTTCAGCGGCGCTGTGAGTCCGCCGTGGGAGCGGAAGTTGACGGAGAGCTGCACCGGGTCGCAGCGATGGCGCTGCTCGAGGTCCTCGCCCGGCAGCCCGATGCCGTGCTCGCGAACGTGCGTGAAGAGCTCGACCTCGGCCTGGCGAAACATGTAGATGGACTGCATGGGATCGCCGACGAGGAAGCAGGTGCGGCCGTCGCCGGGGTCCCACGCGGAAACCAGCTGCGAGACGAGTTCGTGCTGGCGGCGCGAGGTGTCCTGGAACTCGTCGACCAGCAGATGCCGCACGTTGCCGCCGAGGTCGAGGATGCGCTCCGGGCTCTCCTTCAGGACCTGGAGCGCGGCGAGAGAAATCTCCGTGAAGTCGACCGCATTCTGCTCGGCGAAGACCACGCGCAACTCGGCGATCGCGTGGCGGAGCACGGTGCAGAGGTAACGGAGGGTGATCCACTGCGCGGCGCTGTAGGAAGAGGGCGGGAGGCCGCGGATGGCGGCGAGATGGGCGAGAAGCTGCGGCATCTGGCGCAGCCGGCCGAGCAGGAAGACCATGGTGTCTTTGCGCTGCTTCGCGTCGCGGCCGGTTCGCTCCGCGGGGAATCCCTGGCGCTTGTCGACCGTTTTGCGCCATTCGTGCTCATCGGTAAGCAGCAGATCGCAGATGCACTTCCAGTGTTCGAGCGGCATCGATGCCGAAAGCGAGTGCACGCCGGCCAGCAGCGACAGCCGTTCGTTCCCGTTGGCGCAGGCGTAGTGAGCGAGCGGAAGCAGCTCATCGCGCAGGTTCGGCTCGGCGTCGATGAGGCGGAACGCTTCTCCGAGGACGCGGCGAATCTCGCGTGTGAACGGCGCCTGCAGGTGCAGCCGGGCCCGCTCCCAGTCGTCCTCGGTCATGGCGCCGGAGAGCGGGAAGATGTGCTGCCACTGGTCGCGGACGCTGAGCATGTGGACGAGCAGGGCCTCGCAGTCGGCGAGGCGGTTGTCGCGGAGATCCAGAAGATGCGCGAGAGCTTCGTCGAGCGCGGTATCGGCGCTGCCGAGGCGCTGGAGGGTGCGGCGCGCGGCGAGACTGTAGAGCGGCGCGGCGTTCTCGGTGGGCTCCAGGCGGCCGCCCAGACGGGCGAGCAGCGGACGCTGCTGGGCGATGCGCAGGCAAAGGGAGTCGATGGTTTCGACGGTGAGCCGCTCGGGGTGGTCGAGCAGGCGCCAGCCGCGCTTCTCCGCGTGGGCCAGAGCTTCCTGGGCCAGCAG
>JBATVK010000109.1:0-77993 GCA_049671725.1 Acidobacteriaceae bacterium
TCAGGTAACAAAATCTCTGGTGAAGATCTACTCCTACGTGGACCTTCATGGCGTACCTCCCTCGGATGGAATATCTGTGCTCAGAGCACGTACCAGGAAGGTACGCCCCTTTTCATCCCATCTGAGCCGGGCTTTTGCCTGCGCGGCCGTGACCGAAAGCCGGCTGATGCTCTCGTTCAATTTGTCGCCGACGCAACTGCTGGACCGGGAGCTGCCGCGCCGCCTGGAAGCAGCCGCGCGCGCGGGGCGGTTCCCGCTGGACCGGCTGACGGTGGAGATTACGGAGAGCGCCCTGGCGGACGATCTGGCGCGGGCCGCGGCGGTCGCGCAGTCGCTGAAGGCGCTGCACTGCCGGCTGGCGCTCGACGACTTTGGCACGGGCTACTCCAGCCTGACGCACCTGCACGCGTTGCCGTTCGACGAGCTGAAGGTGGATCAGAGCTTTGTCCACTCGATGACGCAGAAGCGGGAGAGCCGGGAGATTGTGGCGGCGGTGATCGGGCTGGGGCAGAGCCTGCGGCTGATGACGGTGGCCGAGGGGGTGGAGACGCTGGAGCAGGCCGAGATCCTGTTCTGGATGGGCTGCGACCTGGCGCAGGGATGGTATTACGGGCAGCCCGTGGCGGCGGAGGAGATCGATGGGGTGCTGGCTCGCGGGCCGTGGGAGAGCCTTTCGGCGGCGCTGTCGCCGCAGGATGGCAATGCTTTGGCCAGCCTGCAGGGGCTGCCGGCGAATCGGGTATCGCAACTGCAGGCGATCTACGACGGGGCGCCGGTGGGCCTGGCGTTCATCGATCGGGAGCTGCGGTACAGAAGCCTGAACCGGCAACTGGTGCAGATGAACGGCCTGCCTGCCGCGGCGCACCTGGGCCGCAAGGTCGCCGAAGTGATCCCGCACATCTTTCCGCGGGTCGAGCCGTTTATCCGGCGCGCTCTCCAGGGCGAATCCATCAGCGGTATCGAGATCACGAAACCACCGGGTCCGGATGGCCGGAGCCAGACCATCATGGTCTCGTACCGGCCGGTGCTGGATGCCGGCGGAGAGGTTCAGGGCGTGTCGGTGGCGGTGATGGATGTGACGGAGCGCAAGCGGACGGAAGAGGCGCTGCGCGAGAGCGAAGACCATTTTCGCCACATGATGAAACTGGGGCCGCATGTTCCCTGGGTTCTGGACGCGAAGGGAGAAGTGATCGAAGCCAGCCCGCGCTGGGAAGAGTACACCGGGCAGCCGCTGCAGGAAGCGATGGGGAACGGGTGGATGCGGATGCTGCATCCGGCAGACCGCGCGCATACGAGGAAGGCGATTCGGCAAACGCTGGAATCCGGGGTCGCAATCGACGTGGAATATCGCGTACGCAAGGCGGGAGGCGGGTGGACACGGGTGCGCTCGCGGGGAGGGCCGCGATTCTCGGAGACGGGGGAGATTCTGTGCGTCTACGGGGTGGCGGAGGAAATTGAACGGCCGCAGGAGGCGACCGAGTCGGAGCCGGCTGCGGCAACGGAAGGCTGACGATCATTCGGAAGCCGGGTAGCTTCGGAGAGCGGCCGCTGTGTGCATCCCGGCAAGCGCGGCGAATCCGGATATCCTGTCCGGGCATCTTTCGATCTACAGATCATGTCCACGACGCCCACCGCACATCCTCGCTCGTTCCGCGCGCACCTGCTGCTGCTGGCGGTGGTGTTCATCTGGGGATCGACGTTTGTGCTGGTGAAGAGCGCGCTCGCGGACATTTCTCCGCTGCTCTTCAATTTGCTGCGCATGACGCTGGCGTTTATCTGCCTGGCGTTGATTTATCGCGGCCATTTTGGCCGCATGGACCGGCGCGCGCTGGCCAGCGGAGCGCTGGTGGGATTTTGCCTGGCCATGGGGTACCAGTTCCAGACGGCGGGGCTGCGGCTGACGACGCCATCGAAGTCGGCGTTCATTACGGGGATGGTGGTGGTGCTGGTGCCGGTGCTGTCGGCGATTCCGGGGCTGCGGGTACGGCATGTGGGGGCGCCGCACTGGAATGCGTGGCTGGGGGCGCTGGTGGCGTTTGTCGGGATCGTGCTGCTGACCACTCCCGCCGGAGCGACGTTCGATTTTCGCTCGATCGGGCTGGGGGACCTGCTGACCTTTGGCTGCGCGCTGGGGTTCTCGCTGCACGTGCTGGCGCTGGCGCATTGCTCGCCGCGCGTGGACTTCGAGCAACTGGCGATCCTGCAGATCGGTTTTTGCACGGTCTTCATGGCGGCGAGCCTGCCGCTCTTCGAACATCCCTGGGTGCGGTGGACGCCGCGGCTTTTCATCGCTCTTGCGGTGACGGCAGTGCTGGCGACGGCGGTCGCATTCGCGGTGCAGACCTGGGCCCAGCGGCACCTGCCCGCCACGCATACCGCGCTGATTCTGGCGATGGAACCGGTGTTCGCGTGGCTGACTTCGTTTGTGTTTCTCGGGCAGGGTCTGGGACGCCGCGGGAGCGCCGGCGCGCTGCTGATTCTGGCCGGCATCGCGGTTACGGAATTTATCCCCGCCGGCGTGCAACCAACGGCGCACGAAGGCGTCCCACTCACTTAAAGGCACCGAGCCCCTGCTCACGGAATGTAACTGCGGCGCGGCGAACTGCGTCTAACAGCAAATCGCCGGAAGAGGCGAGCCGGGGGTTTGCGGCCAGGGGCGGCTTTCGGAATTCGGCAGCGCCAATCCGCCCAATTTCACAAGCTCTATACTGGAGCCTGGGACCGCTGCACCGGCATATTAAGAAAGCGACGAGGTACGATCCGAATGAAATCCCTTTTTGAGCGGTTCCGTTATAACCGTCTCGCTTCGACCTTTACCATCCTGGGAACGCTCACGGCCGGCATTCTGGTCGGCTCGGTGGTAGCCAACAACGTGCGCGGCCAGGAGTCGGCGGTCAACAGTTCGGACGCGACCCCGCTCAAGATTCCGGCTCCGCGCGATCTGGCCACGGACTTTACGCGCATCGCGAAGGAAACCGCACCGGCGGTGGTGAACATCAACACCGAGATTCTGCCCAACCAGAATCCGCATCACGGTCCCCACGGGATGCAGCCGCTGAACCCCCAGCAGCAGGGGCCCGGGGACGACGGCAACGGGGGCGACAACGATCAGAATCCCCAGGGCGGGCTGCAGGACTTCTTCAACCGCTTCTTCGGCGGCCAGAACCCGGGAATGGGCGGGGGGGATGAAAGCGATCAGGAACGGGAGTCTCTGGGCTCCGGGTTCATCGTCGATCCGCGCGGGTACATCATCACCAACGATCACGTGATCGACAAGGCGGACCGCATTTACGTGCGTCTGGCCGGCGATCCGGAGGGCAGCCAGGGGCGGCCGGCGCAGGTGGTGGGCATCGACAAGCAGACCGACCTCGCGGTGCTGAAGATTCATACGGACACGCCGCTGCCGGTGGAGAAGATGGGCAATTCGGACGGCACGCAGGTAGGCGACTGGGTGGTTGCGATCGGCGAACCGTTCCAGCTGGAGCACACCGTGACCGCGGGCATCATTTCGGCGAAAAACCGCACGGTGGAGCAGGGCCCGGCGGGCGAGTTCCAGCACTTTCTGCAGACCGACGCAGCCATCAATCCGGGCAACTGCGGCGGGCCGCTGATCGACATGGCGGGCGAGGTGATCGGCGTCAATACGGCGATCTACACGGAGTCGGCGGGCAATGAGGGCATCGGTTTCGCGCTGCCGTCGAACACGGTGGTCAACGTCTACAACCAGCTGATCGGGCCGGAACACAAGGTGGTGCGGGGAAGCATCGGCATCAGCTTCAACGCGAATCCGAACGCAGCGATCGCGCGCGAGTACGGGCAGGGCGTGCTGATCGGCCGAGTCGATCCGGGCCAACCGGCCGCGAACGCGGGGCTCAAGCCGCTCGATGTGATCGTCAGCGTCGATGGCCATCCGATTAAGGATGGGGACGAGCTGGTGAATATCATCTCGTCGCACAAGCCGGGGGATCAGGTGGACATCGGCTACCTGCGCGACGGGAAAGAGATGCACGCCACAGTCACCATTGGGGACTGGGATAAGGTGCAGGCAGCAGCGCAGGCCAGCGCGCAGGCGGGCGAGGGCAGTGGGAACCAGAACAATCCTCAGGTTGCTCCCGCGAAGCTGGGCATCACGGTCACCGAGCTGCCGCAGGGGTCGCCGGCCGGGCTGCATGGCGTGCTGATCCAGTCCGTGAAACCTGGGTCGTTCGGCGACCAAATCGGGGTGGGCGATTTCCAGGGCGGGGTGATCATTTCGGTCAACCGGCACCCGGTGAACAATGTGCAGCAGTTCGAGCAGGCTGTTTCCGGGCTGCATTCGGGCGATGATGTGGTCTTCGACATTGTGGATCCGCAGAACCCGAACAGCGGCAACAACGTCGTCGGGGGCACTTTGCCCTAGAGGCAGGCGACCTTCCACTTCGGCACCGGCATCCAAGTCCCGGAAAGAGGGCTCCCGAAAGTTTCGGGGGCCCTTCACTTTTGGTTGATTTTTCACGAAGTCCCTTGTACCCTTCAGCAATAAAGACCGCCAGGGCACAGATTTCTTTGAGGTTGTAGCGTATGCTTTTTTTCCGTGCCTGCCAGGCGATCGTGCTTGGCGCACTTCTGATTGCAACTCCCTCCTTCGCGACCCGTACGCACCGGTCGGCTACCTCGGGGCATACTCGTCACCACCACCACCTGCGCCATCACGTGCGCGAAGTGCGGGGACAGCGGCAGATCGATCCCGAGCGCGCAACGCAGATCCAGGACGCGCTGATTCGCGAGCACTATCTTTCGGCGCCAGCGTCGGGCGAGTGGGATGCGACCACCGAAGCCGCGATGGAGAAGTATCAGGCGGATCACGGCTGGCAGACCAAGCTGGTTCCGGACTCGCGCGCGCTGATCAAGCTGGGCCTGGGGCCGAAGGACGATACGCTGCCAGCCAGCACCGCGTCGGTAACACCGATGTCCGCCTCGGCCGGGAACGCGCCGGCTCCTTTGCCGGGAACGCTGGCCGACGCGCACTCCTTCCCCAACTGATCGCGAGCGCCACTCAGGCGGCGCCGTTGCGCGTTCGTGTCTCCGCGGGCGTTGCGTAAGATAGCCACTATGTCCGTTTCGACCACCACGGTGCGGGTCCGCTATGCGGAGACCGATCAGATGGGCGTGGCCTATTACGCCAATTACTTCGTCTGGTGCGAGATCGGCCGGGTGGAGCTGCTGCGCCAGCTCGGCTTCGAATACAAGCAGATGGAGATCGACGACGGCTGCCATTTGCCGGTGGTGGAGGCGACGTGCCGGTACAAATCGCCGGCGCGCTACGACGACGAGGTGACGATTGAAACGCGCCTGGCGGGACTGCGCACTTCGGTGATCCGCTTTGCCTACCGGTTGCTGGCGCGGCGCAATGGCGAGCCGGTGCTGCTGGCGGAAGCGGAGACGGTGCACGTGGTGGTGGATCGCGAGATGAAAAAATGCGCGCTGCCCGAGCCTTATTTTTCGGCGATCCGCGCGACGATGGATCAATGAGGCTCGCGCAGGATAAAATTCGTTCGTTGTTCCTCAGCGAGACCTCAGGCGCTCGCACGCGAAGTTGGGAGGATTATGAAATCAGCGACGGCGTTGCTGACAGCGGGGCTGGTGCTGGCCCTGGGCGCATTGCCTCTGACCGGATGCGAGACCGGACGGGTGAACAAGCTGCATTCCGGGTACGAATATGCCTCGGACCTGACCACGGTGGCGCATCCGAATCCGGAATTTGCTTCGGTCGCAACCGGCATTCCGCCGGTTCCCGGCTCGCCGACGGCCGCGGGTGCGGATGGGATGCAGCCCCCGAATGACAATCAGGCGCGCGTGAGCCCGGGATCGGACGAGGGCATTCCAATGTCTCCGCGGATGCAGCCGGTGGATAAGTTCCTGCACCAGTAGAAGCCAGTGGCCAGTTGCCAGTGGCTAGTTGCTAGTGGCTAGTTGCCAGTGGCTAGTTGCTAGTTGCCGGTTGCTAGTTGCCAGTGGCTAGTTGCTAGTGGCTAGTGGCTAGTTGGCCGGGGCTGTGGACGAGAGCGTCTGCCGGAACGGGTCCGAGCGGCGTTTGCGGAGCCTGCCAGTAGAGCTCCGGCTCGCCGGCTTCTCCCGTCGCGGCATTCTCGACACCTTGACTCAGTTCGATGCGAATGCGATGCAGGCCCGCGCGCAGTGCAGCGCTGAGGCGCGTGGCCTGCACGGCGTCACCGGGCGATCCGCAGACTTGCATGCGCAGCGCGGGGCTGTGCGCGGTGGGAAGATCGTCGATCTGGAGCGTGGCTACGCGGCTGGTGAGCAGCGTCATCGTGTAGCCGCCGTCCGCGGGGACGCGCAGCCAGCCTTCCCAGACAGTTCCCTGCTCCGTGTTCGTCGAGGAAAGGCCGGGAGCGAGCGTGGTGGGGGCTTCCACGGCGGGCAGAGCCTGACGGGCCACGACCACGGAGCGCGAGGCCCAGACATCGCTGGCGCCTGGCTTCCATGCGCGCAGCAGTACGCGGAAGCGGCCTGAGCCGTCGAGCAGTGTGCCCTGCGCATCGGGAAAAGCATGGCGCACGACCGCGCCTGAAGCCGTGGTTCCATCGCCAAAGAGCCATTGATATCGCCAGCCTGCGCCGGGGGTGGCCACGCGGAAGGTGACGGGCTCGCGGGGGCGGATCAAACCCGGCGCGTAGTCGAAGCTCGCATCGACAGGGCCAGGCTCGTAGATCGGCTCGGCTGCGCGACCGCTCACGTCCAGCGGAATATCGGCATTATTCGCCGCGACGTTGCCTAACGTGCGGATGCCATCGAGCGCGACGCTGCTCACATTGCCGGCGAGGACTGAGGGCACCATCGGCGGACCATCCATTGCGGTGACGTTCGAGAAGACGATGCCGCGCACCTGAGAATGCGGCTGGCGAATCTGGAGGAGCGAGTAGTAATCCTCGAGGCGAATGTCGCTGATGCGGTAGTCGGTGTGAGTCTCGATGCCGTCGGGATCGGTCCACATCTCCAGGAACGAAAAGGGCACGACGCAGGCGCCGTAGCCGGAGTGGATGACGTCAAGGTCGCGCAGCACGATGTTGGCGCTCTCAAACGTCTTCTGCGGCCAGCCGGAGCGAACGGTGTTGGAGATGCTGGTGGAGAGAGTGCTGTCTTCGATGGTGATGTTGGTGACCGGCTCGCCGGGCGCGAGCATCGCGTCGCGAGTGTAGCCATCCCAGTTGCCCATGATGGCGAAGTCGTCGTCGGAGGCGCGGATGAAGCAGTCGCGGACGGTGGCGTCGCTGGAGCCGATGAAGTCCATGCCGTCCTGATTGGCGTTGTGGGGATTGCCGCCGATGACGTTCACGTTGTAGAAGCCGATGTGGCGGGAATCGGTCATCTGGATCTGCCAGGTGCGGCTGCGCACAATGCAGGTGATGCCGTCGATCTCGATGTTGCTGGCCTGATCCATGACGATGCAGTGCCAGTCGCGCTTGTGCATCCAGCCGGTATCGTCGTTGGGGTTCTGCGGGCCATCGTAGATGACGAGGCCGCGGCCGGAGACGTGGACGTTCCGCACCTGCCAGAAATTCAGCGAGCCGAAGAGAACCGCGCCGGGGGCGAGATAAATGCGGTCGCCGGAATGCGCATCGATGGCTTCGCGATGCACGCCGGGGCCGTAGTAGCGAACGCCGGGCGTGGAGGCGGTGATGCCGGAGCGGTCGGGCGGGCTGCCGAGGAGAAAGAGCATCTGCGCGTCGGCAAAGTGGTCGCCGGGACGGGAGATGGAGAGCTTGACGGGGCCAGGGATGCGGAAGGTGATGACCGCTCCCTGGCGGCGCGGGCGGATGCCGTAGCGCATGGGCTGGATTTCAACGCCGCGGTCCCAGTAGTGGGCGTCGGGGGCGCGGACGGAAATCGTTGCGGGGCCGTCGACGTCGAAGTTGAGCAGGTAGTAGCTGGAGGCCGCGTTGACGACGGGCGAGCGATGGCCGTTGATGGTGACGGTGAAGTAGCCGGAGCGGATGGACGCGGGAATGGGGGCGATGGAGACGTGGGTGGCAGCGAGAGCGGGAACGCAGGCGAGACAGCCAATCAGCGGCAGCAGTGGAGCAAGACAACTCAGGGATCGCTTCATCTTTCTTTCAAACTCAAAAAGCCCGTAGTTCAGCATTCAACGCTACACGCTTGGCTCGGCCCTGACTACATCACCTCCGGCGCATCGATGCCGAGCCATGCCAGGGAGCGGATCAATTCGCGCTGGGTGACGGCGGCGGTGGCGAGGAGAAGCGCCTTGCGGGTGGGATCCTCTTCGCTGAGGATGTGGTGGAGGCGGTAGAAATTGCTGAAATCCTGCGCAAGCTGGAAGGCGTGTTTGGCCAGGTAGGCCGGCTCGGCGGTCTGGATGCACTGGTCGAGCAGCAGCGTGGTTTTGCCGGCGCGCAGCCAGACTTCCCAGATGCCTTCCGAGCCGGGGCCGGTGAGATACGGCGCGACGTCGACGCCGGCGAGCGCGGCGAGCGCTTGTTCCGGAGTGGTTCCGGCCTTGCGGAATATGCTGCGCGTGCGCACGACGGCGTATTGCAGATAGGGGCCGGTTTCGCCCTCGAAGCTGAGCGCGTCCTTAAAGTCGAAGGCGATGACGGAATTGCGCGTGAAGCGGAGCATGAAATAGCGCAGCGCGCCGACAGCGATGGCGCGGGCGGTCCGGTCGCGGTCGGCTTCGCTCAGCTCAGGGTGGCGCGAGTCGACCTCGGCGCGCGTGGCGGCGATGAGCTTGTCGATGAGGTCGTCGGCTTTGACGCCGAAGCCTTTTCTTCCCGACACCTCGATCCAGGCGCGCTGCTGGTCTTCCGGGGAGACGTCGTAGCCGAGCTCGATGGCGCAGCGCGGGGTGAGCGCGACCATCTCGTAGGAGAAATGCGTGTAGCGCGATGCCTGCTCGGTGTAGCCCAGGCCGCGGAGGGCCTCGATGACGTTGGCCTGGGGGTCGGCCTGGCGCGAGTCGATGACGTTGTAGATGGCCTCGGCGCCGCCGAAGCGGGGATGGTTCGGCTCGCCAGTCTCGGCGGAGATCCAACACTCGCGGTCGGGGTAGCGGAAGAAGGGGCGGTAGGCGAAGTCGCGGCCGAGGAGGCCGAATTTCCAGAGGTGATAGGCGATGTCCTTGCCGACGTAGGTAACGGTGCCATTGGAGCGGACGATGACCTTGGCATTTTCGTCGGGTTCCCCGCCGAGTGAGTCTTCGTCTTCGCCGTCCGCGGTGGATTCGCGAAGCGGTTCGCCTGGACGGCCAGTCCCTCTCTTCATCACCCAGCAGCCTTTGTTCTTGCCTTCGGTTTCGAAGTAGAGGACCCCTTTGGCCTTGAGCTGCTCGAAGGCGAGGTCCCAGAAGTGGAGGTGCAGGATCTCGCTTTCGCGCGGGAGCAGATCGTACTCGATGCCGAGGCGCAGCATGGTTTCGAGGTGACGGCGGAGGATGGCGGTGGAGACCAGCTCGGCGATCTGCGCGGTTTCGTTGCCGCCGGCTTCGAGGGCGTGGAGGGTGTCGAGACGAGTCTTCTTCCGGGCATCGGCGTGGGCCGGATCGGCGGTGTACCACTGGGAGACGCGGGCGTAGAGGTCCCAGCAATAGAAGTCGATGCGCTGGCCGGAATCGGCGAGCTCGGACATGATCTCCTCAACGCCGGCAAGATTGAGGTCTTCGAGATGCATCAACCCCACCACGACGTCGGCCACCTGGACGCCGGTGTTGTCGATGTAATTCTGCACGTCGACCTTGTGCCCGGCGGCGCGGAGCAGGCGAACGAAGGTGTCGCCGAGGATGGCGTTGCGCAGGTGGCCGATGTGGGCAGCCTTGTTGGGATTGATGCTGGTGTGCTCGACCAACGCGTGGGCCTGGCCGGCCGGGCACTCGCTCGCGGCGGCGGAATCGGCTGCAAACGACTGGACGGCGGCGGCGCGATCGAGGCGGGCGTTGATGTAGCCGGCGCCGGCGACTTCGAAGCCTGAGAAACCGGGCACGGAACCCAGGGCGGCGACGAGCTCTTCGGCGATCTTCTTAGGAGCCTTGCGCAGCTTGCGGGCCAGCTCAAAGGCGAGCGGGGTGGCGAGCTCGCCGAAGGCCAGCTCCGGCGGCTGCTCGAGGACGACGGTCTCGACCTCGATCTGATAGAGGGAGCGGAGAGCGGCTCGCAGGCGCTCCTCAAGCTGCTTTTGCTGGGCCAAATACACGCGGGGACCACCGGTTTGGATCGGGAAAGATTGATTCTAAATCAGAGGAGAAAAAGGGCTGAAGGACGGGGCTACGATATTCGCAGCGGAATGAGGTGAGCCGATGAGCACCACTGTGATCTCTGTCGACCAGTATCTGCACGGGATCTGGGAGCCGGATCGCGAGTACGTCAACGGCGAAGTGGTGGAGAGACAAAAGAGGGAAAAGGATCATGGGGCGTGGCAGGGGGCTCTGGTGCGTCTGCTGAGCGGCTGGCGGCAGAGCGCCGGCATCCAGGTAATCCCGGAGCTGCGGGTGCGCACCATGGCGGAGCAGTACCGGGTGCCGGATGTGGTGGTCCTGGACCGAAACGCTCCGGACGAGCAGGTGATTACTCATGCGCCTCTGTTATGCGTGGAGATTTTGTCCCCTGAGGACCGGATTACCCGGATGGAAGACAAGATCGATGAGTATTTCCGCATGGGAGTGCGCGGGGTGTGGGTGATGGATCCGCGGCGGAAGATCGGTTACCAGTGCGAGGGCGCAAGCGTGCGCGACTGGAAAGCGGTGGAGACGCTGACCATTCCCGGAACGCCGATAACGCTCACCATGCAGGCGATACTGGCGGACCTGAACTGATTCGTGAGCGGCGGCAGCGGGTGCGGCTTCTCTGCGCGCTGCTAAGATTGGGACAGCAGATCCTGCTGTCCCATGCCAGAAAAGTTCTATCTCACCACCCCGATTTACTACGTCAACGCGCGCCCGCACATCGGCACCACCTACACGACGGTGGTGGCCGATGCCATTGCGCGGCGCAAGCGGGCGCTGGGCATCGACACGTTTTTCCTGACCGGCACCGACGAGCACGGGCAGAAGATCGAGCGCTCGGCGCGGCAGGCGGGCTGCACTCCGCAGGAGTTTACGGACCGCGTCGCGGCGGAGTTTCGCGGGCTGTGGGACCGGATGGGCCTGAGCTACGACGACTTTATCCGCACCACCGAGCCGCGCCACAAGCAGGCGGTGCAGAAGCTGTTCGCGCTGCTGCGCGATAAGGGATACATCTACAAGGGGTCGTACACGGGGCAGTACTGCGTGTCCGATGAGGCCTACGTGGATGTCCCGCCGGGCGCGCCGTGCCCCGACTGCGGGCGCATCACCGAGACGGTGAACGAGGAGAACTACTACTTCAAGCTGTCGGCGTTTGAGCGCAAACTGCTGGAGTTTTACGAGGAGCATCCCGAATTCATTCAGCCGGAGACGCGCCGCAACGAGGTGACTTCGTTCGTGAAGAGCGGGCTGCGGGATCTTTCGGTGAGCCGGACGAGCTTCAACTGGGGCATACCTGTTCCCGGCGACGAAAAGCACGTGATCTACGTGTGGATGGATGCGCTGGCGAACTATATTACGGCGCTGGGCTGGGGCAGCAGCGACACGGCGAAGTTCGATCAGTTCTGGCCGGCGGATCTGCATATCGTGGGCAAGGAGATTACGCGCTTCCACTGCGTCTACTGGCCGGCGTTTCTGATGGCGGCCGAGCTGCCGCTGCCGAAGCGGGTGGTCGGGCACGGCTGGCTGCTCTTTGAAGAGAACAAGATGTCGAAGTCGCGCGGCAACATCGTGCGGGCGGAGACGATTCTGGGGGGCTTTGGCGCGCTGAAGCCGGAACTGGCGAAGTCCGAGCAGGACAGGTTTGGCGCTGACGTGCTGCGGTATTTTCTGATGCGCGAGATTGTCTTTGGGCAGGACGGGAGCTTCAGCTTCGACGCGCTGGTGCAGCGGTACAACTCGGATCTGGCGAACGGGTACGGGAACCTGGTGAGCCGGACGCTGGCGATGATCGGGAGATATTTTGGCGGGGTGGTGCCGGAGGCGGTTGCAGGAACGCCGAGCCAGGCGAGTTCCCTGCCGGTGGAACTGCCCAGGGCGGTAGCGTCGTTTTCACAGTCATTCGACGCACTGGATTTTTCGAGGGCGTTGGAGACGGCGTGGGCGATGGTCGCGGCCGTCGATGGGTACCTGACTGCGACGGCACCCTGGAAGCAGCCGGAGAGCGTGACCGACGAGCAGCAGCAGGCGCTGCGGGCTACCGTGCTGTACACGGCGGCTGAAGCGATCCGCATCGTCACGGCGCTGGTGTATCCGGTGATTCCGGATGCGGCGGCGAAAGTTTGGATGCAGCTGGGGCTGGGCGACATCGAGAAAGCAGATTTGAGGAACCTCGAGTGGGGCGGACTGAAGCCGGGGGCGAAACTCGGCCCGGCGACGCCGCTGTTTCCTCGCGCCGATAAGGAGACGATCACGCGCATGAACGAGATGGAGAAGAGCAGCGATCAGCGAGCAGCGATCAGCGATCAGGAAAAGCCGGCAGCGACCGAGGCGCCGACAGCGAAGCCCGGCGCGGAGCAGGGCGGAGAGCAGCAGAAGGGGCGCATCTCGAAGCTGCACTCACTGATCGACGGTCTGGCCGTGGCCATGGCCGAATCGACCAACGAGACGGCGGCGATTTTGGCGCTGGAAGGGGCGGTCGCGGAAACGGTCCGCGAGACGATCGGCGGCAAGGGGCCGGCACGCGAGGATGCGCGGCAGACAGCCGGAGCGCCGGCGCTGCCTCCGGCTCCGGCAACGGCCACGGTGGGTGTTCCGCAGACGCCACCGGCGGCGGGCGAAAAGATCACCATCGACGACTTCGCCAAAGTGGAGCTGCGGGTGGCGCAGGTGAAAGTTGCCGAGCGGGTTCCCAAGGCCGACAAGCTGCTGCGGCTGGAGGTCGATCTGGGCAACGAGACGCGGCAGATCCTGGCGGGAATTGCGGAATCGTACACGCCGGAGTCGCTGATCGGGCGCAAGGTGGTGATCGTGGCGAATCTGGCGCCGAGAAAGCTGCGCGGGCTCGAGTCGAACGGGATGATCGTCGCGGCATCGACGGCGGAGGGTAAGGCGGTGCTGGCGACGTTCGCGGAGGATGTGGAGATCGGGGCGCGGCTGAAGTAAAGCGTGAGTCCGGACGATTTCTCTCGTGGGGGGGTTATGCTCACAGTCCGGTTATCGGAAGACATGGAGAAACGTTTGGCCGCAGCAGCGAAGCTAGCCGGGAAGAGCAAGACAGCACTTGCCCGGGAAGCGATCACTGAGCGGATGGATGAGCTGGAGGCTCAGTATTTATCCGGAAACCGGCGGCGCAAGCGATATAGGAAGGGTTGAGAGAAACTCGCCTGCGATGAGCCTGAACACCGCCATAAGTTACTCTTTGCGGGTTGTCGTTATTCTGGCAGCGGTATTCCTCGCGGTCACGATTGGGCTTATCTGGCTGGGTGCAGATGTACAGCCCTTCCACGCGGATGCGATTCTGCTTATCTCCGCAGTTTTGGCCTTCCTGCTCTGGGTTGTTGAGTGCTTCACGCGGCCGGATCCCAGCCGGCGTTGGGCCCGGCTCATTGACACTTTTCCGGCTCTTGGATGGCTTTTGGGTATTTGGGCCCTGACTGTCGTTTCTATGAGAGGAGTTATTTAGTTTTTTAATGATCGACTCGCACTGCCATCTCGACAGCTCGCGATACGACGAGGACCGGGACGCTCTGCTGGAGCGCGCGTGGGCGGCGGGGGTGCGGGGCATCCTGTCGATCGGGATTGGGGAAGGCCCGGAGACCATGCACCGGGCGCTGGAGATCAGCCGCGAATACGCGGGACGACCGGAGACGCCGAGGATCTGGGCCAGCGCGGGGATCCATCCGCATGAAGCGCGGCTGGCCGACGAGGCGGCTTACGTGAAGCTGGATGGGCTGCTCGAGGAGCCGGAGGTGCTGGCCTGCGGCGAGATTGGGCTGGATTACTTCTACGACCACTCGCCGCGCGAGGAGCAGAAAGCGGTGTTCACGCGGCAGATGGAGATTGCGGCGGGACGGCGGAAGCCGATCATCATCCATTGCAGGCCCTCGCAGAACAGTGCGGACGCCTGGGACGATACGCTGGCGATGCTGCGGACGCAGTGGGCGCGGACGGGGCTGGGCGGCGTGCTGCACTGCTTTACCGGCGAGGAGCGGCATGCGCGGGAGGCGATGGGGCTGGGATTTCTGATCTCCTTTGCCGGGAACATCACGTTTCCCAAGGCGCAGGCGATCCGCGATGCGGCGGCAGCGGCGCCGCTGGACCGCATCCTGATTGAGACGGATGCGCCGTTTCTGGCGCCGGTTCCGAACCGCGGCAAGCGCAATGAACCGGGCTGGGTGAAGGAGGTCGCGGCGACGATCGGCGGGCTGCGCGGGATGGATCCCGAGGCCGTGGCGGCGCAGACCAGCGTAAACTTCGGTGCCCTTTTCCACCCGGAAACCATCTCCGGCAGCACCGATTTGCATGGGTAGCGGATAATCTAAAGAAGCAGGAATCAGGACAGGGGATATGGCGGCGGAGAACTCCTTCGATATTGTCAGCAAAGTGGACTTTCAGGAAGTCCGGAACGCCATCGATCAGGCGACCAAAGAAGTGCGCACGCGCTTCGACCTGAAGGATTCGAAATCGGAGATTCGCCTCGAGGGCGAGGAAGCGATCCAACTGGCGTCGGTGGATGAGTACAAGCTGGAAGCGGTAACCGAGATCCTGCGGCAGAAGCTGGTGAAGCGCGGAGTTTCACTGAAAGCGCTGACCTTCGGTAAAGTGGAACCAGCGGCGGGCTCCAGCGTGCGGCAGAAAGTGACGCTGCAGCAGGGGATCGCATCGGAGAAGGCGAAGCAGATCGTCGCCATCATCAAGGATTCGAAGAAAAAAGTGCAGGCCTCGATCCAGGGAGACACGGTGCGGGTATCCGGCAAAGACCGTGACGCACTGCAGGAAGTGATGGCGCTGCTGCGCGGGCGCGACCTGGGGATCGACATGCAGTTTACGAATTACCGCTCGAACTGAGCGGCAGGGACGGTTTCGAGGGAATTCCAGTGAGCACTGTGGTGACAGCGACGGCGAAGGAAGTCTTCGATCTGCTGCACGAGGACCTCGCGGCAATCGAGCGGGAGTTCGGCGCAGACGCCGTCTCTTCCGTCCAGGCAATCACCGAGATTTCCGATTACCTGCGCGAAGGCGGGGGGAAGCGCATCCGGCCTTCGCTGCTGCTGCTGGCAGCGCGCGGGCTGGGCTATACCGGCAAGGGCATGATCCGGCTGGGAGCGGTGGTGGAAATGGTGCACACGGCGACGCTGGTGCACGACGACATCATCGACGAGGCGGAGACGCGGCGCGGACGGCCGTCGACGAATCGCGCGTGGGGCAGCAGCAAATCGGTGCTGGTGGGCGACTGGCTCTACATGCAGGCCTTTCGCGTGGCGCTGTCGGAGCGCAAATTCCGGGTGCTGGAGCTGCTGATCGGGCTGACCCAGCAGATGGTGGAAGGCGAGCTGTTGCAGATGGAGCGGCTCGGCCAGTTCATCTCCGAGAGCGAGTACAACGACCTAATCTATCGCAAGACCGCGTGCCTGTTCGAGGTTTCGATGCGGCTGGGCGCGGTGCTGGCCGGAGCGGAGCGCGAACTGGAAGACACCATGGGCGAATACGGACGCCGCCTGGGCCTGGCCTTCCAGATCGTGGACGACGTGCTCGATCTGACCGCCAGCGAGGACGTTCTGGGCAAGCCCGTGGCCAGCGATCTGCGCGAAGGCAAGGCAACGCTGGCCGTGATCCACACGCTGGTGAACGGCAGCACGCCATCGGAGCGCGCGTCGATTCAGACGGTCCTGCACGAGAAGAACTTCGAGCGCGTCTCGCACGAGGAGATCCTGCGCATCCTCAACCGCAATCAGTCGGTGAATTACGCCATGCAGGCGGCCTATGCGCATGCCGCGGCGGCGCAGACGGCGCTGGCGGTGCTGCCCGACTCCGAATACAAGCGGGCGCTGCAGTGGATGCCGGAGTTCGTCGTCGCCCGGGACAAGTAGTTCCCTTCTCTGCGCGGACGCGCACAGCCGCCGCGCTGTACCCTGTATGGCAATGAAACTGTCACGGATTGCGCAGGCGCTCGCGGCCGAATTGCGTCCGGAAGGCGCTGAGGCGGAGATCGCCGGGGTTTCCAGCATCGGCTCGGCCATGCCGGAAACCCTGGTCTTCGCGGAAGATATGCAGTCGTTTGAAGCCGCCCTTCGCTCGCGGGCCGCGGCGGTGATTGTGTCTGCGAAGCTTGCACCCCCGGCGTCCGCGAAGCCACTGGTGCTGGTTCGCCAGCCGCGCCTGGCCTTTGCGCAGGCGGCGCGGTTGCTGCGTCCCGCGCAGCCGCCGACTGGCCTCCATGCGACGGCCATCGTGGACCCGACTGCTGAGCTGGGCGAGCGTGTTTCGATCGGCCCGTACGTGGTGATTGAAGCGCGCGCGCATATCGGAGAGGGAACGAGCATCGGGGCGGGCACGGTCATCGGCGCAGGCGCCAGCATCGGGTGCAATTGCCGCATCGATCCGCGCGTCGTGGTCTATCCGGGCGCGAAGCTGGGCGACGACCTCATGGTGCAGGCCGGCGCGGTGCTGGGATCGGATGGGTTTGGCTATGTGCGGGACGCTGACAGCGGCGAATATCTGCAGTTCCCGCAACAGGGGCGGCTGGTGATCGAAGACGGCGTGGAGGTGGGCGCCAATACGACCATCGACCGCGGGGCGCTGGAAGAGACGCGGATCGAGCGCGGCGTGAAAATCGACAACCTCGTCCACCTCGGCCACAACGTGCGCGTGGGCCACGATGTGGTGATCGCCGCGCAGACCGGTGTCTCCGGGTCGAGCGCAATCGGCGCAGGCGCGGTGGTGGGCGGCCAGGTGGGCATCGGCGATCACGCCACGGTTGGCGAGCAGGTGATTCTGGGCTCCGGTTCGGGGGTACTGACCCATAAGAAGGTCAGGGGTCCGGGGGTGGTGTTCTGGGGACGGCCGGCGCGGCCGCTCAAACAGTATCTGAAGGAGCTGGCAGCGCTGGCGCGGCTGGGACGAGGCGGGAAAGATTCGTCTCAGGAATAGCGCGGGCTGCTCCGCAGAGTTGTGCTGCTTTGCCTTTGCGGCAGGACACACGCGGTGGCGGCGGAAGGCCCGGATACCGCGCACGTAACGATGTGATTTCAGGATACAGTTCCGTCGAACGGCGCTATGCTGAAGGCGGGAGCGAGCTTATGGCCACCGCCGAGCAACTGCCGAATGAGGAATCCCCCAGGGTTCCGCTCGAAGTCTATCTGCACTGCTCCGACTGGGAGCCGGACGCGGAGTATGTGGATGGCGAGATCGAGCAAAGACCCATAGGACAGAACGATCATTCAGCATGGCAAGGTGCCATTGCGGCGTGGTTTGGGATGTACGGAGGCGAATGGAACATTCGAGTTCGCCCCTCGCTGCGAGTCCGGGCGTCTGAGACTCGCTACCGCATCCCCGATGTGACCATCCTCGATCGCGATCTCCCTGTGGAGCCGATCGTGACGCATCCGCCGGTCGCTGTGTTCGAAATTCTGTCGCCGGAGGACCGATACGCACGCCTGATGCGCAAGCTCAAGGATTACGAAGCCATGGGCATCCCGCAGATCTGGGTCATCGATCCGGAGGGCCCGGTAACGCAGCGCTATCAGGACGGACAGCTGGCCGCGGCAAGCCTGTTTGAAGAGCCTTCACGGGGAATTCGCTTCGAGATGAGTGCGATCGAAGCGCTGATCGACTGATTCCCGTCGGTTATTGGAACGGCTCGCGCTTCATGGCGCCGTCGCGCTGCTTCACCAGCATCTCCACCTTGCCTTCGGCTTCTTCCAACTGCTTGCGGCAGAGTTCGGAGAGCCGCGTGCCCTCTTCGAAGAGGCGCACCGACTCTTCCAGGGGCAGATCGCCGCGCTCCAACTGGGCAACGATCTCTTCGAGCCTGGTCAGCGACTCCTCAAAGCTGGGCAAGATTCGCTTCCTTCTCGGGCTTTGGCGCAGAGGCAGACTGAGGCTGAGCGGCAGAGGTCTTCGAGGGCAGCACGTCCTTGAGCACTTCCACGGCGGCGCTGAAGCGGCCGAAGGGCGCGCTGACCTGGGCTCCCTGCACCATGGTGCGAGCCGCAGCCAGCATCTCCTGAGCGATGCGGATGCCTTCAGCGCGCGCCAGCTCGGGCGTGGAAGCGCGCTGCATGCGCAGCAGAATCTCATCGGGGATGCTGACCCGCAGGTCGTTCTTCATAAACTCCGCATTGCGCAGGCTGGTGAGCGGCCAGATGCCGGCGACCACGGGAATGCGGAAGCTCTCAATGCGCTTCAGAAAGGCTTCGAGGATACGCAGATCGAAGACCGGCTGGGTGATGCCGTACTCCGCGCCCGCTTCCACCTTCCACGCGAAGCGGCGCACTTCGTAATCGATATCGGGGACGCCTGGATTGGCGGCCACGGCGATGGTGAATCCCGTGGACGCCCCGATGGGATTGCCGCCGATATCGAGCCCGTGATTGAGCCGCCGGACGATGTTGACGAGGCCGATGGCGTCCACGTCGTAGACGGCCGTCGCGTCAGGATAATTGCCCAGCTTGGGCGGATCGCCGGTGAGGCAGAGGATGTTTTTGAGGCCGATGGACGAGGCGCCCAGCAGGTCGCTCTGGATGCTGAGCACGTTGCGGTCGCGGCAGGTGTAATGCAGGATGGTCTCGATGCCGGTCTTCTGCTGGATCTGGATGCAGAGGCTCTGCGCGCTCATGCGAGCGGAGGCGCGCGGCGAGTCGGGGACGTTGATGGCGTGGATGCCGGAGCCGGCCAGATCGTGCGCGCCCTTCAGCTCTTTGGAGGCGTCGATGCCGCGGGGCGGGACGATCTCCACCATGGTGACAAACTCACCGTCGTGAATCAGGCGGCCGATGTGCGAGCGCTCTTCCATCGGAGCAGGGGGAGTTTCGGTGACGATGGGCTCGGCCTTTCCGCCGCCGTGACTGGCGGTCTGCGCGCCCACGGCCCGCAGCGCCGACTTCATGGCGCGAATGTGCTGCGGGGTGGTTCCGCAGCATCCGCCGACAAACTGCACGCCCGCCTTGATAAATTTGCGGGCGAAACTGGCCATGTATTCGGGCGAACAGAGATAGATATTGCGGCCTTCGACGGAGCGGGGCATGCCCGCGTTGGGCATGGCCATCAGGGGCAGATCGGTGGCGGCGGCCATGCGCTCGATGGCCGTGAGCACGGTGGCCGGACCGACGCTGCAGTTGCAGCCGAGGCCGTCCACACCCCAGGAGGAGATGCGGGTGGAGGCGGTTTCCGCCGAAGCGCCGTCGAGGCAGTTGCCGTCCTCGTCGATGGTGACCATGACGACAACGGGGAGCTCCGGCGCGACCTCGCGCGCGGCCAGCACAGCTTGTTCCGCCTCGTTGAGGGCGGGCATGGTCTCAATAATCAGCAGGTCGACGCCTACGCCGGGACCACCCGCGGCCAGAGCCCGAATCTGTTCCGCAAAGATGGCGCGGGCTTCGTCCAGACCGGTCTTGCCCAGCGGCTCCAGATGAACTCCGAGGGGACCGACGGATCCGGCCACCCAGGCCTTCGCCGCCTGCTTATCGGCATGCTGTTGCACCGCCTGGCGCGCGACCCGCACCCCGGCCTGATTGATCTCCGCCACCTTGTCAGCCAGCCCGTGGCGCTGCAGCCGGAGGGCATTGGCTCCGAAAGTGTTGGTTTCAATGATTTCCGCGCCGGATTGGAGATATTCCTCGTGGACAGAGCGAACGAGGTCCGGCTGGGAGAGATTGAGCTCGTCGTAGCAGCGGTTGATGAACACCCCTCGCGCGTAGAGAGAGGTGCCCATCGCGCCGTCGCAGAGGACGGTACGGCGGTCGAAGATGGGCTCAAGACGGCTGCTCATAGCGGACCTTTCGCTTCATGGTATCAGGGGACAAGTCTTCCGGAATCTTTAGCGCCCGCCGCGGCGGCCGCGGCACACGGTTCTCGATGTTCTGCCCTGATATACTTGGGCTTTCCCACGAAATTGCGGCAGCCAGCGTATGGTGAGGTTCTAAGGTTTTGAAGAAGAGAAGTTCCCTGTATTCCTTCGCGGTTCTCAGCGCGGTCTTTGTGGTTTGTCTCGTCATGAGCTCCTGCGGCCAGGAGTATTACGTGGACGGCCGCAGTTTGCCGCCCAGCGGCATCCTGAACCGGGTGATGATCGCAGAGCAGACGCCGAACGCGCTTCCCTTTGTCGACGCGTATTACGACATCCGGCATGCCTACGATGCGTCCAGCGGCTCTTTTGCCATCTCCGGCTATTCGGGCAATGGACCGCTGACCATCGAAAATCTGCCGGAACAGCTGGGCGCGGCGGTTTACGGGGAATTTGACGGCAGCCTCGATCTGATCAGCTACGCGCAGGAGAAGGTGAGCACGCCGATCAGCGTAGCCGGCGGCCTTTCCAGCACCACCGAGGGCAGTGCCTGGAACGGCGTTATGATGAGCCGCGACCTGAACTATGTGTATGCGGCGAATCCCGCCGCTCACCTGGTCAGCGTGGTGGATCGCCTCAGCGGGGTTTCGCTGTCGCTCAACCTGCCCAACGCCTACGGCGTCTCGATCAACCCTGGCGGCACGGTGGCCCTGGTTTTCGTTGAAAGCGCGACTCAGGCTTCGAGCGACTCGGATAAGCCATCGGTCAATCCGGGGATCAATCCGGCGAATTTTGCGGTCTACAGCATCGTGCAGCTCACGGCCGCGCAGCAGCTCCTGGCGACAAACAACCCCAACTACGTCGATCCGACCTACGGCACCGAGGCCCAGGACTGCGAACCGCAGAAGCTGCCTACCTGGTGCGTCTTCCCGGTCAGCACCGGCGCGGGCGCCAGCTTCGATCACCCCATCAAGGCAGTCTTCTCGCCCGACGGCACCACCGCGTACGTGCTGAACTGCGGACCTGAGTGCGGCGGCACCACGGCCAGCGTCACCACCATTCCCATCACTTCTTCGACCCTGAACACTGGGAGCTACGGCGGCAGCGGTATTGCGCTTCAGGCGCAAAGCACCATTCCCATTCCCGGCGGAGCCACGGACGCCGATTTCAACGGCAACACGCTTTACATCGCAGGCCAGCAGCTGCAGACCACAGGCGCGTACGCGGGCGATTACGGCGGGATGCTCACGGTGATGAATGTCCCGGCCAATACGATCACCGGCGCCTACCCCATCAGCGACGGCACGCACAACCGCATGGTCTTCGGCGACGACAACACGCTTTGGATCGGCTCATCGCACTGCGCGCAGGGCGTGCGCTACGCGCAGGCGCAGACCGGCGCCAATGTTGCGTTCGGCTGCCTCACCCTGTTCAACACCTCGAACAACGGCGTCTTCGTCGATTCCTATCTGGGAGACGCAACCGGCGTTGCCGCGGTGACCGGGCTGCACAAGGTCTACACCGCGGAGGGCGGACAGGTGTATATCTACAGCACCGTGACGGGATCGAATGGCCTCGTGGAACTGGACAACTCCAACGTGACCGTGACCGGGACGGCGACCGACGTGGCGTATATGGACGCCACCAGCGACGCCGACAACACCATCTACTAGATCGACACGAGCATGGCCGAGCAGCCGAGCGCAGAGGTTCTCGCCATCGCCGCCCACCGCGACGACGTGGAGCAGACCTGCGGCGGCACGCTGCTGCGGCTGCGCTCGCTGGGCGTCACGACGGCCATCCTGGACCTGACGCGCGGCGAAGCGGGAACGCGCGGCTCAGCCCAGGAACGCGCCGACGAGGCCGCTGAAGCAGCGCGGATTCTGGGTGTGGCGTGGCGGGAAGCGCTGGACATCCCCGATGGCCGGGTGGAGAACACCTGGGAAAACCGGCTGAAGATCGTGACCGTGCTGCGCCGGGTGCGCCCGCGCGTGGTGATTCTTCCCTACTGGACCGGCCGGCATCCCGACCACTACACCTCGGCCACGCTCGGCTATGAGGCGTGCTTCCTGTCCGGCCTCGCGAAGGTCGAAACCGGCACCGCGCCGCACCGGCCCTTCAAAGTGGTTTACGCCAGCCTCTACGCCGACGTGCGGCCGAGCTTCGTGGTGGACATCACTGCGTTCATCGAGGACCGGCATCGGGCCCTGATGGCCTACCGCTCGCAGTACGCGAATCAGGCGGCGGGCAGCGGGCTCTTTGTGCCCGAGGAAGAGATCCGGGAGCGCACCTTTGCCGAGGCGCGTCATTACGGCAGCCTGGCCGGCGTCCGTTACGCGGAGCCGTTCGTCCAGAAGGAAGTCGGCCTGGTGGACGACCTGACCCTGATCCCAGTGCAGTCGCTTTAAGAATGTCGCGCGAATCCGACTTCCGGCGGGTGGACGTGCCGCATCGGAAACCTGTACAGTGGCCCGGATAGCCTTGCCGCAATTTCCCCTGAAGGAGCCGCAGTTTGAACCTGACCGCCATCGACTGGGCCATCATGCTGCTGTATTTCGTCTTTGTGCTGGGCATCGGCTTCGCGCTGCGCCGCTTCATGAAGACGAGCAAGGACTTTTTCCTGGCCGGCCGTTCGCTGCCCGCGTGGATCTGCGGCCTCGCCTTCATCTCGGCGAACCTGGGCGCGCAGGAAGTGATCGGCATGGGGGCGTCCGGCGCCAAGTACGGCATCGTCACCAGCCACTTCTACTGGATCGGCGCCATCCCGGCGATGATCTTCGTCGGCGTCTTTATGATGCCGTTCTACTACGGCTCCAAGGCGCGCTCGGTACCGGAGTTCCTGCGCCTGCGCTTCGACGAGAAAACGCGCGCGTGGAACGCCTGCACCTTCGCGCTGATGACCGTGTTCTCGTCCGGCATCTCCATGTACGCGATGGCGCGGCTGATCCAGACGCTGCACATCTTCGACAAGCTGTTTCTGGCGCTGGGGCTGCCGCTGGACTGGATCTTCCACTTCGCCATCATCCTGTCGGCCGTTATCGTGCTCTGCTACATCTTTCTCGGCGGGCTCACCAGCGCCATTTACAACGAGGTCCTGCAGTTCTTTCTGATCGTCGCAGGATTTTTGCCGCTGGTGTGGGTGGGGCTGAAGAATATCGGCGGCTGGCACGGGCTGCAGACGGCGCTTCCCGCGGCGTATCTGCACTCGTGGCGGGGCATGGGCAGCGCGCACACCAACCCGCTCGGCGTCAGCTGGTTTCCGCTGGTCGCGGGGCTCGGCTTCGTGCTCTCCTTCGGCTACTGGTGCACGGACTTTCTGGTGATCCAGACGGCGATGGCCGCCAACTCCGAGGAGTCGGCGCGGCGGGTGCCGCTGATCGCCGCGATCCCGAAGATGTTTTTCCCGTTTCTGGTGATCCTGCCGGGCCTGATCGCCATCGCCACGCCTGCCGTGACCCGGCACATGATGGCGACAGCCGCGCCGGTGGGCATGACCGCTTCCGCAGCGGCGCACTCAAAGTACGCCGACGCGGGAGAGGGGCTGATTCCGCCTAAAGTCGATCCGGTGACGGGCAAGATCATGCTCGACACGCACGGCCAGCCGATCCTCGACTACGATCTGGCCATCCCGAACATGCTGCTGCACTACTTCCCCACCGGCATTCTGGGCCTGGGGCTGACGGCGCTGCTGGCGAGCTTCATGTCGGGCATGGCCGGCAACGTGACCGCGTTCAACACCGTGTGGACCTACGATCTCTACCAGTCCTACATCCACAAAGGAGCCAGCGACGAACATTACCTGAAGGTGGGCCGATGGACCACCGTCGTGGGAATATTGATATCCATGGCGACGGCCTACGTCGTCATGGGCTTCAACAACATCATGGACACGCTGCAGCTGGTTTTCTCCATCGTGAACGCGCCGCTGTTTGCGACGTTCCTGCTGGGGATGTTCTGGAAGCGCACCACCGGGCACGCGGCGTTTATCGGCCTGGTGGGAGGAACGCTCGCAGCAGTGGTCCACCACGGGCTGACCATCCCCGCGGCCACAGCGGCGGGGATCCACGGCGGGTGGATCCATGTGGTTCACGTTTATCCGAGCCAGATGGCGCTGGACTTCTGGCAGGCCATCTTCGCCTTCACCGTCAACTTCGTCCTCGCAGTCACGATCAGCCTGTTTACGAAGCCGCGGCCGGAGCCGGAGCTGGTGGGGCTGGTGTACTCACTAACGCCGAAACCCGTCGAACATCATATGGCCTGGTACGCGCGCCCCAGCGTGATCGCGATTGCGCTGCTGGCGATGGGCATCACCCTCAACTTCATCTTCCGGTAAGATTTTTCGCGGAGACTCAGGAAAGGACCGCCGATGAGACTCGACCTGCGCATCCCCATGGGCCTGATGTTTACGATCGTCGGCGCCATCCTCACCATTTTTGGCCTGGTCACCCACGGCAGCGCGATCTACGCGCGCTCGGCGGACATGGACATCAACCTGGTGTGGGGATGCGTGATGCTGGCCTTTGGAGTGACCATGTTCCTGATGGGCCGGCGAGCGGACAAGCATCCGAAAGAGCCGGCGCCCACCGATCCTTCTATCTTCCCGGCGGGGCACGGGCACTGAAGAGAAGAGGCGCACAACCTCGGCAGGATTTTGGCTCCGCGAGCATTCGTGGGAGGGATTGTCCAAACGGGTCGGGAATGCAACACCTCCTTATTGCCGACCCTTACGACATTGACGCATCGTGTCAGTTGGTTGTTCTCGATTTCAAAGCCCACATTGGATACCCCTGGTTGGACAGGCGCTCAATTTGTGGCGGAGTGGCCACACGCGCTTCCAGGCGGACATTCGTCCGTGGGTGCCTGGCCGGGATCGCCGGCGGTACGTTCCCGGACGGTGTAACCTTCGGGAATTCTGAATAATGCGGGATTTGGTTCGCCGGGCTGGAATTCGGTGACTTCGTCTGTGCGTTTGCCCGACCGTGGATCGTCACGAATGGTCAGAAGCGGGATGTGGTACTGCGTGGAAGTCCACTCATTTGTCACGATGGTGAAGGGCCGGTCGTTTCCCGCTTCGCCCGTGGGGACGACGACCGTGATGCGCGTGCCTCTGGCCTCTGCGCCAGCAATGGTGCGTACGCCGAGGTCCTCGCGTGTCACCTGCCCGGATTTGCGAACGGCCTGCGGCTGCCTAGCCGCATCAACCTCCGGAGCCTGTGCGGGAATGTGGGTGACAATCGCGGTTTTCGTGCGGTTGTCCCAGTTGGTAATCGTCCGGGCGACAGGATCAAAGACTGTGTAGTGGATCACGCCGATGGGGGTGGTCAGATGCGTTTCGGAATACATGCGGCCCTCCGAATCGCGAGCCGACTTCACCGTAAAAGTACGGGTGATGGTGGCTCCATTGACGAGTGTCTGCACGATGGTGGAGGTGCGGGTGAGGGTGTAGGGAACGGTGTTTGTTTGTGCACCATCGATTCGCGCGACTTCACCAGAACTGTCTCGAGTCACCTGAGCCGGCAGGGCGGGGGATGCAGCCAGAAGCAGAACGGGAAGCGCGGGGAGAGAGCGGAAAAAATGCATCGAACACCTCCGGAGCTGATCTGAATCGATGGACGCACACGTGGCCATTAAGACGCCTGATCGGCGCTTTTGAATCGATGACCGACAAACCGGAAGTTTTCAACAGGCTCGTCGGCCGCCCGCAAAATTTCACCCGCCTGCAACGGAATGGCTCTTGCCCTTTTGCCGATTTCGCGCTACATTTTTAACTAACTGGTTAATCAATGAGGAAAACGGCCCATCATCGCGCCGATCAGACCCGGCAGCGCATCCTCGACGCGGCCATTGGCGAGTTCAGCGAGCATGGCCTGGCCGGGGCGCGCACCAGCGCCATCGCCGCCGCGGCTCGCGTGAACAAGGCGCTCCTCTACTACTACTTTCAGGACAAGGAAGCGCTCTACTCGGCGGCGCTGGAAGCCGTGGCCGGCAAAGTGGCGGAAAGCGCGCTGGCGGTGCTGGACATGGCCTGCAGCCCCGGCGAGCGCATGCTGCGCTTCGCGCTGCAGCACTTCGACCGCATCCTTTGCCAGCAGGGATTCCAGGCGCTGATGCAGCAGGAGATGGTCCGCTTCCGCGAGGGGCGCAGCCATGCGATGCGCATCATTGCGAAGAAAGCCTTCGAGCCGATGTTCGGCCGCGCGCAGGCCATCGCCGAAGAAGGCATCCGTTCCGGCGAGCTCTGCGACACGGACTGGATGCAGATGATCTACTCGGCGCTGGGCGCGAACGTCTTTTACTTTCTGAGCGCGCCGATGATGCGGCTGATTGCCGATGCCGACCCGCTGGAGCCGTCGGCGGTGGCCGCGCGGCGCACATCGGCCATTCAATTTCTCGGCCAGTCCATCTTCGCCGACCGTAAACACGGCGCGCACCTGGCAAAGCGTGTGCTCGCCGCCATACCCACGCCGGACCCATGCCCGGGGAGAAAGCCCGCATGAAACCACGCAATCGGATCTTCGTCATTTTGGGCGTGCTGTTCGTCATTGCCCTGTGCATTTACTTCTTCACGACGAACCACCAGAACGGGCTCGAACTGGTGGGCACCGTGGATGCCAACGAGGTGATCGTCAGCTCGCGGATTCAGGGGCGTATCGCGTCGCTCAACGTTGAGGAAGGCGACCACGTGACCGCGGGCGAGGTGCTGGCGACCATCCAGGCTCAGGACCTTGCGGACGCGAGCACCGCCGCAGAGGCCGCCGCCCGCAGCGACCAGTTCAAGCTGGCGGAGTCGCGCGCCACCGAGCAGCAGACTCTGGGAGCCACGGAGAGCCAGGTGGCCGCGGCCGAGGCGCAGGTGCGCGTGGCCGAGGCAACGCTGGCGCAGACCCAGGCGCAGTACGAGCACCAGGAGGCCGACACTCGCCGCGCCGTTGCTCTGGCGAAGGCCGGCATCAACAGCCAGCAGGTCCGCGACGAGATGGTGACCAGCCTCAACGCCGACCGGGCCGCGGTTCAATCCGCGCGCGAGAATGTCGCCGCCCAGAAAGCCGCGCTGAAGACGGCGGAGGCGAATCTCTATCAGGCGAGGGCGGCGGCTGAAACTGTCGATGCCACGCGCGCCGACCTGCACAACGCGCAGGCGCTGGCCGCGCAGGCGCAGGTGCAGCTGGGATACGCGCAGGTGGTGTCGCCGGTGACCGGCATCGTGAATGTGCGCGCCGCGCTGCAGGGCGAGGTGGTGTCGCCGGCTACGCCCATCGTGACCGTCGTCGATTTGTCGCAGACGTGGGTCTACGCGCCGATCCCGGAAACCTACGCAGACTCTGTGGAGCTGGGCGACAAGCTGCGCGTGGTGATGCCCAGCGGCGCCAGCGTGTGGGGCACGGTGATCGCCAAGGCCGCGCTGGCCGGATTCGCGACGCAGCGTGACGTGAGCCGCCGCAAACGGGACATCGAGACGGTCCAGCTGAAGCTGCTGATTCCCAATCCGGGCATGAGATATGTGCCGGGCATGATCGCCGAGGTCATGATTCCGCAGAGCAAGCTGGTGCACCCGTGAAGCCGCCCGCTGCCCCTACGGCGGCCGGGCCACGGCCGGCGATTGCCGTCGAGAATATCGTCAAGCGCTACGGCGATTTCGAGGCGGTCAAGGGCGTGACCTTCCAGGTCGCCGACGGAGAAATCTTCGGTCTGCTCGGGCCCAACGGCGCCGGGAAATCGACGCTGATTCGCATGATGACCACGCTTATCCCGGTGACGGAGGGCCGCGCGCTGATCGCCGGGCACGATGTTGCGCACGAGGCCGATGCGGTGCGCCGTCTGATTGGCGTGATCCCCCAGGCGCTGACCAGCGATATCGACCTGACGGTGGAGGAGAACCTCTCCATCTACGCGAAGCTCTACGGCGTGCCGCGCGCGGAACGCGAGCGCAACATTGCGGAGCTGCTGGAGGCCGTCGATCTGACGAAGTGGCGGGAGGCGCAGACCAAGACGCTCTCCGGCGGCATGCGGCGGCGGCTGGAGATCGCCCGGGGCCTGGTCCACAGCCCGCGGATTTTCTTTCTCGACGAGCCGACGACCGGGCTCGATCCCGTTTCCCGCGTGGCGGTGTGGGAGATGCTGGATCGCCTGCGCGAGAAGCTGAAGCTGACCATCCTGATCACCACGCATTACATGGAGGAAGCCGACAACCTCTGCGACCGCATCGCCATTGTGGATCACGGCAAGCTGGTGGCGCTGGACACGCCGCTGGGGCTGAAGGCCAGCGTGCCCGGATCGAGCGTGGTAGAAGTGCACTTTGACGGCGACAAGCCCGAACGCGAGGAGCGGCTGAAGCAACTGGGCGGGGTCACCGGCGTGGAGTCGCACGGGACCGGCGCGTATCGCATCATGACCTCCGACGGGGGCCTGACTACAACGAATCTGGTGGAGCTGGCTCTGAAGAACAACGACCCGATACGCGCCCTGAGCGTGCAGAACACCTCGCTGGACGACGTCTTTGTCTTTTACACCGGCCGACAGTTACGCGATGAGCAGATCAAGACGGTGAGCTTTATGATGCCCGACCGTCCGGGGATGCGCCCATGAACCGAATGATGGCTATTGTCGAACGCGAGCTGCGCAAGTTTTTCCGCTCGCCCGCCCTGATGCTCATGTCGATGATGCTGCCTCTGGTGCAGCTCGTGATTCTGGGCAATGCCTTCGGCGGCAAAGTGACCAATGCCCGGGTGGGCGTGGTGGATTACGATCACGGCGAGGAGGCGCTCAAGATCCACGAGGCCTTCCAGGATGTTGCGGCGAATATCCGCACCTTCAACACCATTCCCTACGACAACGAGAACGCGGCGCGGGAAGACGTGCGGACGGGAAAAATCGACGCCGCGGTCATTATTCCCGCCGAGTATTCGCGCCGCGTACTGGCCGGAGAGTCACCGCAGATCGGCCTGGTGGTGGATAACTCGGACCAGTTTGTGAGCGGCAGCCTTGAGACCGAGATGCAATCGCTGGTGGAAGCGCTGAACGCCCCCATCATTCAGCCCAAGGTCGTGCAGAATATCACCCTGGATATCGTCGAACTCTATCCCTATGTGGCGTACATGAAGTTTCTGCTGGCCGGCTCCATCGCACTCGCGATGTATGTCTCCGTGATGATCGGCGGCGGGATGCTGTATATCGACGACAAAGCCCGGGGCGTCCACGAAGGCTATCTGGTGACGCCGATCAAGCGCTGGGAACTGGTTGCGGGACTGAACGTCGCCGGCGCCATCAAAGCCGTCCTGGCCGGTATCTGTCTCACCGCCATCGGATCATTGCTGGCCGGTCTCGGGGTGATCTTTCATCCCGCCGCGCTCATTCAGCTGTCCCTGCTGATCGTGGCCACGTCGATCGCGTTCAACGGCATGATGTTCCTGCTGATGGTACGGGTCGAGGATCCGCTGGTGCCGCGCGCGATGTTCGGCGTGCTCAATACGCTGCTCTTCTTTCCCAGCGGCGCCATCTATCCGATTGAGGCCTTCCCACCGTGGCTGCGCGCCATCGCCATCGTGGATCCCTTCACCTATGCGGTGCACGGGCTGAAAGCCATCCTGATCAAGGACGGAGGCTTCGCCGCGATCCAGATGGACCTGCTGTTTCTGTTTGCTTTCGGCATCGGATCGCTGCTGATCGCGACGCCGCTCTTCCGCCGCACCCTTTAACTCAAGGAAAAGGGCGAGCGCCAGAAGGCACCCGCCCCGTTGGTCGGCTTCAAAAACTTCTTACTTCGCGGGCTTTTGCGCCTTAGCCTTGCGGCGCGCCGCCCAGCGCCGCTTGAGCGCTTCGGAGATTCGCCGTCTTCCCTCCGGACTGAGTCTGCCTTTTTTGCGTGCAGGCCGTGAAGGCGCTGCACTCTTTGCCGGCCTGCCGCGCCTGGCTCTGGCGGGAGCATCCCCCGCAAGCAGCGATCTTACCTGCTTCAGCCGGGCAATCTCCTTATCCAACTCCGCGATAATCTCCTGAACTTCCACATATCCTCCACGTTCCCTGGATTGGGAAGCCGTCCCTGCTCGCGCACGGGAAGGGGTGACTTCCTGAACTTTCGCTACAGTCAGCCTAAATCGATGGGGAGTAAGTTGACAACTAAGAAACGGCGGCGAAGTTATTGCTGGTCTTCGTCCTGAGGAGGCCGGGGCGCCGGGATGGCGCGATCTTCGCGGTCGGGCGCGCGATAAGTTATGCCCACCCTGCTGTCGCGATCGCTGTCCTGGGTATAGCGGCGCAGGTCGCGCACGGTTTCCTGTTTGTCGCGCGCGTAGTCCGTGGCCAGGCGGGTCAGCGCATAGGTCACGATGTCGCTGTGGTGCACCCCCTGCATCTCCGGATCGCGGCGGAACGTCAGCCACAGCCGGTGCACCAGCTGCACGTCCTCCGCGCGCAGGGAGGGCGCGTGCGGTCCGATGTGGAACGACTGGGCCTCTCCGTCCGGAGAGACGACGTAGAAAGTGAACTGGCGCTTGGGCTCGGGCAGGTTTTCCCACGCCTGGCCCACGTGGAAGGCTTGGTCGGCGGCGGACATGCGCGTCGAGGTTCCGGAAACCAGGGCTGTCACCTCCAGGGAATTCGCCGCCTGCACCAGGGCGGCAAAGATATCTCCGGCGGGAACGACCAGCAGCGAGACGTGCTTGCCGAAACTCTCAGCCACCGAGACGGCCTTGGTAAACAGCATCTGCTCGTGCTCGCTGAAGAGCTGATTTTCGAGATACTCGGGGCCGCCGGCGCCCATCATGCGCGCGGTCAGCACCACGATGTCCTGTTCCTCGGTGTGGGTGCGCACCAGCGCCCACTTGAGGGCGTAAGGATTCACCGGATCGCGCATGCTCACCAGCACCCCGCCGGGCCGCACCTGCAGCGCCTCTCGGCCGATGGTGTCCTGTTGCTCGAGCTGGAAATGCTCCCGCATCTGTTGCTGGGTGCGCTGATGTTTTCCGGCGTTTCTTCGCTCCGAGATGGCAAAAATGGTGAAGAAGACAATCGTGAAAGCGATGCCGCTCTCGGTGGCGACGGTCTTGGTCGCGAGATTGACGGCGGCAATCATGAGCAGGGTAAGAAAGACGCAGAACAGCCCGATGGGCAGTTCCGTTTTGCCGATGCGGAGATTGACCGGAACCTTCCAGCCGCGCTCGCCGTGATACTTCCAGCGCAGCACCAGCATGGCCAGGGAATTGAAGGTGAAGCTCCAGATGACGCCGAAGGCATACGCTTCGCCCAGGGTAATTACATTGCCGCGGCTGACGATGATGGTAAATAACTGCATGCCCGCGACCAGGTTAACGATGCGGTAACTGGTGCCGAAGCGCCGATGGGGCTTGCGGAACCAGTCGGTGAGCACGCCGTCTTCCGCCACCCGCATCATGACGCCGGTGGAACCGATGATGGAGGTGTTGATAGCCCCGGAAAGGATGAGAAATCCGACGATAACCACAAAGACACGGAAGACAATGCGCAGGACCATCGGCCCCCACATCGACATCGCCATGCCCGCGATCAGGTTGTCGGCATAGACCGGAACGCGCACCTTGTCGGGGATAATCATGGTCGCCAGCAGCGTCCCGATGCCGGTGAACACGAAGCTGTAAATCGCGATGACGATGGCTGCGCGCTTCAGGTTCTTCAGCTTGGGGTGCTGAATCTCGCGGTTCACCTGGGCCAGGGTTTCTTCGCCGCTCATGGCCAGCACCGAATGGCCGAAGGCCATCAGGACGCCGAACAGGCCGATGGTGGTGGCCAGCCTGGAGCCGCGCAGAAAGCCGAGCGCATCGCCGGAGAAATGCAGGTTCCGGGGGATCGGGAGGGGGGGCAGCTTCGCATGGATGTGCCAGGCGGTGACGAATCCCCAGCCGAGGAGGAGAACCACCATCACGGTGGTGACCTGCATGACGGCGAGGGCCTTGTCGGTGGACTCTTCAATTCCCTTGATGTTGAGCCACCAGTAGTAGATGGTCATGACCGCCGCAAAGACGGCGGCCGTCCCGTTCATGGGGAAATGAATGGCGGAGTGCGCGCTGCTCATCAGCCAGCCGGGCAGCCAGGCATGAGCGGCGCCTACGTTCAGGATCTCATTCAGCAGCCCGGTAATGTACTGGCCGGCGGAAACGCCGGAGATCGGCCCGGTGAGGATGTAGTCGAACATCAGCGCCGAGACGCTGATCTTGGCGAAGTTCCCGCCGAGCGCCTCTTTCACCACGCGATAGACGCCGCCGCGGGTGAACATGGAGCAGCTCTCCACGTAAACGGAGCGCACCGCGAACGAAAACAGCATCACGCCGAGGATGAACCAGCAGGCGGACTTGCCGACAGCCTGCTCGGCGATGCCGCCGGCATAAAACGCCGACGAGCCCAGGTCGTTCAGAACCACAGCGGCCGCTCGCCAGAAGGAAATGAAGGTGAGCATGACCGACGAAGCGACGACCAGCTTCACTCGATCGGGGTTAGGCGCGTATCGCGTTGTACCGGAGGCCATGGAAGGTGAACGGGGTCTGGGGCGGCAGCGGCCGGCAACGTATTCGCTTTACCGCCGCGCCCAGCGCTGAGTGTATGTCTGCGGCGCGGCTCAGTCAATCGAAAGAACCGGCGCAGCGGGGCTCTCGCCGCTGCAATGCGGACTGATAAACTCATGCCGGGAGCACCAGGCCCATGCCGGAACCGCTTGTTTTTGAAACGCTGACCGCTGTGCTGGGGACGCCTGTGACCAGCACGCGCGGCTGGCTGCGCGGAAAGCTGCGCGACGTGGCGGTGGGCACCGGCGCCGAAGCCGGACGGGTGGCCGGCCTGGTGCTGAAGACCCGCAAGGGCCTGGAACTGGTCGCCTCAAAAGATGTCCGCTGGACGCCGAGCGGCGCCCTCGAGCTGCGCGCCGACGCGGTGTTGAGCCCGCTGCGCGGCGACGAAAACTTCATCTTCCTGCGCCAGGATCTGCTCGACCGGCAGATCATCGACGTGCACGGCCGCAAGGTGGTGCGCGTGAACGACGTGAACCTGCGCTGGATGAGCGCGAACGGCTCAGGCGAGCAGCTCTGCGTGACCGAGGTGGAAGTCGGCCTGCGCGGCGCGCTGCGGCGCCTGCTGACCGGAACGCTGCCGCGGCGTACGCTCGAGAATCTCGTGACCCGGGTCCCGGCTCGCGTGATTCCCTGGAACTTCGTCGACATGGTCGAGGCCGACCCGGCGCGGCGGGTCAAGCTCAAGATCGAGCACGAACGCCTGGCCCAGCTTCACCCCTCGGACATCGCCGACATCCTCGAAGACCTGGCGCCGGCCGAACGCGAAGCCGTGCTGCGCACCCTTGACGAAGAAGTGGCCGCGGACACGCTGGAGGAAATCGAGCCGAAGATGCAGAAGTCGCTGGTCCAGGCGCTCGATTCAGAAACCGCCGCCGGCATCGTGGAGGAAATGGATCCCTCTGCCGCCGCCGACCTGCTGGCAGAGCTGCCCGAGGCCCGCTCGGAAGCCATTCTGCGAGAGATGGACCCCGAGGAGCGGCGCGAAGTCCGCGAGCTGCTCGAGTTCCGCGAGGACTCCGCCGCCGGACGCATGACCACCGAATACATCGCGGTCCCGCGCAATGCCACCGTCGCCGATGGCATCCGGGCGCTGCGCGCCTTCGAGGGGGACCCCGAAACCATCACGGAAATTTATCTGATCGACGAAAAGGAAGTTCTCTGCGGGGTGATCCCGCTGGCGCGCCTCATTCTGGCCCGCCCTGAAACTCGCCTCGAGGTGCTCAGCGATCGGCGCTTCATCTGCTGCCGCGCCGATCAGCACGAGGACGAAGTCGCGGAGATCTTCGACAAGTACAACCTGCGCGCGCTGCCGGTGATCGACGGCCGCGACCGCCTGGTCGGCGTGGTGGAAGCCGATCACGTCATCGCGTTTCTGCGGGAACGGCAGTAAGTCCCCAGGAGTTAGTCCCCAGCCCCCAGCGCCTGCTCTCAGCCGGGGACTGGCAACTGGGGACTGGTCACCTGCTTAGACCCCGATCACGGCGCAGAGCTCCTTCACGGCTGCAGCACTCTTCTTCAGGGCTGCGTCTTCTTCGGCTGTCAGCTTGATCTCCATGATCTGCTCGATGCCGCGCGAGCCGAGCTTGCAGGGCACGCCGATGTAGTAGCCGCTGATGCCGTATTCGCCGTCGAGATACGCCGCGCAGGGAAGAATCTTCTTCTTGTCCTTCAGGATCGCTTCGACCATTTCCGTCACAGCGGCGGAAGGCGCATAGTAGGCGCTGCCCGCCTTCAGGTACTTCACGATCTCCGCGCCGCCGTCGCGGGTGCGCTGCACCATCGCTTCCAGCCGGTCCTTCGGGATCAGCTCGGTAATGGGGATGCCAGCAACCGAGGAGTAGCGCGCCAGGGGCACCATGGTGTCGCCATGGCCGCCCAGCACGAAGGCTGTGACGTTCTCGACGGAAACCTTCAGCTCTTCCGCGATGAACGTGCGGAAACGCGCGGAGTCCAGCACGCCGGCCATGCCGATGACACGCTCGCGGTTGAATTTCGACTGCCGGAAGGCGGCCTGGGCCATGGCGTCCAGCGGATTCGACACGATGATGAGGATGCAGTTGGGCGAATTGGCCGTGACCTTGCCCACCACGTCGGACATGATCTTGTAATTCGTCTGCAGCAGATCGTCGCGGCTCATGCCCGGCTTGCGCGGGATGCCGGCGGTGATGACGACGATGTCGGAGTTGGCCGTGTCGGCGTAGTCGTTGGTGCCGAGGATATGGCAATCCGTCTTCGAGATCGGCATGGCTTCCAGCAGGTCGAGACCTTTGCCCTGGGGGATGCCCTCCACCACGTCAATCAGCACCACGTCGGCCAGTTCCTTCGCCGCGATCCAGTGCGCCGCCGTGGCGCCCACGTTCCCCGCTCCAACAATCGTTACCTTCTTACGCATAATTCTCCTAATAAAAAATAGCCGGTGGCTAGTGGCTAGTGGCTGAATTACATATTTCCGATCATTCTTTTCGCGAACTCGCTGGTGCTCACCTTGGTCGCGCCCTGCATCTGGCGCTCGAAGTCGTAGGTCACGAATTTCTGCTGGATGGTTTTCTCCATCGAGCTTTCGATCAGCTTCGCGGCCTCCTGCCAGCCCAGGAAATCGAACATCATCACGCCCGAAAGCATCACCGAGCCGGGGTTGATCACGTCCTTGTCAGCGTATTTCGGCGCGGTGCCGTGCGTGGCTTCAAACACCGCGTAGCCGTCGCCGATATTCGCGCCGGGCGCGATGCCGAGTCCGCCCACCTGCGCGGCGCAGGCGTCGGAAATGTAATCGCCGTTGAGGTTGGGGCACGCCAGGATGCTGTACTCTCCAGGCCGGATGATCACCTGCTGGAAGATCGAATCGGCGATGCGGTCGTTGATGAGAACCTTCTGCTTCCACTTGCCGCCGCCGTGCGTTTTGCCGATGGCGTCGAGCACGCCTTTCACTTCCGCAAACAGTTCCTTACGGAAATCCTCGCTGGCGAACTCCATGCCCGGCTCGATCATGGCCGCATTTTTCTCGACGCTGAGCCCGGGATTCGCCTCCACATTGCCGAGGATCCAACTCTCGCGCTCGGTGACCACATGCTCGCGGAATTCCTCGACCGCGACCTCGTAGCCCCACTCACGGAAGGCGCCTTCGGTGAACTTCTGGATGTTCCCCTTGTGGACCAGCGTCACCGTTTTGCGTCCGGTGGCCACCGCGTGGCGAATGGCGAACCGCACCAGCCGCTTGGTGCCGGTGATGGAGATGGGCTTGATGCCGACGCCCGAATCCTCGCGGACCCTCTTCTTTCCACCCTTCAGCAGATCGTCGTTGAGGAACGAGATCAGTTTCTTCGCGTCGGCGGTTCCCTCTTTGAATTCGATGCCGGCGTAGACGTCCTCGGTGTTTTCGCGGAAGATCACCACATCCAGCTTCTCCGGATGCTTCACCGGGCTGGGCACGCCCTGGTAATACTTCACCGGGCGCACGCACGCGTAGAGATCCATGATCTGGCGCAGCGCCACGTTCAGCGAGCGAATTCCACCGCCCACCGGCGTGGTGAGCGGCCCCTTGATGGAGACGCGCAGATCGGTCGCCGCCCTGACGCTGTCGTCGGGCAGCCAGGTTTTGAACTGGCGAAAGGCCTTCTCGCCGGCGTAAATCTCAAACCACTTCACGGCGCGCTCGCCGCCGTAGGCCTTCTCGACCGCAGCGTCGAAGACCTGCTGGGAGGCGCGCCAGATGTCGCGCCCGGTGCCGTCGCCCTCGATGAAAGGAATGATCGGATGATTCGGAACCTGGTATTTTCCGTTCGCGTACTGGATCGCCTCGCCGTCTTTGGGCAAGGCCAACCCGTTATAGCTGGTCTGCATGCAGGTGATTGTCCTTCGTGGATTCGGTCAGATTTCAAGCTACCACCCGGCCAGGAAAGCTGGCAACGAAGCGTACGCCTTGCGGGCCACTTTGCGCGCCGCCGGTAACATGCAACGTATGCTCGCTCGACCGCCGCGCTGCCTGCCGCCAGCCTTCACCCTTGCGGCCACGCCGCGGATCGCGCGACTCACGCCGCTGCGCACAGGGAAAAATAAGCCGCCTCCATCCGTGGCCCTGAATCGCTGTCGGGCGGCGTATGCTGGGTTGTGGCCCGCAGTCGATTTTCCCTCGCCCTCCTGGCCTTTGCCGGTCTTGCGCTCAGCGTCGTTCCGGCCCGCGCCCAGTACTCCGCGGACCAACCGGTGGGCGCCACCGCTCAGCACGCCCCTGCGTGGCAGGCGCACGCCGGCATCGATCAGAATCTCGGCCGCCCCCTGCCGCTGAACGACACGTTTACCGATGACACCGGCCGCCAGGTGAAGCTGGGCGATTTTTTCCATGACAATCGCCCCGTGATGCTGGAGCTGATGTACTACCATTGCAAGCTTCTGTGCCCGCAGGTGCTGCATGGCATGGCGGTCGCGCTGCGCGGGAGCGGCTTCAAGCTCGGCAATCAATACGACGTGGTGGTCGCCAGCATCGACCCCACCGACACCGCAGCGGACGCAGCCGCCGACAAGCAGCACTTCCTTTCCATGCTGGATTCGCCCGCCTCGGCAGCCGGCTCCGCGCATTTTCTCACCGGCCCGCAGTCGTCCATCACCGATCTGGCTGAGGCCACCGGCTTCCACTACGTACGCGTGCCCGGCCCGGACGGCAAGATGGACCAGTTCGCGCACTCCAGCGTGATCATGATCACCACGCCCGACGGCCGCATGTCGAAGTATCTGTTCGGGGTGGACTTCCAGTCGCGGGACGTGCGCCTCGCCATCATCCAGGCCAGCACCCGCCACATCGGCACGCTCAGCGACCTCATCCTTTTGTATTGCTGCAATTATTCGCCGAGCCAGGGCCGGTATACCGTCGCCATTTTGCGTATCCTCGGCCTCGCCGGCGTCTGCTCGATTTTCGCCGTCGTCATGATGCTGTGGCTGCTGTCGCGCAAGCCCAAAGGCACAACCGTCGGAGTCTGAAGCAGACTGCCGAGGACGGACCCAACCCTGCCGGCCGCATGAATTCGGATCAGCGCTGGGCTGTGGCCGCTTCGCGCGACTCAAGCTGAGCCGCGGCAGCGCCGCGCACCATCATTGCCGCCACGTAGGCTGCGCCGAATCCGTTGTCGATGTTCACTACGCACACATTGGGCGAGCAGGAATTCAGCATGCCCAGCAGCGCGGCCACTCCGCCGAAGGCGGCGCCATAGCCAACGCTGGTGGGAACCGCAATCACCGGAGCCGCCACCAGGCCGCCGACCACGCTGGGCAGCGCGCCTTCCATGCCCGCGCAGACGATCACCGCGCGCGCCTGGCTCAGCGCGTCGCGCTCCGCCAGAATCCGGTGCAGCCCGGCCACGCCCACGTCCCAGATCCTCGCCACGCGGAGGCCAAGATACTCCGCCGTGACCGCAGCCTCTTCGGCCACGGGAAGATCGCTGGTGCCCGCGCACACCACGGCCACCGGCCCGGAGTCTTCGCGCGCCGCGGGCTTGCGCAGCCCGATCATCCGCGCCGTCTCGTGCCACGCCGCTTCCGGAACGCGCTGCTGCACAGCGGCAAAGGCCTCCGCGCCGGCGCGCGTCGCCAGCACGCTGCCGCCGGCCGCGGCCATGCGATCAAAAATCTCCGCCACCTGCGCCGGAGTCTTGCCGGCCGCGTAGATCACCTCGGGCAATCCCAGACGCAGGGCGCGATGATGATCGATGCGCGCGAATCCGGCATCCTCGTAGGGCAGCCGCGCCAGCTCGCGCAGCGCCGCGGACGGCGTGGTGTCGCCCGCCTGCACGCGCTCCAGCAATTCCAGAATCGTCTCGCGGGTCATGCCGTGGCCTTCCGCGCCTCAGCGTACGCGGACCGCGCCGCTTCCATCGCCGCTCGCAGCGGGACATCGTGCTCCCGCGCCGCACGCCGGCAATCCTCGTATTCCGGCATCGCGTTCAGGATTTCCCCTGCCGCCGAGGCGATCTTCACGCGAATTTTTCCGAATTGCGTGTCGACGGTGACGAATTCCCGCTGAAGAATCGCCCGTTCCTCGTCACGCCGGCGAATCCCGAGCGTCGTCGTCTCGCGAAACAGCAGCCGCGTCAACACGCTCTCCTGCTCGGGAGGGCACAGGATTGTCAGCAGCGTCCCCAATCGGCCTTTCTTCATCGTCACCGGAGCGGCCATCGCGTCCAGCGCGCCCTGCTCCATGGCCAGATCCATGGCGTGCGCCAGCACCTGCGGGGTCGCATCGTCGAGCGCGCACTCCAGCACCACCACGCGATCGCCGGGGAATTCGGGTTGCGCCGCGCGCGGAGCCAGCGCCGATCCAATCGAAATTCTCAGCACGTTCGCAAAGCCTTTGGGATCGCGGTTCCCTGCTCCGTAGCCGATCGCGCTCACCGTCAGCGGAGCATCCGCCTCGAAGCGGCAATCGAGCGCGCGGAGCATCGCCGCGCCGGTCGGGGTGGTCAGCTCCATCGCCGGGCCCGCCGCGTAGGCCGGCAATCCTTTCAGCAGCTCCGCGGTCGCGGGAGCCGGAACCGGCATGCGTCCGTGGGCGCACTGCACAAACCCGCTGCCCACGTTCACCGCCGAGCAGCGCCACTCCGTGACGCCCAGCGAATGCGCTCCCACCGCGCCGCAGACGATGTCCGTGATGGTGTCCACCGCGCCCACTTCGTGGAAATGCACCTGCTCCGCAGGAATCCCGTGGATCTTTGCCTCGGCTTCGGCCAGCAGCGCAAAGGCCCGCTGCGCGATCGCTTTTGCACCCTCTGGAATGACCGCGTTTGCGATGATCTGCCGAATCTCCGGCCATTTCCGCCCGTGCACGTGGGTGTGTTCAGGGCCGCCCTCATGAGAATGTTTGTGCTCATGAGAATGGGTGTGGCCGTGCTGATCGCCGTGATCGTGCCCGCCCGCGACGCTTTCCGCAGGCTGCCCACCTACCAGCACGTCGACCTTGGTCGCGCGAATCCCACTGCGCTCCACGCTGCGGACCCGCAGTTCCGCGCCGATGCCGAGCGACGCCGCAGCCTGCTGCAGCAACTCCGCCGGAACGCCTGCATCGATCAGCGCGCCCAGCAGCATGTCGCCGGAAATCCCGGCAAAACACTCGATCTTCGCAATGCTCATATCAGGAATGCCTTGCACCGGCCAGCATTTCGGCCGGCAGCAATTCGTTCATCGACCCCGAGCGGTAGCCGTCGCAGTCCACCGCGACATACGGGAAACCAGCAGCCCGGACCGCGGCCGCCATGCGCGCAAACATTTCCGGCCGCAGCGCCGCCGCCATCTCCTCTTCGGCAATTTCAATCCGCGCGACGCTGCCGTGGTGACGCACGCGGAACCGCCGCAGTCCCAGCGCGCGCAGCGCCTCTTCCGCGTCTTCGACCTGCTTCAGCGCCTCGGGCGTCACCCTCCGCCCGTATTCGATGCGCGACGACAGGCAGGCCGAGGCCGGCTTATCCCATACCCTCAGACCGGCAGCCTGAGCCAGGGCGCGAATGTCAGCTTTGGTCAGCCCAGCGTCCGCCAGCGGAGCGGCCACGCGATGCTCTTTCGCCGCCCGCTGTCCGGGGCGGAAATCCCTGCCGTCGTCCAGATTCAGACCGTAGGCCACCGCAGCGAAGTTCCGCCGCTCGCGCTCCGCCTCCAGGACGACGAACAATTCATCCTTGCAGTGGAAGCAGCGGTCCGATTCGTTTTTTGCGTAGGCCTCGCGCTCCAGCTCTTTGGTCTCGACCACCAGCAGGGGAATCGCGTGCTCCGCGGCAAACGCGAGCGCGTCGTGGTAATGGCTGCGGGCCAGCGAGGCCGAATCCGCCAGCGCCGCCAGCATCCGCTGGCCCAGGACGCGGTGGGCCGCCCAGGCCAGGTATGCCGAATCCACGCCGCCGGAATAGGCGACGATCACGCTGCCCAGCCCGCGCAGCCGTTCCTCGAGGGCGCTCTGCTTGTCGTCGGGGGTCATTTTGGCCAACCAGCCTGCCCCAATCCTACCCCCCGAATCCTTCCCGACGGAAATTTGCATGCATCTGAGGAGATGTCCGCTACGCGGAACAAATCTGGGAAGATAGAGAAAGCGAGACCATGACGAACGGTTCCCAGGCGGGCGCAGTCCTCACTCCCGACGAGCGGCAGGCGAGGCGCAAGCTGATTCTGCGCGATGCGATCTCCCTTCTCACCCTGTTTCTCATCACCGCTGTCCTCTTTGTCCTCACCTGGCTCCTGCACCGGTCGTTTACCGACCACGAGCAGGTGCTGGGCCTGCGCTGGAAGGCCCGGGGCGAGGCGGCTCTGCGCGTGGGCGACCCCAAAGCGGCGATCAACGCGCTCCGCTCGGCGCTGGCCTATCTGCCCACGCGCGACACGGAGATCGAGCTGGCCACCGCGCTCGCCGAGGCCGGCCGCAGCACCGAGGCGACCGCCTACTTCAACACCCTCCGCGAAGAGGCCCCCGGCGACGCCACGATCAACCTGCAGCTCGCCCGGCTGGCTGCGAAGCAGGGCGAGGAATCTCTGGCCATCCTGCGCTACCAGGCCGCTCTGGACGGAACCTGGCAGGGGAACGGCTTCGATCGCCGCCGCCAGGTGCGGCTGGAGATGGCGGGCTACCTCATCTCCCGCCGCCATTTCGGCGAAGCACGCACGCAGTTGCTGATCGCCGACAGCAACGCGCCCGACGATCCGTCCATCAAAGGCCAGATCGCCGGCATGCTCGAGCAGGCCCAGGACCTGCCTGACGCTCTGAACATCTACCGCGCGGTGTCGGCGCGCCGGCCCGCTCCCGTCGACGCACTCGCAGGGGCAGGCCGGGCCGCCTATACCCTCGGCATGTACCGCGTGGCTGCTGAATACCTCGGCCGCGAGCTTGGCCGCCCTGAAGCCAGTACGCTGCCCGCGGCGCAGCTCACGGCGGACCGGGAGATGCTGGACAACTCGCTGCGCATCCTCGATCTTTACCCCGCGCTCGATCTGCCCCCGCGGGTTCGCGCCGAGCGCATTCTGGCGGCCAGAAAAGCGGCGCGCGCACGGCTGACAGCCTGTGCCGCCTCCACCTCCGCCGCGCCCGCACCGCTGGCTTCCGTGGTCACTCGCTGGGCGCAGCTACCCACGCAACTTGCCGTCAACGAGCTGGAACAGCAGCCCGACCTCGAACAGACGATCCTGCAGCTTGTTTACGACACAGAAACCGTCACCGCCCAGGTCTGCGGCGCACCCACGGGAGACGACGCTCTCCTGCTGCGCATCGCCCACAACCCAGGCGCAGTAGAACAGGAATAAATGTCCGAACCCACGGCCGATCCCACAGCACCGCGTTCCACTCTGGCCTCGACCATCGAGCAGATTGCGCCCACCCGCGACGAGCGCCTCTTTCTCGTACTCTCCATTTTCATCGGCGTCATCAGCGGCCTGCTGGTGGTCGCTTTCCGCATTGCGATTGAGTGGATTCAGCTGCTCACGCTCGGCTCCGCGCCCCACGCCGGCCAGTACCGGCTGATCATCGTACCCGCCGTCGCGGGACTGGTGGTCGCCGCCCTGGTGATCTGGTTCTTCCCGGCCGCCCGTGGCAGCGGCGTGAACCAGACCAAAGCCGCGTTATACGTCTACGACGGTTACATTTCCATCCGAACGGTCTTCGGAAAATTCGTCACCGCCGCGCTCGCCATCGGGGGCGGGCATTCGCTCGGGCCCGAGGACCCATCGCTCCAGATCGGCGCCGGTGTCGCCTCGATCATCGCCCGCAATCTCCATATGTCGCGCCGCCGCCTGCGCATGTTTGCGCCCATTGGCGCGGCTGCCGGACTGGCCGCCGCCTTCAACGCCCCCATCTCCGCGATCCTCTTCGTCATCGAGGAAGTGATCGGCAGCTGGAGCGCCGCTGTCCTTGGCTCCCTGGTGCTCGCCGCCATCTCGAGCGTCGTCGTGGTCCGCGGCTTTCTCGGCTCGGAGCCGATGTTCAGCATTCCCTCCATCGAGGTCAGGGATCTCCCCGGGGAACTGATGGCGTATGCCGTCCTGGGCGTCATTGGCGGCCTGATCGCCCCGCTCTTTTCCAAAATCCTCGGCTATCTGCGTCCGCGCCTGCGCGCTCTGCCGCGCAGGACGCAGTACATCCAGCCGGCCATTGCCGGCCTGATGGTCGGCGCCATCGGTTATTTCGGCTTTCCTCAGGTGATGGGCGTCGGCTACAGCGTCATCGACCAGGCCATGCACGGCCAGTTCGTCTGGCAGGTCCTGGTCGCGCTCACCCTGCTCAAGCTGCTGGCGACCACGCTGTCGTTTTCCAGCGGAACGCCCGGCGGCATGTTCGCGCCCACCCTGTTTATCGGCGCGATGCTGGGCGGGGCCGTGGGCGCATTCGAGAAGCACTTCTTCCCTCACCTCACCGGGACGGTCGGCGCCTACTCGCTGGTGGGTATGGGCGTGCTGTTTGCCGGATTCCTGCGCGTCCCGCTCACCTCGGTCTTTATGGTGCTGGAAATCAGCGGCAATTACTCCATCATCCTGCCACTGATTCTGGCCAACACCATCGCGTGGCTGCTCTCGCGCAGCCTGCAGCCGGTGGGCATTTTCGAAATTTTCACGCACCAGGACGGCCTCGACCTTCCCTCCATGGAAGAGCAGCGCGAGGAATCCTCGCTCCATATCGAAGACGCTCTGCAACCCGTGGGCGTGCCCGTGGTGCGCGGCAGCGACCAGCTCTCCGCGGTTGCCGAAGCCATGGCTCAGTCCAAAGCTCCGGCCTGCCTGGTGCGCCTGCCCGACGGCAGCTGGTACGCCATGAGCGCCGAGGAGCTGACCGGCGCCTCGGCGACGCTGGCCCCGGAAACGCCGGTGCAGCGCGCCGTCAAAACCGACCGCGTTCCCCTGCTGTTTCCCGATCTGCCTCTCGACACCGCGCTCCATTACTTCCCGCGCTGGCCGCTGTTGCCCATCCAGAACCGGGCCAGCCGCGGCACCCTCGAAGGCGTCCTGACCCTCGACGATGTGCTGGCACGGTACCGCGGAGGCCACTAGCCAGAAGCACCTTGCATCGCTGCCGCTCCGCTTCTACTCTCAAGATTCGAAGTTGATTCGCCCCGCGGCCCATGCTCAGCCTTTACCAACGGCTTATTCTCGGCTGTCTTCTGCTCATCGCACTGGTCACCACGGTCAGCATGCTGGTGCGCACCTCTTTCGTGCGTCTTGGGGCGCTCGATGCCCAGGTGCACGTTGCGGAGACAGCGGTCGCCTCGCTGGCTTCCGCGCAGGCAGCCATGGCCGACGAGGAACTGATTGCGGCGCGCGTCGCCACAGGAACCGCCTCCATGGCCGAGTTCCGCGACCAGGCCCGCCAGACCCAGACCATTCTTGAGTCTGCCGCCGGCGACGTCTCGGCCTTCGACAGTACCCTCCACATCGACCGCCTCGCGGAACGGCATGCGCGCTTCGCCGCGCACCCGCCGAACAATGCCGTGGATCTGACCCGCGACCTCGAAGATCTGCAGTCCGAGCTGAGCCGCAACATGAACGAGGCTTCCGCTCGCCGCCACGTAGCGGTGAGCGCCCTGCGCGTCCAGCAGGACGCGCTGCGCGCTCGGCTCATCGCCGCCTGCGGGCTGGCCATCGCCGCCGCTGCCGTGATTTCGGCGATCATGCTCTTCCTGGTGATCGTGCCCCTGCGCCACACCGCGCGCGTGGCGCGCCGCATCGGCCAGGGCGATCTGCATCAGCGGGTCGAATGGCGCTCCAAAGACGACCTCGGCGCCATCGCCACCGAGCTCAACCGGCTCGCCATCCGCCTCCGCGATCTGCGCGAGACCGAGTCCGGCCGCCGCCAGATGGAGTTTCAGCTTATCGATGCCGTCGTCCGCTCCATCTTCGAACCGGTCATCGTCACCGACGGCAAAGGCCAGGTGCTCAAGCTGAACCAGGCGGCGGTGGAGCTTCTCGGCAGCTCCACGGTGAACCCCGAAGCCGATCGCATGGTGCTGGCCAGCACTCCAGGCGGCGACAAGATCCTCACCGCCATCCGCGCCGCCGTCTCCATGCAGCGCGCCAGCACGGGCGAGGAAGGCGAGGCCGCGCTGCTGCCTATGCGCATCGGCAAAGCCGAGCGCAGCTACCGCCTGCGCACCACGCCCATGCGCGACAGCGAAGGCAAGCTGCTGGGCGCGGTCACCCTGCTCGAAGACGTCACCGAGATTGCCGAGGTCGACCGCTTCAAGTCGCGTTTCCTCTCCGTCGCCTCGCAAAAGCTACGCGATCCGCTGCAGCGGCTCCGTCTCGCGCTCTATTCGCTGACCCAGGGCCACGCCGGGGATCTGCTTCCGCTGCAGGCCGAGCTGGTCAACAGCGCCGCAAGCGAGGCCGAGCACCTCGACGAGCTGATGCTCGACCTGATCGAAGTCGCCGAGCTGGAAACCGGGCGCCGCAAGCTGCGCATCGAGAAAATCCGCCCCATCGACGCCCTGCGCGATGCGTGGACCCGCTTTCGCGACGCCGCGCGGGACAAACATATCGATCTCGAAATCGAGGCCTTCGACGATCTCGCCTTCGTACAGGGCGACCATCGCGCCCTGCGCACGATCCTCGACAACCTGCTCGCCAATGCGCTGCGCTACACGCCCCAGGGCGGCCAGATTCACCTCGGCGCCACCGAGCTTCCGGAGCGCGTCCAGTTCTTCGTGCGCGACTCGGGCCGCGGCATCGAGGCCGAGCGTCTGTCCACGATCTTCGGCCGCTTTACGGGCGATCCGGACAGCCAGACCTCCGGCCTGGGCCTGGCGCTGGTCCGCCGCCTCGTCGAATCCCAGGGCGGACAGGTTTCCGTCGAGAGCCGGCTTGGCTCGGGCACCACCTTCCGCTTCACTCTGCCCTACGCTGTCGCCGAGCCCGACCGACATCCCGTGGAGGTGGGCTGAGCATGGCCGATCTCACGCCGGCGCGTCCCGAAGCTGTCGAGCCCGCCGCGCCCGACGGAAAAGCCTCAGAGCAACCGTCCGATCTCGCCGGTGCGTTAGCCTCGCAGGAACCCGAGCCTGGCCGGCTCCGCGTCTATCTTGGCGCCGCACCCGGCGTCGGCAAGACCTACCGGATGCTCGAAGACGCGCACCTGATGCGCCGCCAGGGCATCGACGTGGTGATCGGACTCGTCGAGCCTCACGGGCGCGCCGATACCGTTGCGCTCGTCGACGGCCTCGAGCAAATTCCCCTGCTCGACGTGAAGTACCGCTCCGTCACCCTCCACGAGATGAACATCGAGGCCATCCTCGCCCGTCATCCTACCTGGTGCCTTGTGGACGAGCTGGCCCACTCCAACGTGCCCGGCTCGCACAATCGCAAACGCTACGAAGACGTCCTCGAGCTGCTGGATGCGGGCATCAGCGTGATGACGGCGATGAACGTCCAGCACCTCGAGACCCTCAACGACGCCGTGGCCCGCGCCGCCAGCACTCAGATCCGCGAAACCGTCCCCGACAGCTTCCTGCGCCGCGCGAATGAAGTGGTCAACGTCGACATCACCGTGGACGAGCTGCGCGCCCGCCTTCGCCAGGGAAAAATCTACGCCGCGGAAAAGGTCGAACAGGCGCTGGCCAACTTCTTCCGCAAGGGCAATCTCAACATGCTTCGCGAGCTGGCCCTGCGCACCACCGCCGAACAGGTGGGCACTGCGGCAGCCGAATACCGGCGCACCCAGGGCCTGGAGCAGGCTCCCATGCCGGAAAAGGTCATGGTCTGCCTGTCGCCCCGGGTGGGCATGGAGCGGCTGGTTCGCACCGGCGCGCGCATCGCCGGCCGCCTGGCCACCAACTGGTACGCCGTTTACGTTGAAACCCCCGACACCGACCACCGCCACGGCGATCCCGAGGCCTTTGCGCGGCTGGAGGAATATCAGCGCATGGCGCGCGAGCTGGGCGCGCGCGTGGTCGTCCTGAAAGACAGGAAAGTCGCCGACGCGCTCATTGAATTCGCGCGCAAGGAGAACATTTCCCACATCGTCTTCGGGCAGTCCGCGCGCTCGCGCTGGGACATCTTCCTGCACGGCTCCATCGTCAATCGCTTTCTGAGTGAAATGCGGGACACCACGGTGCAGGTGGTGCCCGTTCACACGGATAAGCGGTAATTCCGCACCGAAAACCGTCCGCGAGCGTTTGATTTATAAAAGAAACAGGGAAATGTTTCCCTTTGTCGCTTCGTCTTCATCACTTTCTGCACCTTCACCCTGCCGATCGCCTCTAAACAGATACGGCCTGGACGATGCACCTGAAGCTGCTGAGAAAACTCATTCCGTGTGTGCTGGCTCTGGCCGCATGCGCGCCGTCCTGCCTGTTCGCAGCATCGCCTCCCGACAATTCCGCCGCACCGGCTCCCACGAATGGCCGCGCCGCCGGCATCAGCCTGGCATCCTCTCCGGGCACGCTGCTGATCCCGCGCCTCGACGCCGCGCCTACGCTCGCCGATTTCCTGGAGCCGCCGGTTCGCGCCCGGGCCGCTGCTGAAATGCTTCGCATTTCCAGCTTTGTGGAGCGCTACCCCGAAGACGGCAGACGCCCGGTGAACCCCACCGTCGCTTATCTCGGCTACACCCACGAATATCTCTTCATCGCCTTCGTCTGCCGGGATCAGGATCCGCACCTCATCCGCGCCCAGATGCTGGCGCGCGACAATCTTGAGGACGACGACTCCGTCCAGGTGATGCTCGACACTTTTCACGATCAGCGCCGCGCCTTTTCGTTCTCCAGCAATCCGCTCGGCATCCAGGCCGACGCTCTCTACAGCGAGCAGGACGGTTACGACTACTCCTTCGACACGGTCTGGGACACCTGGGGCCGGCGCACGCCCTTCGGCTATGCCGTGCTCTTCCGCATTCCCTTCGCAAGCCTTTATTTCGCCAAGGTCGAGCCGGGCCAGATGCGCACCTGGGGCATCGTCCTCGGCCGCAACATCTCCCACAGCAACGAGTCGGACTACTGGCCGCGCATGAACCACAACATCGCGGGGCGCCTGACTCAGGAAGTCGCCGTCGAGGGCTTCAGCGACATTGCACGCGGGCAGAACCTCCAGTTTGAGCCGTACTCGCTGGCGCGCAGCCTGCGACAGCTCAACGAGGTGAATGCCGACGATCCCTATTTCGAGGACAAGCACCTGCAGGGCTACAGCGGCATGGATTCGAAGTTCATCCTGCACAACAGCCTGGTTCTCGATACGACGCTCAACCCCGACTTCAGCCAGGTGGGCATCAACAACCCCGCAACACCCAACCAGCGTTTCCCACCGTATTTTCCTGAGGTTCGTCCGTTCTTCATCGAGAACAGCAGCTACTTTGAGACGCCCATCAACCTCTACTACACCGACAACATCGTCACGCCGCAGTTCGGCGCGCGGCTCACCGGGAAGCTGGGCCCGTGGGCCATGGGTGTACTCGAGGTCGATGACCGCAGCCCCGGCCAGGCCGTTTCGGCCGGCGATCCGGAGTCCGGCACCCGCGCACACTTCTCCGTCGGCCGCCTCAATCGCGACATCGGATCGCTCTCCGATGTTGGTCTGATCTATGCCGACCGCGAATATCTGGGTTCCTACAATCGCGCCGGGGGCTTCGACTACCGTGCGCGGCTGCTGAACCGCTGGACCTTTACCGGACAGGCCGTCTCCTCGGAGACCAATAACCTCAGCGATTCCACACAGGGCGAGCAGGAATGCGAGAACTACGCCCTCACCTGCAGCGGTCAGGCCTGGTACCAGCAGGCCAGCTACTCCAGCCTGCATAACAACGGCTGGATCTCCTACAACGACACCGCATCAGGCTACGTGACGGACACGGGATTCTTCCTGCGGCCCGATGTGCGCGAACCGAACGGAGCTTACAGTTACACGTTTCGGCCGACGCACGGGCCGATTGAGTCCGACACAGTGAGCGCCTACAGCGAACGCATCTGGGATCACAATGGCGTTCCGCTCGATTACTACTTCAACCCGTCGTGGGGTTTCAATTTCAAAGCGCGCACCTCGCTCAGCGCGAGCGTCTCCTTCGGCCAGGACCGGCTGCGCCCCATCGACTATTCAGCGCTGACCCAGGATGTCGAGTACCACAGCCACACCGCGGGCGTGAATTTCTACACATCGCCGATTCCGTATCTCGCCGTGGGCGGCGGCTATTACCAGGGCACGGTGATCAACTACAGCCCTCCCGGCAACCAGGGGCCGGGACCGGTGAACGTGCTGTCGCCGAATCTGAACCTGGAGGTAAAGCCCAACGGCTCGCTCGATCTCCAGAACAGCTACGTCTACACACACTTCACCAACATCAATAACGGCGCGGTCGTCTACGACAATCACGAGCTGGTCTCGCGCTGGAATTACCAGATGACCAAGGCCGCGTCGGTCAACCTGATCGGGCAGTACATCTCGACGCTGCCCGACCCCGAGTACACCGACCTCACCAACTCGAAGACGCTCTTTGCCGACGCGCTGTTTACCTACATGCCGCATCCCGGCACCGCGCTCTACCTGGGCTATATCGGAAACTTTGCGAATATCAATCGCGCTCTGTGTACGCGCGATGCCGACGGATTGTGCGATCCGAACCAACCCATCCTGCCGCCCACGTACTCCTCGATGATGAACGACGGCAAGAACCTGTACATGAAGGTGTCGTACCTGCTGCGGTTCTGAGCTACTGTTTCTTCAGCACAGCGTCGCTGTTTTCGTCGGTGGTGATGGCTTCTTCCAGCTTCTGCAGCGAGGCGTAATCCGACGCTGGAAGCGTCAACTGCTTCAGCACATACTCGCGGTGATAGTGAAGCACGCCGCCCTGGGCTTTCACCTCGCTGCGATAGGTCGCGAAGCCCACGTCGACGTTCACCGGATCGGGCAGGTCGTCCACCGTGTATCCCGCGGGGATCTTCACGTCGAAGTCATCCTCCCAGGTCTTATGAAAGGGGTTGTCAAGAGACAGGGCTCTCCCGTCGCGGAGCGACTGTCTCTTAACAACCAGCCCCACCCCCCACGCTTCAGGTTTTGTCTCGATTGCAGTTCTTTCCTTGCAGAGTTATTCATCGTGATCGTTGAGCGAACGCCATCCACTTTCGAAGCTGACAAGCGAACCGATTGGCAAAGGTGCCAACCATGGTCTTATTCGAGACTCGAGGCCTACGACTTTCTTCGGTTATCCGAGGGGGCATAGAGTGCCAATGGAGACTGTGCGCCGAGGCGCGTGATCGCCTAACTTGGGAGTGGATACTCACCCTCGAACCGAGAGCTCCGGAAACGTCTCTGGCCACAACGAAGCGAAGAATCGCCTGCATGGTAGATCTGTTCTCGGGGCGCTCAAGCCTGCAGCTTTAGATGGGCCGCGTCAAACCCTCCTTCCTGCTTCCAAACAGCTAAAGTGACGGCCGCAATCTTACGGGCCAATGTCAGCCGGGCCATCTCAGGCTTCTTCCCCTGAGCGACCTGGGCGTCATAAAACTCACGGAGCGGGCCTGAACCACAACTTGCGCCCATCGCGGCGTGCTTGAAGATGTTCTTCAGCGCATGGTTGTGGTTCGTGTTGAGCCCGCGGAGAAGAGGCGACTTCTTCGATCGCTTCAGCTCTCCGTCAACGAATCGGTAGTCGGCGCTGCTCGATGTTCTGATGGCCAGCCCACAGTAAGACCAGAGCTGCCTCTTCGTCCGAAAGCGATGAGGTGTCTGGAGCAACGCAACGAGCAGCGCTGACCAGATCGGTCCGATGTACGGGACCTGACGGAGCCAGCGTGTGGCCGGCTGTTTACGAGCCTCCGTCAGCAGGTCGCGTCTTACCTGCTGGCGGAGTGCCCGGAGCGCGTCCAACTCCTGGTAGAAATGTTCCGCCCTGCGCCGCACGCCAGTCTCAGGGAGCTTGTTCAGCCACACTTCACGGTGGTTAGCTGCATATACCTGCTGTCCGCCACATGGAATGCCCCAGCCGCGATACAGCGCCTTCGTGCGGTTCATCACCCGCGTCACATCCTGGGTGATGACGAGGTAACTGCGCGCCAGCTCTCGCAGAGAGCGCAGGCTGTGCTCTCCGTGGTAGACCGGCCGAAGCATACCGCCATCGCGGAGCAATGCTGCAAGCCTGTGTGCGTCCACCTTGTCTCCCTTGTTGCCTTCGGTGAGCAAAGCGTTCCGGCGTGGATCGCAGACCACGACGCGCGCAACATGAGGATGCAACAGGTCGTAGAGCCATGCGGCCCACGTACCTTCTTCGAAGGTGATATGCAGCTCACCACGAATCCCTCGGATGCAATCGAGGATCGCGTTCGCTCTCGTCTCTATGACTGTATCCATCACGATCTTCCCCGCCTGGTTACGCACTGCAATCGAGACTGTTTCCTTGTGAACGTCCATGCCGACATACTTTATGCTGTCCATCTCGCTCTTCCTCCCTGTGGTTTTTTACTCCTCTTGCACCTAGGGGGTGGGGCGTCCTTTCATAATGTGTGACAACGCAATTGCCAGCACATACACGCGACCGTCGGGAATCACCGGCAGGCGAGTCGGAAGGCCGCTGAATCGCTTCCATTGGCTGAGCCACCCCAGCAGCAGGCGCGCCCAAAACGCGCCCACCGCGCCCCCGGCCAGAGAGATCAATATGGCTTCGGCCAGCAACTGCCGCAATACCACCCACCGACTGGCGCCAATCGCCATCCGCACGGCCAGCTCGCCGGCGCGGTCGGCAGCTCGCGCTGCGAAGATGCTGGCGAGATTGGCGCATGCCGCCAGCAGCACCAGGGCTGACAGCAGCATCATGCCCAAAAGGCTTTTCTCCGTGGGATCATTGCTGTCGCCCGCCGGTCCAGGCCGGCGTACGTTCAGGATGAGGCCTTCATCCTTGCTGTAGTCCTTTCCCATTTGTGTCGCCACAACGTTGAGGGCCTGATCTGCCTGCCGGGGCGTGACACCCCGCTTCAGGCGCCCCATGACGGTAATCCCATAGTGATCGCGGCAACAGAAATCGCTCCAGCCCGTGACCTGCTGAGCGTTCACAATCGGCAGCCAGTAATCCGGCGCGATGTACACGTTCGTCCCGTAGAATCCACGCGCTGCAACGCCGATTACCGTAAAGGGATGCTCGTTCAGCTTCACCACCTTGCCGAGCACGTCCTGCCGCCCGCCAAACTCGGTCTGCCAGAAGTCGAAACTGAGCACAAGCAAGGGGGTCGAGCCCAGCCCATGTATGTCCGAGGCATCGAAGAAGCGGCCCAACGCCGGATGTATGCCGAGCACATCGAAGTAATTGCCACTTGTCGCATATCCCCAGCTGCGCACAGTGGAGTTTCCGGCAGCCATTCCCGCGCCCAGCGTCTTGTAGGCCATCAGTCCCGTGAAGGATGAGTCGCGCTCGCGGAAATCAAGAAAATCCGGCCAGGATTGGGAATCGCCCCCGTTTCTGCCTCTGGAAACCTGCCACAGGTTCCTGGGGTTGGGCACATTCAGCGGGCGCAGAATCAGACCGTTCAGAAGGCTGAACACCACCACGTTGGCGCCAATGCCCATGGCGAGGGTCAGGATGCCGGCCAGCGAAAATCCGGGCGATGCCACTAACCTGCGCAGAGCAAATCTCAGGTCTGCCAGCAGCCTTTCCAGATTCGGCATCATCCACGCTTCGCGGCCCTTCTCCTCGATGCGCGTGACGTTGCCGAAGTGTCGCTTTGCGGCCGCTTCCGCGTCGGCGCGCATCATGCCTTCGGCCATCAGGGCATCCACCTGCTCCTCCAGATGCGCCTGAATCTCTTCCGCCATGTCTTCGTAGATCCGCCGCCGACGAAACAATTGCCGGAATGAGATCACTTTCGCCCCCCTATGGCTCTACGGGTGCAAGAACCAGATGAATCCCTTCGAGCATCTGGTCGAAGCTGGCCATTTCGCGTTCCAGATGGCGCAGACCGGCCCGCGTGATCCGATACACGCGCACCCGTCGGCTGGTAGAGGAGATCTGCCACTCCGCGCTCACCAGCTTTGCCCGTAGCATCCGTTGCAGGGCCGGATAGAGGGAACCCTCCTCAACCTGAAGCAACTCGTTCGAGCGCTGACGAATGTGCTGGACCAGAGCATAGCCGTGCATAGGCTGACGCCGGAGCGACTGCAGGATCATCATCTCCAGCGCACCACGGAAGAGGTCTCTCTGCTCGGATTTAGGGTCGTTTGTCATAAGCCTATGTGAAACAGGCCTAGACTAAACTAGTGTGATTTCCGTGTCAAACAGATCAGGCCCGCACAGATGGTCAACCCACAATGACGGGGAGTCCCTGGCCGCGGCCCGAAATGCAACGTTTCTGGCCCTATCAGTCGCCAACCTGCTCTTCGCGATCGGCGCGATGGCCCCCAAAGGCATGGATGGTGCGCGTGCCGGCGACCACTTCACCTCCGTGAGCAACGCCACGGGGAATGAAGTACTCCTCACCAGCACGTAGCGGAATCCGGTTTCCTTTGATGACGAGCGTATAGCAGCCCTGCACTACAAGCATGTATTCGTCGTAGTCATGCACATGTTCGACCGGCCGGGCGTTGTCTGAGCACGTCCAAAATGCCATTTGGCTCCCGTCCTGCCCATCGAATACGTAACCTTCGACACCGGGAGTCGCCTGATTCGAGCGCGCAATTCGGTTTGCAGGATCCTTCATGAAGTCAGGAAATGCATTCATGCCGAGCATATTAACGCCAGTCCGGCCAATTGACGAAGTCGAGGCGACAAGTGAATTGACCAACGATCCCTGTCGGGCTTCTCACCTCTTGACAATCGGGAGAAAGGAGCCGTATACCTCTTGACAGTCGAGTGGAGGGTGCGATGGGCGCGGAGAGTCGCGATTTAGTTCAGGGGACGCTGGAAATGCTGGTGCTCAAGACGCTGGCGCTCGAATCGATGCACGGATACGGAGTCGCGCTGCGCATCGAGCAGGTTAGCAAGGGCGTATTCCGGATAAATCCGGGATCCTTGCTTCCGGCATTGAGCCGCCTGGAGCGATCAGGGCGAATCCGCGGAGAGTGGCGTTCGTCCGAAAACAACCGCCGCGCCAGGTATTACACGTTGACTGCGGCAGGGCGTAAGGCCCTCGAACAGGAATGCCGCCAGTGGGGCCGTCAAGTCGCGGCGATCAGCCGGATTCTCGAAGCCTGAGGAGGAATCATGCTGCGGAGCCTGATTGCTGGTATGCGGGTGCTGTTGCACCCGGCGAAGCGCAATGCCCAGATCGAGGACGAGCTGAAGAGCTTTTTCGAGTCTTCGGTAGAGGACAAAATGCGGAGGGGCATGAGCGCGGAAGACGCGGGGCAAGCAGCTCGGATAGAGATCGGTAGCGGCGAAATGGTCCGGCAGAAGGTATGGTCGGCTGGCTGGGAATCGTGGGCCGATTCGCTGGTGCGTGATCTGCGCTTCGCAGCACGTCAATTAAGAAAGTCGCCAGGGTTCGCGGCGGCGGTCGTAACAACGCTGACGCTTGCAATTGGGGTCAACACGGTAGTCTTCAGTTTCCTGGATGGCTTCCTGCTGCGGAAGCTACCGTATCCGGAATCCGACCGGGTTGCCGTGCTGATGGAGCACGAATTGGACAGGAGCAATCCGGCGCGATTTGGCGATGAAGATCGGATGGACTACCTCACCTGGCGCGCGGTCAAAGGTATTGCGCCGTCTGCGATCCTCGCGGCCACAGGCAATCCGTTCGGAACGACCGCAGGCGTGAACCTGCAGACCGGGACCTCTGATGGCGGCGCAGTTCAATACGTCCGCGACACCACCGTCTCTGCGCATTATTTTCAGGTACTGGGAATTGAACCAATGCTGGGCCGCGGCTTCACGGAGAACGAAGATCGGCCCGGTGGCGGCAGGGCCGTGATCCTCAGCTACAACCTCTGGTGGACGATGTTTCATGCGGACAGCGCGGTCCTGGGGAAGGCGATTTTGCTGAAAGGCGCTCCGTATACGGTGGTGGGCGTGCTGCCGCCCGGCGCGCAGATGCCGCATCCCGCCGATGTGTGGACGCCGCTGATGCCTGGGGACCCGAACGGAGTGTGCGGAGGGACGAACTGCTGGATTCTGATGCGCCTGAAGCTTGGCGTTTCCTGGAACCAACTGCGGACGGAACTGGCACACACGCCTCTGGGCGACGAAATCGATCCACAGAAGGAGGACGCCTGGTACTATCCCACCTCACTGCGCACCTATACCGGTAGTTCGATGAAGGATCAGACGCAGGCGCTGATGGCGGCCGTGGGATTCATTCTGCTGATTGCGTGTGCAAATCTGGCGGGGCTGATGCTGGCGCGGATTCACCGGCGTCAGCCAGAGATGGCCGCACGCCTTGCACTGGGAGCGACGCGGGCGCGGATTCTTCGGCAATTGTGGATCGAAAATCTGGTGCTGGCAGTGATGGGTGGCTCCGCAGGCATAGGCCTGGCATTGGTCCTGTTTCCGGTACTGAAGGGCCTGCTGCCGCCAGAGATGATCCCGATTGGCGGGCTGAGGATGAATGGGCCTGTACTGGCGTTTTCGCTGGACGCATCTGTGCTGACCAGCCTGCTGTTTGGAGCCTTGCCGGCGCTGGAGACACGAAACGTAGACCTGCGGAGTTCGATCGCGGCGGGGACGCGGACCTTGGCGGGTGGATCGGGCCGGGTGAGACAGTGGCTGATCGGCGCCGAGGTAACTCTGACGATCATGCTGCTAGCAGGGGCGGGGTTGATGGTCCGGACGATTGCCCATCTGGAATCGCTGCCTCCGGGCTTCGATCCGCACAACGTGATGACGGCAACGGCGTCGCTGGACGAAGCCCGCTATCACGATGCGGCAGCGTTCCAGCGGCTGCTCCGCGAGAGCGTAGCGGCCATGGAGCGGATTCCAGGTGTTGAAAATGCGGCCGTGGGGCTCAGCGTGCCGTACGGGAATTTCGAAAATACCGGCATCAAGGTGCTGGACGGAAAAGAGGCGGGAACCGAGAACGCTTGCAGCACTGCATATACGACGCCAGAGTATTTCGCCGCGCTGCGAATTCCTCTGATTGCGGGCAGGGAATTTACGAACGCGGACACAGCGAAGTCGCAGGCGGTAGCTATCGTGAATACAGCGTTCGGGCGGCGGTACTTCGGAACTTCACGACCGCTGGGAATGCATTTCCAGAGCGGGCGCGTGTACACGATTGTGGGCGTGGTTGCGAACACACTGGATCAGTCATGGGTGGAGCGCGACGCGCCAATTGGCGTCGATCCAATCTTTTATGTGTCCTACGCGCAAGTTCCTGGAGACGATCTGGCGATGACGAACCTGTTTGCGCAGCCGTCGTGGATCGTCCGCACACAGGGGGCCGTGGCGGGCTTGACGGAACAAATGCAGCGAGCGTTGGCGACGGTGGATCCAAACCTGCCTTTTTCGGGGTTTTACTCGATGGAGGATGTGCTCGACCAGCAGTTGCAGACACAGCGGATCGAGATGGCCCTGCTGGGCGTGCTGGCGGGCCTCGCCCTTTTGCTCGCGGCGGTGGGGATCTATGCGCTTGTCTCGAATTTGGTTGCGCAGCGCACCCGCGAAATCGGAATCCGTATCGCACTCGGCTCTACGGTGGCTGAGGCCATGCGGCATGTGGCATCGAGTGGCATTTTGGCGGCAGGCGGCGGAGTCATGGCCGGTCTGGCTGGCTGTTTCATGGTTTTGCGCGTGATGAAGAGCGCGATTTACGGGGTCGGTGTTTACGATCCGATGACGCTGACGGCGGCTCCTTTGCTGCTGCTGACTGTTGCTGGACTGGCGAGTCTGCTATCGGCGCTGCGTATTAGCCGGATCGATCCCGCTACGACGCTTCGGTCTGAATGACGAGACCAATTTTATGTGGCGAGCATTGATCCAATGGATCCTCCGCGCTAAATGATCGGAGATATTTCGAATGCCGTTAACTGACCGTCTTCCTTGATGGCTGCTAGTATCCACACGGGTTGTGATCAGGCGCTCTTTTTTGCCGTGGCCTTCTGCTTCGCCCAGCGCTTCCGCTGAGCTGCAGCGATCCTGGCCCGGGCCTCGGCACTCAGGACGCGCGTGCCTCCATGTGGCCTTGTGCGGTTGACGGAATGGCCGCCAGCCAGAAGCGCGCGAGCCTGCTGGAGACGGGATATCTCGGAATCGATTTCGGAAATCAGCTGGGCTATGTCCATGTCGGACAGTGTAACCCCTACAGTCTTGTCAACCTACTCCAAAGGAAGGGCGATGCATCGGCGCACCGCACAAAAGGCTCGCCGAAAGACGGCGCGCGCGGAAAATGAACAAGGAAAATGAACAAGCTGATACCTCGAGACTCGCAAACATCAATGCACTGGTAAAGATAACGGAGGTGTTGCTTCTTTACCAAGGTCATACCGGAACGCACAACTCCGGCGCATTATTCGGCACGTTACCGACTGCCGCGCTGACCTTCCAGGCCTTCATCTGATCGGCGTCAAAGGGCCGGAACAGGTCAGCCTTCAGTTGCGCGGGGTCAACGGGAGCCATCCAGAGGTCGTAATCCCTAAGCGCGAGGATCACCGGCATTCGGCTTTGGACAACCTCCGGCCCGTTTCGTTCCGATCTCGCAAAACTTTGGCCACGAATCTGTGTCCAACTTCCTGTGGCGAAATAAACTTAAGTCTCCCCTTCCCGACGATGAAAAGCGAGCAGTCTGATCAGACGGAATCAACCCTCCCTGCCTTTAGCCGCTCTCTGGTTCGCGATGAATCGCGCCTCCTCATCCTTTCAACCTGCTTGAATTGCGGTGAGTCACGGTTGGTCTCCTCGGCAAATTGCTCGCTGGAGGAATGGGAGAACCAACATCGTTGCGAAAACGTGGCACCTGTTCAGGTGAGTTCATAGGAAGGCCGCCGCCGCTGTGACGGATGTCACACAACCCTCGCGGCCGGCAATAGCAGAATTGATCGATGCCCCTGCCCCGGCGTCCATTCCGGTTTATCATCCAGCGGGCCGCGGTAACGCACCATTCGAAATTCCGTATCGTCGCATACTGTCGCGATTCCACCACCGCAAGGGCAGAATTCGATACCGTCCGGGAGCTTCTTGAGCGCTTGATTCAACAGAACTGGACGTTGTGTTAGACCTGTCGGCGCAAGGGTCAATCGTCTTTGCAGGTGAGATTGAGAAGGACGAGTCCCAATTGAAGGCGCTACGGCTTGCATAGGGCATCGGAAATCAATCTCCCGCGATTGAGTGGGCGTGTTCGATCGCGCAGACATGGCAGCACTTCGCCCCGCCGTTTGGTGTTTTGAGTTCCGTGAAACAAGCCATGCGGATAGGTCGTATCCGATTGGACAGATCCACGTTACTCCGGGCAATCCTTGCCGTCTGGTTGATACCATGGCCGATTCCGCTGCGGGAACATCGCCTCGTTGGGCGCCGTCAGGTGCGATAGAACCTTCTGGCCATGTATTCCGCGAAGTCGATCTCCTGATCCAGTTCCGAATCGCTCAGCCTCCGCTTGGTGAGCGCCGGCCATTTGGCCGTCCCGATCGCCAGCAGGCAGGCGGGGATGAGGGGCGACGGTCCCATTTGGGCCAATCCGGGACGTCCGTGTATCCGCCAACCTCCAGCCCAATTGTCCGACTGTAGCGAACAACAGGCGAAACCTGCAACCTTCCTCCAACTCCCCTGCGGGCCCGAAGAACCTGTCTCAGAGCCGGATCTTCGGCCATTCCCATCTCGATACACCGCTTCACTTGACAAGCAAGTGCAATCGGATAATCCTGATTGCGAGGACATCACTTGAATGTCAAGTAAAGAAGAGCCCATTCAGTTGCTGCAGGGGACGCTCGATCTCATCGTACTGCGGACACTCTCGACAATGGGCGCACAACACGCTTACCAGATTGCCACACGCCTCCAACAAATTTCTGATCGGCTGCTCAATCTTAATCAGGGCACGCTCTATCCAGCTTTGGTACGGCTGGAGCAGTACGGGTGGATCAAGGGCATCTGGGGGAGGACCGAGAACAACCGGGAAGCCAGGTACTACGAAATCACCAGGGCAGGACAGAAAGCGCTCGGTGAGGAAACGCGGAAGTGGAGACGAATGTCGGCTTTGGTGGAACGGCTGCTGGTTGAGGAGTCTTAGCCATGAGATACCTGAGGCGCGCTTTTCTGAGGTTCTTTGAACTTTTCACGAACTCCAGGGCGGAAGCCGAACTGGAAAGGGAAATTGCCGCGCACCTGGTGTTGCTGGAGGACGAATACGTGGGCCGGGGCATGAGTCCTGAAGACGCACGACTGGCCGCCAGACGTGCGTATGGGGGCGTGGAGCAGGTCAAGCAACGGCACCGCGATGAGCGGGCTTTTCAGGGGCTGACCCGCATCCTGCAGGACACACGATATACCTTCCGCCAGTTGCGCAAGTCTCCCGCATTCGCTGCGACCGCCATCCTGATGCTTGCTTTGGGAATTGGCGCGACGACCGCAATTTTTTCCATCGTCGAGGGCGTACTGCTGCGCCCGCTGCCGTTCCCGGACCCAGGGAATCTCGTCGTCCTTGGAGATGTGCTGGAAGGATCGCATTGCGCGGTGTGCGTCCACGCTGACGTGACTGCTACCGATGTTCGCAACTACATGCGGGACACACAAAGTTTTGTCTATCTGGGCGGTTATCAGACGACTTGGTTTGAAATATCCGGCACGAGCGGTCCGGTGGCGGTGAACGCGGCCAGGATGAGCGGCGAGGTCTTTTCCGCTCTGGGGGTTGCGCCAATGCTGGGCCGCGTGTTCACGCAGCAGGAAGACGAAGAACACGAGCTGGTCGCGGTGCTGAGCTATGGCATGTGGCAGAACCGCCTCCATGGCGATGTTGACATCCTGGGAAGCAAGATCCTTCTCGACAGCAAACCATACACGGTGATTGGCGTGATGCCCCGCAGTTTTGAGTTTCCCCTCAACCCCGGGCATGTAAGCCAGAGCGAGCTTTGGGTGCCACTCAGCCTGCGGCCAGAGGAGTTCACGGGGGGAGCAGCGGCATCGTGGAATCTGCGCATGGTGGGGCGTTTGAAGCCCGGTATCACTGTGGCGCAGGCGCAGAGCAATGCAGAGCGAGTGGCCCGGGAGACGATGCGCAACTATCCGGCATATATGCGCAGCCTTCGTATTCAGGCGGTAGTAACGCCGCTGAGCGAGGATACGGTCAACCAGGCGCGTCCGCTGATCCACACGCTGCTATACGCAGTTGTCGTCGTGCTGCTCATCGCCTGTGCAAACTTGGCGGGCCTGCTGTTGGTGCGGTCGATCCGCCGGCGAAGAGAGATTGTGGTTAGGCTCGCGCTGGGCGCGCGGGCTGGAACGCTGCTACGACAAGCCATGGTTGAAAGCATGGTTCTGAGCCTCGCGGGCGGCGGACTGGGGCTGGCGCTGGCGGCTGTCGCTCTACGGATGGGCCTGAGCTTTCTGCCGGCAACGTTCCCGCGCGTTGACGATATTGGCCTGGATTGGCCCGTGATGCTGTTTGCCCTGGGACTGGCGCTATTTACCGGATTCGTTTGCGGACTGGCTCCCGCATTTGCCGCAATCCGGACCAGCGTGAATGAGACGCTGAAGGAAGGCGGACGCACCGGTACTCCGGGCAGTGGCCACGTAAGGCTGCGTTCTGCACTGGTGGTGTCGGAGATCGCGGTGGCGGTCGTTCTGCTTACCGCGTCCGGATTGTTGCTGCGCAGCTTCCAGAAGATGCGCGCTGTGAATCTGGGTTTCGATCCAGATCACACGCTGGCTGCAGTCTACGTTTTGCCGCATAACCAATATGCAACACAGTCCGCGATCAACACGTTCTGTGAAGAACTGCTGCGGAAACTGCGGGAGCTGCCAGCCGTGGAAGCTGTTGGCACTACTTCGGTGCTGCCCGCCACCGCCAATGGTTCAGGCATTGCCTTTACGATCGACGGCTATGTCCCGCCAAAAGGCGCAGGGCTGAACATGGCTTCAATGTCGATGGTGCGGGGCGATGCCTTTGAAGCGCTAGGCATCCGATTGCTTCGCGGACGTCTGTTTACCGAGGCTGATAACGCGAATTCTCAGCTAGTGGCGATCGTGAATCGCAAGATGGCGGAACGATATTGGCCCGGTCAGAACCCCATCGGGAAACGGCTGCGTCGGGGTATGCCGGAGACCGCAACTCCATGGATGACGGTGGTGGGTGAAGTGGACGACGTAAAGCTGGGCGCGCCCGACGAGGAGACCATGCTGGAGGTATACCAACCGATCACCCAAACGGTCGCATCGGAAGGAGTCTTTGCGAGCGCCGGGGAATTGAGCGCCACAGAGGGCTGGATCGTATTGCGCAGCCGCGTTGCTCCGGAGTTGATGGAGAACATGCTACGTACCACTGTGCGAAAGATCGATCCGCAGTTGTTGATTGACCAGATGCAAACGATGTACCAGGCGATCTCAGACAGCGAAGCGTCACGGCGTTTCAACACAGTCCTGATCTCTTCTTTTGCAATCGCCGCTGTGCTGCTCAGCTTTCTCGGGATTTATGCGGTAATTGCATTCTCCGTAGCATTACGCGAGCAGGAAATTGCGGTGCGCATGGCCCTCGGTTGCCAGCGGTCCGGCGTGCTCGTGCTGGTGCTTGGTTCCGGCGTTAAGCTTGCCGCCGTCGGCTGCTGCATAGGGTTGTTTGGAGCCGTGGCTGTATCCCAGGTGCTTCGTTCTTTTCTGTTCAATGTGAGCCCATTCGATCCGGCGGTACTTGCGCTTTCTGCGGTTGCAATGCTGCTGCTTGCGTTAGCAGCGTCCGCGCTGCCAGCCAAACGTGCATTGGGCACGGATCCCATCCTGTCTCTGCGCGGAGAATAAACAGAAAAACGATGAAGGTCGTCAGATGACAAAAGTTGGCAAGCGCAGTTGCCCGGCTTACCTGAGAATCCAGGCTGAGATATGTGGGCGGATTGCCAGTGGTCAGCTCAGGCCTGGCGATCGAGTCGAATCCGAACGAAGACTTGCCCAACTCTACAATGTGAGTCTAATGACAGCACGGCATGGTCTGTCGGAGCTGGCAAAGTCGGGCGTCGTAAACAGAAGTAGGGGCAGAGGAACCTTCGTTGCGTCGGGACCTGCTTCAGGAGAAAGTACCGACTTCCATGGAAAATGCACCATGGTGTACTTTGGCGCATGCCTGATTGCCGCGGTAGGACTTGCTCACCGGCGGCAGGCAAACGTTCGTGTGCGTCCAGCGAATTTGCCAATCATGGAATCTTTGGAGCTGGCTCATCAAATCTACAGCTGCTTTTCGGAAAAGCATCCGAGTTGCGTCGACCCGCTCAGACCCAACTCCATCGGGAAGGGAGTCCGCGCGACTAAGTCGCGTTGAGTGCTGTTGCACTATCGACCGTCGGTGACAAAAGGAAACACTCGTTGCATCTCTCCTCTTTCACGCGGCATGTGCCGAGCAATGGCAAGCTTGATATAGAAAGTGTGTTCTGTCATCATTAACGGCAAAGTAACGGTGGGCCATGCGAGTCGTTTTCTCACCCAGAATTCGCATCGCTGCCGGTTTGGTTTTGGCTGCCCTGCTGAGCTTCGTCGGGTATCAAGTCCTCCGGCGGCGTCATCCCAACGCTCCACAGGCGCTGCTGAGGCGAGCCGATGAGATGGCATGGCTCAACAACTGGATTGGGGCCGCGCCGCTTTACCGCCGCGCCGAGATTCAGTTCACCCAGCAACAGCAGCTCTCGAAAGCCCTCTATGCGCGAGTCAGCCAGATGCCCGCGCACAGCGAATCCTCGACGACGTTTCCAGAGCAAATCGCTGCTCTGCGGCACGATTTGACCCTGCCAGCGGCGCGTGACCAGGAGACTCGGCTTCGCATTTTGACCATGCTTGGAATGCTGGAGGTGAACTACGACGCCGGCATGGCGCGTGAAACCTGGAAGCAAGTCGAGAAACTGGCGCTGCATCGCCATCACTATCTGCTGGCGACCCGTGCCATCGGGGAGCAGGGCATCGCCGCGTTCCTGCTGGGCGATATCGCCACCGCGAAGAAGGACGTCCTGAAAGCGTGGATGATTGCAAAGATCGACGATCCTGCCGCCCACATTCGGTACGCCAGCATGTACGGCACCGGTCTGGTGGCGTTGGGCAAATACAAGGAGGCACTGGGTCCACTGAACGAGGCGATCCGCGTGGCCGGCAAGACGCCTGGCGTCGCGTATCCCACCATTGCCATCACCGCGAAGATCCAGGCTCTGAGCGGGCTGGGACTGTACGAAGCTGCGCTGGCATTGGCGGCCAGCGAAATGAAGCGGGTCTCCGATTATCATCTGGCTGGCCATTTGTACGACCTGCACCGTGTGCGAGCCGGGGTTTACGAGCGGATGGGCGATTGGAATCAGGCAATTTCCGACTATCAGGAGGCCATCCAGTACGCGACGCAGCTTTCGTACTGGCGCGGCATCAGCGAATCGGGCGGTCTTCTGGCAAAGGCATACCTTCATCAGGGAGCATTGCAACCGGCGCTGACCACCATCAACGACGCCATCGACGCTGACAAACAGATTCCCGATGAACTCTACTTTGTTCCACGAAACCTTGGGATCAAGGCAGAAATCCTGGCGCGAATGGGCAAGCTGAAGGAGTCCAACGACCTCTACGCGAAGAGCGCCGACCTGTTGGACGCGCTTTTGAGCAGAGTTCCGACACCGATGGTCGAACGACAGTTGCTGAACGAATTGAGCATTGTGTATGCGGGCTACTTCGCCTCGCTGACCAGACAGGGACGACTGGCCGACGCATTTCAGATTGTTGAGCGCGCTCGGGGGCGGATTGAGGCACAACTCTTGACCCACCACGAAGTCATCGTGCCCCACCAGCCAAGCCCGGCGGAACTGCACCTGGCGAAGCTGAATCTCGAACTGCTGGACACGGACGGGGCCGCGGCGAGAGGGGGCATCCTCAGCACGATCTACACGACGGAGCAAGAGATCGGAGACAATTCTCCGGCCGACTTCACGCCTCCCACGCCTGTCCCGTTAGAAAAATTGCAGGGCGACCTGAGCCCATCTGAGCTATTCATCGAATACGTCCTGGCAAATCCTCAGTCTTATGCGCTCGTAGTCACGCGCCACACGCTCCACTGCTATACGCTTCCGGCAAGGACTGTTCTTAATCAGGAAGCATCGCAGTATCGCTCAGAACTAATCCAGAAGAAAAGGGATCCTGCTCTGGCGCAGCACCTGTTCAACGACCTTCTGGGCCCAATCCCGGAATACAAAGACAAGCCGAACCTTATCGTGGTTCCTGATGGTGAACTCAACCTCATTCCCTTCGCTGCGTTAATGAACTCTCGAGAGTACGTCTTGACGACTCATCTCGTATCGGTCGTGCCCTCGGGAACCGTGCTCGATATGTTGAGGCATCTCGAACAGGAGGTGAATCCCCGGCATGAAATCGCCTACCTCGGTGTCGCCGCGTGGACATCGAGAGCGCCTCCGGAGACGCTGTTAGCAGTGATTCGCCGAGCTGTCTCAAAGCTTGAGAGAAGTGAACTCGTTCCTCTCCCCACAAGCAAATATGAAGTCGAAACGATAGCCGACGACCTTCCCCAGCCGGACACGATCCTTCTGGGCTCCGATGCGACGGAAACAGAATTTACACAGCTCCCGCTGAGCCGGTACAACGTCATCCATCTGGCGCTTCACGGATATGTCGATCCCGAATTTCCGGACAGGTCCGCACTCGTTTTCGCTCCGAATCCGCCAGTCAACGATGGGTTCCTGCAGGTTCGCGATATCCGCCGCCTTCCGCTTCATGCCGATCTCGTCACGCTCTCTGCCTGCGATACCGGAGTCGGGCCTGTCGGAGAGGACGGTGTGGCCGACATCGTGAATGCATTCCTTGAAGCCGGGGCGCAGAGCGTGGTCTTTACCCTCTGGGAAGTCCAGGATCAGGCCACGACAAATCTCATGGTTGACTTCTACAGGCATCTCAGCGATCACGAAGCTAGGGCCGAAGCTCTCAGGCAAGCCCAAATCCAAATGCTGAAGTCGGGCGCGCCGCCGTACTTCTGGGCCGGATTCGAGCTTGACGGAGAACCGAACGGCGACGTCTTAAGAAACACAGCAACTGCAATCGCTCTCAGGAGGAACCGATGACCCCGACTGCCATCTCGGAGCCCACTGTACCCCTTCAGCTCTCCGGCAAGGACCGTCACACAATCCTTGAGAATGTGCTGGCCGCTCTCCGGAAGCGGTTCTACGCGCCCGAGAACCTGAATACAGATTGGCAGGCCGCAGTGGAACGACACCGACCAAGCATTGAAGGTGCCGTCACGCCGGATACATTTGAGCAGACAATGAGCGATCTGCTTGCCGAACTGCACACCTCCCATCTCGGCTTCTTCCACTCGACAGCCCGCCGCGCCTCCAGCCGGGCTGCGCTCAGCGCCACCTATCTCGCCGATGAAACGCCGTACGGAAAACGCTGGATCTTCCAGGACGTTCACGCCGGCGGCGCCGCGGCAATCGCCAGTATCGAACCAGGAAACATCCTGCTTCGTGTTGACGGCCGAGAGATCGTACCACCTGAGCATCCCGTTTTCACAATGGGGAAGCAGACCAGGGTAGAGTTTGTTGCCAACGACGACCGGGAAAAGACCGTCTCGGTAGATGTGGCACGACCCAAAGGAAAGAAGCTGCACTACGTCGAGCCAATCTTGGTCGAAGCGAACCGGCTGCGCGACGGTCTCGGCTACCTGAAGATCGCGATGTTTCCAGGAATGATTGGGGTCGTAGTCGCCAATCAGATTTCCGGTGCGGTTGCGAATCTGGGCAATATCGACCGCCTGATCATCGATCTCCGAGGCAATACCGGAGGCGGAATCGCCGCATTGCGTGTGATGAGCTTCCTTACTCCAAGCCGAACCCCGGTCGGCTTTGCCCTTAACCGACGGCGATCAATAGCCAATCTTGGGACCGCGAAGCTGTCGTTCCCACGCTTCTCCCGCATCCCGCCAATGCCGCGGAACCTCTGGCTGCTCGGACTCCGATACGCACCAGCGATGATGTCGAAGAAGCCGATCGTTCTTGAAACCGAGGGACTGGGCCCCATGCCCTTCCACGGAAGGATAATCCTTCTGGTGGATCGCCACACCGCCAGCGCCGCGGAGATGATTGTCGCCTTCGCCCAGGAAAACAACCTGGCAACGATCATCGGCGAACAAACAGCGGGCCGTCTTCTTTCCGCAACGTCAGTCAAGGTCGGCAAAGGATTCCGACTGGCGCTGCCTACGGGCGCCTACTACACATGGAGGGGATCAATTCTCGAAGGAACTCCTATTGCGCCCGATCGCGTGATCGATTTTGATTGGCGGGACCGACGATCACTGGGTAGAGACCGACAAGTTGATCACGCAATCGATTCCTACCGGAGCAGGGCAACAGTGCGCGCAAGTTAGCGTCCCTCGGACAATCCAAGTTATGGGAATGGAGCCGGTGGGCTGCATCGGGCAGTCGGTAAGCACGTTAGCGTTACGTGCTCGCTGAACTTCCAAAAGAGTGGTCAAAGATAATATGAGGACGCCAGCCAGACCAGCGGGCAACGTTCCCTGCCGGGTGGCGACAACTGGAATGGCTGTGCGACGATAGTTCGTATTTTGAGAGGTCCGCATGGGCAATCTCGTTCAGGACCTTCGTTATGCTCTGCGGCAGTTTGGACGTAGTCCGGGATTCTCCGTCACCGCGATCCTATCGCTTGCTTTGGGCATCGGAGCCACCGTTGCTGTCTTCAGCGTCGTGTACGGCGTGCTGCTACACCCGTTTCCCTACAGAGATGTCGACCGGCTCTGCAATGTAAGCGTGCGAGACACGCGTGGCGAGGTTGGCGATGAATATTTCCTCGGGCCGGAGCTCGTGCAGGTATCGAAGCTTCCCGCTTTCGAAAGCATTGCCACATGGCGTAACGAGAACCTGTCGGTGACAGGCGGCGACGTTCCCGAAGCCGCGAACGCATACTACGGAATTGGGCAAACCTTCCCGTCTCTGGGCGTCGCGCCTTTGCTCGGCCGGAACCTCGGGCCGGCCGATGCGCTGGATGGGCAGGAACCTCAACCAGTCGTCGAACTGCACTACCGCTTTTGGCGAAGACACTTCAATGGAGACCCCGACGTGATCGGTAAGACTCTGGAACTCGATCACAAGGCATACACCATCATCGGTGTAACGAGGTCCGACTTCACCTGGGACTGGGGAGCCGATCTCTACCTCCCTCAGGCAATTAACGATCCGCGCGGCGGCGGCGTGGTTGCCAAACTTCGCCGTGGCGTTAGCGTTCAGGAGGCAAATGCTCAATTGCAACCGCTGCTGCAGGAATTCGCCAAAGAGCATCCCCGAGAGTATTCCCCAAACTACACTGCGGACCTTCATCCGCTCGCATGGGAAGTCTCCCACAATATCGGCGGCACCATCTGGCTGCTGTTCGCAGGAGTAGGGCTGCTGCTGGCCATCGGCTGCAGTAACGTCTCGATTCTGCTGCTTTCCCGGAATGCGGCAAGACAGCACGAATTTGCCCTGAGATCGGCAATAGGAGCGGGCAGCACACGGATCGTAAGGCAACTCATGACAGAGTCGCTGCTGCTGGCGATCACCGGCACGGCTCTTGGGACCGCGCTCGCGTCCCGGCTATTAGCACTTATCGTGGCATGGCTGCCGCACCACCTCTTTCCGCCTGACGTATCGATCCGAATTAACGTTCCGGTGCTGCTCTTCAGCGTCGGACTCGCATTGGTTACAACCTTGCTTGCCGGCCTCCTGCCGGCCCTGCAGATGACTAACCCCGAAATCGCTACCGCGATGCAATCTGGACCGAGAACGATGAGCGGTTCAGTTCGGAGCCGACGCATACACACAGCGCTGGTGGCAGGCCAAATTGCTCTGACTCTCCTGCTTCTAAGCACGGCGGGCGCGGCGATGGAAGGGTTTGTCCGACTGTTGCGCGTACCGCTTGGATACGATCCGCATAACGTGGTTGCGGTGGGTATACCGCTGCACGAGAACACGTACACCACTTGGCAGAAGCGGACGAGCTACTTTGAACAGTTGCGGGCCAGCGTTGCCTCTTTGCCCGGCGTGCAGGCTGCGTCGATCGCCGGCAATGCGATTCCCCCGAACAGCGGCTGGCAACTGCCTATTGAACTGCGCGGCTTGCCGGCCCAATCGCCGGATGCACAGATGGCAAGGATTGATCTCGTTGACTCGAACTACTTCAGTACGCTCCGGATGCCGCTGATTGCGGGACGGGTCTGGACGCCCGCAGAAATTGCCAATGCTTCTGGACTGGTGCTGGTCAATGAGAGCTTCATCCGGCGCTATGATTCCGGCCCGAACCCCGTCGGGCATTTCGTTCGTATTCCGAAACTGCAGAACCCGCCACCCAATGTGCCGATGGCTCCCGGCGCGAATGGGTGGTTGCAGATCATTGGGGTCGTCGGCGATGCGGTGAACGGCGGCATTGACCAACCCGTGCAGCCCGCTGTCTTCGCTCCGTATAGTCTCGAGGTACTCGGTGGAACGCAGATTCTGGTGCGGACCCGCAGCGCTCCGGCTGGCCTTCTCGACAGTTTGCGTAAACGGGTTGCTGCGGTCAACCCCGAGCAGCAGACCTATGAAGTGATCGCTGATCTTGAGCAGTGGATTACCGATGAGCCTGTCTGGGGCAGAGCGCGACTCATTTCCGCCTTGTTCGCAGGGTTCTCCATTCTGGCTCTCGCGCTTTCAACCGTGGGACTCTACAGCGTAGCCTCCTATTCGGTCATACAGCGCACAAGCGAATTCGGGATACGCATCGCCTTGGGAGCAACACCATCCCATGTCATTCGCCTAGTGGTCGCTTCGGCAGGCGCTGGCGTCGGTTTGGGGATCGCTGCGGGCCTGGTTCTGAGTGTCGGCCTCGCGCGCATTCTGGCGGCGTGGGCAGGCATCACTGGTAATTCTGGGCTGTTCATGACCGGCGCCGCGCTGTTGCTGCTCGTCACAGCCGCACTCGCCTCCTTGTCGCCGGCACGGCGAGCTTTATCGGTTGATCCCATAAGCATCCTGCGCTCCGAATAGTCAGCGCGCACCAAATTTCAATCTGCCCATGGCCTCTTCAACCGACGCGCATACAGGCCTGGCGCTGATCGACCGAGACGGACGTCTCCAGCCGTCCACCCAATCATTTGATTTGGAGCGGGTAGTAGTAGGCCGCCTGATCCTGCTCATGCGTGGTGGAGAGGAAGTATGCGCCCGCCTTGGCGCTGCGCAGGTTGAGGTTTACCGAGAGCATCTCCTGTCCGTTGATCGCGCCGGCCGATGTGATTCCCTCCGCAATCACGCCGTTTCCGCTCTGATCGCGAGTCACCGCCACGAGGTACCGTCCCGGTGAACTGAATCGGGGCAGGACAATCGTGAGCCTCACGAGTGCCGCCGGCAACACCACAGATTGCAACTGGCCAGGCTGTACGCCGCGATATGTACCCGTGCTCCACAAGTCCACGGTTCTCGACACTGGCGCGGCAATGGCTACAGTCTGCCGATGATGAAATCGATATTGAGACCATACGATCAGTCCAACAATGATGACCAGACACGCAGCCGAAAGGCCAAGTGTCACCTTCTTCCTTTCTGAGCGAATGCCTTGGCGGATGGCCAGGATGCGATTCATGCAAATAGCGCAGTTGGCGGCATGATCGATGCGCGGATCGCTCAGCGAGATCGTCTTCGATCGCTGGGCCAGACCGTGCAGGAATGCCTCGTCCGGACATGGACCAACCGGCTCCGTTTCGCCGGAGAGCACTCTTTCCCGATGCTTCTCTGTGATCCACGCCTCGAAGCGGTTCTCGGCGCGCGAGGATCGAAGCCGCCCAAAAGGATTCATCGGGGAGATTCTCCAGACCGGGACAAACTGCGCAGCAAAGATTTTAACTCCCGAAAATAGGCACGGCGGAGCACAGTGTGATCCAGTTGCAGGCCTGCGCCAATCTGCCGCCATGTGTAGCCCTGATCGCGCCTGTCGAAAACAAATTGCGCGACTGGCGACAGTCGCCCGCACATTTCGTCTGCGATGACTCGCTGCTCAACATCCGGCAACCCGAAAAGCAGATGCTCAAGGTCCGGCAGCAGGCCATAGGCAATCTCACGGCTGTGTTTTCTGGCGATTTGCTTCGCCCGGCGCCGGATGAAGCTCTTAAAATGTGCGACGAGTTTTGGGTCGGCCACATCGGGGTGGCGGGCGAGATACTCATCCGCCTTGCGGACGGCGTGGTCCATCAGGTCATGCGCGGCATCGCGGTCGTTCAGATAGCTCCAGGCGCACAGAAGAGCGTATGGCCACGCCGCCTTCGCGGCTGGCTCCAGTTTCTGATCAGAAGTACGGCGCCCTGTGGACCAGGCCCAACTCCATGTCAGCTCTTCCCAGTGCGATTCGCTTGGCGGCATTCGCGAGCATCTGCCCGGAGGGGAATTCACCACCACTGTTGTCATTATAGGCAATACGCTTACCGATTCGTGTGAAAGAAAGATTTGCTCCTGCGCCCCAAACCATCTGCCCAAGTGCCTTGAGTAAGTGTAGGGGGATTGTGCCGGCCCAATGGGGCCGCAGGTGATTCCTCCTGCGGATGGAGTCGAGATTGCCGCAGGCGCAGTCAGAACGAACTGGGGTCGCTGCGATACGGAATGATCGCAGGAACGGTCGAAACTTGCCGGACAAAGGTAGTGACGACCGCTTGGCTCTCAGTCTTGTCTCTCGAACGCCACACGACAATTCGCACTACCGACAGTCGGAGCAAAATCTACACGCCAAAATGGCGCTGAACCTGCTCCGGGGAAAATGGCGGATTGAGATTTTACTGTTGCTTCTGGATGGCCCTGTCCGCCTGGGCCAGCTTCGCAGACGCATCCCTGGAGCGACCAAGAAGATGCTGGTTCAGCGTCTGCGCGAGATGGAGAGAGAGGGGATCATCACCCGCACAGACCTCAGCGGGAAGATAAAGCGAGTCGAATACACCGTATGCGATCCCGTGGGGGTCGCTGTGCTGGATCTCCTTGTCTTCTTGGCAGAATGGAGCACGCACCACCTGCCCGCGTCGATCCTCAATGACGGGGTAGCACCAGCCCCGAACCCATGCCCGGCGATTGCTCCAGATGCAGCACGTTCCAGCGTGTATCGGCGCGATTCACAACCCTCCGCGTCTTTGCCATTACCAGTCAGCCGCGCAGAGCTTCCGGCCAAGCGGGAATCTGCCTGAGATCACATCCGTGCGGGGGGGAGCGACGCGACTTACCTTAGTCTCCCCTTCCATGCACTCACTCGATTCTCAGTGCTTCCATCGGATCGATCCGAGCCGCTCGCCGCGCCGGCACATAGCACGCCATCAGCGTCACGGCCAGCAACAGCAGGGAGACCGCAATCAGCGTCTCAGGATCGTCTGCCTTCACTCCATAAAGAAGCCGTGAAAAGGCCAACAGGATCCGGCCCAGCAGCAGAACAGCAGCCGCTCCCGCGAGCAGTCCCACTGCCGCCAGGCGGAGCCCTTGCCCCACCACCATCATCAGAACATCCTGCCGCCGCGCCCCCAGCGCCAGTCGGACTCCAATTTCCTGAACGCGTCTGGCGACGGAATATGCGATCGTGCCGTAGATGCCCACCGACGCCAAAGCCAGTGCCATTGCCGCAAATGCCGTCAGCAGCAACAGCGGAGTCCGCTGCGGGGCCATGGAATCGGAAATCATCTGCCTCATCGTCTCCACGTTGTACACCGTTTGCCCACGCGCAGCTCCATACACAACTCGCTTTATAGCGGGCAGGATCGCTGCCGTCTTGAGCGGTGTGCGCACAACGATCGTCAGAAACGTGCTCAGATTGGGCACCAGCAGTCCGCGTAGCTGATACAGGCAGAGGTAAATCTGGCCCGGGTTGTAATTGCCAGGATCATCCAAGCCCCATACCTTCACATATGCCACAACCCCCACGATGCGCGCCGTGCCGAAATGCGGCACCGTAATCGTCTGCCCAATCGGATTGCGCCCCGGGAAAAACTTGCGCGCCAGCACCTCGTTGATCACCACAACCCGATCCGACTGCGCCGTATCTCCTGCATTGAAAAAGCGGCCCCGCAGTAACGGAATCCTCATAGTTCGCAGATATTCCGGCCCGGTCCAGAAGTACAAGGCATGCGGCGCGGCCTGCATGGAAGCCGGAGCATCTGTTCCAGGCCAGAACGGTCCCGAGTTGTCCTGCCCGCTCATGGGTACCACCTGCGTCACGTCAGCCGCATCCACTCCCGGCACGCCGCGAATGCGCTCCAGCAGTTGCCCGAACGCCGTTTCGGTGTCCGCCGGGGTTCGGGTCAGGACCGGCGAAAGACCCACCTGAAATGTGACCAGGTGGTTTGGATCGAAGCCTGGTTTCACCTTGTGCAGGTCGCGCATCGTGCGCAGCAGCAGTGCGCCGCCGGCCAGCAGCACGAGCGTCAGCCCGACCTGCATGGCCACGAGAACATTCTGAGCCTGGGATCTCCCACCGGCCAGACCACGCCCTCCCGCACGCAGAACACTCTCGATGTCGCCCCGCGCGCCTTTCAGCGCTGGGGCAACTCCGAATAACATCCCGGCCGCAACTGAGACTCCCCATGCAAAGCAAAGAACGGGAAAATTCATCCCGATTTTCGCAGTCGGCGGCAGATCGCTTCCAAACATGGCCGGTAGTAGCCTGAGCCCCACTTCTGCCAAGCCCACTCCCAGCAGACCGCCCATGGAAGCCAGCAGCAGGCTTTCCGTCATCAGTTGCCGCACCATCCGGGCGCGGCTCGCCCCTAGTGCGGAACGAACGGCAAATTCGCGCGAGCGTCGCGCCGCCCTCACCAGTGTCAGATTGGCGACGTTCGCACATGCGATCAGCAACAGCAGGGTCACAGCACCCAGCAGTAAGAGCAGTATCCCGCGCGTGTTCCCAATCAGCTCCCGGCGCAGCGAATCGACATAGACCCGGAGATTCTGATCCGCCGCTGGATAGAGATGATCCAGGTCCGCCTGCGCGGTACCCAGTTCGTACTCCGCCTGTTTCATCGAGATCCCCGGCTGCAGCCGCGCGATGCTGTTGATGGCGTGTACGGTCCGATCAGCGTAGAGTCTCGGCCATCTTTGCACCAGAGGCGCGTAAACATCCGCACGCGTCCAGAACGCAAAGCCCCGAGGAAGCACTCCAACAACGGTGTAGTCAATCCCGTCGAGCGTCACCGGCTTGCCCAACACTCCCCGGTTTGCGGCAAAACTCTCCTTCCAGAACCCATAGCTCAAAATCGCCTCCGGTGCCGCATGAGGCTCGTCTTCATTTCTGGAAAACCCTTGCCCCATCAGCATCGGCACACCCAGAGTGCTGAAGAAGCCGGATGAGACGTCCATACCGTTGATATGCCGCGTACCGGCGGGAGTCGCTGCGTCAAAGTCCTCCCACGTCAGCGCCGCCATCTGCTGAAACCCGTGCGCATTCCGTTGCCAGTCCTGAAAGTCCGGCCACGAAATCGCCTCTCGGCTGAGATTCGGTCGGCTGTCCCACAACATCACCAGCCGGTCGGGCTGCGTATAGGGCAGCGGAGCTAGCAGCACGCCCTCCACCATGCTGAACAGGGCCGTCGTCGCCCCAATCCCCAGTCCCAGCGTGAGCACCGCCGTCACCGCAAATCCAGGGGATCTCTTCATCTGCCGCAGCGCGTAATGCGCGTCTCGCAGCAAGGTTTCGAGCAGACTTGTCCCACGCGCCTCCCGGCAGTCTTCCGCCACCTGGCTCTGGCCTCCAAACGCGAGTCGAGCCTGCCGGCGCGCCTCTTCTTCGGTCAGACTCGCCCGGCGATGCTTCTCCACTTCCCTTTCAAAGTGGAAGCGGAGTTCGTCCTCCAACTCCTCATCCAAAGCGCGCCGCTGGAACAGCGCTCGCATCCGAAATCGCAGACCGCTCAGGATGGACATGGCTTACTCGCTCCTCAGAGCCTCCATCGGATCCACTGCGGCCGCTCGCTGCGCCGGTACTAGTGCGGCCAGTAGCGCGACTGCGGCGAGGATCAGCAGCGTGCTGAGCACGACCCCCATCTGCAGTGGCGAAGTGTCATAAAGAAACCGGCGCAGGAAACCCGAAGCGAGAGCGATGAGTACGATGCCAGCGAGTGTTCCGGCAACGAGCATCGCAAGCGCATCCCGAAGAACCAGCCCGAGAATGCGAGCGCGGCTGGCACCCACCGCAAGGCGCACGCCGATCTCCGGCCGGCGCTGCTGAACGCGCAATGCCAGAACACCAAAGAGTCCAATACCGCTCAGCAGCAGCGCGACAGCAGCGAAGATGCCGCTGATTCTTGCAACCAGGCGCTCGCTGCCTATGGACTGATCAACCTGTTCCGTGAGAGGCAGAAACGTCATATAGGCAGTGGTGGGAGCAAGGCGAGCGAGCGCCGCTCGATAGGCGCTGATGGCATCCCCTGCATTCCGGCTGCGGATAAGGAACACCAGGTTGTTGCTGTAAGAGCCCCGCCCGACGGTGGAGGCCGATGCAGGAAAGTAGACCGTGGGCGGAGGCGGGTCTCGCAGCGAGCAATAGCGCGCGTTCTCCACGACGCCAACGACCCGGCACGCTGCCGTAAATGCGCCGATCTCGCCGTTCTGGTCCGGGTATTTGGCTTCGATGGAATCGCCGAGAGGCTGTGCGTGACCAAAAAGGACGCCCGCCGCGGCTTCGTTGAGGATGCAGGTGGAGCGGTCGCGGTCCGCGCCGGTGAATCCGCGCCCTGCCAACACCCGCGTGCCCACGGTCGAGAAGTATCCGTCGCCGACATCGTTCCAGGCGAGGGAGTGGATCTGCTGGGGATGTGCGAGGCTGTCGGCGTCTAGTTTGGGCGCAAAGCCGGTCAGGGGTGTCACCCATGTGTACGAGGCTGCCTGCACACCCGGCGATGCGCGCAGCGCCTCGGTCATGGAGTGGTACAGCTCCATGATCTGATCGGGATTCTTTTTGAGAGCCTGGAACTGCGCGCACACTTCCATAACGTGATCGGGATTGAAGCCCTCGTGATTGTCGCGCAGGCGCACCAGGGTGTGCGTGAAAAGACCGGCGCAAAACACCAGCGCCAGCGCCAGCGCAAACTGCGTGGGTACGAACAGCCTCTGGCGCAAGCGGTAGTGGCGGGCACTCGTCCCCCTGCCCTTGAGCACGGCGCCGGGCGATACTTTTCCGGCCAGCCACGCCGGAGCCAGGCCGAAGAGCAGCGCGGTCAACAGGGCAAAAGCCGCCGTGAAGAGAAGCACGGTCGGATCGGGCTGCAACTGTATGGGAGAGTCGGAACCCGCAGGCGTAAAGAATCCGGAGATGATACGAATGCTGGCCCACGCCAGGCCCGCGGCGAAAACACAGCCCACGGCGGCCAGCAGCAGCGATTCCACCAGGCACTGGCGCAGAATGCGGCTGCGGCCGGCGCCCAGTGCGGAACGAACCGCGAACTCCTGCTCGCGCGCCTGGACCCTGGCCATCTGCAGACCGGCTAAATTCAAGCAGCAGAGCAGGAGTACCGCCAAGGCAATCGCCTGGATGAGCAGGAGCGGCTTGCCATAATCTTCAGCGATCTCGGAAAAGCCGCGCCGCACCGATTCGGCCGCCAGGTGAGCCGTAAGGAACACAGGTTCATGCTGCACCCGCAGCGGTGTCAGCGAGTGCAGCGACGGGCTCATTGCGGCGAGCTCGGCGTTGAGGGCAGTAAGGCTCATTCCTGGATCGAGACGCGCCACCGCCAGCACGGCAAGATTTTCCGGATGGAGAAATGGATCCTGCTGCGCGCTGGCAGCCAGTGCGGAGAGAAAATGCAGGGGCAGATACAGCTTCTGCGGGTCCCCGACGTATAGGCCATGGAAGTCCGGCGGCAGCACGCCCACAACCACAGCGGCTTGCTCCGAAATGCGCATATGCCGCCCGACAACATCCGGGTCACCGTGAAAATTCGCGAGCCAGAAGCCGTAATCCAGAACGACGGGCCAGCCGCCCGCTGGACCGCCCGGCACATCGTCGGCGGGTGTCAGAAGTCGGCCGAGCACGGGTCTCAAGCCCAGCATAGAAAGCGCATTTCCCGTAACCAGATCGGCGCCGATCGAGCGGAGGGTATTCCGGTCGTCCGGTACAGTCACCATGCTGCCGGTCCAGCCTGCCACCCCGGACACTCCGCGCAGCCTGCGCTCCAGTACATTCATAACCGGCCAGAACTGGACGGCAAGGAAACGGGGCGTGTCTGGGCTGCGGTAGCCGAGTGCAACCAACTCCGCCGGTTTGCTGGTTGGCAGCGAGCGCAGCATCGCATCGTTGATGACCGTGAAGACGGCACTGTTGGCCCCGATTCCCAGTGCCAGTGTCAGCACCGCCGTCAGGGCAAACCCCGGCGACTTCTTCATCTGCCGGATCGCAAACCGGACGTCCTGCAGCACGCTTTCAAGCAGACTTGTGCCGCGCGCCTCCCGGCAGTCTTCGGCGACCTGACTCTGGCCACCGAACGCTAGCCGCGCCTGCCGGCGCGCCTCTGTCTCGTTCAGACCGGCCGCGCGATGCTTCTCCACTTCCTTCTCAAAATGGAACTGAAGTTCGTCATCCAAATCTCCGTCCATCGATCGCCGCTGGAGCAGCGCTTTCATCCGGAATCGCAGATCGCTCAGAATGGACATAACTCACTCGCTCTCCAGCACAAGTGCTACGGCCGAGGTCAGCTTCCGCCAACTTTCGGTCTCCGCTTCGAGTTGTTTCCGGCCGTTGCGGGTCAGCTCGTAATACTTTGCGCGGCGGTTGTTGTCGGAAATACCCCATTTCCCGATGACCCAGCCCCGCCGCTCCAGACGGTGCAGCGCCGGGTACAACGAGCCCTGCTGGATTCGGAGCATGTCGGAGGAAACCTGCTGCATCCGCTCGGAGATTGCCCAGCCATGCTGCGGTCCCAGAGACAAGGTTCTGAGGATCAGAAGATCGAGCGTGCCCTGGGGGAGATCGAGCTGCGAATCGGACATTTATTTACCCTTCCACTTCTACAGGAAGACTCTACGCGCAACTCATGTAGAAGTGCAAGGGGACAGGGCTGTCCTCGCGTTCTCGCCAGGCCGGATGATTGTGGCGATCCCGAGTACTATCGCCTGCATCGGATCGGAGGATCCTAGGTGATGGACCAGCCACAGTGTTCAGATGGTCCTGTTATCGGACCGAAGCGCCATCTTCGCCCGTCCGATATCAACTTCTGCGTTGTGCGGCGGAATGTCTCCCGGTTCGGCGGCCAACCAATGACTGCGCCTCCACCAGAGCGGCGACAGTCAGGTCCTGAAAGACGGCCGCCTCAAACAGCGACTTTCCGCCGGCATTCCGCCGCAGCTCCGGCACCTTGTGCCTCACAGCGCGGTAACTGGCGAGCATCTCTGGAACCGTCGTGACGTTCCCCGGCTGCCGAAAGATGTTGCGCAGCCCGGCCATCAGGCCCCTGGCTGTTCCACCGTGAATCTGGGGGTCGATTCCATTCACATCGCTCGTAGACCGCTGCGCGCGATAGCGTCGGCTCTCGAACAGGAAGACTCTGTGCCTGCCGTGGCTGATTCGTGACCGATACAGCGCGAGACCGAGCTCGACCGGCATGTTGAAGCGAGGAACGCCACGCGACAACTCGATGCGGGACAAATCGTGGATGGAGAAATCGGACTGCTCGATCAGGTCGATGATCGTGTCCAGCCTTCCTTGGTTGGGGACCGCCAGCGTGGCGTTGATCCGCAGACCAAGCTGAGTCAGACCGACGATGTACGCAAGGTACAGGTCCTCAAATGCCGTGTCGTAGGGGATATTGAGAAAGACAGACTCAATGCGTCTCGAACGGGGCAAGGCGGCCTATTTCCTCGCTGTGGATCGGGCAGACGTCCGGGGCCGGGAGGATCTCCTCCGGCTGCCTGACCTGAGAGCTCGTCCGGCCAACGGCGTGGTTTTCCGCCCGTTGGGCGTGCTCATGATTCTCCGCACGGCCGCCACCCGCTCGGAGGGCAGGCCGAGAATCTCTCCCATCTCCTCAGGAGTGGGAACCGGGTTGCCGATGACATGCGCGCTCATGTTCTCATTATAAATCCGGCCGCCCGGCGGCGACGGCAGAAGTTCACGATAACGTTGTGCCAGTTCTGTCCACGACCAGGTTTCCAGAAGCGACTGGGCCGATTGCGAATTTGGCAACCGGCGAGAAAATCATTCCGGCAGGAACTTCGCCGAATTCTTCGCCGAATTGCGTGCCGCAGAGACTCCGATCATGCCGTTCGGCTCCTCTCTACTCCGTTGATTACATGACTGCTCCATACTTCACGACTCCCCTGTTAACCGAAGGGTTGTAGGTTCGAGTCCTACCTGAGGAGCCAAACATTTCAGCAGCTTAGAGCGCTCCTTCCCTAGAACTTTTAGCGGACTGTGCTCATTTTTGTGCCCACCACGGTTGTGGTT
>JBATVK010000110.1:0-58600 GCA_049671725.1 Acidobacteriaceae bacterium
GGTCCCCATCGACCGCACCTGGTCGATGGGGTGGGAAGCCGAGCCCGAAGGCTGTGGCGGGCCCACCGTCGAGGGCGAGAATAAAGTATGGCCCGATTTGCCCCGCAACCCGGAGGGCTGGGGCCCAGCGCCGGTCGTGGGAAAGTTAATAACAGCCTCCAGCTTGCCGGAAATCACAATCCGCGGATCAGAAGCTCGCCGGGATCGCCGCTACGGGGCAGACGGATGTGCAGCAGTCCCTCGCCGGGCGAGTCAAACTCGACGGGTGCGTTGTTCCATTGCACCTGATAGCGCGACGAAGGCGGCATGCAGGCCAGAACCGATCCTCGTTCGGATGTTCCGGTGTAGTGGAGCCGGGCTTGCAGTTGGCCGCGTTCAGGGCTGAACCGGCAGTTCTCGATCCACACGTCGAAGCCGCAGGTGATCCGGCCGGGCGTGTGCAGCGCCGCGAACCACGACAGCGCGGGCGACGAGAGGCTGCTGAACTGAACCCAGCCTTCCCCGAAAGGCGGACGAGGCACGAAGTGCTCCATGCAGTTGTACGACTCATCCGTCACCTTCTTCCATACCGCGATCCCGGTTTGCGCGATGCGAATCGCGAGATCGCCGCGGCCGAGGTCGAGCATGGTCTTCCAGAGGAACCATTGATGCGCGAACCAGACGCTGCCGTTCCAGTAGCCGTTGGGATTGTAGTAGGGGGCGGTCTGATCCACGCTGGTGATGCCGACGCTGGTCCACATGCGCTGCGGCGAGAAGAGATGGTCGAGGATCTGCTCCGTTTGCCGCGGTGTGCAGATGCCGGCGATGAGCGGCGAGACGCCATCGAGGCCCATGTTGAAGTTCACGCCGCCATCGGTGCGAAGAATCCCGGTCGGCGCTCCGGCCGCGTCGTGAAGGACGTATCCGTAATAGCCGGACTCCTCATCCCAGGAATATTTCTGGAGCGATGCGGACAGCACAGCGATGTCGGCGTCGTATTCCGCAAAATCTTCTGTGCGGCCCAGGGCCTCGGCCATGCGCCGCAGCAGCTTGGCGCAGCGGATAGTGTGAGACGAATTCACCGCGGGCGCCACCACGGAGGTCATCTTCTCCTGATGCACGTACTTCTGCGGCGGATAATCGTCCCAACCCCCGGTGTTATAGAAGTAATCCCACGTGCAGATGAGATGGTCCTGGTGCTGGCGCGTGGTCGAACTGCCCAACTTGCCGGCCAGGAAGAGATGGTACTGGCGCAACCTCGGATAGAAGTACTCCAGCAGGGCGCGCGAGTGGGTGCGATTCCACAATTCCCAGCAGAGATAGATTTGTGTCGGCAGCGGCGTGCCGTGATGAATGAACGCAGACTGAGCGCCCGCCGGCGTGGTGTAAGTGTTCAGGCACTCGATCGCGCAGCGCGGGTCGAGCTCCAGCAAACCCAGCCCGATCAAGCCGGAGTCCCAGGTGTAGAGGCAATCCCAGATTTTGCCCGGCGAGTAATGGCGAATGTAACTGCCCTGTGTATACAGCGGGTACACAAGATTCGTCAGAGTGACTGAGGCCATCAGGCGCTGACTGAGATCGAACGGCGCGGCGTCACCCTCGGCTGCGGGCTGAAAGGCGTTCTGTTGCGCGGCGCGAAAGACGCGCCGATTGCGGGCTGACCGCGGATTGAAGCGTCCGACGGCGCGACGCACTTCGTCCGCGGATCCCGTGCAAACAAGTCCCGTAACCAGGCGCGTCGAGTTAGCGGGCAGCATGAGCGGATTGGACCAGGTGTGGATGAAGAGCGAATCGGGATCGCCGGGATGACCATGGCTGCCAAAGATGCGCGACTGAGTATCGGGATCCGGCTGGCACTGGAATGCCGCATCCAGATCGCGCCAGCGCAGCTCGCGGTGTCCAGCTATCCCCGTCTCCAGTGAGAATCCATAGGCGTTCGGCACGTCCTGGTATTGCAGCAGGAGAGCGTTCTCGGCGAGCGGTTCCAGCTCGGGAACGGAATGCCATGGCTGCGGCGGGAAGCGGATCGCTCCGGCTTGTTCCGCTTCGGCCAGCACAAAGCCATTGAGCGCCGGAGCCGCTCCGCCCGCGGACGTGAAGTGCAGTTCCTGGAAGCCGGATTCCAGCGGACCGAGCGGAACCGTCACCGTGGTAAAGTCGCCGGTCCCATGGAATGTCACCTGACCGGCGGCAGCACCATCCATGCGGAAGACGGCGCTCTCTCCGGAAGCCAGCGAATAGCGGCAAACGAGGACGGCATTCGAGAGTCTGTGAGGAACGCGGAAGCGGTAATGCACGCGATCTCCGGCATCAGTTCCAAAACCCTGGGCCACGACTGACCCGCCCACTGTGTCGTGGCGGCGCTCCTCGCCGCGCCATTTGCCGTCGGGGACGAGATTGTCGGTGGGCCGCGGCACCGCATAGCGCAGATCGATATAATCCAGCGCGCTGATCCAGAGCGCGCCTGGGGGAAGCTCCGCCGTGCAGAGCCGGATTGGTTCGGCGGTGAGCTCGCGGAGCGGCGGAAAACACAGCTGAGCGAGACAATGCACAACGATCTCTCGCGGCTGCGCCGTGCCGTTGACCAGTTCCATTCGGATCAGGCGGCTCTCACGGTCAATCTCGGAGAAGGAGAGATCGCAATAGAGCTGGTCTTTCCAGAGCGTCTCCAGCCGGAACGAGTAGTAATCGAGCCCGGGCGCCGCTTCCCAGGGATGAACGCCCGAATCGTGGCTGGTCACGCTGGGCAACCGCGCAGGAATCCCCGGAGACAGCGGAAACAGGCTGAGATCGAAGCTGAGCCCGCGGCGAAAATCCGGAATATGAGAGATTCCGAAGTGCTTTTTGGAATACGGACCCCACTCCGGCAGCGAGACGAGGTCGTGTGTGTTCGCCAGGCCGGCAGCGGAAAACGCCCAGCCGCTCGATTGCGCCTGGGCTTCCGCATGCGATGCGCGCGGGGCGGCAAGCGCCAGGGAAGCGGCGCCCGCCAGTCCGAGAAATTCGCGGCGCGACCAATCGCCGGCCGGCGCGTGTTTCTCCGAATAGGAAGGGAAGAGTTTCCTTGGATTCATCGCCAGCTTCAGCTCCGCCATGAGTACCGCGGTGAGCGGCGGGGAGTTAGTGAGGAAGACATTCGACACCTTCAGTCAAAACACTTTGCAAGCGGATCGCGGAAGTATCCGCTTCGAAGCGGAAGCTGAGGAGATCGGCTGCAGCGCCGGGACGCAGCACGCCGCGGCCGCCCACGAAGCGGCCGGGATTCGCTGTCGCCATCTGGAAAGCCTCATGGGTTGCGCAGACGGAACTTTTGGCGAGTCGCGCCACAGCATCGGCGAGCGAGCACGCGGCGCCCGCCAGAAAATTGGATCCGGCCATGCACAGGCGTCCGTCGGGATGCAGTTCCACCGCGCCGCCGATGGGCGAGTGATAGGTTCCCGGCGGCATTCCCGCCAGCGCCACACTATCGGAGACGAGCACGCAGCGTTCCATGCCTTTGGCGTGCAGCATGGAGCGCAGCGTATCGGCAGGCAGATGATGGCCGTCGGCGATAAACGTCGCGGTCAGGCGATCGTCGGCAAGCTGCGCCCACAGCAGATTGGGATGCCGCGGCAAAAACGGGCTTACTCCGTTGCCCAGATGCGTGGACAGGGTTGCGCCGGCGTCGACGGCGGCATGGATCTGCTCCGGCGTGGCGTGGGTGTGGCCGAGCGCGACGAGAACGCCGCGGGAAACCAGCGCCGCAATGTATTCCGCCGCGGTCTCCCAGTGCGGGGAGAGCGTGACCATGCCAACAAGATTCTGCGATGCCATCTGCCAGCGGTCGAACTCCGCCAGGCTGGGCGCGCGAACGTACTCGCGCGGATGTGCGCCGCGCGGTCCGTCTTCCGGGGAAATGTGCGGGCCTTCCACGTGAACAAACGGGATCGCGCGAGCGACCAGAGGATCGACCTTGCGGGCGTGAGCGATGGCGCGGAGCGCTGCGACGATGCGCTCCTCCGGCGCGGTGATGAGGGTCGGCAGGAAGGTCGTGGTTCCCGCCGCCGCAAGCCGTCTCGTCAGCGAGAAAACAACGTCCGGGTCAACCTGGCCGTCGTTGAGATCGAAGCCTCCGTAGCCGTTGACCTGCAGATCGACGAGACCAGGCGCAATCCACGATTCCGCGTGCGGCGGGCCCTCCTCGATGTTGCGAATAACACCGTCTTCGACCGCGATTCGCAGGGTGCGGCCGGTGGCGACGTCGCGCCCCTCGATGGAGCGGGCGCTCATGCAGACCGCTCCGCATCAGGCTGGTGATCCTTCGGGGCAGAGTCTCCGGTGCGATGCGCCTGCTCCAGCAACTGGAGGATGAGGATTGCGGCGCGAGGCAGATGAAAGGGATCCTTGACCGGAAGGGCGACGACCTCTGTCGTGGGCTGGCCTTCCCGCGTGAGCCGCTGATACCACTCGCCGGCCGGCGCCGGAAAATGCGACCACGTCCAGGAGGCAACTTTCTCATACCATTTGAGGCACCATGGCTCCTCGGTCAGTTCGTGCGCCAGCAACGTGCCGTAGAGCGCCTCGACGTGCGGCCACCACAGCTTCTTGTCCGAATGCGGCAGGTAGGGCTTGTGCCCTCCGATGTCGCGGGAGAGGAAAATTCCCCCGAATTCCGTGTCCCAGCCCAGCTCCAGATGCCGACGCATGGCTTCAGCGGCTCGCTCGATCGTCCTGCGATCGCCGCGTCGCCGCGCCAGATGCATGACGAACCACATCGATTCGATGGCGTGCCCAGGCATAACGAAGGTTCCCGCAGGCGGGGGCAGCTCCTGATAATCGCGGGTGAGAAACTCGAGCACCACTCCCTTGTCCGCGCGCAGGAAGTGGTTCATCACCCGCCCCGCATATTCGTCCGCCAGCGATTCCAACTCGGGCCGGCCGGTTGTTTGCGCGAGTTCGCTGGCCACTTCTGTCAGGATCATGGGAATTCCATGATTACGCCATCCCGGCGGCAGCGGATAGGGAGCGGTTTCGGTGAAGTCCGGCTCCTCGACCCGGCGGCGGATGCGCGCGAAGCTCTCCACGGCCACCGACAGCGCCTCGTCGTTCATCGCGGCCCGGCAGTATTCGCTCAGGCCGTACACCGCGAAGCAATCCGCGTAGATGCTGATGGCCCCGTCGATCGGGTTCCCGCTGCGGCCGGTGCGATAAATCCAGCGGCCCTCGGCGTCGCGCCCGTGCCGCAGCAGGAAGCGCACGGAGTTTTCCGCGGCGCGCAGAAATTCCGGACGCTTCTCGACGCGGTTGTAGAGGGCGGAGAAGGTCCAGACCGAGCGCGCCTGCGACCAGATGAATTTGTCCCCGCTCGCAACCGAGCCGTCGTCGCGCAGGCAGGACAACACGCCCCCGTGCTCCCAGTCGATCCCATGCCGAAACCAGAACGGCACGACGTCGTCGAGCAGCAACCTGCGATATTGCAGAGCGAGCGCCGTTCTGTCCATCATGCTCTTCTTCCGGCGGACCATTTTGCCTGAGGCTCGACCTTACCAGCGCGCATCCACGCCTGGCGAAATGATGTCCGCCAGAGCGCGTCCGGTCAGGCTGGTGACCGTGTTGAAGGAGTTGTTGATGTCTTTCGGGCCGGGGTCGGCTCCATCCTCCAGCAAGCCGTACGATTTGCCGTCCGCCGGATTGGTCACGTACGCGTCGAAGCGGTGCACGGCGCTCAGGATGCGCGGGTCGCGATCCACATGATCGTAATACCAGATGAGGTAATCGACGATGCCGGGGCTGCGCGTCCGGTCCCAGCTCTTCTGCCCCACGGTCGACCAGGTTCCGTCCGGCAACTGAGTGCGCAGCAGGAATTCGATGTTCGGACGCACCGCGCGCTCAATCCATTTTTGCCATGCGGGATTGGCGCAATAGAGGTCGAATGCGAGGATGCCCTCACCCACATAAGCCGATGTTCCATAGGTGTGCGAGTTCCACATTTTCTGCGCCACCGTTGGGTTCTGCCTCTGATTCCAGTCCATGCCCTCCATGGCCAGAATGTGGGGGATGTTGCCGTCCGGCCGCATGGTGCCCAGCACCCAGTGCAGTGCGTGATACGCAATCTCGCGGTACTTGTTCTTGCCCGTGACGTGGTACATCCAGGTGAAGATCTCGCCTCCGGTCAGCGCCGAGGACAAGGTGTACTGGTCGTAGATAGGACTGACCAGCTGATCGCCATTCACGGAGCGCCAGCCGGTTCCGAACGCGCCGGAGCGGTGGATCATACCGTCGGCCTGAATGGAATCGACGTAATGCTGCACCGCGTTGAGATACTCATGCTGGCGCGTGGCGTCGACGTGGGGATAGAGCACGATCAGCAGCGTGATGGCGCTGCCGGTGTCGGCCATATATACGGGGCCGTAGCCGGTCCTCCAGAAGCCGTTCGGCATCTGGTGCGCGAGCAGATAGTCGCCGTAGGCGACGGCAGTGTCGAGGTACTGCTGGTCTCCGAAGATCTGATATCCGGCGACCAGCGTGCGCATGTAGTAGCCGCCGATGTAGATGGTCGGGAAGGTGCGCTTCTCCTTCACGATGTAGTCGCAGAGAGTCTTCAGCGCCTGACGGCTCGCAGCACAACCGGCCTGGGTGCAGAAGGGGCTGTCTGTCTGTGCCGCCGAAGCGGGCAGGGACGCGAGCAGGAGGCAAAGCAGCGCGGTTGCGGAGAACAGACGTCGGCAAAGAGGCATTTTCGATCTCCCAATCCTGATTGAGTTCGAGGCGACGCTTCTGAAACGGAGTAAGAAAAGTTTCTCATGAATTGAGAAACGATTGCAACGAGGCCTCCGATCCTGCGCAGGCACGGTGGAAGGCAGAACCCGGTTTTCCAATGGGGGGACAGGTTTTGAGTTCCGTGAGCCGGTCACGGGTAGCTCTACCGAACCATTCTGCTCCAACCCAATGGCCGTGGGGCGCAAGTTTCTTGATCGCGAGAAACGTTTCAGCTACTCTCTGGATAGGCAAACGCCATCGATTGGGCCTCGTGAATATGAAAAGCCGGGTTGGGCAGCAGCGCAAGGTCGGGCTTCGGGAGGTTGCTGCAGCGGCTGGAGTCAGCCTTGCCACCGTCTCGCGGGTTCTGAATGGAAACAGCCGCGTCGATCCTGCGATTCAGAAATCGGTGCTGGACGCCGCGGCCGGGCTCAACATCGACCTCTCGCAGCGAAACAAGACCAAGGCCATCGCCTTTCTGCAGTGCAATCGCACGATGCTCCACGCCTTTCATTCCCGAATCCTGGTGGGCGCCGAGCAGTGCTGCGCAGCGCATGGCTGGGACATGGTGTTTCTCAGCTTCAATTATTCGCCCCACGTGCCGTGGAAGGAACTCCACCTCCCCGGAGTGGTGCAGCGGCACGACGTGGTGAGGGCCGTGATCCTGGCCGGCACGAATTCCATGAATCTGATCCACATGCTGGAGCACAAGGCCATCACGTTCGTGGTGCTGGGCAACAACGTCATCGATGAACCGCAGAACCTGCGCCACGACGTCGTCTTCTCCGACGATATTCAGGGCAGCTACGATATCACCCGGCACCTCATCCGGCTGGGACACCGGCACATCGGCTTCGTCGGCAATACGCGCCTGCCCTGGTTTTCCCGCTGCTTTTCCGGTTATTGCCGCGCCATGGAAGACGCCGGCCTTGAGCCGCGCAGCAGCAACATCAGTTCCGAAGACGATGCCGAGATCGGATACCTCGGCACCAAGTCGCTGCTCTCCGCCGGCAAGCCCCTGACCGCCGTCTTCGCCGGCAACGATCCCAGTGCCCACGGCGTTTATAAAGCCCTGCGCGACAGCGGCCTCCGCATCCCGGACGATATCAGCGTGGCCGGCTGCAACGACACGGTGGGATCCTGGCTTTATCCGGGGCTCACCACCATCCGCGAATTTCCCGAACAACTGGGGACGAACCTCGTCGAGGTGCTGCTGAATCGCATCGCCAATCCGAGGCTCAATCCGCAATGCGTCACCATCCCCACCGAACTGGTCAAGCGCGAATCGTGCCGGGGAATCTCTCCCTCTCCCGATGTGGATGTTCCTCTCGCCGCCGCGGCATCCCGATAGCCAGGCCAGCCGTAGCAGTCGCACAGGGGTACATTGTCAGACGTCGACGAGAAACGTTTCACATATAATGTGAAAGTTTTCTGTTGACAATCGCTTTTTTACGGAATAACAATAACCGACAAAGAGGACAAGCATGGAACGAGGCAGCGGCTCCGCTTCTCCGGCTTCAGACAGTGGGTGGTTCAGTCCATCGTGATCCACTGAGTCCGGACCTGCAATTTACCAACGCGTGCGGCCCCTTCCCCAGACCTGCCCGTTTCCGCCGCTTCAGTTCCTCAGGACAAAGTTTCCAAGGAAAGGTATTTCCAATGAGTCGATACAAGTTGCTGCTGTCGCTGTCGCTGATGCTCTTCCTGACCGTGCTGGCTGGAGCTCCGATGGCGCCGCAGGCATTCGGACAGGCCGTGACGGCGACCCTGGTGGGCACCGTAAACGACAGCTCGGGGCGCGCCGTTCAGAACGCCCAGGTCAGCATCACGGAACAGCAAACCGGCATTGGCCATAAGCAGACGACCAACGCCAGCGGTAACTACGTCTTCACGCTGCTGCCTCCGGGCGTGTATTCCGTCTCCGTTGCCGCCCAGGGATTTCAAACGAAGATCATTCAGAACGTCACGGTGCCGGTGAACACCACCGCACGCGTCGACTGCACGCTGAATCCAGGCACGGTATCGCAGACGGTTACGGTCACCGACCGGGCGCCGCTGCTGCAAACCGATCGCGCCGACGTGAGCGCCCAGATCAGCTCCGTGCAGGTCGAGGACCTGCCTAACGGCTCCACGCGCAACTTCCAGACCCTCGAATCCCTTGTGCCCGGGGTCAGCCTGCCCGTTTACGATCAGTCCACCTTCAACAACGCGCAAAATTCCCAGGCTCTGCAGGTGAACGGGCAGGGGCCGATGTCCGACAACCTCCAGATCGAGGGCATCGACGACAACGAGTTCAGCGGCGCGCTCCAGGTCTACATCCCCCCGGCCGCGGCCATTCAGACCGTCGACGTGGAAACCAGCAATTACGCGCCGGAGTTCGGCCGTTCCACCGGAGCGGTCACCAACGTCATCCTCAAGTCGGGGTCCAATGCTTTCCATGGCTCGGCGTATGAGTACAACCAGGTCAGCACGCTGGAGGCCCGCAACTATTTCAATACCACCGGCACCTTTCCGCGCTACACCTACAACTATGCCGGTGGCACTCTTGGCGGCCCGATCGTCAAGAATCACAGCTTCTTCTTCGTGGATTTTCTGCGCACCTCGAATTACAGCGGCTCCTACGAACTGCTGACCTTGCCCACCGCGGCCTTCCGCACCGGCAACCTCTCTGCGAGCCCGACGGCCATCTACGACCCGAGCACTGGCAACCCCAACGGCACCGACCGGCAACAATTCGTAACCAACGGCATGCCAAACGTCATTCCCTCCAACCGCATCAGCTCCATCGCGCAGAAGATTCTCGCGCTGTTGCCGCTGCCCAATATCCCGGGAGCAGGCGCGACCAACAATTTCCAGCAGAATCTCGATTACCACCAGGTTTCGGACCAGCTGGATGCCAAGTTCGATCAGACGCTGGGAGCGAACGATCATCTGGCTTATCGCTACAGCTGGCAGCAGATCGGCACCTTCCAGCAGCCTTCGTTCGGGCTTGCAGGCGGTCCTGAAGACTTCCAGGGCACCGGCGCCGATAACATCTACAACACGGCCGGGGAATACACGCACGTATTCTCTCCGACATTTCTGACCGAGTTACGCGTAGGCGTCGATCATTACACCAACGACGCCTATCCTTCCGACTACGGCAGCAGCGCCTCCGCCGCGCTTGGAATTCCGGGTGTCAACGTAAGTCCGTTCACCAGCGGCATGACCACGATCGGCGTCGCGGATTATTCCTCTCCGTTTGTCGGTTACAGCCCCTACGAGCCCTGGACGCAAGCGCAAACCAACATCGACGTGGTGAACAACTGGACGAAGATTGCCGGCAACCACTCCATCAAGCTGGGCTTTGAAATGCGCGCCAACCGTCAGGATCTCCTCCAGACCTCCGCGGACAGCCCGCGCGGCACGTTTGACTACGGCACCGGCCAAACCGCCCTCAACGCTTCCGGCTCAAAGACCAGCTATGCCAATGCCTTCGCAAGCTTCCTGCTGGATGTTCCCAGCGCCGTCAACCGCCAGGTCAATATCGGCGATGAGTCGTGGCGAGAGCAGCTGTATTTCGCCTTTGCTCAGGACACGTGGGATGTGACGCCCAGGCTGACTCTCACCTACGGCATGCGCGTCGGAGTGATTCCGGCTTCCACACCCAGGGCTACGGGAGGATTCTCGCAATACGATCCCGCCGATAACAGTCTGGAAGTAGCCGGCGTCGGCAATATACCCCTGAATCTCGGCATTGGAGTTCACGTCGACCCCGAGCCGCGCTTCGGATTCGCTTATCGAGCCACTCCCTCCACCGTCGTGCGCGGCGGCTTCGGAATCAGCCATACACCATGGCAGGGAGTCGGATACGCCTTCAATTATCCGGTACAGACGAATATCACCTTCAGCCCGGTCAACTCCTACAGTCCTGCCCTCAACGATTCGGGCGTCCCGGAATCGCTGGCGCTGGGATTTCCGCCGGCAACTACGGTGCCGATTCCTTCTGACGGAGTTCTGCCCAACGCCGCGGTCAACTCGTCGTGGAACGTAGTGAACACGAACTATAAGGACCCCTACGTGATGTCCTACAATCTCGCCGTCGAGCAGAATTTTGGTAAACAGTGGGTACTAACTGCCGCCTATCTGGGCAATCTCGGCCGGCAGATTCCAGCCAGCTACAACCTGAATGCCGGACTTGTCCCCGGCGCAGGAGCCGCAGGACAGCCGGAATATGCGACCTACGGACGTACCGCAGCCACGAACCTGCTGGGCTATGGCACCAGTTCGAATTACAACGCGCTGCAAATGCGCCTGGACCGCAGATATCTGAATGGTCTGGAGTGGGCCTCGTCCTTCGCATGGCAAAAAGCCTTGGGATGGGTGTCCAACTCAGTCTCCGACGGCGGTATCGGATATTACGTCGATCTTTCCCGTAACTATGCGCCCGCCGCTTATACGAGCCGTCTCACGTTTGCACAGAGCCTCGTGTACGATCTCCCGTTTGGACCTGGACGGATGTTTCTGCAGAACGGCTGGGCCGGCAAGACCGTCGGTGGGTGGAAGATAGCGGGGATCGTCCACGTTCAGACGGGAACTCCGCTCACCTTCTTCGCGGACGCCAACCAGCTGAACGCGCCGGGCTCCAGTGAGCTGGCCAACCAGGTAAAGCCCTTCAGGAAGCTCTATGGGATCGGTAAAGGCAACCCCTGGTTCGATACAACGTCCTTTACTCAGCCTGTGGGACCGGTTGAAGGCAACAGCGGGGTGAATGTCTTCAGTGGCCCTGGGCTCTTCACCTTTGACTCGTCCCTGTTCCGCACCATACCCATTCGCGAATCTGTAGCGCTGGAATTGCGCATGGATGCGTTCAACGCCTTTAACCACCCGGTATTTGCTAATCCGACGACCAGCCTCACCAGTGCCAGCTACGGCTATGTCACGGGTACGGCAGGTACCGGAGTCAATGGAACCGCCGGCTCGCCTCGTGCGTTGCAGTTTGCCGGAACGATCACGTTCTAAAGCCCGGCTTCGTCGCCGAGGTTATGGGGCTGCGGAAATCGACGAAGCCGCTTCGGCGGCAGATGTCATCCACAGCCCCTCCCCCGGAGGGGCATTGGTGAGCCTGACGAAGTAACTGATAACGCGATGAATTCCTGGAAACGGCATGCGGGAACCCATGACACCTGCGACTCAGAGACAGGACCGGGGGACGAGATCGCCGAAACTGCCGGCACTTTCTCGTGACATTTCTGCAACCGCTGCCAAAACAGACGTCCGGACGGCCGCAACAATGGACTACATTCGTGAAGGCTGCGAATCCAGCGCCGCGGCAACCGGTTTATAACACGCGTGCACAATCGTCGGTTTCGCATCGACAAGTTTGTGCCGTTGACAGACAGGGATATGGACAAAGGTAACTTTCGAGTAGATAAGCTGCGCGTGGAAGTTTACGCCGATGCGCAAGCCGCCGGACGGGCAGCCGCGCAGGCGACCGCTCAGGCGATGCGCGAACTGGTCGCTCAGCGGGGAAGCACGGCGGTTGTGTTTGCAACCGGGGCATCCCAGCTGGACGCTCTGGCCGCCATTGTGGAAGAGCCCAATATTCCATGGAATCGGATCGACGGTTTTCATCTGGACGAATACCTGGGGCTGCCTGTCGAGGATCCCGCATCCTTCCGGCATTACCTCCGCGAGAATCTGACCAGCCGCACGCAGATGCGAAGCTTCCTCGAGATCGACGGCGAATCCGGCGATCCGGAGGCCGTCTGCCGGCGCTATGCGGAGGCGCTGCGGGAAGCGAATCCCCAGTTATGCCTGCTGGGGATCGGCGAGAACGGGCATCTGGCGTTCAACGATCCGGGGGAAGCGGATTTCCAGGATCGCGACGACGTAAAGGTTGTCCAGCTGGACGAGGCATGCCGCCAGCAGCAGGCAGCGGAGGGTTGGTTTCCGGGTTCTGAGGACGTGCCGGAGCGCGCTATCACGCTCACCATTCCGGCGATCCTCCGCGTGCCGCGGCTGATCGTGTGCGTGCCGGGAATACGAAAGGCGCAGATCGTCCGTCGAACCCTGCATGAACCCGTCTCGCTGCACTGCCCTGCAACGATTCTTCGCACGCACCCCAATGCGACCCTGTATCTCGATCGCGATTCGGCATCGGAGTTGACGGCGTCGACAGAATTGCAGGCCAGGACATGATCGTGCCCAGGCAGGATCGAGGATGACTCTCCCCGCAACCACGCTGGGGCAGGGGGTTGGATGCGCGGTTGCCGCCGGCATCATGTGCGGCATCTTCGCGCTGCCCATGAAGTATCTGGGCCGATGGCAGTGGGAGAACGTGTGGGCGATCTTCATGCTCGTATCCTGCGTTCTGATGCCGTTGGGGTTCGCGTGGGGAACCGTGCCGCAGCTGCTGCAGGTATTGGCTGCGGCGCCCGTTCATGCGATCGTGGCCGCGTGCCTCCTTGGTTTCGCATGGGGCTTCGGCGCCATCATGTTCGGGCAGGGCGTCAGCGCCGTGGGCATCTCTATGAGCAACACCCTGGTGCTCGCGATCAGCGCCTCGGTGGGCTCTTTTCTTCCCATGAGCCTGCTTGCTCCGGAGCGCCTGCACCAGCCGCAGGGGCATGCGGTGATAGTGGGGACGCTGATCGGAATCGCCGGCATTGTTTGTTGCGGATATGCCGGAGCGCAGCGCGAGCGCAGCCAGAAGGGCGATGCCGGCGCTCTGCGCGGCGCCATGGTGGGCAAAGCCCGCAGCTTTTCCACCGGACTGCTGCTCTGCGTCGGGGCCGGCTTACTGTCTGCGGTCCTCAACATCGGCTACAGCATGGCGCAGCCCATCATGCATGTAGCGATTCGCTTCGGAACCAGCTCCTTCGCCGGCTCGAATGCTATCTGGCTGCTGATGCTGGTCAGCGGAGCGATTCCGAACCTTGTCTTCTGCGCATGGCTGATGGCAAAGAACGGGAGCTGGTCGAACTATCTGCAGCCCAAAGCGGGGCGGTTGTATAGCCTCACAATTCTTATGGGACTGCTGTGGGGCGGCGACATCTTTTTGTACGGCTTTGCTTCGCCGAAAATCGGCAGGCTCGGGCCGGCCATTGGATGGCCCCTGAAGTTAATTGCGGGTCTCATCGCGGCTAACGTCGCCGGATATCTCATCGGCGAGTGGAAGCTTACCCCAGCCAGGACACGCCGCTGGATGGTCGCAGGCCTGGCCGTGATGCTGGCCGCCATCGTGGTGCTGGGATGGTCGAGCACTCTTGCCTGAAGAGGGAAGAACCGCAGGTGACGCTCCTCTGCACCCCAGCGAATGGGCATCTTCATCGATGAAACGACGCGAGTGTCTCAAGTTGATTGCCGCCGCGAGCGCTGCCTCGCTGGCGCCACGGAGCGGCGGAGAGAATGCTCCGGACGCAGCATCGCATCGCGTCGCGGGCTTCGGCGTGTCCGCTTTTTCTCTCGGTCCCGCGGGACGAACCCACGCCGTTCACTTTCCGCGCTTTCTGCGCGCCGGCGGATTTTCAGAGGTGACGCCGACTCAGGCCTGCTTGTGGTGGGACGCCGATTTTCTGCACGCGGAATTCACCAACTCCGAGCCGGACCCGCTGAACCTAGGAAACCCCGGACTCGATGGCCCCATTGTTTATCCGGGTTACGGCCGCTTCGATCTCATTTCCTGGCCTGACGCGGTATACGTCCAATGCCGTCCCAACTGGACGCGCCCCGAGGTGTACGTCTTTGCAGCCGACTCCAGCGGTCGCTGCAATCGGCCGGACTTCCGCTGCGAGGTCGCGCGCCAGGACGCGCAATGGACCGCGCATTTCCAGATTCCCTGGCCGCTCGCCGGCGGCTGGCCGGGAGCGTCGCAGTTCGGCGTGAACCTGGTGCGATCGCGAGGGCAATCCTCTGAGGTGCTAAGTCCCGCGATGCTGGATCAAACGCTCACTCTGCCGCCGGATCTGCTGATGTCGGCCCATATCGGTAGCCAGCCAGGCATCTGGTCCGGAGAGGATTTCCTCTCCATGCTGCCCGACGGCACGCGGCGCTGGCAGTTGCCGGCTCATCTCATCTGGCCCGAGGACGAAGAGCGCCGCTGGATCTGGCGCAATCTGCAGGAGCTCGGCCAGCCTACGTCTCCGCAGACCCTGGCCCAGCGAGTACGGCTCGCCCAACGACTCTACAACACGCTGGTACTCGAAGGGTTCAGCTTCCATACCGATGGCTCTAACTGGCCCGTTGGCCCCGGTGAGTTCTACCCGCCCGCGGCCAGAATCGCGGTCAACGAGGCTCTTTGCCAGGGCGATCCGCTCCGCGCCTGTGCGGTCGTTGACATTCTGTTGCAACAACTCAGCCGCGCATCCGCACGATGGTTTGCCGACGGCTCGCCTGGTAACATCCGCACTGCGCAATGGACGCCAGTTACCGCCTTAGGCAGTCCCCAGCGTGACGGAAACGAGATACGTATCGATGCACAGGCTGGGAAACATCGCTGCTCCCTCTGGTTGTCTTTCTGCGACGGAGCGGTTCGCCTGCGCAACCAGAATTCCGGCTTCTTCCAGCCGCAGCAGACCGAATCCTTCACCATCGCCGTCAACGAGATCGTCTCGGGCGATCTTCGCGTGCGCATCGAGCCTCATCCCTGGCGTATCGCGGTGCTGGACCATGCGGGTAACGAGCGCTGGAGCATCGGCCGCGGCGATTTGTCTTTTCGCTTTTCCTCATCTGGCGAAATCACGGCGATCGATCTGCGCGGCGCGCTCGCGGCAACGGAGAATCTGTACGGCTTCGGCGAGCGTTTCAACGCGCTCGGCCAACGCGGCAATGTTGTAACCCTTTGGGACGTGGATTGCTGGGACGGCAATATTCACGGCCAGTTGAATCAGGCTTACAAGAACGTCCCGCTCCTGCACAGCACCGCCGGTTACAGCCTCTTTTGGAATACTACTTATCGACTCCGCGCAGACATAGGTAATGCCGATCCCGACAAATACCGGCTCACCGCTCTCGGCGCTATTTTCGATGTATATGTGTGGCCAGCGGCGCCGGAGCGCGCGCTTCAGTCGTACCTGACGCTCACCGGCAAACCCATCCTGCCACCGCGGTGGGCTTTTGAGCCGTGGATGGGCGGCGGCGGCCGCCGCTGGGCCAACGGTCCACTCCACAACGCGGTTCGCCAGGAGCTGCACGTGGTCCATCGCTTCCGCGAACTCGACATCCCTCATTCGGCGCTCTACGCCGAAGCCGGCAACGACGACCCTGCACTTTACGCTGGGCTCGGGGGCACCAATCTGCATGTGCTTGCGTGGGCATGGGCCAGCATGGACATCGCGCGGATCACGGATCTGCTGCCCGGCGTCGGCGGCAAGCAGTTACCCGTTCTTCGCCATGCCAACGGCGACATTGCTTTCAGGAGCGAACAAAACGCTATCGTCGACTACACGCATCCTCTGGCGGCCGAACTGCTGTCCCGATTCTGGGAGCAGCGCTTCGAGCTGGGCGTTGCGGGCAGCATGGTCGATTTCGGCGACATGGTTCCCGACGACGCAGTCTTTTATAACGGAAAACGCGGCGCGGAGATGCATAACTTCTATGCGTCCTCGTACCACTCCACTTATGAGAACGTCTTCCACGAGAAGCGCGGCGGCGACTATGTGCAGATAGCCCGTTCAGGATGCGCAGGCGATCAGAAATCCATCTGTTACTTCGCCGGAGACCATCAGGCGAATTTCTTCGGAATGCGCGCGGCGCTGCGCGGAGGACTGAATGCCGCCGCCTGCGGCCTTTCCAACTGGGGAGCCGATGCCGGCGGTTATGCTGGGTGGCCCGACCCGGAGGTGTATATCCGCTGGACCGAGTGGGCGACGTTCTGTCCGCTGATGCGCTTTCATGGCACCACCCCGCGCGAGCCATGGGAGTTCGGCCAACAAGCTGTTGCGATCTATAAGAAACACGCCTGGCTGCGCGAAAACCTGCTGCCCTACATCGAGATCTGTGCAAAGCAGGCGCATGTCGAGGGATCATCCCTCATGCGCCCCATGCCCCTGGCTTTCCCTGGAATCCCCGCGCTGGCAAACTGCGACGACCAATATCTTTTCGGTCCCGACCTGCTCATTGCTCCGGTTCTGGAGCGAGGCAATTCGCGTAGCGTCTATCTGCCTCCCGGCGCGTGGACCGATTTCTGGACGGGGAACTCCTGGCGCGGATCGACAGTCATCGAAGCAGCAACGCCCATCGATCGCATCGGCGTCTTTCTGCGTGCCGGCGCCTGTGTGCCTCTCGAACTTGCCGCCTCCCTGGTTCCCGGCGACAGTATGTCGGGCGGCCGCGTGAAAGCGATTCTGGCCGCGCATCCCGAATCCGGAGTTCCGGTTCGCCTTCCGGCCGGCGGAGCCGAATACCTTCTGCTGTACGGAGACGGGACCAAACGGATTCTAAAACTTGATCCGCACAGCGACTTCATTCCTTTGCCGGAAAAGCCCGGAGCACGCTGAGCATCGAGTTTCGGCCCCCGTTCGGCGATGCACCGGGAAGATTACTAAGTGGGAGCTATCATGGATCGCAGAACATTTCTGAAGACAGCAGGCGTGGCTGCCGCTGCCAGTCCACTTCTGGCAGGCGCACTGCCCGACTCCGCAGACCGAGCGCAGCCGGAGACCGAGGCGGATCCGCTCCTGGCGGTTCCCACCGGCGATGCGCTGATTGAGACTCCGCATATTCCCCTCACTGGGACATGGAAATTCAAGCTGGACCCGGCGGCGCTGGGGGTTACCGAGCGGTGGTTCGACACGCAGATCGGACCGGACACGATCTATCTCCCCGGCAGCACCGATCAGGCCGGTTACGGCGATAAGACCTGCGGGCCCGCCAATGGCCATCTGTCCAGGCCCTATAACTACACCGGTCCCGCGTGGTACCAGACACAATTCACGCTGCCGGAATCCTGGCGCGGGCGAAACCTCACTCTGTATCTGGAACGATGCCACTGGCAAACCTCAGCCTGGGTCGATGGCCGGAGTTATGGGAGCCACAACAGTCTGAGTGTCCCGCATATCTACGATTTCGGAACCGGGATGGAGCCTGGCATCCACACGCTTACCCTGTGTGTCGACAACACCATCAGGATCGATATTGGAGCGACGGCCCACGCCATTACGGCGCAGACCCAAACGGATTGGAACGGAGTCGTTGGGAAAATCCAGTTGCGCTCTACCCCCTCGGTGTGGATCGAACGCATTCGCGCATTCCCCGATCTCCAGGCTCCACAGGTAAGGGTGGCGTTCCGGTTGCGCAATGCGACTGGCTCTCCGGCAAGCGGAGAACTGCATGCCGTGCTGCGCCCCGGCGGATCAGACGTCACCCTCAGCGTTCCATCCTTCAACGAAGAGACGACGCTGAGCATGATACTGCCCATGGCGGCGGCCGGTCTGTGGGACGATCTCGCTCCGAATCTCTCCACCGTCGATCTGTATCTTCGCTGCAACGCGGCCGGAGCAGGTTACGAAGACAGCCGAACCCTGCGGCTCGGCATGCGGGAGCTTTCCACCCGCAGCCGTCAATTTCTGCTGAATGGCCGGGTGGTGTTTCTCCGTGGAACCGTGGAGAACGCCGTCTTTCCGCTCACGGCTTATCCCGCCATGGGAGAGGACGAGTGGCGCCGCATTTTCCGCACGCTGCGCCGCTATGGGATGAACCATCTGCGTTTTCATTCTTACTGTCCACCCGAGGCGGCCTTCGTGGCGGCCGACGAATCCGGCATTTTGCTCCACGTGGAGCTTCCCGTCTTCTCGCATCACATCGGCACGACGCCTGGCCTCGAGGACTTCATGCGCCAGGAAGCGCATCGAATCCTCGACACTTACGGCAATCATCCCTCATTTGTGCTCCTGTGCATGGGCAATGAGCTGAAGGCCGACTTCGCGTTTCTCGATCAGCTCGTCGCGGAACTGAAGCAGACCGATAACCGCAGGCTTTATACCTACTCCACGAACAATGGCCGTTCGTCGCCCGGGCCAACCTCGCAATACTGGGTCACGGAAGAGACTCCCGAGGGCCGTCTGCGCATCGACCGGACCCGTTTCGGCGCCACTCCCGGCGGCACCGACTACGACTTTTCCCAGGCCATTGCTCCTTACCAGGTTCCGGTCGTGGCCCATGAGTTAGGCCAGTGGGCCGTCTTCCCCAGTTACGACGAGCTGGATCGGTACACCGGTGTCCTGAAGCCGAGAAACCTCGAAGTATTCCGAGCCGAGTTATCCGCGCGCGGCATGGGAGATCAGGCGGAGATATTTCAGCAAGCGTCAGGCCGATTTTCCGCCGAGGTCTACAAGGAAGATATCGAGTCCGCGATCCGGACGCCTGATTTTGGCGGATTTCAGCTCCTCGAACTCACCGATTATCCTGGACAGCAGGAAGCTCTCGTCGGCATGCTCGATTGCTTCTGGGATTCGAAGGGCCTGGTCGCACCGGAGGCATTTCGACGCTTTTGCAGCGACACCGTTCCGCTGCTGCGCTTCCCAAAATTCGTCTGGCGGTCGAATGAGACGTTTCGCGCGACCGCGGAAATCGCTCATTACGGCAAGGACGATATCCTGCGCCCCGATGTCGTCTGGTCGGTGCGCGACGATGCCGGGCGCACCCTGCGTTCAGGCAGGTTGCTGCGCCGCAAGATATCCCCGGGGGGACTTACGTCTCTCGGAGTAATCGAGTTTCCGCTGTCTTTCGCGCGCGATGCTATCCGTCTCACACTAACTCTGGAGATTTCCGGAACCGCCGTTGCCAATCGATGGCAACTTTGGATCTATCCCGCATCCCTGGGGCTTCCGGCGCCGGGCAACGTCAGGATGGCGACCCAACTGGACAGCGATGCCCTCCGGCATCTCCAGCAGGGTGGATCGGTATTTCTTTCAGCGCCTCCCGAACAGAGCGGCAGCAATTTGCTGAAGATGCGTTTCCTGCCGGTCTTTTGGTCGTTCGGGATGTTTCGGAAGCAGCCCGGGACCATGGGCATTCTTTGCGATCCGCGCCATCCGGCGCTGGCGTCATTCCCGACCGATATGCACAGTAACTGGCAATGGTGGGAGCTGACCGAGGGAACCAACGCATTCATCCTGAACGACGCGCCCGCGGGATTCCGCCCTCTTATCCAGGTCGTTGACGACTTCCATCGCAATGACCGCCTCGGCATGGTGATCGAAGCGCAGGTTGGCCGCGGCAAACTCCTGGCCACGTCGTTATGTATGGCAGATGGCGTGGATGATAAGCCGGTTACCCGTCAACTGCTGTATTCCCTGCTGCAATACGTGTCCGGGGAGCGCTTCGCGCCTCACTCCGTTCTCGATCTGGAAATGGCGGAGCGTCTGTTTGCGAATGGATCGCGCGAGGTAACTCAGCAGGTCTCGGATCACTCCTGATTCGCTGATTCTTGGCGGCCAGGGACGGGATAGAACCCGTGACGGCCTTTTCAGAGCCGCTTACCGATGAGCCTAAGCGGCACAGAACTGATCCAAGACGTTTCTTTTACCAAGCAAATTGCACCCTCGTCTTCCGGACCGCAACATCGCATTCCGGGGCGATGGTGAGCTGAGTCAGGGCTTTTATATTATCTGTATAAGCCAGCACCACGGTGAGAATGTTCTGCCTTTCCCCGTCCAGGTGGAGATACGGTTCCGGGAGATAGAACTTCGTCTGAGGGCCTATGGTTCGGTAAAATCCCACAAACTTCCCGTTCACATACAACAGGGCGTCGCGATCGGATGCGATGGCGACATTCCAGGGGCATGCCCACTCGCTGCGGGCGGCCAGCGGAAACCGGGCGCGAAACCATGTATAGGCGGGGAGTAAGTCGGCTGCTTCGGCGCCAGCGTCCACCGTAACCGGCTGCCAGAAATTCGATGCGTATGACGGATCGACATTCCGGCCTCTCATGGCCGCGGGAACACGCTGGATTTCCAACTCAGCAATTTCCGCGGCCTGCGTTTGGCTGCCAGTGCGGATGCTCTGGATGCCAGTTAGGTCCGCCATCTCCGGGCCAAAATTGGCGCTGCCAAATGCTTCGTAGGAGATTTCCAGGAGGTTCTCTCCGGAACGCGCCCGTCCGGCAAGCGGAACCGAGAGAGCGCGATCGTCACGGGAAAGCTCCGCGACCCGGGTTCCATTGAGGAAGACCTGCCTGGGCTGGCGCGTGAAGGAATCCACGAAGAGCTGCTCTTCTCCGCTCCACGCGAAGGCCGCCCGGTACTTTACGTAACCGTAGGGAATGGCGCCGAGTCGCTCCAGTGGGACGGGGCGGGTTCTTACCCACTCGCCCTCGGTGGGGGCAAAGCGCTCCACGCGATATTCTCCGTGGACGATATCCAGCGGCTGGAAGGGCAATGGCGGCGTGCTGACGCGCACCGATGCGCTTTGCAGCCGCGAGTTATAACTCATCGGCGCGGAGTTTCCGTCGATCGTGCACTGCCTGGGAGCGGCCAGCGCCAGGATGGTCAGGTCGTGTTCTCCGGGCGCGTACTCCAGCTCAGCTATAGAGCTGTTTGCGCCGGCCGAGGATGATCGCAGCAGCGAACAGTCCGTGATGACCGGGGTCTCCGCTTTTGCCGACGGCTGCCGGTTGTCGTCCGTGCCGGTGGGTAACGGCATCGTCCAGACGCGGGCCGCAAGGGCGGTGGGGAGAGCGATGATTTGCAGGGCTCCGCCCACCAGGAGATATTTCGGAACCGTCCCCATGCTGAAGCCAAGAGTCATGATCCGCTGGCCGGCATCGTAGCTTTGGTACAGTAACTCGCCCTCGACGGCTGGCTGCTCGTCCGCTGCCAGCGATATCTCCACCAGATTGCCGGGATCGTCGCAGACGGCGGTCCAGGAACGTTGGCCGAAATTGCCGGCAATCAGGATTTCCGCGGTGCAGTAATGAATGTGCGCGCCCGGGAGAGGCATCTGCCACACCAGCAATTTCATTCCGCGCCGAGAAATCGAAAGCTCGCCTGCGCGCGGGACGGTCAGGGCCAGATTAGTTCCGCTGCCCGCGCCAGTAAGTCTGAGGTGGAAGCTCTGGTCGCCGTCTGCGTTATTTCTGAGAAACAGGATGCCGCGTGCGCCGTTCAGGCGCAGAGTAACGGAGACATCGGGATTGTCGGATGAGACGGTATCCGATGCACCCTGACTCCTGGCGAGCAGTGGACCAACTTGGTTCAGAAACGCGCCGATCCTGCGCGCCGCGTAATACTTGTCCCACAGCCCTCCGGTTTCTCTCACCGGCGCGGCATAGTCGTAGGTAGTTGTCAGGTTGCGGGCAGCCCAATCGAAGTTGGTGCCGCCATGCCCCATGTAGAAACTCAGGCAGGTGGTCCCACATTCCATCGCCGTTTTGGTCAGCGCATTCAGCTGCGCGCCGCTGACTCCTTCCTGATCCACGGACAGTTCGCCCCCGAACTGGCTGAACCATCCTCCCTGCAGTTCCGCGATGCAGAGCGGAGACCCCGGCTGCTGCCGCCGCAGTTTTGCCAGCCCCGCAGGGACTTCCCTCGCGATATTCCAGCGGGGATAGAAGTCGCAGGTGTCGGTAATCCGCGCCATCACCGGGTCCGACTTATCCCTCGCCTGCTGCGCCCAGTTCGTGATGATGGGAATATCGATGCCGGCGTTCCATACCATTTTCGCCAGAGCGGTGAGATAGGCGAGCTTTTGCTGGCCGGGCAGGTCCCAGTAGTCGTATTCGTTTTCAATCTGGATGAGAACCACCGGGCCGCCCCGCGTGATCATGTTGTCCCGAACGATCGGCAGTACATGGTTATACCAGGACTGCGAGCTGGCAACGCTTTGCGGAGCGTCGCTGCGCAGCGCAAACTGCTTCTCGATGAGCCAGTGCGGGAAGCCGCCGGCATCCCACTCGGCGCACGCGTAGGGCCCAACCCGGGCGATGAGCCAGAAACCCATCTCGTGCACGAGCCGGACAAAGTCCTCGAGCTCCGTCATATCCACCTGACCCTCGACGGGCTCGTGATAGTTCCAGAACACGTAGGTCTCGATGGTGTTGAAGCCGGCCTGCTTCAGTTTGCCGAGGCGGTCTCGCCAGAGATCCTTTGGCGTGCGCGGATAGTGCATGCAGGCGCTGTACAGGAACGTGTCGCGGCCATGGATGGTGAAACACTGCGCGTCGTAACGGATAATCTCCGGCATCGCGAACTGCGGCTCGCCGCTGTTACCGGACAAAGAGACGGCCGCCGGCAGCAGCCGCAGCCGATTCGCCCCGACGGACGCCGAAACCATTCCCAGACCCTGCAGCATTTCTCTGCGCGTGATCGCCATCTTCCCTCCTGTTACGGCAGAGACACCAGCGCCGCTCCCGGATACCGAAGCCTGATCCATCCCTGGTGACTGCCCTGAACAACAGAATAATCAGGTGCGCCGGTCTTCAGCCAGCGCCCCGGAACCCACCGAACCCGCTCGACGCGGGGCCGCAGCATCTCCGGCCATGCAACGGCACATGTGTACTGTTGCTGTTCACTCGGGATGGGCCGGCAGCGTGCCGCGCAATTCTGCGAGCCTGGCTGCGTGGGCAATCACCTGGCCGTCGCACAGCACCTGAAAGCCTTTGCCCCGGTGATATCTTTCGCCCGTTTCATCGTAGAAGATGGTTAGCAGATGTCCATGATAGGGCAGACCATCCAGTGCGAAGTAACTCCACTTCCCGGCAGGCAGCAGCGGATGGATTACGACTTCGTTTCCCGCCTGCGGCCTCAGGCCGATCAGGCCGGTGATGATCGGATCCGCGTAACCGGAGTGGTTGTAATAGCGGCCGCGATTCTTCGGCAGAGCATGCCAGGAGATGAGAGTGTCGCGCGCGATCCATTCTCCCGTGTCCGGGTTCAGATCCTCGTCGATCCACGGAATCGTGCGCCCGTCCGCAAGGCGAATGTGCTGAGAATGCGTGTAAGTGCTGAGCAGGCGGAAATAGTCGTCGCTGGTCATCACCGTCTGCTGCGGACCATTCAGCAGATTCGCGAGGGCAACCAGGGTCTGCGTTGTCGCATACGGCCACGACGGGCCGTTCCACAGGCATTCGTGATGCACCTTGTACCCGAAGCGCGGACTGCTCCGCTCCGCGGTGGTCGGCCCGTACTTGCCCGCAAAGCCCTGGGGAGAAAACAGGAACTGCCACGCCACGTCATGTTCCGGGGGAGGGATGTCGAAATACCAGGGAATGTAGCCTACCAGTTCGCGGACTCCGGACCATCCTGAAGCTGCGTGCCGCGCCACCGTCTCGTAAAACTCATCGTGCGGATTCCACAGACGGCTTTCGATCAGCCCGTGCAGCTGGGTGGCTTTCTCCTGGTACCGGGCGGCGAGCTGTGTATCTCCCGCCATGGCCGCGATCCGCGAAATAGCCATGGCGCCGCCGTACATGTAGCTGTTGATTGTGGGTCGATACCCGTTGCCGCTGATGGTGTCTTCCATCCCATCGCGATCGTCGATCTGCCAGAAGAGCCCATTCGGATCCTGATGGGTCGCTTGCCACGCGCGGTAATTCTTTTCGAGCGCCGGCAGCAGGCTTACAGCCAGATCGCGGTTCCCGGTCGCCAGATATAACTGGTAGACCGAGTCCGCCGCCCAGAAGCTGTAGCGGCGCGGCTCGCCATCCGGGCTGAACCAGAACCGTGTGTAGTCGTCCACGTATTCCGGATCGCGCAGCCAGCGCGCTTCGCGGATATGGTGGCCCGCCGCCGCGTCGATCGCGTTGAACTTACCCGACCACGGAACCTTATCCAGGAATTCGGTAATGACGTATCCGTCCGGCGTGCGCTCCAGATGCTTCTGGAATGCATACCAGCGGAAATAATAAATCTGGTTCATCTCCGCGTCGGGAGTGTCCAGCCACGGAATGTTGCGCACAAACCAGTTCCACGGGAGCGGCGGAGCCGAGCCCAGCATCTCCTGCTCGTCGCGTGCAAACCCGGTAAAGTAATGGCGAAAACTCTCCGGGTGCAGCACCGGCCCGGAAGCTCGGTTCTGGGCCTGGACTCCGGCGTGACCTACAGCCGCCAGGACAAAGCTGAAGCACAGGCACCTGGCGCGGAGCTTTCCAGGAGTCGTCATGCGGGCACGAATCCAAGGTCTTCCCCGTAATGAAATGCCAGCCCGATCTGTTCCAGATGATCGTGCCGCCCGTTGTACCAGAGCATCCAGCGTCCGTGAGAATACACCGCAAAGGGCTTGTAACAGGCGTCCGCATCCCAGCCGTCCGGAGTTGGTCGGATAATGGGATTCCCCGCGTTTCTCACCCAGTTGGTGATTCCGTCCTTCGACCGGGCCATGCCGATCTGCGCGTGATCGATATCCCGAAAGCCGATATAAAACGCATAGTACCATCCGTTCCAGCGCAGAATCTGCGCGGCCGTCACCCGGTTCTTCTCCCACGGATAGCGTGGATCTGCCTGCATCACCGGGTTAGCGGAGTACTTATCCCAGTGCAGTCCATCGCGGCTGGTGGCATAACCGATGGCGTTCGGCTCGTATTGCTCGCCACCCGAGTACCACATCTTCCATATCGTGGCGTCGTTGTCCCACATAACATCCGGACACATGACGGCAACGCCTTCCCACGATGCTTCCGCCGAGAGCACCGGCTGCGCCGATTGCCTCTTCCACGTTCTGCCATCGGCACTGGTCGCGTATCCGATCCACGACTTACCTTTGGCCTGTCCGGTGTACCACATGTGATAGCCGTCATGCCGCCGCACCACGCCAGGCCGGTTGATGTCGTCCTCCCATCCGGTTTCCGGGCGAGGCGCCAGCACGATTTCAGGCGGACTCCAGTGAATGCCGTCTTTGCTCTCCGAAAGCGCAATGCTCTGCTTCGGACGCCACGACAGCCACATCCTGTACACGCCGTGCTCATACAGCACGCATACGTCGAAGCAGGTGCCATACTTTCCTCCCAGCACCGGATCGCCGGGATATTTCACCCATCCGCCGCTTTCCCCATCGGTCCGTAGCCGCGCGGCGCGTGACAGCGAAGGTTCGAGGCCGGCAGCGGCCAACATGAGCATCAATTCTCTTCTGTTCATAGATCAGAGGGTCCTGGTTCCTGGTGAGTGTGGGAAGAGAGCAGACAGACTCCATTGAGAATATCTGTCGTATCAAGCCGGTTTGTGCACCGCAAAACTGAGCCGTGAAGCCAGACATCCGGATCCTCACGGCTCGAGGTACGGCACAGGAGGTACGCTTCAGAATTTAAAGTGCAGAGACAGTTGCAGGTTCCGCGGTGCATTGGCGCTGGTGCTGATGATGCCGAAACCCTGCGTGTCGGGCCCTACCGTATTGTTGTAGTCCGGAGCGTCCAGCACCACGTGGTTGAGTACGTTGAAGGCCTCCAGCTGAAAACCCAGCTTGTAGTCCTCAAAGATTGTGAACTCCTTGTCGAGACTGGTGCTGAAGTTTTCGACGCCCGACGCCGGCCCTTTATAGGTGCCATAGGTGGCGTCTCCGAGGAACAGTCGCTGCCCTGACCAGGAATCGTAGTGACGACGCCATTGATAACATCCTGATCTGCTCTGACAAACTTGCTGGGATCGAGCCAGCTCACGCCGATTTCGCTGCCTCCCGAGTAGATGGGTGTTTTGCGGCTACTAAGCAGCGCGCCCCCGCCGGTGTAATTCGCGTTACAGCCGGCGGAACTGAAATCGAACTGCGCGCAGTTGTAGTCGCCGACACTACCGTAGGCGCCGGTGCTGGCATTCACCCTGGCTCCGAGGGCCCATCCCCCCAGGATGCGACGAGACAACGACGCATTGCCGGGAAGGAAGGGCAGGTTGTACCTGACCGCCAGAGCCATGGCGTGAACCGTGCCCGGGCTGTAGTAATCGATTCCGCAGTTTGCTTCGTAGCGGCAGCCCTGCTGTCCGGTGCTGCTGCTGAACGTATAGTTTCCCAGCAGAGTGAGCCCGTAGGAATATCTCTTCTGCGCCTCCACCTGGAGCGAGTTGTACATGGAGTTGTAGTCGGAGAAAAACTGGTTGATTTCATTAAAGCCAGCGGGATAATACGGCTGGCGAGAGAGTATGTTGGCCGCGTCGTTCGTGCTGCCTCCCGGAACAAAGCGAGGCCAGTTCAGGTTGTGCTGCTCGCTGAGATGGGTTCCCCTGGTCGCCACCCACGCCGCGGAAAACACCCACGTATTGATCGGCTCGATTTGGAACTCGAAATTAAATTTGTGATACTGACCCGCGTTATATCCCGGAGCCATAGCCTGGGTTGTCAGAGGGGAGGGGAAAACAAGGCTGTCGGCCTCCGCCGACCCCGCGGTCGGAACCTTATAGGGGAAGGGCACGCTGCCATATTGCGCATACGGCTGCGACAGATCCAGCCCGGGCCCCTGGTTGGGCGAGTAATCCACGCCGAAGGGCGCCTGGGTCGTATAACCGTTGAATCCGAGCGTGGTCTGATAATCCGTATATTCGCCGTAGCCCCCCTTGAGCGCAGACTTACCATTTCCGCGGATATCCCACGCGAAGGAGACTCTGGGCAGGACGTTGTAGCGGTCGCCGGTCAGGTTATTCGGGATACCGCGGTCTCCGATAGTTACCAGTCCGGTGGGGGCTGTTGGGAAAACGGAAGACTGCTCGCCTGGCACGAAGGTGACAAAGGCGTTGTTGGTGGGGCGTAAGCCAAGATATGGCTGTAGCCGCGCTCCAACCATAACAGTCAGGCGCGGCTTGAGTTTGATCGTATCCTGAACATACGCATCCCGCGCCGGGTAGTTAATATTGAGGTTCTGCGTGCTGTTTTGGTAGAAGCCCGCCCCAAATTGCCCCAGAGGGCCTCCGTTCAGCATCATGTCGGCGATGCCGTTGCCCGTGCCGCCGTAGCTTATGTCGTAATCGTCAAACCAGACGTCGGCTCCGGAGTCATACGTCTGCTGGAAGATCTCGTGGAAATTGCGGAGCTCAAACCCTGCCTTGATCGTGTGGATTCCCTTTGTCCACGTGAAATTGTCCGTGATATCCCACGTGAACTGGGTCATGGGATTGACGTAGCCATTCCAGATATCGACGCCCATACTGCGGGGAGTGGAGATTTCCGCGATGTCCGGGGCCAGGGTGTCGCCCACCGCGTTGATGCCGGTATTGGAGGGGTTCACGACCCCTGTGCACGGCGCGCACGTATTGGTGACGGAGATGGCTGTCTGGGTAATGCCGAGAACGAAGTTATTCAGCATCGAAGGCTTGATCTGATAGGTATCGTTGACGGCCCACACCTTCGTCTGGATCGGCTCGCCCCAGGTCGCGCCCGGGTTAGGGTATTGGGTCGCCCACGACGCCTCGCTGAATTCGTCATACATATCCTGAAAGGTGGGGTTGTCGTTATACCAGTAGAGGCTCCCGAATACACGATGTTTGCTGCCCAGATTTTCGTCGACCCGGACCACCCAGGTCTGGATCAGGCTCACATCGCTGGGATTCCATGTAAAGGTGTCGGTCCCGCTGGTGGGAGCAGGCATAATAGCGGTCCCGCTCGATGAGTTGAGAGATTTTCCCAACGGGCCAAAGTCAGACTGGGGAATGACGGGCATGGGCGCTCCGTTCACCATCGGGACGCCGTCCGGCGAATTGGTGAAGTCGCCGCTTCGTTCCGCGTTGGTGATGGTCTGCCCGGTGGTGGTGGACTGTTTTGAGGTGCTGGTGCGCTCGTACGACAGAAAGAAGAAAGTCTTGTTTCGTCCGTTGTAGAGTTTGGGAAGCCAAATGGGTCCGCCGACGTTGCCTCCGTACCATTGCTGGTTGAAGGGCTGCCGCGGGATACCCTGAAAGTTGTTGGACCAGGGGTTCGCATTCCATGCGCCATTCTGGAGGTAGGTCCAGAACTCGCCGTGGATCTGATTCGTTCCGCTTTTCAGCGTGGCCTCGACCTGTCCACCTGCGGCCTGCCCCACCGATGCATCCGGGAGAGCCGACGCAACGCTGAATTCAGCGATATTTTCCTCCTGGGGATAATCCGTGGCTGCCGAACCATGCATGTAGTCGTTCACGGCGGCGCCATCGATGTCGTAATTGTTACTGAATTGGGTGACGCCGTTGAAGCTGGTCACAGGGATGAAGAAACTGGCGCCCGTGCCCGCCGCTGTGGCGCCAGGCATCAGCGTTTCCATCGACTCCCGCGGGTCGCGTCCTTCTACAGGAATGGCCTCGATCAGAGTGGGGTCGATGGTCGTGAGGTTGTTGGCTGTCTGCGTATCGACCATGATCGATGAGCCGGACACTGTAACCGTCTGGGTGGCGACACCCACGCGCATCGCAATGGGCAGGGTGGCTGTTCCGCCCGCGTGGAGGACGACGTCAGTCGCTACGAACTTATCGAAGCCCTGAGCTTCGCAGGTGACGGTGTAGGTCCCGGCCTGAAGCGAGACAAACTGGAAGTTGCCGGTTGCGTTGCTCGCCGTCTTCGACGAGACTCCGGTCGCGATGTTGTGCACGGCGACCACCGCATTCGGAATCACGGCTCCGCTTTGATCGCTGACCGTGCCGGACAGAGACGCGGAGATGTCCACCTGCGCGTGTAGAGCGCGCGGGCACAAACCCGCGGCGAGGAGCGGCACAACCAACAGAGCCAGAATGCGGAGAAGCGCTCCGCCGCGGAATCGGCCTGCCACACGTGCGCAAACGCCGTCGACTGCGTCCATGTCCATATTGCCTCCGGTCAAAAGCGAAACTGATGAATCCAGTTGTGCCGCGCGCATGGGTCCTGTGTGATTATGGTTTCGGCGCGGCACACGATGCGATCTGGGGAACGACGGAACTCTATACAGCGAAGCGCAGGATGGTCATGATGGCAATGCACCATTCTTTCGTGGTCCATCTGCACCATTTCGGGGTCTTTGGCTTATTCGGGGCGCTGTGAAAGGCTCGGTCTCCGGCCTGGGAATTTCCGCTGCAACCGATTCCAACCAGAGGCAAACCGCTGCCGAGCGGCGGCGATGAGACGCTCCGCGACATTGGTCCGCAGACTGACTTCAGCGCACACGCTTGTGCCTTTGCCCGGCTCGCTCTCCACGCTGAAGTTGCCGCGCACAGCGCGAACCCTTTCCCGCATACCCGCCAGGCCGAATCCCTGGGTCCGCAGCGTTTTCGAATCGAATCCGATGCCGTTGTCGCGGACCAGCAGACGAACGCTGGCCGGCAGGTATTCCAGGTTCACTTCCAGCATCGACGGGCGCCCATGGCGCAGAGCGTTCGCGATGGCCTCCTGGGCCACGCGGTACAGCGTGTCGGTGGTAACCAGGGGAAGACGCGCCGCAGTTCCCCGCGTGACAAAGCGGGCTTCCAGCGCACACTCCGCGGTGCTCTGTTGCAGCGCGGTCTGCAGGGCGGAGTGCAGATCAGCGCCTTCGGCCAGCGGCTGCGGACGCAGCATCATGATGCTGCGGTGCGCCTCGGAATGGCTGTGGCGCACCATGTCCAGCGCCAGATCGAGGTGCCGGCCCAGCCGTTCGTTGTTGCCGGGCACGATCTTCCTGGCGGCCTGAATCTGGAAGGACAAGCCCGCGAAGCTCTGGGCCAGGGTGTCGTGCAGCTCATGCCCCAGCTTGGCGCGCTCCGCCATAATCGCCCGGAAGCGCGCCTTGAGCACCTGCACGGCCGCAATGTGCCCCGCGAGAATCAGAGCCGCGAGCAGGATTCCCAGCTCGAACAGGTGCGTGAGGCTCCACCATGGCGGCCCCGCAATCACCGATACGTCCTGGCCCGAGCGGAGCAGCACGGCGAAGCCGCCCATATACCTGGTGTCGCCGGGGCGCAGCGAACAGATGCCCTGCAGGCGCAGGGCCGATCCCTCCTGCAGAGCCGGCAAGAGGGAACTTCCCTGGCCGCCGTTGAGGTGGGCGACAAATTCCTGGTGTCCGCTCTTCAGGATCAGCCAGGTTTCTCCGTTCCAATTTTTCGTGTCAACCAATTCGCCATTCACTTCGATCAGCAGGCCGGCGAATTTACCCAGCGCGGCTTCCTCGGCGGTTACGGACAGCGGGGGCATCGGAGAACCGTGCCAGAGCAGGGCCGCGTGGCTCCCGCTCAATACCAGCCCCGCTTCCGTTACCTGCGCGCTTCCCGTAACCAGCAGCTCATCCCCGATTCTGAGGCCCTGCGCGGACAAGCCCCGGATTGCGGCTCCGCCGGTGGAGTCCTGAATGTACGAGGGATTTCCGTTGAGCGTCAGCGTTCCTCGCACCGTCACTGTTTCGCCTTGCGCCTGGGGAAGCGCTGCGATCTCGGCAATCGACGCGTAGGGAGCGCTGTGCGAAACCCGCGCGGCGGGCGCAGCCGGCAGCGGCATGAGAACGGCGAGGAGTGCGGCAAGTGCGCCCATATGCTTTACACCGGATCTCTCATGCGCCTGGCTGATCCCGCAGCGCGGTGACGCGGATATTCTTCCACTGCCCTCCCGAGTCGTAGGAGCGCAGCCCAATCTGTCCCTGTTTCGGACACGGAGCGAGCTTCTGCTGCAGGCGGACAATGTCTTTCGCTCCGTCCCGCCAGGCCAGCGCTTTCAGATCGCATCCGCGAACCTCGAGGTGAATGTGATACCACACGCTGGGAACGATGGGATGGGGCAGCGGCTCCGCCCCCAGCTCGTTCCAGGCGTGATCCGCAACGCCGACCACCAGCGACTCGTCCCGAACCCGCAGGCCCACATAGATGCCGCTGTAGGAATCCACTCCGGGCTCCGCGTCCGAAACCCTGGCGATAATCCCGGCTTCCCCGGTGTTACTCAGCGCAACATCGGCATCCATCGCATAGTTATTCCAGTAAGGCGAGCCAGTTATCAGCTTGGCTCCCCGTTCGTTTGACTCGTTGACCATGGCGCCGGACTGAACCGTCCAGTTCCCGTCGTACGCCACCCATCCCGAGGCGTCTCCACTCGCGAATTCGTCGTGATAGGGCAGCCCCCGCGTCGGCGAGTGGAGAACGCGGAGTACGCCGCCCGTCGCCAATAAGCCAACCGGTATCGCGGCGGCAAACACGATCAGGTCTCTGATCAGCGGTCGCATGGACGGACCTTCTCGAGCCCGCTGGGCGGGCCGGATTGGACGATGCGCGGTGTGGCCGCGCACAGTACGTCATTCACTGCCATTCAGCGCCGAACTCTCCCGCGTGAGAAGTTGCACGCTTACCTGGCTCGGCGGCGGAAGCGGCTGCCCGCGGATGCCAGCCAGAGCCGCCTGCGCCGCAAGATAGCCCATCTTATATCCGTCGGCAGTAACCAGCGAGTCGAGCTTTCCTTCCTGAAGGCTGACGGCGAGAAAGAGATCGCGATCCGACCCGATCAGCGATATCTTCCGCTGCGCGTCGGTATCCTGAAGGGCCAGCATCGCTCCCTGGGTCGCATCGGCGCTCGCCGCAAAAATCGCCCTGAGCTGCGGATAACTGCTCACCAGTTCGCGCGTGCTCTGCTCGGCTTCCATAATCTGCACGGCTCCCGGTGTCTCCGCCACCACGCGAATCCCGGGCCACGCAGCGATGGCTCGCAGGAAGCTGTCCGCCCGGGAAAGCGTCTCGGGCGTTCCCCGGTCTATGCCTACAATGGCCGCCTCTCCGCTCCCATGCATCACCAGAGCCGCCCTCGCGGCCGCGATTTTTCCGAACTCCTCCTGGTTCGGTGTAATGGATGTCAGGTAAGGTCCGGTGGGCTCGGCGGGCCCGGTTTGGACAAACACCACCGGCAAATGCCGCCGCGTAAAACCGTTGACCATGGTGGTCACGCCCCAGATATTCGTTGGCCCCAGAATCACCGCCTGCGCGCCGTGCTGTACCGCGTTCTCGGCGATGCGGATCTGGCGGTCGAGATCGTCCTCCCGCGTCGGACCGTTCCAGTAAATCCGATATCCGGCGGCGCTCGCCGCGGCTTCCGCTCCGCGGCGCATGTCTTCCATAAAGTTTGTGCCCGTGGTTCGGGGAATAAATGCGATGGTCGGCGCAGCGGGCGGCTCGCGCAACGCGGGCATCAGCGCGGCGAGACAGCCGCAGCTGCCGCCCAGCGCCGCCGCTACCAGCGGCCGCGCCATCCGCCTCAACTGGAATCTCATCGGCACGCTTTCCTTCGCAGCCTCCCGTCGCCGTCTGCCGGCCCGGTGATTATTCCTTCAGCTTCACCAGTCCGCGGCGCAGAGCAATGGTCGCGGCTTCCGTTCGATCCTTGGCATTCAGCTTGGAGAGGAGGCTGATCACGTGATTTCTGGCCGTGATGTCGCTGATGCCGAGGGCCTGCGCAATTTCCTTGTTGGTCAGCCCGTCCGCCACCAGCTCCAGCACCTCCTGCTCGCGGCTGCTCAGCGCGGAGCGGCCCATGTTTTCGGCGAGACGCATCGCCAGCGCAGCAGGAATCCGCCGCTTGCCCTGGTTCACCGCTTTGATTGCTTCAATCACTTCTTCCTGCGACGCGCTCTTCAGCAGATAGCCGAGAGCGCCCGCCTCGATGGCGTTGGAGATATCCTCGTCGAGCTGATAATTCGTCAGCACCAGCACCCGGCTCTCGCGGTGGGCAGCACGCAGCGCGTGGATTACCTCTACGCCGCCCATATCCGGCATGCGCAGATCGAGCAGCACTACGTCGGGATTCAGCTTCTCGGCGAGCTCCAGTCCTTCGCGGCCGGAGCTGGCCATGCCCACAACGCTGATTCCCGACTCACCGTCGAGCATGCTGTGCAGGCCCCGCCGCACGACCGGATGGTCGTCAACGACCAACACCCGAATGCATTCTTTTCCGGTCACGGTCACCTTGTTCGGCCGCCAGCAAGTGCGCGACGCGGGAAGTATAGCAGCAGCTTTCCTGCCCGCTCCGGCCATAGTGCGGATGCACCACCCTGCGCATGGTGCATCTGAATCATTGACGTACATTTTTCCCGCCGCATACAGTTTCAGCACGGTCTCCTCCGCCTTTCATGAAGCCGCAGATCCCGCCAAGTCGAGACATCCGGGATGGCTCTGTTCCTACAGCAGCCGCACCCCTGCTGTCCGCGGTCTGCTTCTGGTGCGGCGTGTTCCTGCTGATCGCTGCCGCACATGGCCCGGCCTGTCTCCTGTATGCCCAGACCGCCGCGGCTTCCGGCGCGGACATCCCTCGGCTGGCTCAGCAGGCCGACGCGGATCTCCACGGCGGCAAGCCCGCGGATGCTGCCGCAATCTACCGCGCCATCCTGGCCACCGCTCCGGACAACATCGCTGCCCGTTCCAACCTTGGCCTGGCCTACTATCTTCAGGGCCGTTATTCGCAGGCGTCGGAAGAGTTCCATACTGTTCTGCAACGCAGCCCGGAGCTCTGGAATATCGTGGCTCTCTGCGGTCTCGCCGAAGCGCAATCCGGCCAGGATGCGGACGCGATCCGGCATCTGATCACGGCTTTCGATCGGGTGAGCGAGCCGTCGCTGCGCATGGCTGCGGGAACGCAGCTCTACAGCCTGCTGGTGGGCACCGGCGATCTGGAGCGCGCCGCTCAGGTGGTCGCGAAGCTGCAGCAGCTCGACCCCACCAATGTCGACGTGCTCTACGCCGCTCATCAGGTTTACTCGCTTCTTGCCGATCGGGCGTTTCAGTCCATGGCGCAGGTCGCGCCGGACTCGGCTCGCATGTACGAGTTACAGGGAGATGAACTCGCGCAGGTGCGCGATATACCTGCCGCCATCATCGCGTATCGGCATGCGATCGCTCTCAATCCACATCTCTCCGGGGTTCATTTTGCGCTGGGCGAAGCGCTGAGCGCCTCCCGCTCCCAGGCCGAGCAGGGGCAGGCCGAAGGCGAATACCGCGAGGCTCTCGCCGACGACCCTCAGGATGAGCGCGCCGACTGCCGGCTGGGTGCGATCGAGATGAAGCAGGCGCAGATGCCTGCCGCCATACGCCATTTTCAGGACGCTCTCCGGCTGCAACCCGGCGATCCTGAAGCCAATAAGGATCTCGGCATCGCGCTCACCGTCTCCGGATCGATCCAGCAGGCGGTCGTCTATCTGAGTCGCGCGGTTCAGGCCGATCCCTTCGACGAATCCGCTTACTATCGCCTCAGCCTTGCCGAAAGAAGCGCAGGCAATATGCAGGCCGCCAAAAGCGCCATGGCCGAATTCATGCGCATCAAAAAGAAGAAAGACGACCTCGCGCGCAATTACCAGAACGTGATGAATGCGGCCGCGCCGTCTGCCCGCCGAAGCGCGCCGGCTTCCACCGCGTCCCCGAATGGACCGTAGCCGGTGGCCTGGTCTCCGGTTGGCGAAGAATACGACACGAAATGCGAGGCGATGGCATGAGCAGAGTAGTTTGGGTGTTTCTGGCACTGACTTTGACGGCTGCGGCGCAAAGTATGCCCAAAGATCTTCACTGGGCCGCGAGCTGGACCGCTTCTCCGATGACTTCCTCGGAGTGGCAGGAGCAGTCCTACACCGAGTTTCGCGATGTAACCCTGAGGCAGATCGTTCATCTGTCCTCCGGCGGCAGTTACGTGCGAATCCGCTTCTCGAATGTCTTTGGCGATGGCCCTCTCTGGATTACTTCAGCGCACATTGCCCGCGCTGTGTCGGCATCGGTCTCCGCAATTGACACGGCCACCGATACCTCGCTGAGTTTTGACGGCGAGCCTGGAGTAATGATCCCGCAGGGAGCGGCCTGGCTCTCCGACCCGGTAAAATTCGAGGCTGCGCCAGGGGCAAACCTCACCGTCAGCTTTCACATCGACCGCCCCGCTTATCCGGGGACCTACCACGACGACGCCAACCAGACGATGTATGTGGTGCATGGAGATCAGGTGGCTGCGCCGCAACTCCATGACGCCGCGACCATGGACCACTGGTACTGGCTGACCGGAGTTGAGGTGGGCACTCCGGCGCAGGACCGCTGCATCGTGGCCTTTGGCGATTCCATTACGGACGGCTGGCGCTCGGATATCAACGGCAACAACCGCTGGCCTGACGACCTTGCCGCTCGCCTGCGGAGCAATCCGGCGACCGGCTCTGTGTGCGTGGCCAATGAAGGCATCAGCGGCAATCGCATCCTGATGAACGGCGCCGGCCCGAGTGCTCTCGCGCGCTTTGATCGCGATGTCGTGTCGCAGCCCGGAGTTCGTTACGTGATCGTCCTCGAGGGCATCAACGACCTGGGAAACCTGGCGGGACAGGGGCATGTCGCGGCGGCCGATCTTCATTTCCTTGTGCAGGAACTCATCAACGCCGATCGCCAGATGGTGGCGCGGGCGCGCGAGCGCGGCATCGAGGCAATCGGCGCTACGCTCACGCCTGTTGCGGGCAGTGACTATTCCGCTAACCAGGCGGCCGCTTTCGATGCGGCGCGCCAGGAGCTCAACGCCTGGATCCGGACGCCGGGGAATTTCGACAAAGTCGTGGACTTCGATCAGGCGACGCGTGACCCGTCGGAGCCGGCCCGCTTCCTGCCCGCTTACGATTCGGGAGATCATCTGCATCCCAGTCCCGCCGGCTATCAGGCGATGGCGAATGCCATTCCGCTTGAGTGGTTCGAATCGAAATAGGCAATCGGTGCCGCGGTTCAGGCCGATCTCTGCGACCAATCCGATTGCAACCGCTGCCCCGGCCGGCGCCGTCTCCCGGTATCCTAATGCACGTGCGAACCCTAACCCGCAGAGAACTCGTAGCTGGCGTGGCCTGCTCCGGTATTGCTGCAGCGTCCGGAGCCGAAATTCTCGATTCATCCGGGAAGGCAGGATCCGAGGGACGCAGCTCCAGCTTCGTCCACATTTTGCGCGTTCCGGATTTCGCCACCGCGTTCTGCAGCCTCGACCATCCCAGCCAACTCGACCGCTCGGGAACGCAGTGGAGCGGCCCGGGGCTGATGGTCACCACCACTCCTCAGCACGATGGCTTGCCGATTACTGTGGCGGCGACGACCGCGCGCCCTACGCACATCCATCTGCGCTGGACCACCTCTGTTGAATCCGGGATCCTGGTTCTGAACGACGCGTGGGAACGCAGCTACGGCGATCTGCACTGGGAGTCACTGGCGCCCGAACGGGTTCTGCCCTGGTACTTCCTCACTGCCGACCGGGAGTCGCTGCATGGATACGGAGTGAAGACCGGGAGCGCTGCTCTTTGCTTTTGGCAGATCGATCCGCATGGCATCTCGTTATGGCTGAACGTGGGAAACGGGGGCTCCCGTGTGGTGCTGGGCGACAGGGAGCTGCACGCCGCGACCGTCGTCACGCGGGAAGGCGAGCGTGGCGAAAATCCTCTGGACGCCGCGCGTTCGTTCTGCCGCAGGATGTGCGATTCGCCGCGCCCGCAAGCAGCGATCTACGGCAGCAACGACTGGTATTACGCGTATGGCCACAACACGGCCGAGCAGATCGTCAGAGATGCTGAGCTGATGGCCTCGCTCGCCCCGGCGCGTGGACCTCGGCCCTTTACGGTGATCGATGACGGCTGGAAAAACAAGCAGGCCTATCCCGATATGGCGGCGCTGGCGGCCAACATCCGCGGTCACGAAGTTCGGCCGGGCTTGTGGATTCGCCCGCTGCAGGCGGACGCCGGCGCACCAGCCGAGTTGCTGCTGCCCGATGCGCGATTTGGCAACCGCACCAACCGGATGGGAGATCTCGCGTACGATCCAACCGTTCCCGAAGCCCTGGAACGCGTGCTGGCTAAAGTAACTCAGGCGACCCAATGGAGTTACGAGCTGATCAAGCATGACTACACCACCTACGACCTTCTCGGTCAGTGGGGTTCTGCAATGCAGGCGCAGCCCACGCTGCCAGGCTGGAGCTTCCACGATCGCAGCAGGACGACGGCAGAGATCATCCGCGCGCTGTATGAGTCGATTCGGCAGGCCGCGGGGCGGCGCACACTCCTGATCGGCTGCAATACGATGGGCCATCTCGGAGCAGGCATCTTCGATGCGCAGCGGACGGGTGACGACGTGAGCGGGCAGATATGGGAGCGCACGCGCCGCATGGGGGTGAATACGCTGGCCTTCAGGCTGCCTCAGCACGGCGCGTTTTTTGCTCTGGATGCCGACTGCGTGCCGATCACGACGGAGACGCCGTGGGCCTGCAATCGGCAGTGGCTCGATCTGGTGGCGAGGAGTGGAACAGTGCTGATGGTCTCACCCCAGCCTGCCGCGATGGGCCCGCAGCAGCGCGATGCCGTGCGTGCGGCATTCGAGATTGCCACAAGCGGATCGGAAACGATCGCGGATGACTGGCAGAACAACACCACGCCGGAGCGCTGGCAATTTCGCCCCGCGGCGGAGGAGAATTACGACTGGTATCAGAACACCGGAGCGTGGCCGTTCGAGATTTGAGGGGTGATCCACCGCTCGCCGCCGGAACTCTCATAGAATTCGCTCGCCTCCGGGTCGACGTGCATTTGCACAGGCCAGCGTGCCGTTCGATGATCCGGCGACTCCTGCGGAGCTGCGATTCGCGCTTTCCCAGCGCATGGAGTTGTTTTCGAGGCAGCGCTCGAAGTCAGAGCTTCTGTCAAAACGGTTTTGGGCGAGCCTCCATGGGTTCGCCTTGCTGACAAGAGCCAGGCGATTTCCCGGCGGTCGTCAGAAAAAGCGACCGAGGATGCTCATCGAGCTCTCCACCCGGCACAACTGGTGAAAGCGCGATGTCTCGAACTTCGTGCGCTCTCGTCCTCTCGCAACCCGGGCAGATGGCCTTCGCCTTCTCTGACGAACGGCCCAACCTGCCTGGCCTAAAGGGCTGGGCGAGAGCCGGCGATGAGGATGTCCACCAGTCTCCTGGCGCTTTGCTGCCAATCACTGCCGGAGCCCACATAGGAGACGCCGATCACCGCCCGAAGCAGATCGGAGGCGTCGACGTCTCTGCGCACATCGCCGCTCTTTTTCGCACGCTTCACCAACTCGTCGATTGCTCCCTGGACCAGGCTGCGGGAACCCTCATAGAGCCTGGAGGGGCCTCCGGCGACGCTGTTGAGCGCGGGGGCGATGATGTGCTTTGCCGCGACGTAGTCGACAAACAGCAGCAGCCAGGCGCGCAGGGCCTCGACCGGGGGCATTGCGGCGGCGAACCCACGGGCTGCCGCAGCCAGCTTTTCCACCTCGCTCCGATAGACTGCTTCGATCAACGCATCCCGTGTGGGGAAATGGCGGTACAAGGTGCCGGCTCCGACACCCGCCTGCTTCGCGATGTCGTCCAGACTGGCATCGGCACCGTGGCGCGTGAAGGCCCCTTTGGCCACTTCGAGAATACGCTCGCGGTTGCGCAGAGCATCCGTTCGCGGCTTTCGCGTGGCTGGTTGGGAACGCTTCTTTTTCATTTCCCAAATTTCCTGCATCCGGAGACTGTCTCCGATTATCTACTCACCTGGAGACTGTCTCCGTTTTAATCGGGACCACAACCGCTCGTCAATTTTGATGTTAAGGAGCTCAGGGAAATTTCTATGCGAGTTTTCGTCACAGGTGCAACAGGATTCATCGGTTCCAGGATTGTCCCGGAACTCATCAGCGCAGGCCACCAGGTACTCGGTCTTGCGCGCAGCGATGCGGGCGCCCAGTCCCTGGCCGCAGCCGGCGCTGATGTCCATCGCGGCGATCTGGAAGATCTGGAAAGCCTGCGCACAGGAGCTGCCGCATCTGATGCCGTCCTTCACGTCGCGTTTCGGCACGATTGGACGAAGTTTGCGGAAAGCTGCGAGCTCGACAAACGCGCCATTGAAGCCATTGGAGATGTGCTTCAGGGTTCCAGCCGTCCGTTCATTGTCAGCTCCGGAGTCGGAGTGGCCCAGGGGCGCGCCGCCACCGAAGACGATCCGCCGCTTTCTTCTCCATCTCTTCCCCGCGTATCCGAGGTGACCGCGATTGCGCTCCGGGAGCGCGGTGTGCACGCCTCAGTGATGCGCTTGCCCCAGGTCCACAACACGGAGAAACAGGGCCTGATCACCCCCCTGATTGCTGTGGCACGCGCGAAGGGAGTCTCAGCGTACATCGGCGATGGACGCAATCGCTGGCCTGCCGCGCATGTAGGGGATGTTGCCCGGCTCTACCGTCTCGCTCTGGAGAAGGGCACAGCGGGAGCCCGGTACCACGCAGTCGCGGAAGAGGGTGTGCCGTTGAAAGACATTGCCACCGTCATCGGCCGCGGCCTGAACGTGCCTGTCATTTCTATCGCACCGGAACAGGCTCAGGAGCATTTCGGCTTCCTCGGGTTCTTCGCCGGGCGGGACGTCCATATTTCCAGTGCGCAGACCCGCGCCAGGCTGGGCTGGAACCCGACGGGGCCTGACCTTCTCACCGATCTTGGAAATATGCGTTATACGCAGGCCTGATCAAAGGCCCAAGCACGCTGCGTACGAACCAATCCCAATTCAGCCAATTTGAGAGGAATCAATATGAAGAAGACATGGTTCATCACGGGCGCCTCTCGCGGCTTCGGCCGCATCTGGGCCGAAGCTGCGCTCCGGCGCGGAGATAAAGTCACGGTCACGGCGCGCAAGCTGGAAGACGTCGCGAACCTGAAAGAGCGTTTCGGAGACGCGGTCCTGCCGATGGCCCTCGACGTGACGAATTCGGAGCAGGTGCGCCAGGTCGTTCAGCAGGCGTTCAAGCATTTCGGCAGACTGGATGTTCTTGTGAACAATGCCGGCACCAGCTTGTTCGCGGCCACGGAGGAAGCGAGCGACGAACAGATCCGCGACCTGTTCGACGCGAACTACCTGGGGATGGTTCGGGTGCTGCGAGCGGCCCTGCCACTGCTGCGGAAACAAGGGAGCGGACACATCCTGGGCGTTTCGAGCGGCCTTGGGATTACGGCGCTGCCGCTCATCGGCTTCTACTGCGCCACGAAATGGGCCGTGGAAGCTCTGCACGAATCGCTGGCGCAGGAGGTGAAAGCTTTTGGCATCAGGGTGACGCTGGTTGAGCCTGGAGCTTACGCAACCGATTTCGGCAAATCTGCACAGATCGCGAATGCTCTGGAGCCATACGCGGAGTTCCGCAAGCAGTTTCTGACGCGCCTTGCCAACCTGGAACGGGGCGACCCGGAGGCGACTGCCGACGCCGTCCTGAAACTGGTGGACGCGAACGATCCACCGCTGCGGCTCGGATTGGGCAACTCGATTCTGCCGAGAGCACGCGCCGCGTATGCAGAGCGGCTGGCCGAATGGGAGGCGTGGGAGCAAGTGTCGAATGCGGCTATGGGCGAACCTCAGAAATCGGCGACAAAGTGGATCGAGCAGCTGGCCAGGCATGATGCTGCGGGTGAGTCCGTCTTCGCCGCAGGCGATACGAAATGATCCTGAGCTCGTCGGCGATGATGGGAGACGAACACCGAAATAAAGCAAGCGCCACGGGAGATTGTATGAAAAACACGAAGGCCCTGATTGAGCAGGCGTACTCCGCATTCAACAAGCGGGACATTGACGGTGCACTGGCATTGATGACCGAAGACGTGAACTGGCCCAGGGCTTCGGAGGGCGGCAGAGTTGTCGGAAAGGAAGAGATCCGCGCCTATTGGACTCGACAATGGGGCGAGTTCGATCCCCACGTTGAACCGCTGGCGATCAATGAGGAGGACGGAGGCAAAGTCCGCGTCAGAGTGCACCAAGTTGTCAGGAACCTTCAAGGGGAGCTTCTATCGGACAGCGAAGTTCTCCACGTATTCACCGTGAACGCCGGTCTTATCGCAGCCATGCACCTCGGGGATGAAGCCAACTCTACCGGTGGCCCGACTGCGGCATTCGCACATCGATCCTGACTGGCTACCCGGCGTGGAGCGCACCTGGTGAAGCCGGTGCTCTGAGAGGCTTGTGAGAATGCACGACAATCCGCAGGTTGACGGGCAAATCGTCATTGGTCCCGGAGGAGCGAAGACATCGAAGACGACTGCGCTGGATTGCCTGCCACCGCCTGTGCTCGAAGACCACTTCTAAAATGAGTTTTGGGGGGCGCGCTCTCGGTTATGCCCATACGCCAGTCAGCCCGACGAAACCCAAGGCTCAATCAGGCTGAGGATCCTTCATTGCCCCGCAATGCGCGCCCTATCCTGATTGTGGCCGTTCCGCCTATGAGGACCCTCGATGTGTTCGGTCCCGCGGAAGTGTTCGGCGACGCGAATTGGCTGCGTGGCGGAGATCCTGCATATACAGTCAACATCATTTCGGCTTGTGCCGATCGCGTGGTTTCCAATCATCTCGGCACGCCCGTGCATACGGATCGGACATTTCAGGAGTATCAAGGGCCGATCGATACACTTCTCGTTGCCGGATGCATGGGTCCGCGCGAGCTGCACTATGAGCCGGGCTTTCTGGACTGGCTCCGATTGCAGAGCACCCGAAGTCGACGGTTCGGGTCGATCTGTACCGGCGCATTTGTCCTGGCAAAAGCCGGCCTTCTCGACGGACGCCGCGCAACCACACATTGGAACTGGGCACGCGAACTTGCAGAAGACTATCCGCGTGTGGCCGTGGATCCCAACCCCATCTATATCCGCGATGGCAGTTGCTTCACTTCCGCCGGAGTCACTGCCGGCATCGATCTCTGCCTCGCGCTGGTCGAAGAAGACCTTGGCCGACGTCTGGCCCTTCGAATCGCCCAGATGATGGTCGTGTTTCTGCGCCGTCCGGGTGGACAATCGCAATTCAGCGCAACCCTCGAAGCTCAAGCCCGCGAGAGCCCACCCCTGGGTGACTTGCTTGCATGGCTTCCCGACCATCTTCGCCAGGATCTTTCCGTCGACGCATTGGCTCGCCGTGTTGCGATGAGCGCTCGCAACTTCGCTCGCCTGTTCAGGCAGGAGCTTGGAAAGACTCCCGCGCAACATGTCGAGGATCTGCGCCTGGAAGCAGCGCGCCGCCAGTTGGAATCGACCGCACGAAGCACGGATGAGATCGCCGATGCGTGCGGGTTAGCCAGCGCCGAAGTCCTTCGCCGCATGTTCCAGCGACGCCTGCGGGTCACGCCTGGCCAATATCGAGCATCCTTCGGGCCATCGCGAGGACATTAGCTGCAGGGCTCATCGTTGGCGGGAATGGTGGGTTTCTTGTCCTGAATCGCGCGCTCTTATCGAAATGGCGTCAGCATCGAAAGCCTGTACGTGATTGTGCCGGCGTGGCCGCCACCATTCCTTCAGGAGAATCATGATGAATAACCTCGACCTCATGTTGAAACGCAACGAAGAGCTTGCAGCTCCTATGCCAACACTTCCTCAGTCCCTGCAGACTTTGAAAGCGGTCATCATTGGTTGCGCGGATATGCGCGTGGATCCCGCTCATGTGCTCGGAATCAAACCGGGTGAGGCCGTCGTCCTGAGAAACATCGGCGGTCGAGTCACGCCGGGGCTGTTGGAGGAGTTCGGTTTGCTTGGGCGAATCGGAGAAGTTGCCAAAACGATTCCCGGAGGCGGCGGAGAGTTTCACCTGATTGTTCTCCACCATACGGATTGCGGCAGCACGCGTCTGGCAGGAGACCCGGCCATGCTGGCGCACTACTTTCAGATACCGGAAAGCGAGGTTGCAAGCAAATCAGTCTCGGATCCACGCAAGTCGGTGGCCGTCGATGTTGCTGCACTCAGGGCGATTCCGGCATTACCGGGGCAGTGGCTCATCTCCGGCCTTGTTTATGACGTCGCGACCGGACTTGTCGAAGTCGTCGTGCCTGCAGCGCCGATTCGTACCGCCCAGGCAGCCTGATAATCGAGGTTATACAAGTGCACCGGCGTCGCGGCGCGGGAACTGCACGTGAATGCATGTTCCCGACGGATGCTGGGGAGAGATCGGCATCATGAGTGCTCCTTTGATTGTCAGTGAGAAATCCAGGCCGGAACTGTCGGCGAGACCGCTTTCCGTGGGCTGCCTCATCTTCGAACGGATGGATCAGATCGACTTCACGGGGCCCTTTGAAGTTCTTTCACGCATGCCTGATACGACCATCCGGGTCATCGCGAAACAAGTTGCGCCCATTCGCGATGTGCAGGGACTTCGGCTCTCCCCGGATCTGAGCATCGCGGACGCGGCGCTATTTGATGTTCTGCTCGTCCCCGGCGGTCATGGGCAGCAGGCGCTGATGCACGATGAGGAAGTGCTCGAACTCATCCGCAAGCACGTTCAGGGCGAAAGGCTGCTGTTTTCGGTCTGCACAGGAGCCCTGCTCTGCGGCGCCGCGGGCGTGCTTATGGGAAGACAGGTGACCACTCATTGGAGTACCCGGCATCTGATGCCGTATTACGGCGCGGTTCTTAAGGATGCAAGGGTGGTGGTCGATGGCAACCTCATCAGCGCCGCCGGCGTAACGGCTGGCCTCGATGGAGCGCTGGTGCTGGTTTCTCTGTTGCGAGGAGATGCGGCGGCTCAGGAGATCCAGCTTGCCATTGAGTATGCGCCGAACCCCATCTTCGACAGCGGAACTCCCGAGAGTGCTCCCGCCAAGGTGCTCGAGAGCTTTCGAAAGAAGTACGAGCCGATCGGAATCGCAAGGGAGACGGAGGCAATCCGCTATGCCTCAGGCAACACAGGCTCGTCTTCGCGCTGATCGGCTTCTGCCGCCGCTCATACGAACACGGACTCTTTCCGTCAGTTCATGGTCTCGAGGCTTATCTTTCAACGCCGAGATGTCTGAGCGCGATCTCCGCCGTTCGCTTCAGTTCAGCTCTCGTTGACCCATTCGCAGCCTGAATGGCGAGACCACTCAGGAGCGAAGAGAGATATCTCGTATAGTCATCGACATTCTCTTCCTTCGGAAACTCTCCAGCCTTTCGCGCCCGGAGGAGACGGTCTTTGATGGCGGCCTCGTTTTGCAGGCGCATCTCTCGCATCAAGAGCTTTGCAGATGCCGTATCTGTGCCGCAGGAGATGGCGCCGGTGAGCGTGAAGCAACTGGAAGGATGCTCTTTTGAACCGAGGAACTCCACTGTGTTGTCGAATGCCGCGAGAATGAAGTCCCGGAAAGTAGGTTGCTCGAGTGCCCTCACCATATATTGCGCCGGGACGCCAGCGTACCGTTTGGCGGCAAGCGCAAAGAGCTCCTGCTTGTCGCCGAAGGCGGCGTAGATGCTCGACGGATGAATGCCCATGGCCGCAGACAGGTCCGCCATGGACGTTCCCTCATAACCACGCTCCCAGAAAAGCCGCATGGCGGTATCGAGAGCGGCTTCTTTGTCGAACGCAGCCGGTCTACCGAGTTTCACCGAAGTCTTCATAGCATTTCTTTCATTTTAGATTCGGAAATCGTGAATCCGATGCTCTCCGCGGCACATCTGTAACGATTGTTCGACAATGTGGAGCGATCGCTCGATACTATGCGCGGCGGACAGGTCGCCGTGATGCGAGCTCGCGAAAAGGAGAAATGCATGGGCGTGCTCGAAGGAAAGGTAGCCGTTGTCACGGGCGGCAACAGCGGAATTGGTTTAGCTACTGCGAAACGCTTTGTGGATGAAGGAGCGTACGTCTTCATCACAGCGCGCCGTCAGGCGGAACTGAACAGGGCGGTGTCCGCGATCGGCAGGAACGTTACGGCCATAGCGGGAGATCTGTCCAAACTTGAAGATATCGATCGCATCGCCGCGGCAGTGAAGGCCGGGAAAGGCGTCCTCGACATCGTTGTGTCCAACGCGGGCTTCACTGAGCAGGCTTCGCTCGATACGCTCACACCGGAGCATTTCGATAAGACTTTCAATCTCATGGCGCGCGCGCCCGTTTTCCTGGTGCAGAAGCTTCTGCCTCTGATGAGCCGAGGAGGATCGATCATCCTGGTGAGCTCCGCCATGCATGTGATGGGAATTCCGAACCACACCACCTACGCGGCAACCAAGGCGGCAACGCGTTCCTATGCCCGTACGTGGGCCGCCGAGTTCAAGGGCCGCGGCATCCGCGTCAACACCCTCAGCCCCGGTGTGACCGACACTCCGATTCTCGACTCTCAGTCGGAAACGAAGGGGCGCGACGAAGTAGTGAAGACGTACCTGAATATGATCCCCATCGGCCGTCTCGCAGAGGCCGTGGAAATCGCGAATGCGGCTGTCTTTCTCGGGTCTGACCAGAGCTCCTATGTGACGGGTGCGGATCTGATGGCAGACGGCGGCGTTGGTCAGGTGTGAGGTCGATGGCTGGTGCGGTCCCGGAAACGTTGAGACCGGCTCTACTGATTCGCGTCAGGCTCGAAATAATCAACAACGCTCAGCAAGCGCTGAGAGACTGGGCAACTCTATGAAATACGCCATCCTTGGTTCCGGGAACATTGGTTTCGCGCTGGCCCGCGCCTTTGCGCGGCAGGGTATCAAGATCGGGATCGCAAACACTCGTGGACCTGCGTCGCTTGCGGCTTTGGCGAAAGAACTTGGCGCGACCGTCGTTCCTCAATCCCTTCGCGAGGCCTGCGAGGCGGAGGTGATCTTCCTCGCTGTTCCGTTTTCTGCTTACAAGGACGTTGCACGGCAACGGGAACAGTGGAACGGCACAATCATCGTTGACACGATGAACACCTTTCACACTCGTCCGGAAGGACTGGGAGGTCGACTCTCTTCGGAGTTAGTAGCCGAGGCGTTTGTCGGAGCGCGCCTCGTGAAGAGGTTCAATCATTTGCCCGCTGAACAGCTTGGGATCAGTCCGTCCTTGCCATCTCAGCGGCAAGCCATATTTCTGTCGAGCAATGACGTTGATGCCAGCAGGACTGTTGCGGCATTCGTCACAGAGCTTGGCTTCGCTCCAGTCGAACTGGGACGGCTCGATCAGGGCGGGGTGCCACTTCACGTTGTGGGCGGGCAGCCGGGCGGGCTTCTGTTTCAAAACCTGGAGAAGCTCGGCTGATCGCATCGGGAAGGTCCGTGATCGGCGGTTCCCCTCTTCCGGCGGGAAAGTCAGCTGCTGTTCATCAACGGACGGCGCAATCGCGACTTTAGTTAGTTCGTATCAGATTCAGCAGCGGCACGAGGCTGCATACGGAGAAGACAATGAAGGTTCTTGTAGCAGGCGCAACCGGCCGGGTAGGCAATGATGTAGTTAAGGCGCTTCTTCAGCGCGGAGCAGGGGTGCGAGCCTTCACCCGCAAGCAGCCCAGGCCGGGAGCGTTTCCCGACGCAGTAGAGATCGCTGTCGGCGACCTGAGTGATCCGGTCTCGACTGCGGAAGCGATGAAGGGTGTCGACAAATTGTTCCTGCTGATCGGCAGCGAGAGTGTCCCCGTCGAGTTAATGCAGGCTCTCATTGCTTATGGCCTGGCAAGGAGGGCCGGCCTCAAGCACCTGACGTACGTCTCGGTTTACAGGGCGGATCAGTTTATCGAGGTGCCGCATTTCGCTAACAAGTATGCCGTCGAGGAAGCGATTCGTGCAGGTGGGATGCCTCATACGATTCTGCGGCCAGCGTACTTCACTCAGAATGAGCGCTCGCTCAGGCCGGCGTTAACCGAACTCGGCGTATATCCGACTCCCGCAGGGAACCAGGGCCTGGCTGTGGTCGATGTTCGCGACCTTGCGGAGGCGGCCGCGATATCGCTGACAGAAGAAGGCCACAGCGGAAAGACCTACGATCTGGTTTCGCCAGAGATGTTGCGTGGTCCGGATGCCGCAGCTACATGGTCGAAGCTGCTGGGCAAACAAATCACTTACGGGGGACACGCAGATTTCGATGGCTTCGAAGCGCAGCTGCGAGAAAAAGGGAGCCCGAGTTGGCGGGCCTGGGATCTTAGGGTCACGTTCGAGGGTCTACTCGAGCGGGGATTCAGCAACACCGAGAACCAGGCGGCGCGCTTTGCTGCCTTGCTGGGGCGCCAGCCGAGAACGTACAGCAGCTTCGCTGAAGAACTGGCAAGGGAGTGGGCTGCAGCCTAAGCCGCAGGCCAGTTGGTTACATTGACAAAGCTTCCCCGCAGCGAAACAGCGGACTCGGTACGCGAGCCCGCAACCCGCCGAATCGGGGCCGGAAGGAGTTCTATGAACCGCCCAATGCTGTTCACTCCGATCGAAATCGGCAACTTGAAATTAGCCAACCGGATTGTGATTGCCCCGATGGCGCAGTACTCGGCCGAAGACGGGCAAATGAACGATTGGCACCTGATGCACCTCGGTCAGCTGGCAAGCTCAGGTGCGGGGTTATTAACAATTGAAGGAACCGCGGTCAGCCCCGAGGGGCGCACCACCTATGCTGACGTCGGGCTCTATTCGGATGAATCCGAGGCGTCTATGGCTCGAGTGCTGCATGGCGTTCGGCGGTGGTCGGAAATACCGATTGGGATCCAGATCAACCATGCCGGCAGGAAAGGGTCTCGGCAAAAGATGTGGGACGGTAGTGCGCAGATCCCGCCTGGCCAGCCAAATGGCTGGAAGACTTATGCCCCGTCACCGATCGCTTTCGCTGCTTCGGATACGCCACCCGTCGCCTTAGACCGCGATGGTCTGGCCGCAATTCGCAATGCCTTCGCGGCCGCGGCGCGGCGCGCCTCCCGGCTCGGGCTGGATTTCATTGAGATCCTTGGCGGGCACGGCTATCTGATCCATCAGTTCCTCTCGCCTCTCTCGAACCGCAGAGACGACGAGTACGGAGGCTCACTGGAAAACCGAATGCGCTTTCCGCTCGAAGTTTTCGAAGCCGTGCGAGCCGCTTTCGCGCCTGAGCGCCCCGTTACCATGCGGGTATCCGCGACAGACTGGGTGGAAGGGGGATGGTCGATTGAAGAAACGATCGCTCTTGTCAAAGCGCTTCAGGCCAGAGGCGCGGCTGCGATCAATGTTTCAAGCGGCGGTTCGAGTCCCTCTGCGCAGATTCCGGTCGGACCCGGCTATCAGCTTCCCCTGGCGCGTGCAGTCAGGCAGGCGACGACGCTGCCGGTCATCGCCGTCGGTTTGATCACCGATTTCGAGCAAGCCGAGTCGATCCTCAGGTCGGGAGATGCCGATCTGATCGCGCTCGCTCGGGCCATGCTGTACGATCCTCGCTGGCCCTGGCATGCTGCTGCTCACTTTGGGACTCAGATCAGGGCGCCAAAACAGTATCTTCGCTCCCAACCCAGCGGCGTGCGAAATTTGTTCCTTTGACTTGTGTCCTGCCGCTCAGATGGGCGCAAGCCAAACGTAGAGCAGCTTTGCTGAAGAATTAGCAAGGGGGTGGGCTGCAGCCTAAGCCGCAGCCTGGAACAGCATGAGCCGGGAGGAGGTACGCTAATGGATTCCATCCCATCAGCACGGCAGACAAGACCATGATGGCATCGAGAGGCACTTTTTGCGCTTCACAGATCCTCCGCGATTCCGGCATTACCCTGGTCTCCAAAGCCACGTTTGAGATATGCACCAGGGTTAGCCCCGACAACTCGCTTGAATGCCTTGCTGAACGCAGCGTCGGACTCGTAACCGACCAACCGAGCAACGTCGATGAGCTTCTTGTCACGCTGTTCGAGTAACTGCATCGCCTTCTGCATCCGCCACTCGGTGACATATTCCAGTGGTGTTTGTCCGAGCAGCTCTTTAAAACGGGCTGCGAATGCGGAGCGAGACATGCCCGCCGCTTCGGCCAGTGATTCGACCGTCCAGGGTGTATTCACGCTGTCGTGAATGGCACTCAGGGCAGTGCCCAGGTGAGGATCGAAAATCGCACGAAGCCATCCTTTGTTGCGCCATCCCACTGCCGACGCGATATGCGCCCGGAGCGCCTGAATAAACAGAACCTCGGCCAGCCGAGTCGCGACTACTTCAGATCCCGGCGCCTGTTCTGCCATTTCTGACGCCAGCGCCTGCATGGTGTTGTGAAGGGCAAGCGCCTGGGCCTGGTCGGCTTTAATCAGAATGAAGCTCGGCAATAACTGACTGATCGGCTTCAGGCTGGCGCGATCGAAACTCAGGGACCCACAGACGATGGTCGTCGGCGCGCCACCACCTCCATAATGAGCGACATTGCTCCCGTCCCTGGCCGCGATCTCACGGAAACTCCTCTTCGGACGGGTTCGCAGGCTGTCGCGCAAAACAAACGAAGTCCCCCAGGTCAGCAAAATGCAATCACCACCGGTGAGGGGAATCGGCTCCGCAATCCCTTCGACACTCAACCAGCAGTTGCCGCGCGAAAGCATGGCGAAATGCGCCAGGTTTGTGGGCGAAATCTTTTTGCCGAAAGGCGTGACCTTTTCTTCGCTCTGACCCTCCTGCATCAGGCCCCACGGGGCGGTGGCTTCGAGCCTGTGCTGACCGAAAGCAGTTACGTGCAGCGTTCTGAAGATGTCTGTTATCGGGTCCAACGTAGCCTCCCCGTTCGGACGAATAGACAAAAGATTAGGACTCCGGAGCAGTTCTCGTCCACCGCCAAACATATCTACTCTTCTGTAGTAAATGCTAAACACCTGCCGAAGGGAGCAATTATGGGAAAGCTTGAGGGTAAGGTTGCAGTCATCACGGGTGGATCGAGCGGCCTGGCGCTGGAGAGCGCTAAGCGGTTCGTTGAAGAGGGTGCTTACGTTTTCATCACGGGCCGGAGGCAGGAGGCGCTCGATGAGGCTGTCAAGCTGATTGGCCGGAACGTGACCGGCGTGCGCGGAGACGCGGCCAATCTCAACGACCTCGACCGCCTGTTCGATACGGTCAAACGGCAAAAGGGTAAGATCGACATCCTGTTTGCGAGCGCCGGCAAGGGCGAAGCCGCCAAACTGGGTGAGATTACCGAGCAGCACTTCGATACGGGATTCGACCTGATTGTGCGCGGAACGCTGTTTACGGTTCAGAAGGCGTTGCCGCTGTTCAACGATGGCGGATCGATCATCATGACCGGGTCAGTTGCTTCGGTGAAAGGCTTTCCTGGTTTTGGCGTGTATGCGGCGAGCAAGGCGGCACTGCGCTCCTTCGCGCGCACGTGGCTCAACGAACTGAGGGGCAGGAATATCCGGGTGAACGTGCTGAGCCCGGGGCAGGTCGACACACCGGATTCCCAGCGACTCGACAAGGCGACCAGGGAGATGTTCGAATCCCTGATCCCGCGGGGAAAGATGGGTCGTCCTGAGGAAATTGCGGCGGCCGCGCTGTTTCTTGCGTCAGACGATTCGAGCTATGTGAACGGGGTGGATTTGGCTGTCGACGGCGGCTTCTCAGCCATCTGAATCGGCGGATCTCGCTGAGTGCATCATCCAGTGCACTCATCGAATCTGATTGGCGCCTATCCGAATCCAATCGAGAGTTGTACAGCCTGGCCTGAAGGAGCGGGATGTAAGTCGCAATTGACGGGAAGTTAGTCCGGCGGAAAAGCTCGCCCGATTGCATCAGCTAACTAAAGAACAGGCAAGGTTTCGAGCGCACGCTCTTTGCGAGTTCATGGGCGACAGGCGAGCCCAACCGCGACAGGAGAGCAGTACGGCCGAATACAAAGGAGGAAATCTGATGCCGACATCTCTTGAAGACCAGCGCCTCGCGCAGCGGAGCGCAACCGTGTTCCATCCCATCAGCACGCCCGACAAGACCGTGATGGCCGCGATGCGCGCCACCGTCGAACCCGACAAAGGGCGCCTGCGGGGAACTGCGGCGCGCGCCCCTTTCGATGCCATCATGGAGCACGTCGCGGTTCCTCAGGGCGTGACTTTTGAAGCCGGCATCATGGGTGGCATTCCGGGGTGGTGGTCGAAGCCACAGGGCGCTCAGCCCGACGCCGTGATCCTCCACCTTCATGGCGGGTGGTTCAACTGGGGCTCGGCGAAGGCATATCGCAACCTGGTGGGACATCTCGCGATTCGTGCTCGCGCAGTGGCGTTTGCACCGGATTATCGTCTCGCCCCGGAACATCCCTTTCCTGCAGCTTCTGAGGACGTTCGCGCTTGCTATGCCGGACTTATCGAGCTCGGCTACAGAAAGATCGCCGTCACCGGAGACTCCGCAGGCGGGGCGCTGGCCCTTGGACTGCTTCTCTCGCTGAAGGCGTCTCAGTCAGGCAAGCAGGTGCTTCCCATCGCCGGAGTCGCACTGTCTCCAGTGACGGACCTTTCGCTCTTCGGAGCAAGTTGGACGACGCGCGCGGCAGCGGATCCTTACTTTACCCAATCCCAGGTGGCGGAGTTGGTGCGGTCTTATTTGAATGGAGCCGATCCCGGCGATCCCGCCGCCTCGCCGCTCCGCGCAGATCTAACCGGCCTCCCGCCGATTCGCGTCCACGCCGGTGACGACGAAGTGCTGCTCGATGACTCGGTGCGTTTTGTCGAGCGGGCGCTGGCGGCTGGAGTAGATGCGCAGCTGGACGTCTGGGAAGGCATGGCGCATGGATTCCCGGGATCCGTGGGCCAACTAAGCGCCTCGACGCAGGCACTTGAGCAAATCGGGACATTCCTCTCCGATCGGTTCACCACAACCACGGTGGAGCGGTGAAGGTACCGCAGAACAAACCAGGAGCAGGGATGAAGATCGGAATCACTGGAGCGGGCAACATCGGATCGGCACTCACCCAGCATTTCCGCAGACTCGGCCAACTCCAACTATATCGCGGCGGTTCGATGTCTTTCCCGGGAGCGTGAACGCTACTCTCTCAAGGCTCGGAGCCGGACGCTTTTTTCCCTTTCACTTTCTCTCTCCTCAGGAGGACGAACGATGCTGAAGCTCAATGGTCTTGCTCTCTTTGTACTTACCCTTCTGCCCATGGCGGGTATCGCTCAGACGCCGAATCCTTCCACCGCCCGTGTCGAGATCGACAAGGAACACCACGCACAAGTGGCTGCGATCGAACAAGTGATGAAGCAATATCATGAGGCGGTTGTCACTCATAATGGGGCCGCGCTCTCCGCCCTGTTCCTGCCCGACGCCAATCTCTGGCTGAGCGTGCTGACAGACAGCGCGTACGATCGGGCGCAGGCGAAGGGGGCGAAGGACCCGAAGGTGAAAGCTGGCAGCTATCGCGATTTTGCGAAGGTTGTCTCGTCGACGCCAAAAGCTTTCGACCCGGAACACAGCAACGTTGTCATCCTTACAGATGGGACGATCGCAGCAGTCTATTTCGATTTTGTTTTCAATGTCGACGGGAAAGCCGAGAACCGCGGAAGCGAGACCTGGCAACTGGTGAAAACCGTTGATGGCTGGCGGATTGCGGCGATCACCTATTCGTCCGACCCAGCCGCGCTGCAATAACGGAAAGAGTCGGAACCGATGCGAGAAGCGCTCTTCGAAGAGCGTGCCATAACGTCGCTCACGTCACCAGGAGATCGGAGCTTCACCAGCAGATCCGGAAGAGTTTAGATGGCGAACAAAATATTCGCATTCCTGCTATCTGCGGCATTGGCGATTAGCTCAGCCAACGCGCTCACGCCCATGCGGGCGGAACAAACCTCGTCTGCTGTGCCCGGCTCCAGGACTGGCCACAACGAGGCGCTTGCCCATGAGATCACCCAACTGTTCAACGAAGACCAGACAATGATCAGTGACCTCGAAAGAGCGAGGCAGGACCCTGCGTTCGAGAAGACTTACCAATCGTATGCTCAGCATGTGCAAGTTGAGCTCAACGACCCGAATTTCTTTTTTGCGGCACTTTTTGAACTTTGGGCTCAAAACCCCGGCGCGCCCGAAGTTGTTCGCCGCTATGCCACATTCCACAAATCGACTGATGCACGGATCGAATCCATCGTCGCACAAGACGGCTGGCCGCAAAGGGCCACCGTGGGTGACGAAGCCGCGGCTCAGTTCTTCTTCCTCTTCGGCCACGCCGATGACGACAACGCCTGGAGACTAACTCAACGCGAGACCCTGACGAGAGTCTTTCGGGAGGATCATGTCACGCCACGAATGTACGCTCATCTCTGCGATCGCCTGGAGAATGTTGCAGGCAAGCCGCAGATATACGGCACGATCATGGGTCCGGACCAGGACACTCCGGGTGCCGCAAAGTTGTACTGGCCGCTGATCGATAACATCGCTGCCGCGGACCAACGGCGAGCTGAAATTGGACTGCCCTCTGTCGAAGAGGACCTGGAAAAATTCCGCCAGGGCGCCACAATTGGTCCGTATATGACGCCCATGACGAAGGGAATGCAGTGGACTCTCGCAGACGTCTACACCACACATTAGAACCGGTCTCATAGGAACCCGTTCTCAATTCTTATCTGGTTCGATCTGTAAGCTCGGGATAACATTTCGGTCACCGCAAATACCTCGCTTCGGAGTAAGTTCATGCATTCTCCTCGCGCCAGTTCGTCGGTCAATCAGCAGGGTTCGCTTTGCAGCCCGCCAGCCGTTGACATTCGTTCGCTTGCGACCGGCGACGACGCCACCGCGTTCCGGACGCTGAATGAAGAGTGGATCACGCGGTACTTCTCCCTTGAAGCCAAAGACCGCGAGATCCTGAATGATCCGGTCCACTCAATTCTTCTGAAGGGCGGTTATATCTTCATGGCCTACGCTGCCGCCGAAGCCGTGGGGTGCGTCGCGCTGATCCCCATGCGGGATGGCGTCTACGAGCTTTCCAAGATGGCGGTTGCTCCGCATCTGCGTGGCAGAGGCCTCGGCCGCCTTTTGCTGCAGCACGCCATAGCGCAGGCGCGGAGCCTCGGCGCCAAATCGCTGTTCCTCGGCAGCAATTCGCGCCTTAAGAATGCTGTTCACTTGTACGAGTCGGTTGGCTTTCGCCACGTGAAACCTGAGAGCCTTCCGCCGATGCCCTATAGCCGTGCCGATGTCTTCATGGAGATGCCGCTGGGGTGAGTTGCGCACCGCCATTGCCACTCAAGAATCTGTCTCTGCGCTGGAGCCTGCGACAACGCCTTCTGTGCACTATGCAGAGGACGGCGGGCAATAACATGGCTTACGGCAACTTTGTGTCGCGGACTGACCAAACGCTTCCGCAAATACTGGAGACGTAGCCCGAACAGGACGCCCAGCCGCCTGACCTTCCAAGTGATTGATTGTGAGTGGTGGCCAGGGACGGGATCGAACCGCCGACGCCGGCCTTTTCAGGGCCGCGCTCTACCACTGAGCTACCTGGCCGCCGGATGGAACCAGCGCTGTTGGGGAGCTGTCTGACTGCGGCAGGCACTGCCGATCGCGTCGCAACAACCTTCGTCAGTATAACAAAGCGGCCCTGGCGGATCGGATGCCCCATTCACCCTTTCCGGCGCCCGCTGGCGTTACACTTGTGCCACCTGATTTCAGCTCCTCCTCAGGAATCGAGGCTGATGCTCCGTCGCCGCGCTGCACGTCTGGTCTGTCTGCTCCTCGCCGCGCCCTCGTTCCTGTTCGTCCGCGCCGCTCAGGCTGCCCAGACCCGGCCCATCGCGGAAATGCGCACCGCGCACGCCTTCGACGAAGCGCGCCAGGAGGGTCCGCGCGCTCTCTACGCGTTCTTCTATCGCATGCCCAAGGGCGCCGATCTGCACGTCCACCTCACCGGCGCGGTCTACGCCGAAACCTGGATTCAGGAAGCGGCCAAGGACAACATCTGTGTCAACGCTGCACAGTTGCGCTTCGATGCCGGCCATCACGCCCCCGATTGTCCCGCCGGCGAGTCCGCTGCCAGTGCCGTGTCTTCCGATCAGCATCTCTACGACGAGCTGATCGACGCGTTCTCCATGCGCACCTTCGTCCCCGTTACCGGCGACTCCGGCCACGACCACTTCTTTGACACCTTCGACCGCTTCGGCGACGACGACCGCTTCATCGGCAACTGGATCGACGAGGTCGCCTCGCGCGCCGCCGCCCAGAACGAGCAGTATCTGGAGTTGATGCAGACGGGCGATTTCGCCGGCGCCAAAGCCGCGGCCGCACGGATCGGCTGGGATCCCGATCTTGCGAAGTTCCGGGAGGAGCTGCTCGCCGATCCCGGGTTTCGCGCCAACATTCAGAGTGCGCGTTCTGCGTTCGATGCGGCCCTGCGCCAGCGTGACGCCATTGAGCACTGCGGTGCATCCGACGCCGCGCCTGCGTGCCGGGTCACCGTCCGCTTCCTCTACCAGGTCCTGCGCGACCACCCGCCGCAGCAGGTCTTCGCGCAGGCGCTCCTCGGCTTTGAGATCGCCTCTTCCGACCCCAGCGTAGTCGGCATCAACCTCGTCCAGCCCGAAGACGATATCTTCTCGATGCGTGACTACACCCTGCAGATGCGGATGCTGGGTTATCTGCACAGCGTCTATCCCGGCGTACACATCACGCTGCATGCCGGCGAGCTCGCCTTCGGCATGGTCCCGCCGAAGGACCTCACCTTTCACATCCGCCAGGCGGTGGAACTGGCTCATGCCGAGCGCATCGGCCACGGCGTCGACATCATGTACGAGGACCATCCCTGGCAGCTGATGCAGGAGATGGCCGACCGTCATGTGATGGTCGAAATCAACCTCACCAGCAACGCCGTCATTCTCAACGTCACCGGCAACGACCACCCCTTCATGCTCTATCGCAAAATGGGCGTGCCCGTCGCGCTCTCCACCGATGACGAAGGCGTCTCGCGCATCGACCTCACCCACGAATATGTGCGCGCCGCGGTTACCTATCCGCTCACGTATCTCGATTTCAAGCTGATGGCCCGCACCTCCATCGAGCATGCCTTCCTTCCTGGCGCCAGCCTCTGGCAGCGCTTCACGCCGGAGCATCTGGATACACCGGTCGCCGCATGCCGCAGCCAGCTGGGCAATGCCGACCCCCAGGGGATGTGTGCAACTTTGGTTCATTCCAGCGAAAAAGCGCAGCAGGAGTGGGACCTCGAGCGCAGATTTCACGAATTTGAGACAAGTTTCTGAGACAATCCCTCAGCGATTGCCGATGAGAATCGTCTTCTCAACCTTTGGAACCTTCGGCGATGTCAATCCCCTCGTCGCCCTCTGCCTCGAGCTGAAACGCCGCGGCCACCAGCCCGTGCTCGCGATCCCGGAAATGTTTCGCCCCAAAGTCGAGCCGCTCGGCATCGGCTTCGCGCGCGTGCGGCCCGATCAGGACCCCACGGACACGCGCCTGATCGCGATGATCTACGACATCAAGCACGGAACCGAAACCGGCCTGCGCCAATTCCTCTTCCCGTCGCTCCGCGAAAGCTATGACGATCTCCTCGGCGCAGTCCAGGCCGACGGCGGCGCCGATCTCCTCGTCACCGGCGAGCTTGCCTACGCGGGCCCCATCGTCGCAGAGAAAACCGGCGTCCCCTGGGCTTCCTATGTACTCGCGCCCTTCTCGTTCTTCTCCACCTACGATCCGCCCGTGCTGCCGCCTTACCCCACGCTGGCGCGCGTGCAGGAGGCCTTCCCGCCCCTCGGCCATGTGGTGGCCCGCTTTGCGCGCCTGGTCACGCGCAAGTGGCCGGAGCCCGTCTACGCATTGCGCCGCGAGCTGGGCCTTCCCCCGGGCAAAGATCCTATCTTCGACGCGAAGCACTCCGAGCGCGTGGCCCTTGCGCTCTATTCGCGCGTCATGGGCGAGCCGCAGCCGGACTGGCCTCCCTCCGCGAAGATCACCGGCTTTGCCTTCTACGACGGCGCGGGCGACGAGGGCGAGTTGCCGCGCGAGCTGGCCGCGTTTCTCGACGCGGGTCCGCCGCCGCTGGTCTTCACCCTCGGCTCCGCCGCCGTGATGAATGCCGGCGATTTCTACGAGCAGAGCGCCGAAGCCGCCGAGATTCTCGGTGAGCGCGCGGTGCTGCTGATCGGCGCAGACGATCGCAATCTTCCCAAACGCAGGCTCCCCGACAGCATCTGCGTCACGCGCTACGCGCCTTACTCGAAGATTTTCCCCCGTGCGTCGGTCCTGGTTCATCAGGGCGGCATCGGAACCACGGCGCAGGCGCTGCGTGCGGGCAAGCCCATGCTGGTGATGCCCTACAGTCACGACCAGCCCGACAACGCGCGCCGGGTGCGGCGACTGGGCGTCGCTGAAGTGCTCGGCCGCAATCAGTACAAAGCCCGGCCCGCGGCGCAGCTCATCCGCAAATTGCTCTCGGATAGCGCCTGTCAGGCGCAGGCCCGATCCATTGCCGCGGAAGTCGTCGCCGATAACGGAGCTGTCGCCGCCTGCGATGCTCTGGAGGCCATGGTCCGCGGCCGATAGCTTGTTACTGCGCCGACCAAACCGCGGCCTTCACGCTGTTGCCGTCGAGGTAAAACGTCGAAAGCCCGAGCAAATCTGTGCGGTACGTGCGCACGTGGGCCGACTGCAGTTGCTCCAGCACCTCGTGCCGCGGATGCCCGTAGAAATTCCGGTGCCCCACGGAAATCCCCGCCCAGGATGGCTCGACCGCCGCAAGAAACGCCGGCGTCGTCGAGGTGCGGCTGCCGTGATGCCCGACCTTCAGGAAATCCGCATGCAGCCCGCCACGCGCCAGCATCCGTTCTTCGCTCGGCGACTCCGCATCGCCCTCCAGCAGCGCGGTGGTGCGTCCATAGCGCATCTGCACCACCAGCGAATCGTTGTTGGAGGGAATCGGCCCCGGCTGATAATCCGCTTCCGGCGCGAGCACCCGCACCCGCACGCCGTCGAATTCGAATGTCTCCCCGGCGACATGGTGCACGACGCGGGTATGCACCGCGTCCGCCTCGGCGAGCACCGCGTCGTAAAGCGCCGAGTGTGGATTGATGCCGATCCACAACGTGCGCGGGCGAAAGTTCGCAAGCACCGCGGTCATCCCTCCGATGTGATCGGCGTGGGCATGGGTAATGGCCACCGCGTCCAGCCGCCGAATACCGCGCGACCACAGCACCGGCGACACCACGTCCTCGCCCACATCGAAATTCGAATCTCGCGCGCCTGGCGCGCTCCCCGTCAGCCCCGCCGGTCCTACAATGCCGCCCGCGTCGATCAGCAGCGTCTTCCCGTTCGGAGTAATCACCAGCAGAGAATCGCCCTGCCCCACGTCAATCGTCGATATCTCCAGCGTCCCGGCGCGATGCGCCACCCGCCGCGGCAGCGTCGTCACAACAACGGCCAACGCCAGTGCCGCCGCGCATGCGACGATGGCAAAGCGCTTCACGCGGATCAGCAGCAGCGCCGCCGCCGTCAGCAGCAGCGTGCACGCAATCGCCATCCC
>JBATVK010000111.1:0-44463 GCA_049671725.1 Acidobacteriaceae bacterium
TCTACTCCTACGTGGACCTTCATGGCGTACCTCCCTCGGATGGAATATCTGTGCTCAGAGCACGTACCAGGAAGGTACGCCCCTTTTCATCCCATCTGAGCGAGCTTTCCAAATTCGTTGCGCGCGCTTTTGCGCGCAACAATCAATTCAGACGCGAGTCGAACGGACCTGCATTTCCGCTCTTTCCCTTCGCCAGCCCCTCTTGCAAGTGCAGATCCCTCGCCGGCCGACGACCCTCCCCGCACTGACCTCCGGGGCACCGCCTTCCCATCCTTCCGCGGATCCGAAGCTCCGAAGCTCACCGCACAACGAAAGCTGTCACCATGAGTGACAAAGGCAGCGGGAAGACCCGCGTAATCGTGCACGCGCCGACGTTCCCCATGCCGTCAGGGGCATCGCGCAGCAATCACACGAAACCCTCCGAGCTACTCGCCCTTGCCGATCACCAGGATCTGGAACGAGTGAGGGATCATCGGCGGCCGGGGCCTGCGCATCCATGCCGGCGCATTGGCCGGCACGTTCGCCGGAGGCGTCTTCGGCACCGGCCCGAATTCCGACGTGATCGTGTACAGATTCCCCGTCTTCGGATCCAGCGTGTGCGTCCTCGCTCCCATCGGCGTAAATACGGTCTGCTCCACCCGGAAGCTCGTCGGCGAATCTTCCTTGATGATTGTCATGGTTCCGTCGCCCTGCGAACTGGCCGCCTCCATGGTTGCGGGATTGAACGTGACCCCGTCGCAGCCTTCGCCGATGGGGAGGTCGGTGATGATGTGCCCGTCGGCCGCGGATAGAATCACCATGTTGTTCTTCTCGCGGCATGCCGCGAACAGGATGCCGTTCTGGGCGTCGAGCGCCAGCCCGGCGCATTCCGAGCCCCGCGGCGACAGGTCGTACTTGCCCACCATCTTCATGGTGTTGGCGTCGATGACCGCAATTGCGGCCTTGTCCACGATGTCCACGTAGATCCTGCCATGCCCATCCGCTGCCGCCTCTTCCGGCGCGCCGCCGATATCGATAGTTCCCAGGATGCTCCCATCCTTATCGTCCAGCACCGTGATCTCCGGAGCCACGTGACTCAGCACGTAAAAGTGGTGGTTGTACGTGTCGTTCAGGTATCCATCGGGATGGCCGCCCGTATCGATCTTCTTAATCACCGCGAACGTCTTCGCGTCGAACATCGTCACCGGGTTCGAGGTGGCGAAGCCGTGGCCGGTCTCCGTGTCCACCGCGCCGCCGTGCGCCGTGACGTTGGGAATGTCTCCCACCTGCTCCAGCGTGTCCAGGTCGTAGACGCCGATATGCCCGGTTGGGCCGGAACGCGCAACGAACAAATGCCGCCCGTCCGGGTCCGCCGTGATGTAATCCCATCCACCCTCGCCGCCGGTCAGTTGAATTTTGATCACCTTGTACGGGCCGCTATCCTGCGCGTGCGCCGCCGCTCCCAGCATGGACGCCGTGACCAATCCTGCTGCAAAGAGACACCCAATTCTCATGACCGCTTCCTCCGCCGACGTTCGCCGACCCAACGGCGAACCTTGAGATCCGTTCCCTGGAACGACCGCCAAAAAGACATACCGAGCATACACGCAGGACCTTGAGCCAGGCTGGCGAATCCGGACACGTCAAACAGGCCGCGTTCCTGAACGGCTCCCATCGCCCCAGGATCATCCAGCGCAGCACGCCGCGTCGTTTATTTCACTCTCTCGCCAACGGCTCCGGCGCCGCCTCGCCATCCGCAGCCCCGAGCTTCACGCACCCGTCCTCACGCCATCCGCTGCACCCATTGGCTCCGCCACGCCGGCGCCTCGAACGGATCCGCGAAATACTGCGTCTCATGCGCCACCTTACCGTCGCGGAACTCCATAATGCTCACGGTGTATGCCGGCCGCCCCTGGTAGGTGATGGTGTATTCCGTGATCCACAGATCGCCTCTCCCCACCATTCGCCTGATGTTGAAGCCGGACGGCTTGCCGGGATGATGACTTCGCAGCGCCTGCAAATTGCTTCGCCCCAGGATTCGCTCGCCGGACTGCGGATAATCGCAAATGGCATCGTCAGCGTAAATATCGTGTTCCGCGTTTGCATCGCCGGCCGCCGACGCCTGCCAGTGCGCGTTCAGAGCTTCACGGATTTCTTCCTCTTGCATACGGCGACATACCTCCATGAGACGTGCTTTGGAACTATCCAGGTTAGCGCCTATTGCGGCTGCGGCGCAGATGCGGCCGGCGCCGGCGGCTTGTCGCGCAGCTGCCGCGATTCCTCGTCGCTGAGGATGCGGGCATCGGCGCGAAAGAGCCGGTAGTGCGCGAAGGTGACGTCGTTCAGGTAATTCTGCACCGGCACGACGGTGGTGGACCCTGTACGAACGCCGGGGGGGACAGGAATCCTGCCCAGCGCGACGCCGTGCAGCGGAACGATGTAGGCGCGGCTCCCGAGGATCATCGGGCCATATTCGATAACGATGGCGCTCGCCGGCTCGAACAGCTTCGCCGGGTCGGAGACGATGGAGATGCGGAAAATGCTGCCGCTGCCGGGATCGACAGCGATCTCGCCGTGATAGGCGGGGCGCGACTGCAGGATGCCGACGTCGACGGCGTAGTGAGATTTCGCCGCAGGCACCCGATACCGGAAGACGGCAAGTCGAGTGTCGCCGCGCCGCTGCCAGTAACCCCAGACGATCGAGCTCTGCCTGGCATCGCCGAGAACGATGGTGAGGATCGGTCCGAACTCGCCGCTGGTGGTGAAGCCCGGCATCGCAGGCGCGGCGGCCCGCCCGTTGAGCAGTTCTTCGCCATCCCGGTACGTCACTGGCGCGCTGAATTGGCCCGTAAAGGCCAGCGGCGCCAGATCCAATCCGACCAGTTCATAGGTGGAACCAGCGTCCTGTTTGGCGAATCCGGCCTCGTAGCGAGCCTGCCCCATCACCGCATCCAGGGAGTCCTGGTTGGTCTGGAAGTGCAGGGTCTGGCGCACGGCGAGAAAGTTGGGCAGGTTATGGATGGTCCGGTTGGCGTACTCGAGAGCGGCATCGAAAATCTTGTTTTCAGCGGTAAGGCTGGGCGGCGGATCCGGCGAGAGCTCGGAGGCAGGTAAAGGATGGAAGGCGGACTCGTCCGCGAGAATCAGGAGCATATGTTGACTGCGGGCGCCGGGAAACAGAGCCTGCCAGGCAGCGAATCGCTCCGCGCTCACGCGCTCGCTGAGGGTCAAACCCGCAAGCTGGCCGGAGACCACATCGTCGGACAATCCGCGGTCGGCGCTGAGCATCTGCTCCACCTGCCCGATGGTGACCTGTTTGGCGGCGTGCGCAAGGGTAGCCAGCAGCAGGAGGGCCACGACTGAGGTGAGGCGAGAGCGCATGCGCGGATGCCTGGCAGGATTATAGGGCGGAATCTTGAACCGCTTCCACACCGACGTCCGAAGTCCACCGCAGAACAAAACATGTCATCTGGAATGACAAGGGCAACAGCGAGCCGAGCGCAGTTGTGTGGACTACCTCCGTTTGCTAGTTTGACGTGCATGCCGCCGAATGCTCCCGAAGAGATCAGCAGAATCATAGAGACGCTGTACCGGTCTGAATCGGGCAGGATTCTGGCTACGCTGGCGCGCCTGCTCGGGGATCTCGATATCGCCGAAGAAGCCATGCACGAGGCCTTTGCCGCTGCTTTGGATACCTGGCCTCAGGCCGGCATACCCGACAAGCCCCGCCCCTGGCTCATTTCCACCGCGCGCTTCAAAGCCATCGACGGCATGCGCCGGCGGGCCCGCTTCGACAGCGCGGAGAAAGACCTCACCCTCTATCTCGAGGCGCGCATCGACGAGACGACTCACGAGGATGAGGAAATCGAGGACGACCGCCTCCGTCTCGTCTTTACCTGCTGCCATCCCGCCCTGCCGCCGGAAGCACAGGTTGCGCTCACCCTGCGCGAAGTCTGCGGCCTCACCACCGAGGAGATTGCCCGGGCATTTCTCGTGCCGCCGGCGACCCTCGCGCAGCGCATCGTGCGCGCCAGGGCCGTCATCCGCGACAAGGCTATTCCTTACCAGGTGCCCGCAGCGCAGGAATTACCGGCAAGGTTGGGAGCCGTACTTCTGGTCGTGTATCTGGTCTTCACCGAGGGCTATTCTGCCGCGGCGGGAGCGGAGGTAACTCGGGCCGAACTGACCGGCGAGGCGATTCGACTGGGCCGGTTGCTGGCCGAACTCCAGCCCGAGCCGGAAGTCACGGGGCTGCTTTCCCTGATGTTGCTCCAGGAATCCCGCCGCGCCGCCAGAACCTCTCCAACCGGAGAGCTGATTTTGCTGGAGAACCAGGATCGTTCGCTCTGGAACCGCGAGCAGATAGCGGAGGGAGTGGCATTGCTGGAGAAGGCCCTGAAGTCCCGCCGCTTCGGCCCTTACACGCTCCAGGCTGCGATTGCGGCCGTTCATGCGGGGGCGGAATCGGTCGCTGCGACCGACTGGCGGCAGATTGTTGCCCTTTACGACCAATTGGACCGAATTCAGCCTTCGCCGGTGGTGCAGCTCAATCGTGCCGTGGCCATTGCCATGCGGGATGGTCCGGAGGCCGGTCTGACGCACATCGACGCGGTGCTGGAACAGGGCGGCCTGGCAAATTATTACCTGGCGCATGCAGCCCGCGCCGATATGTGCCGCAGGCTGGGCAGGACCGCTGAGGCCCGATCCTCGTATGAGAAAGCTCTGACCCTGACCCGACAGGAACCCGAGCGGCAATTCCTCGAGGAGCGGATTCGGCAGCTGCAATAAAAACCAAAGCAGCGAAAAATAATTTCCATCGGCTGTCGATTTTCCGTCTCCCCAGCGACTATAGGACAAAAGAACCGTGAACCGCGGTTCATACGGGAACAGGAAACGAGTCATCGAAAACAAGCCACCCAACCATCGCTCAACCCAAAGGAGATATCGCAATGCGATTCATGGTCATCGTCAAGTCGACCCCGGAGGCGGAAAAAGAAGGGGCCCTCCCCGATCCACAGCTCCTGCTCGAGATGGGCAAGTACAACGAAGAGCTCATGAAGGCCGGCGTCCTGCTCGCCCTCGATGGTCTCCATCCCAGCTCCAAAGGCGCACGCGTCAAATTCTCCGGCAAGTCTCGTACCGTCATCGACGGCCCGTTCACCGAGGCCAAAGAGCTCATTGCGGGCTTCTCGATCCTGCAGGTCAAGTCCCTCCAGGAGGCCATCGAGTGGGTCAGGCGTTCTCCCAGCTGCGGCCCCGGCGACTACGAAGTCGAAATCCGCCAGGTCTTTGAGATGGAGGACTTCGCACCCATCCTGTCCGAGGAGCAGATCCAGCACAAAGTAGCGAAACGGGCTGAGCTGCCCAATCAGACCGCCAGCCAATAGCCTCGCTGGCTGCCGGCCCCAAAAGAAGGAGACGAATGATGAAATACATCTGCCTGGGATACATCGAGCCAGGAAAATTCGAAGGCATGACCGAGGACGAGCGAAACGCAGTGCTCGACGAATGCTTCGAGCATAATGACCATCTGCGCGCCAACGGACATCTTGTTGCCGAAGTAGCTCTTCAGCCTCCGGAGACCGCGTTGACCCTGTGCTGGAAAAACGGCAAAGTCGCGACGACCGACGGTCCCTACGCGGAAACCAGGGAACAGGTCGGCGGCATTCAGATCCTTGAGGCGCGAGACCTCAATCACGCCATTCAGCTCGTCTCGCAGCTTCCCGGCTTTAAGTATGGACTTGGACCGGTCGAGATACGGCCGGTTGCGGATCTGAACGAAATGATGAAGGAGAGCGAGCAGCGGCGGCGAAAGAAAGCCGCCGGCTGAGAGCGAGCCGTCGGAAGAAGGACGAGGATCCGCTGACCTGTTCCCAGGCGAATCCTCACACGCGCGCCCCCGCCTCCCGCCCCCGCCTCGCGCCTCCGCTTCAGCGCCGGCCTCGGGGCGGGGGAAACGGACTCGGTCCCTGCCCCTGAATCCGCCCCTTCAGCACGTCCGGCTTAACCGCCTGGAACCCCTGCTTCTGCGCCGCCGCCTGATAGTCATTGGGATCGTCCACAAACGGCACCCGCGCCGCAACCATCGTCACCATCGACTTCTTGAACTTGTTGATGTAGTTCAGTCCGGTCGTGTCGTTCACCGCGGCTTTGCTGCGCTCCATCCCCGATACCTCCACGCGCGCCCCACTGATGGCCTCGCGCGCATAACCAATCATCGGCTGTACGTGCTCCCGGATCATCACCTCCACGTCCAGCTTCCATCCCGTCGCCCCAATGTCCTCCACGGCGAAATTGATGATGTTGCTCGACGTCGATCCCGCGACGAAATAGCACCCCAGCAGCGGGCAGCTGTCGAAGATCGCTTTGCTCAGCGTCGCGCCGCTCCCTTCCGTCAGCACCTTGTTCACCTTCCACTTTTCCCAGTAATCCCGGCCCACCAGGAATATCTGCAGCGCCAGCAACGCCAGCGATTTTCCCATCGCCGCCAGCGGATTCACCACCGAGCTCACCGTCGGCGCTCCATACGTAGCCGCATCCGCGATCACCGCCGCCGCCCGGATCCCGGTGTCCGTCCCATAAATAGTCGCCAGCCGCGTGTACTGGTTGCGCTTCCGTTCGATCATCCGCCGCACCGCCGCTGCCGCCGCGTTCGGATCGCCCGCTCCAAAGGATTCCAGGTGATCCTCCGACGTCACCCACTGGTACTCCGACTTGATCGCCTGCGCCGTGTTGTAGATCGCCTGCCCGCCGCTCTTGGCCAGCGACAGATACGGCGCGATCGACGCCGCCAGCTCCGTCAGAAACGACGGGATTTCTCCCATGATGTAGGCAATCACTTCCTTCGCCACTTCGATGGGATACGACCCCAGCACTTCCTGGATCAGCACCATCGCCTGTCGTTCCGCCTCCGCCTTCAGCGGCCCGGTCAGGGGCGCCGTGGCGGCCTTCCCGGCGGCGCTGGCCGCGCTCCCGGCGCTCGCTTTCGCGCTGGCCGCATCGCGCTTCATCTTCTCGAAGGCATACCCCATCAGCGCCTTCTTCACCACCACCTGCCTGCCGGAAAACATCTCCACCAGCGCCTGCTCCCGAGCCTCTTTCATCGCCTGGCGCGCCTGTCCCTCCGCCCACGCTTCGATGCCGTAGAAGGGAAGCTCCGCAAGATCGTTCAGCACTTCCTGGTTGATGGTCTCGGGTATCCCGAACAGTTGCTTGTCCAGCGTCTCCACCGCCTTCTGCCGGTTTCGATCGCTCATCATCCACAGTGGCCTGCCACCGGCGGCGTCATAGCCTTTGCTGTTCTTCCATTGCTGCAGCGCGACCTTCAGTTTCTGCAGATCCGAATCCAGATGCGTCTTTTCGTATTGCTGCAGGGTGTTATCCACCCGGCGCAGATACTTGCTCCTCACTTTGAACGACACATCGGTCATCTTCTTCCAGGTTTCATACCGCATCACGTAGGCCATATTCTCTCCTCCGGCATGGCGCTGCATGCCGCCGCTCGCGCCGCATCCGGCGCATGGAAACTCAGTTGTGAAAGCAAAGGGGGGTTAGAGAGTGATTAACCTGTTTCGCCAGCGATTCTACCCCAGGCGGCGATCAAAAAATCATGAATCCTCGCCCCACTCCGATTCGCCGCGAAGCTGAAGAGGAGATCCCCGGTCCCATGGCCGAACCCGGTCAATTCCATACTGCCAGCCATCCGTCACACCCCCGACACCATCAACGAGTGCATTGGCGATAATGCGCCCATCGATGCCAATGTGGCACGAGAGCAATAAGGGCCATTTTCTAGATTTTGCCCCAGGCATGCAGCAAATCCAGCAGGGCATCCGCCTTTCCTTCGGCATCTCCGAGCGGCATATTGGACAGGCAAATCACCGTCAAACGTTGCTCAGGAAAGCGGGTCATGTAGGTCGACGTGTCAATATCCGCTCCTGAATAGTCGAGCATCGCGTGACCGTAGCGTGTACCCCACACCAGGCCAAGCGCGTCGTTATCCTTGTCGTGCTGAAACTTCTGGCGCCGATTCATGAGTTCGGTGAACGCCGGGCCGGCCAGCGACGCTGTGTACCAGTTCCTGTCCCAAAGCAGGAGATCGTCGAGCGTCGTAAATACTCCGCTTCCGCCAAAGTGCGGAGAGACGCGGACGAGACGTACCCATCCATCGCCGGGCCTGATAAAAACGCCCGCGGAGGCAAGTTCTTTGATCACCTCGGGATCGGACCGCCGCGCATATCCGGTCGCGCGATGGGGAATCACCTCGGTCGTATCGTCGTCAATTTCCGTGTGCGACATTCCGAGCGGGGCAAAGACACGGTCGTGCATAAACGAAGCGAAGGACTGGTGGCTGACCACCTCCACGATGCTGGTGAGGAGCATGTAATTGATGTTCCGGTAGGCCCACTGCGTTCCCGGGGCAAACTCCAGATGATCGGGTCGCAGCGCAGCCGCAATCGCATCGTTCCGCGTGAAGTAATAGAACGTCACCCACGGATCGCCATTCTTCCGCGGCACGTTCGTATATTCGTGCAGCCCGCTGGTCATGTAGACCAGATGTTCGATGCACAGCCCGTCGCCGTATTTGGCGACCTCGGGGATGTATTTTGCGACGGGGTCGGTGAGCGCGATCTTGTGATCGAGAATCAGTAGTGCAACGGCGGCAGCGGTAAACTGCTTCGAGATCGACGCCAGATGAAACGACGTCTCGGGCGTTATGGGAATGTCGTCATCGAGATTCGCCAGCCCGTACCCTTTTGCGAGGGCAAACTCTCCATCTTTAATGATCGCCACGGCATATCTAGGAGAATTCGGCGGACGGGTGAAGAGGCGATCGACTTCGGCTTGCTGCCAACCCTCCAGCCACGAGCTTCTCGTCTGTAAAGAGACCGCGACGGCTTCCTGTGCAACGCAGATCCTCCCGCCAGGAAACACGACTGCCGCCAGAAGCGCAAATGACACAAACGCCCTCATCTGATTTGTCATTCTGTTGGAATGGTACGGCTTCGGCTTTCGTTTCGTTCGCTGTCCTGGGAAAGCTCCTATTCTTCGAGCAAATGCTCAGCATAGCCGCCGGATGATCGGCAGCTTTCTCAGATCGCGCCTGGATTTTGAATTGACAACTTCAGCCCAACACGCTCATCCACCCGCATAGCAGCCGCTTTTCCGAGCTCGGGACGTCTCGTAGCCAACCCGCAACCACCACCCAAACCCGTCACCCCGCGAATCCTCACTCCCGCGGCAGCGGCTCCGGCACCGCCTCCCCATCCTTGCGCGGATCCGACGCCCCGAAGTTCACTCCCGTCGCAAAATTCCGCTCCGTCGCCTGGCCGCCGCCCATGTGCGACGAGTAGTCCCCGACCACCTGAATCTGCTGCCCCCGCGCCGTCAGCGCCACCCGCACCTCCGCCGGAATCCGGTCCTCCATCTGCACATCGCAGCCCGCAAACGTCTGCTTCGTGAACCGCGCCGCCTCCAGCGCCGCCTGAATGTTCATCCCAAAATCCACCACGTTCGACACAAACTGCGCGTGCGCCTGCGCCTGGTTGAACCCGCCCATAATCCCGAACGCGATCCGCGTGTCGCCCTTCGCCATGAACCCTGGAATGATCGTGTGCAGCGGCCGCTTGTGCCCCGCCAGCACATCCGGCGATCCCGGCTCCAGATTGAACAGCGCCCCGCGGTCCTGCAGCGCAAATCCCGTCCCCGGCGCCACCAGCCGCGACCCAAATTCCTCAAAGTTGCTCTGGATCAGCGACACCATGTTCCCCTCGCGATCCACCGTCGTCAGGTACGTCGTGTCCCCGGCCGGTGGATTCCCCGCCGCCACGCTGCAGTTCGCGCGCTGCATATCGATCAGCTTCGCGCGCTCTTTCGCATAATCCATCGAGAGCAGCCCCGTCACCGGAATCCTGCTGAACTTCGGATCGCCGATATACCGCAGCAAATCCGCATACGCCAGCTTCTTCGCCTCGATCATTACCTGCAGGGCGTCTGCCGAGTTGTGCCCGTACTGCGCCAGCGGGAACTGGCTCATCAGGTTCAGCATCTCCAGCGCCGCGATGCCCTGCCCGTTCGGTGGCAGCTCGTACACCGTCCATCCGTGATACTCGGTCGACAGCGGTTCCACCCACTCGCTCGAATAGTCGGCCAGATCGGCCGCCGTCATCGCGCCGCCCTGCGCCTTCTCGAACGCCACAATCTTTTGCGCGATCTGGCCCCTATAAAACGCGTCCCGCCCGCCATTCGCCACCAGCTCCAGCGACCGCGCCAGCTCCGCATTGCGAAACACCTCGCCCACTCGTGGCGCATGTCCGCCGGTCAGATACAGCCGCGCCGTCTCCGCATTCTGCGCGAGAAACGGCGCAGCGTCCGCCCAGTACATCGCGTCCCACTCCGGCACCGGAAACCCCTCGCGCGCGTACCGGATCGCCGGCCCCAGATCCTCGCGCAGCCCCAGCTTCCCAAACCGCCCCAGCAGCTTCGACCAGCCATCCACCGCGCCCGGCACCGTCACCGAATCGATCCCGAACATCGGCATCCGCTCCATCCCGTGCGCCTTCAGGAACTCCGGCGTCAGCCCCTCCGGCGACCACCCGCTCGCATTCAGCCCGTACAGCTTCCCGCTCTTCGCGTCGTAAACGATGGCGAACAGATCGCCGCCCATCCCGTTCATCATCGGCTCCACCACGCCCATCACCGCGTTGGCGGTCACCGCCGCGTCGACCGCATTTCCGCCCCGCGCCAGCATCGTCGCGCCCGCCTGCGCCGCCAGCGGGCTCTCCGCCGACACGATCCCGTACTGCGTCATCACCACCGAGCGCCCCTGGCTGCCACGCTCCTGCGCCCACGCCGGGCTCGCCGCCAGAATCCATCCCACCGCTGCCCACATCGCGATTCGTTTCACCGGCATCGCTCCTTGTCCTTCAGGAATGGCCCATTGTAACTACGCCCCGCCCGCCGCACCGTCGCGGTGTGGAGCGAACTCTCTCTCAGCAGGACGATTTCTGCTCGCCGCATGACTCTGTATCTCCATGAACGAACGCGGCGGCAGCAAATTCATCGCAGAGATCCGGCACAAACACTTCTTGCGCGTCATCGCCGATTCCGCTATGCTTCCCCAACATTCAAATTGACACATCGCTGAGAGAGTGCGCAGTTTCATTCCCCGGGTGGCCGCGTTGGAGCATCGGTGCCACGCAATCGAAGGGAGATGAGCCATGCCCAGCCCGTTCAAACACATCGTTGTATTGATGATGGAGAACCGGTCCTTCGATCACATGCTCGGGTACCTGAAATCGGCGGACTACCCGATTGAAGGACTCGACGGCGACGAATCCAACCCCGCAGCCGACGGAGGCTCGCCGATTCGCGTCAGCCCCAACGCTCGCTCGCTGAATGACCTGAACCCCGACCCATCCCACGAGTTCCAGGACATCAACGTCCAGATCTATGGCAATTCCGCCGGCACCGACACCGGCCAGGAAAAGATGCAGGGCTTCGTGGAGAACTACTCCACGGTGAGCAAAAGCCCGGTTCAGGGCCAGAACATCATGAAGTGCTTTCACCAGGAATCGCTGCCGGTGCTTTCCGCGCTCGCAAAACAATACGCCATCTGCGATCACTGGTTCTCTTCGGTTCCGGCCTCCACCATCCCCAACCGCCTCTTTGCCCACGCGGCCAGCTCCGGCGATTCGCTCACCCAGGACGCCGTGCTCGCTCCGGCAACCGCGAAGACCATCTTCGAAATCATCGACGATCCCAACAACGATGCTGACTATCGCATCTATTCCAGCGGTTCCACCATCCTCATGGCGAACATTTATCTCGCCCACAAGCAGAACAAGGTCTTCGATTACCGCACCCGCTTCCTTCAGGACTGCATCGACAACCTCCTGCCCGAATACACCTTCATCGAGCCCATTTACGACGACGACCCCGTCAACGGCCTTTTCGCCAGCAGTCAGCATCCCGATTTCGCCGTCGATGCCGGCGAGGCGCTCATTGCCCAGGTCTACAACGCCGTTCGCAAAAGCCCCGAGTGGAATGACACGCTTCTGCTCATCGTCTACGACGAGCACGGCGGCATCTACGACCACGTCACGCCGCCCTCGCTCACCCGCAATCCGCAATATCCTCCCTTTCCGCCAACCAAAGATTTCGGCTTCCAGTTCGATCGCCTCGGCGTGCGTGTCCCCGCCGTCTTTGTCTCCCCGCGCATCAGCGCGGGAACCATCCTGCGCCAGCAGTTCGATCACTGCTCCATCGTGGCTACGGTGCGCAAGCTTTTCTGCCTCGACCAGACTCCGTTCAACTGGCGCGAGGCTCAGGCTCTCACCTTCGAGAACATCGCGAACCTGTCCGATGCTCAAATCCGCACCGACACGGTGCAGCTGCCGCAGCCCGTCGCCTCCGACGGCACGACTCCCATGGCGCGCGATCTGGTGCTCACCCAGGCGGAACGCGATGCGGCCGATTCTGCCATCCAGCAAGCCGGCGTCGTGCCCGTCATGCACGCCGTGGCCGATCCCTTCCGAACCGCGGATGCGCCGCCCACCCCTCCGCCGCCTCCAGGACAACCGACCGACTTAATGGTGCAAATGGTTCAGGCGATGCAAAACACCCTGCAGCAGGCGAGTCTCTCCGTCCCCACGCCGCTCGGTCCCACCTTCTCATCCGCTCAGGCAACGCAGTTCATGCTGCAGGCGGCGGCTGCCTTCGGGCAAAGCGGAGGCTCCCAGTGAGAAGAATTTCTCCCCTGTTTGTCTTCGCGGCTTTTGGAGCTGCGGGCAGTTGCGCTCTCGGCCAGACCATCAGCGTCTCCTGCCCCAAATTTTTCGACGATCGTCACCAGGCGATCGCCTGCACCGAAGCCATCTTCAGCCAGGATAACTACCACTTCACCCTGGCATCGCTGCCTCCCTCCAATGGTTTCGGTCCCGGCCTGGTGCTGGTGAAAAACATCAGCGGCGTCACGCACCACAACCACGAGTATCTCTTCGACATGAGCGTCACCGGCGCGATCACTACCAACGGGTCCTGGTTCACCGGAGGGGAAATCGATTGGGTGCCCGCCCTCCCTTATAAGGCAGACACCAGCGTGCCCGATGGACTCACTCTCGGCCCGCTCCATACCACCTCGCGCATGCGCATCCAGATCGCGCCCTGGCATCGCAGCGTCAAAACTCTCTACTACTACGGCGAAGGCTCAACCTCTCCCAACACGCAGTATGTCTTCGCGCAGGACGACACCGCCTTCGACTTCGCGGCACAATTTCCCCTCACTCGCTGGCTCACAGCGACGGGAGAATCTGAAGTCCGCAGCACCACACTGCCTCGCGACAGCAGCTCCAATGCGGTCTCCGCCAATCTTCCCGTTTCCGCCACTCCCGGCATTCAGGACCAGCCTCTCTACCTGCACAACGCTCTCGGCGCTCAGACTTCGTGGACCGCGCGCGCCGGCGGAGTATTCCACGAGCTGCCCGATCAGAACGATCCCCACTTTCAGCCCCTGTTGCTGTTCTCGTCCACGAACGCTGCCACATTTCACTGGGAACATCCGACCGATGGATCGCCCTACGCGTACCGATGGTTTGAATTCGGCGGCGACGAGCACATGGACCTGCATGAGATCATCCGCAATCACTTCTCCGCACCGCGCCATCCGGTCGTCGATTACATCTGCGAGGGGAACAAGGCGCGCGGCGAGTGCGATTTCGGTCAGTTCGACCTCCGCCTGCGCCTGGTCCTCACGCAAACCAGCGCCGCCAATCAGGTCCCCTTCTATCTCGAGCCCACTCTCGGCGGAACCGACATCGATTCGCGCGTGACCTTGCGCGGCTGGGACAACTACCGCTTCCGCGGCCCCGACCTCGACCTTATCGAGTTCGAATACGGGACGCCGGTCTACGATCCCCTCGGAGTATTCGTGCTCTACGACGCTGGAAGCGTTGGCAGCACGGCGTCCGATCTCGCCCTTTCGCGCCTGCGCCAGGATGCCGGGGTCGGCCTTTTCGTCCGCCTCCGCGGGCAAATCGTCGCCCAAACCTATCTGGCCTGGGGCGCCGGCCACGGCGTCAACTGGAACTACAACTTCGCGAAGGCGTTCTAGGCCGGCTGGCTCGCCCTACAAGAGAAGGAGGCCCTAAGCCCTGCGTCCTGCGTTCTACGTCCTGAACTCTGCGTCCTGATCACTGATCTCTGTGCTCTGTTTTCCACCCCTCCCACACCCCTCCACAGCTTCTGCACCCCCATTGGTGCATCCCGCGCCTTGTACCACCCCACCCCGCGGCCTATCCTCAATCCTGTGGGGCGGCTGCGCTGAAAATTCCGGCCTTTTTCTGGCCCAAATTCCGCGCGGCCGGCCCATCCAGATCCCGCAAAACCCGCCCTTATCGCGCCTTCCGGCGTTTGTCCACACCTCGTTTGGGGAATTGAGCTTCTGGATGCCCCTGATCGCATCTAAAATACTACATGTTGTGGTTTCCACTTGACACACCCTATTAACAGAGCTACTTTCCCATCTGCGGCTCTAAAATTCTCGCCCCGGCTCTCCGGCGCTGACTGACTCTGACGCGCCTTTCCTGAGCCCCGGCGGAGATGCGATCCGCCACCGGGACCACTACCTTGAGTTCTCCCGTGACCGGAGTTTTCCTCGCACCATCTCCGGCTGCGGATTTTGCCTTTGGGACGCATCAAAACCGCGCGAGAAAGATCGCCCCCAGTTCGATCTCATCCGGAAGGAAGGAACAGTATGGCCGAGACCACCAGGAAATCCGTTACTCTCACGGCCGCGAACGGCGCCGCACCCACCACCCCCGCTCCCGCTACAACAGCCGCGCTCCGTTTCCCGCGCTATTTCTCGCGCCCCGGCCTCTCGCCCTACGACGAGGTCCAGTGGGAGCGCCGCACCGCCGCCATCACCGACGCGGCCGGCAAGATCATCTTTGAGCAGAAAGACGTCGAGGTCCCCGTCGACTGGTCCATGACCGCGACCAACATCGTCGCCTCCAAGTACCTCCACGGCCAGATCGGCACCCCCGAGCGCGAAACCGGCGTCCGCCAGCTCGTCAGCCGCGTCGCTGAGACCATCCGCGACTGGGGCCTGGCCGGCGGCTATTTCGCCACCCCCGAAGACGCGGCCGTCTTCCACGACGAGCTCGTCCACCTGCTCGTTACCCAGAAGGTCGCCTTCAACTCGCCCGTCTGGTTCAACGTCGGCTGTGACCGCCTCGAGCCCAATTCCGACGCCCAGAACTGGCACTGGAACCAGCACACCTGCGCCGTCGAGTTCTCCGTCACCGGCTACCGTAAGCCGCAGTGCTCCGCGTGCTTCATCAACGCCGTCGACGACTCCCTCGACTCCATCCTCACCCTCGCCAAGACCGAGGGCATGCTCTTCAAGTGGGGCAGCGGCACCGGCACCAACCTCTCCACCATCCGCGGATCCATGGAGATCCTCTCCGGCGGCGGCACTGCCTCCGGCCCGCTCAGCTTCATGCGCGGATTCGACGCCTTCGCCGGCGTCATCAAGTCCGGCGGCAAAACCCGCCGCGCCGCCAAGATGGTCATCCTCAACGTCGACCATCCCGACATCGTCGACTTCATCGAGTGCAAGGCCAAAGAAGAAGCCAAGGCCTGGGCCCTCATGCGCGAAGGCTACGACGGCTCCAGCGGCCCCGACTCCGAGGCCTACTCCTCCATCTTCTTCCAGAACGCCAACAACTCCGTCCGCGTCACCGACGAGTTCATGCGCGCCGTCGAAAAAGACGGCGAGTTCACCACCGTCACCGTTCGCGACCGCAAGCCCGCCAAAACCTGGAAGGCCCGCGACATCATGACCAAAATCGCCGAAGCCACTTACCAGTGCGGCGATCCCGGCATGCAGTACGACACCACCATCAACCGCTGGCACACCTCCAAGAACACGGCGCGCATCAACGCCTCCAATCCCTGCTCGGAGTACATGTTCCTCGACAACTCCGCCTGCAATCTGGCCAGCTTCAACCTGCTCAAGTTCCTCACCCCCGCCGGAACCTTCGACATCGCCGCCTATCGCGCCGCCATCGACATCATGATCACCGCCATGGAGATCCTCGTCGACAACTCCGGTTACCCCACCGAGTCCATCGCGAAGAACTCCCACGATTACCGCCCGCTCGGTCTCGGCTACGCCAACCTCGGCGCGCTGCTCATGGCTTTTGGCCTGCCCTACGACTCCGACGCCGGACGCGACTTCGCCGCCACGCTCACCGCCATCATGTGCGGCGAAGCCTATCTGCAGTCCGCCCGCGTCGCCGAAAAGTGCCCCGCGCTCGCTTCCGCCACGTCGCAGACCGCCGGAGCCAATCCTGACAACACCGGCGCCTGCCCCGGCTACTACATCAACCGCGAGCCTTTCCTCGACGTCATCCGCATGCACCGCGCCGAAGTGAATAACATTGGCAAGTCCCGCACCGTCGGAGACAAAACCTTCGCTGTCCCCCAGTTCGACGAGCTGCTCCAGGCCTCAAAAGACTGCTGGGACCAGGCCCTCGCCCACGGCGAGAAGCACGGCTATCGCAACTCCCAGGTCACCGTCCTCGCGCCCACCGGAACGATCGGTTTCATGATGGACTGCGACACCACCGGCATCGAGCCCGATCTCGCCCTGGTCAAGTACAAGAAGCTGGTCGGCGGCGGCATGATCAAGATCGTCAACAACACCGTCCCCGGCGCCCTCTTCAAGCTCGGATACAACAACGCCCAGGTCGACGCCATCGTCAGCTACATCGACGCCACCGGTACCATCGAAGGCGCGCCCGGCCTCAAGCCCGAGCACCTCGCCGTCTTCGACTGCTCCTTCAAGCCCGCCAAGGGCACCCGCTCCATCCATTACATGGGCCACGTCCGCATGATGGCCGCCACTCAGCCCTTCCTCTCCGGCGCCATCTCCAAGACCGTCAACCTGCCCCACGACTGCTCGCTCGACGACATCGCCGAGGCCTATCTCGAATCCTGGCGTCTCGGCCTCAAAGCCGTCGCCATCTATCGCGACGGATCCAAAGGCGCGCAGCCTCTCAACGTCTCCGACGGCGCCAAGGCCAAGGACATCAAGGGAGCCGGCATGAACACCGACCTCGCCGCCTCCGCCGATCGCGTCCTCGCCGCCCTCGCCACCGGACACAAGGCCGCCGCCGACGACCTCAAGTCCCTCGAAGCCAAACCGGCCGACAAGGTCGAAGTCCCCGCGAAATCCCTCATCGCGGCCTCCGCGGCCTTCACCGCCGCGCTGGCCTCCATCGAGCGCAGCGAATCGCCCTCCGCGCTGGATCACGCCGACGCTCCGCCCCGCGCCGTGCGCCATCGTCTGCCTGAGGAGCGCGCCTCGCTCACCCACAAATTCTCCATTGCCGGCCACGAAGGCTACATCACCGTCGGCCTCTACCCCAACGGCCAGCCCGGCGAGATCTTCATCCGCATGGCCAAGGAAGGCTCCACCGTCTCCGGCCTCATGGACTCCTTCGCCACCGCGGCCTCGCTCGCCCTGCAGCACGGCGTCCCGCTCAAGGTGCTCTGCGAAAAGTTCGCGCACTCCCGCTTCGAGCCCTCCGGCTGGACCGGCAACGAGCACATCGGCTTCGCCAAGTCGATCATGGATTACATCTTCCGCTGGCTCCAGCTCCGTTTCCTCTCCGGCCAGCAGCTTTCGTTGTTTGCCGGGATGATACCGGCCGCGCGGCCGCTCGCTCCGGAGAGCGAAGAGGTCACTCTGAGCGAGCCGGGCGCCGGCGAGTCGAGGGACATGCGGTTTGCCCCCGAGCAGCACACGCCCACCCGCGGCATGGGCTCTCAGGAAGCGCCGCAGGGCGGCATCGCCCCCGAAGTGGAAGCCAACCCGCTAACCGCTAACCGCTATCCGCTGAACGCTCCCGCGGTGGAAGACCGCGGCCTCTACCACCCCTCCGACGCCATGCGCGGCATGTACGAAATGGGCGACGCCCCCAGCTGCCACACCTGCGGAGCCATCATGGTAAGAAACGGAAGCTGCTACCGCTGCATGAGCTGCGGCTCAACCAGCGGCTGCTCTTAGCCAGAGGGGCAATCGCGGCTTCGCCGCCGCCGCCGCAACAACAAAGAACGACAGAGCCGGGATGAGGAGAAAGATTTCCTCATCCCGGCTCATCAATTCGAACGCGAGGACTGAATGCAATACCCAACTTCGATACCAGCAATGATCGGCGTACTGAAGGAGGCGGCGTCCGCAGTCAAGGCGGCGGGAAAGATTGAGCTTTATGAAAAAATCGTTGACCTGCACAGCAAGATCAATGACCTTCAGAGCGACCTGCAAAGCAGAACAGCCGAGGTCGAAGCACTTCGGCGTGAGAAGGCTGAATTGGAGGCAGCTCTGCAATTTTCAAAGAAACTGACATTCAGTGGCGTCTGGTATTTCGCGAACGGAGACCCCCACCCCTTCTGCCCCCACTGCTGGGAGTCCAAGAAAGCGCCCATCCACCTGCGACACGTCGGCCTAGTCATGTCTGGGGAAAGGAAGAACTGTCCAAGCTGCCATCAGACCTTCGTCGACACTTCAAAGGCACAAATCTCGCCACCCCGGCTTGCGCTGCGAATGGCCCGATACACCAGATGACCAAACTCTCACCGCTCACTCCCGCGCATCGCGGCCTCGCAACGCGAGGCTACGGTAGAAGCCACGGCCTTCAGGCCGTGGAATAAAGGCCCCAATAGAAAATGGGGCTTTAGCCCCGGGCCGTGCCTGAGGGCCCTCAAAAGAGACTCGCCTGTTCGCCGGGCTCAAACCCGGCGCTTCTACCGTCTTCCTCGCTAATCGCGCGGAACAAGATTCGCCGTTCGCTCGCCTCGAAACCATCGTAATCTTTAGCCCCGCCGTTCCCCGCGATAACCTCACATCGTGCCCGACCTCGCCCCGCAGGAAATCCGCACCTTCTTCATCACCGCAGTCACCGCCAACCGCCGCCGCCTCTTCCAAATCGGCGCAAACGCCAACCTCCTCCTAAACCTCATGAACGACGATCGCGCCAAAAGCCGTTATGCCGTCCACGCCTTCGTCCTCATGCCCGACCATTTCCATCTCCTCATCACCCCCGCCCCGGACGTCTCCATCGAAAGGGCCGTGCAATTCATCAAAGGAGGCTTCTCCTTCCGTCTCAAATCCAAAATGCCCGTATGGGAAAAGAGCTTTACCCTTCGCCGCATCGAAGACTCCCGCGATTTCGACGCGCATCGCGATTACATCCACGCGAACCCGATACGCGCGCGCCTCACTGTAAATCCAGAAGATTTTCCATTTTCCTCGGCCCACATGAGCCAATTTGTCGACCCCGCTCCCGAACATCTCCGCGCCTGAAGGCCTCAAAAAGGATTCCCGCCCAATCGCCGGGTTAAAACCCGGCGCTTCTACCGCCGCCTAGCTGCCGCGAGGCACTCCGAGAATCGCGCGAAGCTTCAAAGGAGGCGCGGCGGACTTGCCCGAGATCGAGGCAAGAACGCACTACTTCGCGGCTGGCGCCGGCTTATCAAAAACCGCAAGGATCTTATACGTTTCCGACTGCGACTTGCTCCCGTCGATGCTCACGTTCCACATCAGCTTCGCGTTATCCCCATGGAAATCCGCCCGGACCTCGTCGACCAGCGGCACGCGGCAGCTGCGGCGGTTGCCTACACGCACGGCGAAATGCTCGGCGAATTTACTCTCGCAATTGACGACGGCAAGTCGGCCGTCGGGAAGTTCCAGCGTGAGCGTAGCACCCTGCACCGTAAAGGATTTGCCTACGGCAACATTGTCATAGACAGCAGCATAGTCGTATTGATCCTGCTTGTCCTGCCGATCGACGATTTTTACATCCAGCTTCTGTGCTGCGGCAGAAGCCGCACACACCAACGCCAGGCCCACAGCGGCGAGCATAACTTTCATAACAGCCTCCGTTGGGGAGAATTGGATACAGTTTAGGGCAAGATGCACCCTCGGGATACTAAATCCGAACGCCGCACAATATCTTCGCGGCTAGAGTCCCCTTTTCTTGTCAAGAGCGAAAGCTGCAAACCTAAGTAACTGCCCCTGAATCCAATCCACTTACAAGCCGAACCTAGCCCAGATAGTTGGCAGGATAATTCCCCCAACCTGCTATTCTGAACTTATAGGGTAGAAAAAGAAGAAAGGCCGCTCCCCCGAGCGGCCCTTTCCTTTTCTCGGAGGACCATCATGCAATTCTCTCCCCGAACATCGCGGCTATGTCGAGGGGAAAGGTCGAATTCAAGGCCCTCGGGAAACTACCTTGTTTCCGTCGCGTAACCGTCCGAAAGGCCGTTTGAAGCTCTCGAAAACTACCATGTTGGTAGGTAGTTATCGTTCAAGGTCCTCAGGCGAAATCCGCACGTACTGCCAAACAGGGTATTTGGCGGAAATCGTAACAGGGTAGGGGGGTGGGGGTCCACTCTGAACGCTGTACCCTGATCCCATGGAACCCTGGCTCCGCGGCACCCACACCGATCTTCCCGCCGTCCTCCGCGCCGTCGTTCACGCCATCGAGCTCGCCCGCGAGGACGTCGACGCTGCCGTCGCTCCGCTCGCTGACGCCGCGCTCGAGGCCCGCCCCGGCAACGTTGCCTCCATCGCCTTCCACCTCCGCCACATTCCCCGCAGCCTCGACCGCCTGCTCACCTACGCGGAAGGCAATCAGCTCAGTGCCGCCCAGCTCGGCGCGCTCCAGTCCGAAGGCGAGCCGGGCGCTTCCAAAGCCGCCCTCCTCGCCGAATTCCACGCCGGGCTCGACGCTGCTCTCCCGCGCGTCCGCGCCTTGGCCGCCGCCGATCTCGCCCAGCCCCGCGCCGTTGGCCGCAAAGCCCTGCCCACCACCGTCGCTGGCCTGCTCGTTCACTGTGCCGATCACACCCAGCGCCACGCCGGCCAGCTCGTCACCACCGCCCGCATCCTCGCCCGCCCGGACACAGCCTCGTAGAGCCGGTCCGGGGATAACCGATCTATCGCCGATCTGCGACGATCCAGTCGTCCCCGCTCTTTCTGAAGGCAAAGCGAATACTGTGTTCGTATTTTTTCGGGCTGCCGTTCACCACGATCGTCGTCGTCTCGTTGCAGACCCAGTCGGCGGAGCTACCCGAGATGGTCAGCGACGAGGGAGAGCAGGCATCGGAGATCCGCGCATCCCGATTGCTCTTGAAAAAGTTCTGGAATCCCTTTTCCTGCGAGGAATTCATGCTGGGCCAGAGCGCCTTCATTGCGGCTACATTGCGCGCCGCCAGAGCGGAGTTGAACTTCTCCACAGCCGCGCTCACCAGAGCCGCGTCATCGGGCGCCTTCGGTGCCGCGGGTGCTGGCGCCGCCACCACGGCCGCTTTTGGCTCAACAATAATGTTGATCGACCTCTGCTGAGTGCCGCCGTTTCCTGTCGCCGTCAGCACATAGGTCGTGGTGCTGTCCGGGCGAACCGTCGTCTGCCCGGAATTATCCACGCGCGAAATGCCGTTGTTGATCGATACTTCGGCCGCGTTCGCGGTCTGCCACTGCAGCGTGGTGGGCTGGCCCTGCTCGATCTGCGACGCGCTGGCAGCGAACGACAGGATCTGGACCGGCTGAGCGGCGGGCGCAACCGGTTTGGGAGCTGACGGAACGGGAGTCAGCACCACGGAGAGGTTATTCCTCTCGCCGGCATTGACGGTGAAATTTTGACTGAAAGGTTGATACCCGTTCAGCGCGATTTCGAGCGAGCGCGCTCCGGGCTTCACCTGCACGATCAGATTGCCGCGCGCATCGGTGGTTCCCACCGGAGCGTGGTCGACGCTCACCTGAGCGCCGGGCGCCGAGTGCAGGCTCAGGAAGCCTTCCGTGGGGGGCGGTGCGGCGGCGGATGCGGAGCGGGTCAGGGTATAGTGCAGCGTGGTTTGATTGTTGGCGGCGATCTTCACCGTGGACGGAGTGAAATCCGTATAGCCCGCCCGGGACAGCCGGATGCTGTGCGTCCCCGGATCCAGGGGAAGCTTCAGGCTGCCGTCGCTCTGCGTGAACCCTTTCAGCAGGCCATCGACGAAGATTTCGACGCCTTCCACATTGCCTTCCACCGACAACGTTCCCGAGGGGGGCGCGGCGGCCGGCGACGGCGCGGGCGCTGCCTGCTGAGCCGGCGCCTGTGCCCGGGTCTGTACGGCCGGCTTCGGCGCACTGAAATGCAGGATCAGCACCACCGCCGCAATAACAGCAATCGCCGCACCCGCAATGATCGGGATCAGCAGCTTCGATTTCTTCGGCTCAGCGGCGGGCTCGGCAGCGTCGAATCCAACCTGAGGCACACTCCCCGTGGTTTTGCGGGCGGCCGGCCTGGAGGCCTCGGCGCCCAGGCGGCGCCAGTCCGACTGCTGCGCGGCCGGGGCAAACTCCACCCATTCCGCCACTCCCTGCAATTGTTCAACGGCCGCGGCGGCATTGTTGGCCAGCAGGCAAGCGCGCGCGACCTCCACGGCCGTCGCGACTGCCTCGCCCGCAAGCTGGCTCCGCCTGGACGCAATCTCGCCGATCGCCGCGGCGACGTCGGGCGATTCTCCCCAGGCCCGCTGCACGCCCTCCAGCGCTTCAATCGCTGCCTGGAAGCTGTCGCGGTTCGTCGCCCGCGACGCCACCTCGAGTGCGCTCTCGGTGGCCTGCTTCCTGGCCTGCTCGGCGCGCAGCTCGTTCAGCATCGTGTTGGCCGGCGTACCGGAAGCAGCGGCGGCGGGCAGGGCCTGCAGAAGCTCGATGGCTTCGTCCAGCTGCCCTCGCTCGCGCAGCCTCGCGATGCGCGCCAGCTGCGCTTCCGCCTTTCGCTCCGCATCCTGGCGCTGCGCGCGCGCCTCGGTCAGCAGCCGCTCCAACACCGGATCGCCGAGCTCCGCCGCGGCCGGCTCCAGCAGACCGATGGCCTGATCGAACTGCTCCCGCTCCATGAGCGCGCGCGCCTTGCCGACACATTCGGCAGTGCGTGCGCGGCGCTTTTGCTCCCCCCGTTCCTTCCGGGCAAATTCCAGAAGCTCGCCGACTCCGGCCACATCGGCAAACTCCATCTGATAGGACTCCAGAACCTCGACCGCCTTCTCGAATTCGCTGTGGTCGATGGCCTGCTGCGCCTCGCGCAGATACTGCGCGCGAACTTCTTCCTTCTCCGCGGCTTTCAGCCGCTCCCGCAGCGAGTGCTCCAGAGCCAGCAATCGCTCCTGCCCGGGAAGCTCCTGAAGGGCCTTCTGCACGATCAGCAGCGCTTCCCCCGGAGCGGTCAGGAAGGCTTCCTGGGCCTTCGTGACCGTCGACTCGATCAGTTGCCGGCTGCGGAACTCCCGGGTTTGCAGAGCCACCCGGGATTTCAGCTGCAGCAACGACGACTCGGTGGGCAGCTTCTCCACCGCTCGCTCCACCAGTTCGCCGGCCCGATCGAAATCCTCAGCTCGCAGGCAGTTCTCGATCTCTGCGTGGATCTGCTCGATGAGCTTGCGGCGCCGCTCCTGTTCCTGGGCGCTGACCGCTTCTCCCATCAGGCTGTCCAGCTCCGGGACTGACGGGTCGATCCTGCCGACCTCGCGCAAAATCTCGATCGTCTGGGTGAAGCGGCGGGCGGTGTACTCGTGGCGGGCTTTCTCGAGGAGCTCGCGAACCTGTTGCTGCTGGGCCGCCAGTTTTGCCTGTCTGGTCAGCTCGGCGTGGATCGAATGAATCGCCGCATTGTTCTCATCGAGCTTCAGAGCCTTCTCTACGATCCTGATGGCTCCCGTCCAGTCGGCCCGCTCGCGCAGCCCGTTCGCCTGCGTCATCAGGACTGCAATCTCGTCGGCGCGCTGTTTCCTGGCGCGCGCGTCTTCGAGGCGCGCCTTCAGCTCGGCGTTGTCGGGATCCAGCTGAATCGCCTGTTCCAGCGAGCCCAGCGCTTCGGCAAAGCGCGCCGAGCCCAACGCCTGATCCGCCTCTGCCAGCAGCTGCCGCACCTGCTCGGCGCGCTGCAGGCGGGCAAGATTGTGTTGCACGACGACCAGCAATTGCCGGGCGGCGGTATGTTGCGGCTCGATCCTGACCAGCTGCAGCAGCACTTCGCGGGCGCGGCCGAACTGCTGCTCGGCGGCCAGGCGTTCCGCGTCGTCGAACAGCTCCGTCACCTGGCCCTTCTTCAGCTGCTCGCCCAGCGCGTGCAGGTCCGCGGCAAACTCTTCCGCAGTCGCGTAGCGCTGCGCCGGGTCCTTGGCCAGAGCGCGATCCAGAATCCCGTCCAGCGCCGGAGGATACGAACTCAGATAGGTTTTCAGAGGCGGCGCCGGGTCATTCACCAGCTTTTGCAGCACCGACACCTCTTCGCCGGTAAAAGGCAACTGGCCGGCAAGCAGCAGATACAGCATCACGCCGGTTGAAAAGATGTCCGACCTGCCGTCGAAGGGCTGCCCCTTCAACCGCTCCGGGGCAATGTAGTGGATGGTTCCGATCACATTCCCGGTGCGCGTCAGCCCGCTCTCTTTTGAGCTCTGCACCCGGGCAATGCCGAAATCGACAATTTTCGCCCGGCCGTCCGGCTGCACGATCACGTTTGCCGGCTTGATGTCGCGATGGACCACGCCCCGCTGGTGGGCATAGCCCAGCGCCGTACAGACCTGCTCGATGATGCTCAGCTTGTCGACGAGGTGTAACTGCTTGCCGCTGGCGATGAGCTTGTCGAGAGGTTCGCCGTCGACGAACTCCATGACGATGAACGGCATCCCGTCCTCGTCGCCAAGGTCGTAAACAATAACGATGTTGGGGTGCTGAAGGATGCCGGCCTGAGCTTCGCGATAGAAGCGCTCCAGCATCTCGGGCTCGCCCGAGAAGCCCTCGGTCAGCGTCTTGATGGCCACCTGCCGCCCGATGCGGCGGTCTTCGGCGCGGTAAACCACTCCCATGCCGCCGCGGCCCAGGATGCCCGTTATCTCATACTTGCCGATCTTCTTTTTTACGGTCGCATCCACGATTCAGTGCCAAAGGCCGGTCAGCAGGGATTGCTCGAAGAAGGGGAGCGTATAAGGCAGTCAACCGGACTCAGTCGGATACCAGTCTCACTTGTCGCTGAGCCGCACCAAGACGGTACCATGTTTGCGCCGCGCCCGCCAACAGTTTCGAGTTTCCGGATAAGACCGGGCACGGGTGGCTGCGAGCCCTGCGCAGCAGCATCGATCAGGCTCCCGGCTTCGGCGGTAGCGCGGTAGAATCGGGTGCACCGCAACTTCACCGATGGATAGCGAGATGGCCGAAGAAACGCCACAGGAGACCGATTCCCCAGGGACCACAACCGAATTTGAGTTGCCGGTCGGGGGAGCCACTCTGCGGGCCGCCGTTCAGCTGCCCGCCGGCCGCACCACCCTCACCCAGCTTCTTCCCATCCTCCAGGGTATTGAGAACACCATTGTCGATCGGGTTTCCATGGAAGCCCAGGCGGCCGGCCGGCCCATCTCCTGCCGCGCCGGATGCGGCGCCTGCTGCCGCCAGCTCGTGCCGCTCAGCATCTTTGAAGCCGAAGCGCTGACCCAATGGCTGCAAACCCTGCCCGAGGATCGACTCGCCGCCCTCCGCCAGCGATTCCATCTTGCCCTCTCCGCCCTCCGCGATGCCGGCGTCATGAACAGGATTCTGGATGGCTCCTGGATGACCGACGAAAAGACGAATACGCGGCTCAACATCGACTACTTCCACGCCGGCGTTCCCTGTCCCTTCCTGGAGGAGGAAAGCTGCAGCATCCACTCCATTCGTCCCCTCAGTTGCCGCGAATACCTGGTTACCTCCTCACCGGAGAAATGCAAAGACCCCGCCATACACGCCATCGCAGGGCTGGAGCTTCCCGTGCGCCTGTCTCGCGCCCTGTTCGCTTTTGGACGCCAGATCGAACAGGACAGCCGAGGCTGGATGCCACTGGTATTTCTGCTGGCCTGGGGGAAAAGCGGCGCCAAACCCGGCGAACACGTGGCCGGTAACGGGCCTGAAGTTCTGAAATTATTCCTCGAACAGGTGAAGGCAGACGCCGAACACCCGGACCAGGAAGCATGATGGCCCAACAACGGTTCATGCTCCCCTGCCTTCGCAGCCATTACAATCTTTCAGGAGTTCCGGCATCCCGGAAAAGTCGCCGCGGCGTCTGTCTTGAATCGATCATGTTGAGCAGCTTCACAGCTCTCCGCGCTGAAGTTCCCCCGCAGGCAGCGGGTTCGCGGGCGAAAGAGGATATCGGCCATGAAGAAAGAAACCGCGCTCCGGCTTCAGGTCGCCGCGCTGACTGATATTGGCTGCAAGCGCACCAACAACGAAGACAGCTTTGGCTACGACCTCCAGGCCGAGATCTTCGTGGTCTGCGACGGCATGGGCGGAAACGCGGCCGGGGAAACGGCCAGCGCCGCAGCGGTCAGAGAGATGGTGGAGCATTTCAGCCGCGAAGAAACGCCGGGGCTCTCGCGCGAGCAGCGCCTCTACGACGCCATCGTGAATGCCAATCGCCGGGTTTACCGGATGGCTCAGGAGTCGGAGGAACTCCGCGGCATGGGAACCACCCTGGTTTCCGCCTGCGTGGATGCGCAGCGAATGATCGTCGGCAACGTCGGCGACAGCCGCGCCTATTTCCTTCGCCACGGCGTCTGCGTCCAGATTACGAACGATCACTCGTTCGTGGCCGAGCAGGTGCGAAGCGGCTCCATGGATCTGACTGAAGCCGGAGCGTCGCCTCTGCAATCGCTGATTACCCGCGCGATAGGCGCTGCGGAAACCGTGGAGCCGGATATCTTCACCGGCAATCTGCAATCCGGCGACATTCTGCTGCTCACCACCGACGGCCTCACCCGCTACGCGGACGCGAACGCCATCGCCAGTTTGATCCTCGCCAGCGGAAGTCTGGACGAAGCCTGCCGGGCTCTGATCGACGAAGCCAAGCGCCACGGTGCCGTCGACAACGTAACCTGCCTGCTGGTGCAGTTTCTTGACGCTGAGGAATAGCTCATCTGCTCTCCGGCGCGATCCGCAGCAGCTTCATGAACTGGTCGAAATCCGGGCGCACCTGCAGCAACTCTGACTCGAGCGTGGTCAGCGTAGCGATCCCGATCCATTTGCCGCTGCGCACATAGTGTTGCACCTGAAACACCGAAATCTGGTGCATCGGCCTGTGTTTCAACATCAGCATGGCCGCCTCGTCCGCCTCGGGAAATGCGGAAGCAGCGGGTCCCGCGATCATAGGATCCATGAACGTTCGCTTCATGATCGTGATCTGCGCCCGAATATAAAGCTCCAGCCGGTCGCCGGCCAGCAACTGATCCTCGCGCAGATACACATTGCTGGGAACCACGCCTTCGCTGCGCTTTTGAATGCCGAACTCCGGAACCCACGTCCATCCATAAGGAATCCCGGGCACGATCCACCTGCCGATGCGCGCGCCGGCGACGGTGGCGGATTGTCCGGAACTGGTGCTCATGGGCAAGAGTGGCTGGAGCGTTTCCTTTCCTGAGATATCGGCTTGCGTATGGAATGCCTCAGTTGGCAGCAGGCGCCGTTCAGCGAATCCCCGCGGCATCGCAGAGCTGGCACGCGCTCCTGACCACGGCCGTTCTCAACTCACCGAGGATCTGCGCGTGGTCGGGTCCCGCGAACGTGAGAGGGAAGCCGTCCATATCCTTTGCCAGTCCCCGTTTATCTTCCGCCTCTGCAAGAATTCCGCGCACATCGCCCGCCTGATACTGTGCCACTGCTCTCTGCACGGCTGCGTTGTCCTGCTCCAGCAGGGGCAGGACCTTCCCCCGCCACGCTTCAAACTGCGGCGTGCTCGCCAACTCCGGATTACTGGCCGCATCCGCCACCGCGTCTCCGGCTTCCTTCACAAATGCCGAGAATGCCCGGACAAAGCGGTCAACCTGCGCCGGGGTGATGGACGGGACGGCGCTGGCCATTACAGTTTCCCTTTCGCAGCCCACGGCGTCGGCATGGACGGTCCGGGCTTTACCGTTCCGGGCGGCACATAGAACTGCATGGCTCCTCCGCGATGCTCCCCCTGGCTGGACGCGGGTCCCATCCAGGCTTTCAGTCCCTCAGGCGGGACGGTATAGCTTACGAATTTCCCGTCGTTGTTCCATTTGGGCTTCACTGCGCACTCATCGCGCCAACTGGCCTCGTCCCCATGCACGCCCAGCGCCCAATAGCTTCCGTCCGGCGCGTTAGTATCGCCGATCACACGGTAGAGCTTCGTGTTGGGAGGCAGATTGACGGGTTGCGCCGACTGGAAATTCGGCGCCTGATCCGCCGGCAAATCAGGCCAGCCAGCCTGGCTCAGCGTATTGGGAGGAAGGCGTCCGCCTGCCGGGGCGGTCGTCCTGATGGTGCCATCCGATTGCAACTGGGCGGTCGGTTGAGAGGATGTTGCGGCGGCGGGATCCTGCACCGGTACTGAGGCACCCATGGCCTGAACCCCAACCACGGCGCTCACGGCGCCTCCGCCGCCCGCCATCCCCACAAGCACGGTCTCGCAGCCCATCACAGCCACGTCCGGAGGGCCGACACACGTTAGCTGATCGGTCACTCGCGACTGCGGCATTTCGCCCACGATCACGGTCGGCGATCCCAGGATAAACGGTCCGCCCACGTGGGGAACGGGTCCCGTCGTCATCGGGCAGACATGCAGGTCGCCAATCCGCGACGCCGGCAGGAACCCGATGAGCACCGTGGGAAAGCCCACCGTGACCATGCCGCCGTGGGCCGTTTGACTGGTGATCGTGCAAGCCGGCATTCCCATTCTTCGTCGCCCTCCTCAGGGCCTCTTTGGGACGTTTGCGTCCCCTCCTGCTTCATCCAGACCCGCGTTCACAGATGTACAAAGCGCCTCTGGTTTCCCTCTGAATCCCCTCAGCTCCCCGTCGTTGGCTTAGAGGGCGGATCGTCGCTGGGAAGCGTCGGGGCGGTGGGCGCCGTAGGACTGCCCGGCGATGACGGGCTTTGCGGCTCAGCGGGATCGGCCGGCGTGGGACCGCCTCCGCTGTTGATCATCACCATGGTCCCCATAATCGCGATGCCCGCTTCTGTAATCGAGATAAACCCGCCCGGGCCGACAATGCTGACTCCCGTCGACCCTCCCGTAATGTTGACGCTCATCCCGCCCAGCAGATTGATGGTCTGGCCGGCGGTGACATTGCAGTTCATCCCCGTCTGGATTTGCTGATTCTGACCGGCCTGGAGGGAATGATTCTGCCCTACCTGCTGCACCAGGTTCTGGCCCACAGTCATCCCGTAGGTCTGGCCCACGGACTCCTTGATATTGCCGGTAACCTGGTGGCTTCGGTCCCCTCCAACCTGCACGATCTGATTGCTCTTGACATTGAGGTGAGCTTCGCCGTCCACCTCCTGGAGTTGCTTTCCTTTCACCAGCCGGTGGGAGTCGGCGTCGACCTCCTCGAACTGATTGGACTTGATGGTGGAGTGTTGTTCGTTGCCCACCAGGGTGTGCCAGTCGTGTTCCACGTGCAGGTCGTAGTCACGCTCGGCGTTCATGTAGACCTGTTCCTTGCCTTGCAGGTCCTCAAAGCGCAGCTCGTTGGCATTTGCCGCCGCGCCGTTTTTGGAACTCCGGGTGAGAATGCCCGCGAGCGTGTATTGCCCGGCCGGATCGTACTTCGGCATGTTCGTGCCGTTGTAGACGGAGCCGACCACGATGGGCTGATCCGGATCGCCTTCCATAAAGTCGATCAGCACCTCGTCGCCCACGCGCGGCCAGAAGTAGGTGCCCCACCCCTTGCCGGCCCACGATTGCGCCACCCGCAGCAGGGTGTTGTCGGGAGTATTGGCCTTGCGCAGACGGTCCCACCAGAACTGCACGCAGACCCGCCCGTACTTGTCCATGTAGGAGTCTTCGCTGCTGGGAGTAACCACTTGCCCGGTGTGCATTCCATGGACGACGGGCTTCTCCGTCCGGATCGGGGGACGGTAGGGGATGGAGAACGGAACGGCCGTGAAGGTGTTGGTGTAGGGTTCAGCCGCGCCCTGGCCCTGGGTGCGATAGGGAGGCAGTTGCTCGGCGCGATGCTCCACGCGGGTGAGCACATACTTAACGTTCTGGCTGGACTGAGGATGATCGCTGAGCGTGAACGTATACCCGGTTTGCATCGGGATAGCATTGGATACGCCTTCCACGAGGGAAGTTCCTGCGTCGCCGCTGTCGCGCCGCGTGTTCAGGAGAGAAGCGCTGAACGTATCGATTTTCGAATCGGAGCCGGGCTTCTTAAAACGGGCGGCCGCGCTGTCGGCATAGTCGTATTGCTCGTTGCTGTTGGCGCCAAGCGGACCCTTCGTCTGAGCCTGCGCCGGCACCGTCTTGTAGCGAATGAAGCTGTAATCCCAGCTGGTGTACTTGCCGGTCACGAGGGTCGACCGCGTCAGCCATTCGTTGATAACGAAATCGTAGTAGCCTTCTTTCTCCGCTCCCTCCGGAGCATATCGGAATGCATCCTGGACCGCGCACCCGCTCAGCTTGCTGGATTCATCCTGCAACGTGAAGACGTGATCGTCGGCGGTGTGCTTGAAGTAGTAGAGAATCCCATGCTGTTCCATGAGGCGGGAGATGAATGCAAAGTCCGTCTCCCGGTATTGGGTGCAGTACTCCATCGACTCATAGGTCGCCGAAGTGTCGTCCGCCAGGCTGATTCCGTACGGGTTGAGGACCGCCTTGATGACCGCCGTCACCGTCTGGTCCTGGAAGACGCGGGTGTTTTTGTTGAGCGTCAGCATCCACAGGCCGGGAACGATGATCGCGGAATAGTTATTGAATTCCTCGTCTCCTCCTTTCATCTCAAAGCTGGCCACGATGCCGTTGAAGTAGCGCTGCGTTGCGGCAGCATCCGCCTGGATGGCGACGCAGACTTTCTTCCCGACAATCTGCTTCGGGTCGATCGTGGTGGAGGGTTTGGCTACCAGATCGACCTCGTAGCGGAACAGTTCGGAGATTCCCTCCACGCCGCTGATGCGCTCCGGGAGCAGCACATCCTTGCCGAGAGGGCTGGTAAAGGTGAGGAGGCGGTTTGTTTGTGCAAAAGCACTCATATCGTCGTGCCGATACTTTCCTGTCCGGGAACTCCCGCTCAGCGTTATGTCAGCAGCGCATCCCGCGCCACATCCACGGCTGGTGTACGAGTCTCCCAGCCATAAGTAAAGCGTCCGTCTTCTCCGACTCCCACGCGCACCTGATCGGTGAGCGTCTCTTCGGCCATGCGGCTCAGAATCTGCCGGGAAACCTCCGGCAGCATAGTGTTGGTCAGAATGTTATCGACATTGCGAGCGCCGCTTTCCACTTCCGTGCATCGCTTCGCCACTGCATCGATCACCGAGTCGTCGCAGACCATCGCGATCCTGTGACTCTCCTGCAGGCGCCGTTGCACCTTGCCGATCTTGAGCAAAATGATCCGCTTCAGCGCTTCGTCGCGCACCGGGAAATAGGGAATGACAATCATCCGCCCCAGAAACGCCGGCTTGAATATCTTGTTCAGCTCCGGTTTCAGCGCCTGGGCCAGCCCTTCGCTGTCGGGCATGGTCTCAGGATCCGCCGTAAGCTTCATCAGCGTGTCCGTTCCCGCATTGCTGGTGAGGATGATAATGCAGTTTTTGAAGTCGATCGAGCGTCCTTCTCCGTCTTCCAGATTGCCTTTGTCGAAGACCTGATAGAAAAGCTCCAGCACATCGCTGTGCGCCTTTTCCACCTCGTCCAGCAGCACGACGGAATAGGGCCTCCGCCGCACCGCCTCCGTCAGCACGCCGCCTTCGCCGTACCCTACGTATCCCGGGGGCGAGCCCTTCAGCGTCGAAACCGTATGCGCCTCCTGAAACTCCGACATATTGATGGTGATCAGATTGCGTTCGCCCCCATACAGCAGGTCGGCAATCGCCAGCGCGGTTTCGGTCTTGCCGACGCCGCTCGGTCCCACCAGCATAAACACCCCGACCGGTTTTCCGGGATCGTCCAGCCGCGCGCGCGATGTAATCACGCGCTGCGCGATAGCCGCCAGCGCATGATCCTGCCCGATCACCCGCTTTCTCAGGTGGCCGTCCAGATCGAGCACTGCGGCAATCTCGTCCTTCACCATCTTTCCCAGCGGAATGCCGGTCCACGCCGAGACGACCTCGCCCACGATGCGCTCGTCGACGCACACATGGATCAGCGGATTCTCGCCCTGAACCGCTGCCAGCCGATCCTCGAGCGCCCGCAGCGAATCGAGCGACGGCTTCACCGTCGGCTTCCCGTTGCCTTCCGCGTTGACCGTCTCGGCGCCCGTCTCCAGGGCCTGGCGCATGGCGCGAATTTCCCGCACCAGCTCCACTTCCTGCTCCCACTGTGCTTTGAGCCTGGCCAGCGACACCTCTTCGGCGGCGAGCTGCTCCTCGATGGCCGCCAAACGTTCCGCGTGGTCCTCGCCTACCGTCGTCTCGCGTTCCAGGATCTGCTTCTGCACCTTCAGGTCGTCGATGCGCCGGGTTGAATCTTCCACCGCCGGCGGAATCGTATGCTGCCCGAGCGAAAGCCGCGCGCAGGCTGTATCGAGGACGCTCACCGCCTTGTCGGGCAGCTGCCGTCCCGCCAGATAGCGGTGCGAAAGCTTCACGGTCGCCGTAACCGCTTCGTCCATGATGCGCAGATCGTGGTGCTTCTCAAGGGAAGGCACGATGCCGCGAATCATCACGCCGCACTGGGTTTCGCTGGGCTCTTCCACTTTCACCACCTGGAAGCGTCGGGCCAGGGCGGCGTCCTTCTCAAAGAATTTCTTGTATTCCGACCAGGTGGTGGCCGCGATGGTGCGCAACTCACCGCGCGCCAGCGCCGGCTTCAGCAAATTGGCCGCGTCGTTTTGCCCCGCCTGGCCTCCGGCCCCGATCATCGTGTGCGCCTCGTCGATGAACAGAATGATCGGATGCGGCGATGACTTCACCTCCTCAATGAGTCCCTTGAGCCGGTTTTCAAACTCGCCCTTCACACCTGCGCCCGCCTGCAGCAGGGCCAGGTCGAGACTGTGCAGCTGCACGTTGCGCAGGGGCGGCGGCACGTCGCCGCTGGCCAGGCGAAGCGCGAAGCCTTCGACCACCGCCGTCTTGCCCACACCGGCCTCGCCGGTGAGGATCGGATTGTTCTGCCGCCGCCGCATCAGGATATCCACCACCTGGCGAATCTCCTGGTCGCGTCCCAGCACCGGGTCCACCTTCCCGGCTTTCGCGTTTGCGGTCAGATTCACGGTGTACTGGTCGAGGTGCTGCGTCTTGCCTCCGCCCGGCCGCGGCGCGGCGCCGCCAGCCTCTTCATGCGGACCGCCGGCAAACGAAGACACCGACGCCTCGCGCGACTTCGCCGTGATGGTGAAGAAGTCCTTGCGCAGCGCCTCGGCGGGGATCAGCTGCAGCTCTTTGCTCACATCGCGGATCATCCGCGCCAGCTCGTCCTCTGAAAAGAGCGCCAGCAGGGTAAAGCCGGTGCGAATCTGGCCTGCGTCGTACTCAATGGTGGCGATGGTCCACGCCTCGGTCAGCATCTTCACCAGTTGCGGACTGAAAGCCGGGCTCCGCGCATTGCCGCTCTTCAGCCGGTCCAGGCTGCGCTGCAGCTCAGCGGTGAGCCGCGACCGGTCCACGCCATACTGCCTCAGGATGAAAGCAATGTCGTTGTCCGAGCTGTCGATGGCCTTCAACAGGTAGTGCTCGATCTCGATGTCGTAGTGGGTGCGTGAAACGCACAGGCCGGCGGCTGCTTCCAGCGCGCTGCGGGTCGCTTCATCTACCTTGCCGATCAGGGATTTCAAATTCAGGCTCATGGCTTCACTCCAGGGAAATGGTGGCGCTCAGTTCAACCGGTACGTTGCCTCATCCGGATCGCGGTTGAGGTCCCGGTTGCGAATCCAGCTGACAAGTCCCAGGCGGGGGGCTCCCAGCCCATCGTCGCCCAGCTTCATTTGCGGGACCTCATTGCGTTTCAGCATTAACCGGATAACAAAATCGAATTCGCGGTTCGCATACAGCCGCAGCCACTCGCGCAGCTCCACGCTGGCCCGAGCGCCAGGCAGAAACTCCCGATACCGCTCGAAGTTCATCGGTCCGAGGCGAATCGTCACCGCTCCATGCTGGTCGAATACTTCATCTCCCACGATGGTTCCCAGGCCAAGCTGCTCGGAGAATGTGCCTGTATTCGCAAGTACCGTCCGGTTCTCCGGTGGCAGACGCCTCCAGGTTCCCGTGAACTGCTCCACTCTTACCGGTACATCGAAGTAATCTTCAAGAAGCTGCCTGAGTCCCTGCGCGGTGGGACGCCGCTGCGACAGCAATCCATCGTAATACAGGCACGCGTGGTCTTCGATTCCCATGCGGTGGGTCAGCGACGCGGTGCCCAGCCCGATCAGGTCCAGCAGCCGAGCGCTCACCACGTCGTCGTTTTCCCCGGTGCGTTCGAAGGCGATGTAGAAGCGATACTTCTGCCAGGCGCGGTAGAACAGGGAGATCATGCGGTGGTTGAAAACGTCGAAGAAATCCGCCGGCGAGTGATCCTTCGCGCGCGCCCTCTCCAGCAGAAACTCCGTATAGGTGTGCGGCAGCACTCCCACCGCGGCAGAGAGGCCCATAAAATTGACCGACATCCGCGGCTGGCCATCGCCGGCGGTCTCCAGATCCTGGATCTCGCTCGCCGGAAACGACAGCGTCGGCACCGATGAGAACTGAACCGCCTCGGTCGACGGCGAAACGAACAGGCCCACCGGATTGCGTTCCGGGTACAGGCGCTCCATCAGGCGCACGGCCTGGAAGAACCGCACGCAGTACGGCTCCTTCTCCAGCATCTCCCGCAGTGGAGCAAATCTCAGATCAGCGGTTTGTATCCCGCTTTCGGCGGCCATTCGCCCAGCGGCTCCTTTCTCTGGCTGCTGCGCGCGGCCAGTTGACAGAAGCTGTTGATGGAGGTGTAGCTGCCCAGAAAACGGTCCAGAACGTTCGCAAACAGATATACGCCGCCGCCTACGAACTGCCGTTCGTCGAACTCAACCTCCACACGCGTCCCCCGCGCCGGCAGATTCCCGTATGCGGACTGCATGATCGCGAAGTGCGGCCGGGAACCAAGCCGTACGATCCCGCCAATCTGGTTTTCCAGATACGAGGAATCGGTAAAGTTATGCAGCCGCAAAATCTCCTGCAGCGAAGTGGTCCCCTCTTCGGTGAGCGAAAGGTAATTCAGCGAAAGCTGCGAAACCAGCCGCCATAACTGGCCCTTCGTCCGGGGCGGATCGTAGCTGGGCGTAGGCCTGCGCAGCGCAGTGATCTGGCGAATCGCCGGGAACTCCTCAGCGGTAAAATCTCCATCTTCCAGCCCGAAGGGAAGCCGCGACGGCAAATCGAAGTCGGAACAGGAGCAGCGCACCGTCAGCACTTCAGCGTTCGGCTCAGTCATCGCTCCCTCCACGTCCACCAGCGAGAGCTGCATCGTGGAGGGCTCGCGTTCGCCCACTTCGTTTCTGCGGCGGACGGCGTGCCAGTAGACGCGGTTGCCGCCGGTTCGCGCCTGGTAGCGGTAGGCGTAGAGCGGATCAAGCCGGATGCTTTCGCGGCGCGATGTGTTCGCCGCCATCACCTCGTCGATGGAATGGACTTCCATCGTGTCCTGGCGCCGCGCATTCGGAATGACCGGATACTCGTACTTCGCATGCGTTATCAGGATCGGTTCGGCCACCTGCGAATACAGATTGACTACCGGCGTACAACCCATGCGCAGGGTGCGCGCGGAAACTCCGGTTTCCAGATCCTGACTGCGTTCCGGCCGCTCGAAGCGCGAGAAGCAAAACAGAATCTCGGCCTGTCCGCCGCATCCCGCTTCGGCAATCGCCTCCAGGCCGCCCGCCTCGAAGAACAGGAACTTCTCTGAAAATGTGAAGTACTCCTGCAGCAGGCGATATCCGTCGAAGGACCGCCGGGGATACGGCAAAAGCGCCTCGTCCTCATCGAAGCCCATGGCGCGCAGCCGCGAAAGCGGAATGGACACCGTCTTGCCACCGCGCTGCTGCGGATTGCGCACCAGAATCGCAATGCAGTTCCGGCACAGCAGCTCATACAGCGTATGAACCACATTCGATTCTCCGGCGAGGTGAAATGCCACTTTCGAGGGCTTCAGCTGGCTGAAGAGCACATCGCGCGCGCATTGCAGCTGCACCCGCAAAACGCCTGCCGCGCCCGGCACCCGCACCGGATCCGACAGCCGTTCCGGCTGCCGCCATTCGCACTCCCCCACCGTGAACGGCCACAGATCCACCGCGTACGCCGTCCGGAATCGGCAGGGCTGGCCGTCCACCAGACGCCGGGTCGCCAGCGAGGTTCCCGCCGGCATGGTCTGCCCCGCGGTCTGTTTCCCCTGCTCCGGATCGACCTGGCACTCCACGATGGTCATCGAGGGGATCGGCCGCAGATAGTGCGGCGCCACGATTCCCAGCAGCGCCGACGTGACTTCAGGGAAATCGTCGTCGATGCGCAGGTGGATGCGCGCCGCCATAAAAGCGAACCCTTCCAGCAGGCGCTCCACATGCGGGTCGTCGCAGCGATCGGGCTCCAGCAGAAGGCGGCTGGCCACACGCGGGTATTTTTCGGCGAATTTGCCCCCCAGCTGGCGGAGATACGCCAGTTCGCGCTCGTAGTATTCCAGCAGTTCTTCACGCATGAGTCACTTCACTTTGTATTCGCCGCTTGAAAGTTCCAGTACCGTGTCGAAGGCAATCTCTTCCGGCGCCGGGTCCAGCTTCATGTTTCCCTCGATGTGGAAGCGCAGCCGGCGATCCGTGGTATCCGCGCTCTCCAGGGTCACGCGCACATCGGAAAGCCGCGGCTCAAACACGCGCAGGCAGGCTTCAATGGCCATGCGCAGCGAGCGCTGGTCCGAGGCCGACGTTAAACCGAGAGCGCTGATGTCCGGAAGTCCGAAATTGACGACCGAATCCCGGATGGCCGGCCGGGATGCAATCTGCGGCAGCGGCGGCTTGCGCGTGTTCAGCAGCCACTCCAGATCGCGCTTGAGCGCGTCGCGAAAAAAGCGCACGGACTGATTGCGCGTGGTGGGCCAGTCCTCCACCTGCGTGAGCCGGTCCAGTACCGACTGCGTCACCAGCGTTTCTGTAGCCGAACGCGCCAATCCTGCGCCCCCCTTTCAATGTCAGCGCGAAACATCCATGGCCGCGATGGGATCGATGCGGCACAACCTGGCGAACACCGCGTCGCGCATGCTCTGGTTTCCCGCTTCGTCCAGGTAGCGCAGCAGCAGAGCCAGGGGCGGCGCGATCATGTCGCTGGCCTCCCACTCCTCCAGACGGCGGTCGTCAATCTCCTTCACCAGCTCTTCCAGTACCGGATAGGCCACTTTGTCCTGCCCCGCGCTCGCGCACATTTGCGCGATCTGCAGCCGCCGCTGGAAACGGGCTCGTCCGCTCGGCTGCTGCGCGGCGTCGCGCATCAGCAGCTGCACCGCCTGATTCAGCCGGCCTCGGGACATCAGGTCCTTGGCCACGTCCAGCAAGTCGGCTTCGACAGGCTCCGATCCGTTTTGTTCAGCCTGAACAGGCGCTGCATAAATCGCCGGCTCAGGCTGACCTTCCTGCTCCTGGGCTGCCACCGGCTCCGGCGGCTTCGGAATCACCATTTCTTCCAGCCAGCGCTGCGTCTCGGGGTTGGCAGTGGGCGTATCGTCGCTCATCGTCCACGCCGGAATCTCCGGGATATCGGCGAGCAACGCGCGAATGGCAGCGATTACGCTCTGGGAGACAGCGTAGTAGCCCATCTCGTTGCTTGCATTCCATATATAGCGGTGCACATCCAGCCAGCCTCGTCCGCAGGCCTGCCCGGCAACGGTAATCGCCAGGTTCAGCAGTTCTCCCCAGTTCCCCTCGGCCGCCAGGCGCTTCAGATTCTGCCGCTGCTCGGTTACCGGAGGCACAAGAAAATCCCACGCGGGCGAGTTCCCCTGCTCCCTCATCTCACCGAGGCGGAGCGAAGCATGCACCAAATAAGCCACGGGGCTCGCGGGGTTCTCCATTTGCAGGAATCTGGCGCATGCCTGAATGCGCGCGATCGCATCCTCGCGGTCCACCGGCTCGGGCGAAAGCGAATTGGCCGCCTTCCTTCGCGCCGGCTGAACGGATTCCGCGGCCGTCTCCGTTTCCGCCGCAGCTGATTCAGGTTCCGCCTCGTCCTGTAACGGTTCTTCTTCTTCCATCGCGGGCTCGTCGGGCTCGAGCTTCCGCTTTTCATTCAGGAGGCTGCCGACCACCTGCCCAACCTCTTCCAGCGCGTTACGCAGCTTGCCAAAGCCGGGCCCGTCATCCCCATATTTTTCTTCGCAAAAGATCTGCAGCGCTTCCAGGGTTTCGTTCGAAGCGCGGATCGCATCCTCCATCGCCACGTACCAGGACTTGGGCGTAGCAGCGAAGGACTTGTCGAACTCCTCTGCCGTCACTTTGCCGTCGGCGATCGCCATCTCACGAGCCTGGCGTTTGGAATCGCTGGCTTCCGCGTCGGCCTCGTATCCTACCGTTCGCGATTCCCGGTACTGGTAGAAATTCAGGTCCTCTTTGGTGATCGGGGCCTCGTGCAGGATGTCCGCTATGCGATTGGCCGACCACTCGATGGGAACCGCCCGCATACCCGGATCTCCGTCCTCTATCTCCGGATAAAGCGTGTCCCAGAACTGCTGCTGAAGATCCAGCATCAGCTTCAGGCAGGGCTCAATCATGCCCACACCGTCGCGCTTGACATGCGCTTCGGTCAGCCAGGCAGCGAGTTGGAGATCCTTGCTCCTGGTGGCCAGAGCTTCGCCTGCCAGCTTGATCACCAGCTTGTAATCGGCTTTCTTGGGCGAGGCCAGGTTGCCGAGAATGGACGCGTCCCCCTCGGTTCTCGCTTCCTTGATCTGATCGGAGACGCGGTCGTAACGAAGACTTATACCTGAAGGATTTTCGCCCGGGATCGGGTTAAGCAGATCATCGCGCAGCGGCACTTTCGGCCCTCTCCTCCGCCTGATGGAAACTGAGCTTCCGTATTTCCAGCAATGGCGTTTCCTCCTCGCCGCTCAACAGGAGTTTCTGGCCGAATGGCACCGCTCCATATTTGTCGCTGTCTTCCCAGATCGTCGCTCGGCCCAGACGCACTGCGTCGTCGGAGTGTTTCCAGGAGAGCGGAGCAATCGCCGGGAGAAGAACTTCGCCCAGATCCTGCAGCCGAAAATCCGAAGTCGTGCGCAAAACAGCGGGAAGCCAGAGCATGTCGCGCAGCCTTTTGGGAGGCTCCGTCTCCACGGACTCAATGTAGGCGAACGGAATCCATGTGTAACTGCCCGCGATGAATACTTCCAGATGCGCCCCGATGCGAGGGTCGGCATCGGACACTCCGGCAAAGGCCGCGCCGTTCAGCTCTCCGGCGGGAGAGGGATGACTCGTTCCCAGCGGCAGTCTGTCGCTCGCGAACATTTCCTGCCGCTCGCGCTCGGCGTGCAGGGCGCTGCGATACAGCATGGCCCCGGCGGCCGCCTCAGAACTGGCATCGGCAAGAATGTCGAGGTGCTTTTCGGCGCGCTCGTACTCTCCCGAGAAGCACAGCAACTCAAAGAGAAAAGTGCGGCGCCTGGCGTCGAGGGGTTGCTTCTTTAACTCGCCGCCAAGCGCATCCACCGCCGCCCGTAAGTCGCCCGACCGGTAAAGAGAAAGCGCGTCCATAACGCCGGCCGCCTTAAGTGGTTTTGTTTTCCTTCAGATTGTAGGTAACCGCGCCCGTGCTCACCAGGTTGCCCTGCTCGTTCTGGGCGTAGTAATCGATCTTCATTTCGTTGTAGCTGAACGAGAGGCTCACGGAGGGAACCTCGCTGGACGCCGATATTTGCAGGCCCGTGCAGAAGAGCTCCTTGAAATCGACCTTCAGGTAAGGCTTGCCATCGGCGCCTGATTTCACCGCCTCCATGGTTCCGGTCTTGAAGTGCGTGCCTTTGGTCAGATTCTTAAACAGCTCCGGAGTCGATTTGTCGAAGTTGGTCATCACACTGATGTCGCTCAGATTGGCCTTGCCCGCTCCCGACCCGCCGGTGCCGGCCACGGAGGACATGTTGCTGGCCCCCCAGCTAAAGCTCAGGAGCTGGATCTGCTTCTTGTGTTTGTCGTCTGTCGATTCGCCTTCGACCCCATCGAGTTTCAGAAAATAATCAACCGCCATCGTTCTCTCCTCTCAGTCGGCAACGCACCGCTGGTGACGTTGCCGCGGTTGGGCTGGCGCCGGCCAGATTATTGTCGTTCCACTATTTCCTTGCCGACGCAGGCAGATCGGCCACCAGACGCAGCGACACAGACAACTCGTCAAGCTGGAAATGCGGCTTCAGGAATGCTACTGCACGGTATGCACCCGGCTTCCCGGGAATTTCGGAAACCTGAATTGCAGCTTCCCGCAGTGGATGACTCGCCTTTGCCGCCTGCGATGCATTATCGGAATCGACGACATAGTTGCTGATCCACTGATTGAGAAACTTTTCGCATTCCTGCCGGCTCATGAAGCTGCCGATCTTGTCGCGCATCATCGCCTTCAGGTAATGCGCAAAGCGGGACATCGCCAGGATGTAGGGCAACTGCGCCGACAGCCGCGCATTCGCGTTAGCGGCATCCTTGTCGTACAGCTTTGGCTTGTTCACCGTCTGCACACTGAAGAACGCCGCATAGTCCGTACCTTTGCAGTGCACCAGCGGCACCAGCCCCTGATCGGCCAGTTCCTTTTCGCGGCGATCCGTGATGGCGACCTCCGTCGGGCACTTCAGAGCGACATCGCCTTCGTCGGTGCGGAAGGTATGCGCGGGGAGGCCCTCCACCAGTCCGCCCCCCTCGACGCCGCGGATGGAAGCACACCAGCCGTTCTTCGCAAAGGAATTCGTAAGCCGCGCGCCCAGCGCATAAGCCGCGTTGCCCCACAGATATCTGGAATGATCGCTGCCGTCCACCGCCTCTTCAAAATCAAAGGCCTCGATCTGCTTCGTATCTTTCCCGTAGGGCAGCCGCATCAGGATATGAGGAAGCGTCAGCGCCACGTAGCGCGAGTCGTCCGACTGACGGAAGCTCTTCCACTTGGCGTACTCCGTGGAGTCGAAGATCTTGCCGATGTCGCGCGGAGCCCCCAGTTGCGTGTAGCTGCTCAGGTTCAGCATCTCCGAATTCGCCGAGGAAATGAAGGGTGCATGGGCAGCCGACGCCACCTGGCCGATACGCTCCAGCAGTTCCATGTCCTCCGGTCCGCGTCCAAACTCGTAATCGCCCACCATAGCGGCAAACGGCGCGCCGCCGAAGACCCCGAACTCCTCTTCGTACACCTTCTTGAAGAGAGCGCTCTGATCGAACTCCGGCGCCCGCTGCAAATCCTTCAGCAGTTCGCGCTTGGAGACGTTGAGCACCTTGATCTTCAGCATGTCGCTGGTCTCAGACTGATCGAGAAGGTACTTAATGCCCCGCCACGTGCCTTCCAGCTTCTGGAAGGCCGGATAGTGCATCACCTCGTTGAGCTGGAGGGAAATCAGCCGGTCAATCTCCGCGATGCGCGCCTGGATGGTTGCCTCCGCGTCGCGGGTCAGGGTCATGTGACCTGCCAGCACCTGCGACACGAACTCCTTGACCATGTCGCGGCCGCGCTCCAGCGAAGCCGCATCGCGCGTGAAACGTCCCTGCGCAACGATCTGATCCAGCAACCCCTGTTCCTGTGCCTGTTCCAGCGTTTCGGCGGTAGCCGACGCTGCCGCTTTCTGTGCGCTCATTCCCCACCTCCGCTCTTACCCAGTTCGGCCCGAAGCTTCTCCCGCGATTCGGTATTCGACACCGCCTCAAACAGCGCTTCGTCCAGTTTGTCGTTTCCCTGCAGGCTTCCGCGAAGATCGGACAGGCGGGTGCGCAGGTCGAGCAGATCTTTCAGCGGCCCCACCTGCCTGGCCACGTTCTCCGGCGAGAAATCGTCGAGGCTCTCGAACTTCAGGTTTACGCTGACCTGCCCGGCATTGGGATCGTCGCTCAGCTTGTTCGCCACCGCATACGCCAGGTGCGGCTGCATCCCTTTCAGCACGCTGTCGAAGTTGTCGGGGTTGATCTCGACGAATTTGCGATCCTTCAGGGCGGCGAGCGGCTGCTCGGGCTGCCCGGTGAGATCTCCAAGAACTCCCATCACGAATGGCAGTTCCTTCAATTCAATCGCGTCGCCGATCTCTACGTCGTAGGTGATATGGACGCGAGGCGAACGGACGCGATCCAGCTTGTGCTGCGTACTCTCTTTTGCCATTGGTTTTTCCTCGGAACCATTCTGCGATAAAAAAACAGCGCGCCGTGCCCCGCTCGCAAGATCAGAGAATAACAGGGTTAATCCAACCGGACGCGTTGATTTGGATTGACAATGCCGTCAAGGACACAAGACCTTCTGCTGTTGGGGAAGTCATTCGGTCCATTTTCCTGAGCGTCCCGATTATTGGCGGAGATTTTCCGTCTGTCAAGAGCAAAGGACCGGCTGAGATCCTGCTTCGCGGCTCACAACGGGAGCCGCCCGTCCCGGGAAGAGCGCGGTATATACTCGGTTCGCAAACGGAGGAGACGAAAGGGAAGAAAAGCTCATGCCCCAGCTACAACCTGTAATCTGGTCGAAAGGCGTCCTCTTGTCTCCGCAGCACCTGCAGGCGCAGGACCGCTTCTTTGAGGACACGCTGCGTTTCCTCTCGGGGGCCTTGTCGTTCCGCAACTGGGGCTTTACCTCGCTGCAAATCGATGCCGCCGGCCTTAGCCAGGGACGGCTCGGCGTCACCCAGGCCTCGGGGATTTTTCCTGACGGACTGATGCTCGACATGCCTGCCTGCGACGCGGCTCCCGATTCCCGCACCCTCGAGGACTGCTTCCCGCCCGGCAATGCCACCTGCGCCTTCTTTCTGGCCGTGCCCCAGGACCGGCCCGGAGGAATCAACGTCGCCCTACAGCGCGGCGGGGTGAGCGCGCGTTTCTACTCCGAACTGCAAATGCTCCGCGACGAAAACAGCTCCGGCGTCGAGAAGCCGGTTTCGCTGGCCCGCAAGAATCTGCAAATCCTGGCGGAGAACGAAAATATCGAGGGCTCGGTTCTGCTCCCGCTCGCGCAAGTTGAGCGCACCGAAGCGGGCGGGTACCGCCTCGATCCCAATTACGTCCCGCCTCTTCTGAACATCGGGAGCAACGATCTGCTTACGGGAATTCTGCGCGGGCAGATTGAAACCCTGGTCTCGCGCAGCAGCCAGCTCGCGGGCTCGCGCCGCCAGCGCAACCAGTCCCTTGCCGATTTCAGCGCCTCAGACATCGCCAACTTCTGGCTGCTGTACACCATCAACTCGCATTTGCCCGTCCTGCGCCACCTGCTGGAGGCCCCCCAGCTCCATCCCGAAACCCTCTTTCTGCACCTGCTTTCGCTGGCAGGCTCCCTCACTACCTTTTCCCCGAAAATCGAGCCGCGCGACCTGCCCCGCTACGAACATGAGCGCCTGGGCGCGTGTTTTCTGGCTCTCGACGCGACCATTGCGGAGCTGCTCGAGACCGTGGTGCCCAGCAATTTCGTGGCGCTGCCCCTCAAGCCTCTGCGCGACTCCATCTATGCGGCCGCCATCGATAAGGATCGCTACTTCGAGAATTCCCGTACCTACCTGGCCGTTTCTGCCGACATGAATGAGGCCGATCTGATTGCGCGCACTCCGGCCCTCGCCAAGGCCTGTTCGGCAACGCACATCGAGCAGCTCATCCGCCAGGCGATGCCGGGCCTCAGGCTGACTCACGTGCCCGTTCCGCCCCGGGCCATCCCGGTCAAGCTGCGCTATCAGTACTTCAGCGTCGAGCGAAGCGGACCTGCGTGGGAAGCCGTGGTCCGCGCGCGTAACTTCGCCGTCTACATGCCCGGCGAGATCCCCAACCCCGACATGGAGCTGATCTTCCTCTTCGCTAATGCTGACTGACGGACATCATTTGTGACGCAAAACGAAGATCAGAATCAGCACCACCACCAGCACCAGGAATAAATTCAGCACCAGAATCAGCGGAAGATATTTCTGCAGCATGCCCTGCGGAGGGGCGGCAGCGGGCGGCGGTGCGGGTGCGGCCTGAGGTGGAAATCCAAACGCCGGCGTCGCGAACGGAGCCGCGGAAGGCGCAGCGCCCATGGCTGGAGGCGCGACGGATGGCATACCCGGCGGTTTTGGCATCGCCGGAGGCATCCATGCCGGTTGAGCCGCCGCCGCGGCCGGCGCTGGCGAAGCAGTCGGCGCGCCTGAGCCCTGCAGGTCGCGAAGAGCCGACCCGGAGATGACTCGAGTGAACTCACCAGGCCCGGCTGCGGCAGGCTGAGGCGGCGCCATCCGCGGAACCACTGGCGGCGTTGTCGGCGGCGCAGGGGGAAGCGCTGGGGGCGCCGGAGCGGCGGTTGCGGCCGGCGAATAC
>JBATVK010000112.1:0-16820 GCA_049671725.1 Acidobacteriaceae bacterium
GCCAAAAGGGAGTCACGACGCTGATGACCGTTTCCCAGGTCGGCTTTGTGGGAACGAACATCGATACGCCTGTGGACGTGAGTTATCTCGCCGACACCGTCCTGTTGTTTCGCTACTTCGAGGCCGCTGGCGAAGTGCGTCAGGCGCTTTCGGTGATCAAGAAACGGAGCGGAGAACATGAACGCACAATCCGTGAGCTGGTCATGAGGAACGGCGTCATCTCCGTCGGAGAGGTGCTCACTGAGTTCGACGGCGTGTTAACCGGCTCACCCCGGTACCGGGGTGCGATGGAAGGTCTGCAGGAACCCAATTCTCATGCACCCATGCAGGCGACACCATGACGGCCGGCGAGAATGAGACGCGTGTCCTGGTGGTCGCGCCCTCGGGGCGAGATGGGGCTATGATCTGCGATCTTCTGGCCAGCTCCGGCATCGCCTGCACCTCCTTTTCAACCTCGGAGGAGGCTCGATCGGAATTGAAGGAAGGAGCAGGGGCGGTGATTCTGGCGGACGAGGTTCTTACTCTGCCCGACATCGCCGCATGGTCAGCGCAGCTGGCTGAACAACCTCCCTGGAGTGCTCTCCCCGTCATCGTCCTCACGGTTTCGGGCGCGGTCGACCGGCGGAACCAACGGAGAGATCTGGCTCGCCGCCCTCTTGGGATCCTGGTGACGGTGGAGCGGCCTGTTCGCCCCGAGACCCTCGTCGGCGCCGTACGGGACGCTCTGCGCAATCGAAGTCGCCAATACCAGATCAGAGAATTTCTGGCTCAGCGGCTGGCGGCGGAAGAAGCCCTGCGCAAAATGCAAAAACTTGCAGTAGCCCGGCGTTTGGCCGCCACCCTCTCCCACGAAATCAACAATCCGCTGGCGTCGGTCACGAATCTGCTCTACCTCATCAACCTTTCGTCTTCGCTGGACGAGACAAAGAGGTACGCCGAGATGGCGACGCGGGAACTGGCGCGTGTCTCGGAAAGTGTCACGGAGAATCTCAGGTTTCACAAGGAAGCGACTACGCCGGTTCCGGTGCACCTCTCCCAGGTGGTGGACGCTGCTCTCGATGTCTATCGGGCGAGGCTGATGGCGGCGGAGATCTGGATTGACCGAGACTTCCGGGAATCTCCGCCCATCCTTGGCGTCGTTGGAGATCTGCGCCAGTTGATCCTGAACTTGATCGCCAACGCCATGGACGCCATCGGACGCGGCGGTATTTTGAAAATTCGCATCGCCGGGACGCACGAGCACAGCAATGGATCGCGGCCCGGCGTTCGCCTCACGATTGGAGATAGTGGCTCCGGCATTCACCCTGCAATCCGAAACTCGCTTTTCGAGCCCTTTGTTAGTAACAGAGGCGATACCAGGACCGGTCTGGGGCTGTGGGTCAGCTCTGAGATCGTGCGCAGGCACGGCGGCACCCTCCAGGTCAAGAGTCGGGTGAACTCTCCTTCTACCGGTACGGTTTTCTCCGTCTTTCTGCCTTTCCGCCCCACCTGGAATCCGGCGCGCCACTCGGGCGAAGTACACGATTACCAGTCCGAGAGCGCGCAATTTCTGGCTTGATCGCGATCCTCGACAGTCGCACCAGTACCTACGGAAAGCCGTTGAGGTCAACCGTGGCGTGGGCATGGCCGGTTATCTCCGCCGATGCACGCAAATAGAAGCTTCGAACGATTCCGACCTGAGGATGGCCCCCAGTCAGAGTCAGGATTCGAACCCAACGCGCGGAGCGACCAGGAGCGGTGGCTTAGCGGCGTTGCGACCTGGCAACTGATCCAGCAGGACCACATTAAGCAGCGATTTGTGGACCTGGATGCCGCCGTTGTAATGGATGAATCCGAGATTGCGAAAACGGTTCACGAAGAAGCTGACGCGGGATCGGGTGGTGCCAATCATTTCGGCCAGAGTTTCCTGAGAGATTTTCGGAATCGTCGTGTCCGGATTTCCCGGTTTGCCGATCTCGGCCATCAGCAGGAGAATGCGGGCCAGGCGCTTCTCGCTGGAGTTGAAGAGCTGATCGACCAGATCCGCCTGAATCCGCATGCTGAGAGCCAGTAGAAACGATAAGAACCGACCGGAGAAGGCATGCTCCTCATGCATCACTCGGATCATCTCTGCCCGCTCGATTTCGAGCGCGGTACAGCCCGTAATAGCAGTTGCGGTCGCCATCCTCAGCCCGGCCACCGCAGCGAGTGATTCCTCCCCTACGAAGTCGCCCGTGGAGAGGAGCGTGATCGTTGCATCTTTTCCCGCGGTTGATACGACTGTGAGTTTTGCGCGACCCTTCTGCAGGTAGTAGTTGGAGTCGACGGGATTTCCCTGGGCAAAGAAAGTCTGCTTTGGCTTTAGCTGGACAATCTTTCGTCCCAGCCCGGCACTGGCGAGAAAGGCCTCGGCGTCAAACCGCACGGCCTTGAGTTCATTCATTCAGGAACCCCTTCCGGGCTATGTGTCAACACAGATTGCTCAAAGAAGTGCCAGGGGCGCCGGTTCCCAAAGCGGATATCGGGAAGGTGTCAACATTATAGGAGGACTCAGCAGGAGGATTCAGCGTGAATGGCTCATTCTGGCGTGGTCCGCGCCCTTCTCGCCGCAAGGGGATTCTTCACTCATTTGAGCAAAAGTGACCATCTTCATCGGACCTACTCTGTAACACTCATCTCTGGGAATGAGTTTGGGGGATCCGCCATGAAGCTGCGTTTCATCATCCTCCCAATCTTCGTCACCAGTCTTGCTGCAGCCCTCCCGTTGTTGGCGAAAGCACAGTCGTCGCTCGATTCCGCGGGTCCTTCTGCCAGACCGGTAAGCACAAACCCCGTTCAACCAGACCTGCCTTACGACCGTCCGACCCAGGGAACCAAGGTTCACAACTATGTGTTCGAAGCGGTTGGCCCGCTTCCCATCGGCGTCGCCGCGGTCGAGGCCGGCATCGACCAGGAGGACAACTCCCCTCCGGAATGGAAACAGGGCGCTGCGGGTTACGGCAGGCGATTCGGATCCGACTTCGGCACCAATGTGGTCAGTACTACGGCGCGTTATGCGCTGTCAGAAGCTTTCCGGGAAGACGCGCTCTACTACCGCTGCGACTGTCGAGGCATTTTTCCGCGGCTTGGCCATGCCCTGATATCGACTCTGACGGCGCGTCGCGACGAAGATGGTCGCCGCATTTTCTCGGTTCCCGCGCTCCTCGCACCCTATGCCGGTTCAATGACAGCCGTTTACGGATGGTATCCCAGCCGCTATGGCGTTAAAGATGCTCTCCGCATGGGGAACTACACCATGCTGGGACTGGCAGGCGCAAACGTCGGGCTGGAATTTCTCTACAGCGGGCCTCATTCCCTGCTTGGCCGCATGCATTTGAACAATACGCACGGCGCGCCGAATTCAGGATGGAATCAGTAATCGGTGTCGAATTCACGTCCATGGCAGGCACCAGGGCACCTTCACCCGAGACAAGAGGCAAATGAAATGAGAAAAAGCAATTCGCTTTCCGCACTTGTATTTGTTGTGATCGCCGGCATTGGCGCGGCGCTCGCATATTTCGCACATCTAACGGCAGGCAATACGGTCGGAATAGCGGTATTCTGCGCTGCGATGGTGGTTGCCTTCATCGTTTCGTCCGCGATACAGATCGCGGATCAATGGAGCAAGGCCGTCGTCCTGCGCCTCGGGAAGTTTCGCTCTCTGGAGGGACCGGGCCTTTTCTTTATTATTCCGCTGATCGAAAACATTCCATACTGGCTCGACACACGCGTTCTTACCAGCTCGTTCAAAGCGGAAAAAACGCTTACGAAAGACACGGTTCCGGTCGATGTGGACGCGGTTCTCTTCTGGAAGATCATCGATCCAAAGAAAGCTGCTCTCGACGTTGCCGACTACCAAAGCGCAATCAGCTGGGCCTCGCAAACAGCATTGCGTGACGTGATCGGCAAGACCATGCTGTCGGAAATGCTGGAAGGTCGGGACAAGATCAGCAGCGTGCTGCGGACGATTATCGATGAGCGCACCGAACCCTGGGGCATTAACGTGATCTCCGTTGAGGTAAAGGATGTATTGATTCCGTCGGCGCTGGAGAACGCGATGTCCATGCAGGCTCAGGCGGAGAGAGAACGTCAGGCTCGCGTTATCCTTGGCGATTCGGAGCGGCAGGTGGCGGAAAAGTTTGTCGAAGCTGCCCGAACGTATGCCAACGACCCTATCGCCTTCCATTTGCGCGGCATGAACATGCTGTACGAAGGACTGAAGCAAAACTCCACAATAGTCATCGTCCCCAGTTCCGCCATTGAGACGATGCAACTGGGCGGCCTTGCCGGGCTCACTGCGCTCACCATGGGGATTGGTCAGGAAAACGCGAACAAAGCGCAGACGGAGCGCAACGGCCATAGCGCTCTGCCCGCACCCGAAGACGAATTGCAGCCCGCATGACCGATCCGGGAACGACTCACACGCATCATGAGGAAGGACCGCATCGGAGCGAGGCTCAGCAGAAGCGCCCGTACTGGATGCGCGCACACCGCGACTGGCGCTTCTGGATTGCGGTGGTGTGCATCGCCGCGGCTCTGTTCGTTTACATCACGAGTGTTGACTTATCGATGGTGCCGGGCAGGCGGCATCACGCGACAGTCCCGGTCGGCCAGTAGCGAATGCTTCGATTATGGAGTGTGCATGAAGAAGCTCATCGTCTTCGACTTGGATGGAACGCTCGCCAGGAGTAAGTCGTCTCTCGATCGGGAGATGTCGACGCTGCTCGCCGATCTTCTGGGAACCGTCAAAGTGGCGGTGATCTCCGGAGGCGCCTGGCCGCAGTTTGAGGAACAGTTGCTCTCCCATCTGCCTCACGACAAGTGCCTGCTGAATCTGTCCCTCCTTCCGACCTGTGGAACCCAGTTCTATCGGTATTCAGGGGAGTGGAAGAAAATCTATTCGGAAGATTTCACGGCAGATGAAAGAGAGAAGATCGTCAGTTCGCTGAAGAAGGCGTTCGAGGCATCAGGCTTCAAAGCCGAGAAAGTTTGGGGAGACGTCATCGAAGACCGGGGCAGCCAGATCACGCTGTCCGCGCTGGGTCAGCAGGCGCCGCTCGAGGAAAAGGAAAAATGGGATCCGGATTTTGCGAAGCGGAAGAAGGTCAAAACGATTCTGGATCCCTTGATTCCCGGTTTGTCCGTTCGGCTCGGCGGTGCAACATCTATCGATGTCACCAAGCCGGGTATCGACAAGGCGTATGGAATTCGCAAGCTGCGCGACATTCTCAGCATTTCGACGAAAGAGATGATCTACGTCGGCGATGCGTTGTTTGCCGGCGGAAACGACTATCCGGCGGAGGGGGTAGGGGTCATCTCCATTCCGGTGCGAGGGCCTGAGGACACGAAGCGCGTGATCGAGGCCATCCTGGCTTGCTTGGGAGATGCGAATCAGGCGGACTTGCAAGTGGGAATCCATGGAGCAGGCCTAGCAGGCGGTCCATCGGAATGCTGATGGAGCCGAATCGGGTGAGACGCCGGCCGCTGCTATTGTGTTGTATTCTGTTCCACTCCTGCAAGAATCTTCTGCATCGCGGGCACGACGGCGTCATCCGCTTTCGCCAAACCGGCGGTGATCTGATCTCGTGCCGTCAGGATCTCCCGCAGTGAATTGCGCAGGGCCTCATTCTGAGTATCGCTTGCAAGATGCTGAGCCTGATCGAAGAATCGGCCGGCGTAGTTTCCGGAAGTGCCGTAGTTTTTCTGCGTCGCTTCCAGATACATGAGAGTGGCTGTAGAACGCAGCTGGGATAGTTGCTCCGCCGACCGGCATTTAGCGAGTTGACCATCCATGGCGGATACATTCTGCTGCAGCCGGTGTGATCTGGCATATTGAGGGATGAATCCAATCAGAAACCCCACGATGAGCAAAATCGACCAAATAACAAGCCTGTTTCGCATAACTTTCCTCCTGACATTTCCTGTATGTATTCCGCTGTGAAGAAAGCAGCGGCGTGTGATCCCATGCGAATTACCTCTGCCATACGATTTGAGAAGCTTCGAGCGGCACCGATGCGCTCGGATGATGTGGAATGACGCGTGGCGTGTAATCGCTGGCAAGACGGCTTCTCAATGTTTCAGCCAAATACACAAGAACTCCTCGTGTATTTGCGCTGGCCGTACATGCCGTCATCACTGCAACAGAAGGAGATCCGGCCTTCTGGTCTGAGTCCGCATAGAGTTCGACTCTTATCTCATCCGGAGCGAAAAGCCCCGGAAAAACCTCAACCCTGAAAAAATGCTGCTCATCGTGCGTCTTCACGTCGACGTTGCCAAAGTGCACGGAGCCCCAGTGCTGAGCGATTTTCCTTTGCCACTCCACCAGGCTATTACCGAGCGCTCCGTCGTGGGCTGCGCGATCCGCATACCCGGAAGCGGCAGGAAGATAGTGATCCTCGGTATATTCACGGATAGCCCGGGTGGCGGAAAAATCCAAAGTCAGTTGCGCCATGCTTTCCCGGACCCGCACCAGCCATTTCACGGGCATCCCGTTTTCGTCTCGCTCATAAAAGTCCGGAATGACCTGGTTCTCAAGTACGGCAAACAACTCCGCTGCCTCCTCGGCATCCCATGCCGGATCTTCGCCGTGCTCTTTGCCGTCGCCGATGGCCCACCCGACCGCAGGGGAATACGCTTCCGCCCACCAGCCGTCCAGCTCGGAAAGATTCAGGCCTCCGTTGACCAGGACTTTCATGCCGCTGGTTCCGCAGGCTTCCCACGGACGCCGCGGTGTGTTGATCCAGACGTCGACACCCTGCACCAGTTCCTGGGTTAGCTGCATGTCGTAATCGCTGAGAAACACGACGTGCCTGCAGGCTTCCGGCCGATGGATGAAATCGTTCCACTGCTGAATCAGCGCTTGTCCGGGTAAGTCCTGAGGGTGAGCTTTTCCGGCAAGGATCAATTGCACCGGCCGCTGCGGATTGGAGAGCAGGCGAATCAACCGCTCCGGATCATGCAGAAGAAGATTCGGACGCTTATAGGTCGCAAATCGGCGTGCGAATCCCAGAGTGAGAACCTTGTCATCGAATACGGATTCGGTGTTCGACGATTGGCGGCCTTCCGAAGCAAGCTGACGCGCATATCGCACGCGGATCCGATCGGTCAGCGTGTTTCGCCCGCTTGTGCGCATCTGCCATAGCTCCGCGTCCGTCAAGTGGCGGATGTCATCATCGGCGGCGCCATCACCCCGCCAGCGCTTTTTGCCACAGGCGGTGGTCCATAGCGCATCCGCCGCCGCCGAGTCCCAGGTCGGCACATGGATGCCATTGGTCACTGAACCGATGGGGACCTGCGGCTCGGGCCAGCGCGGAAAAAGCTCGTGAAAGATATGCCGGCTCACGTGTCCGTGCAGTTTGCTGACGCCATTGATCCGGCCGCTGCCGCGCACCGCAAGCCAGGCCATGTTGAATGATTCCGAATCATCGTCACGGTTCTGTCTTCCCATTGCGAGTAAGTTTTCAACGGGAGTCGCGAGTTCGTCCTGCGCATAATGAGTGAGATATTTGCGAACGAGGTGGGGATCGAAGCGGTCAAATCCGGCTGAGACCGCAGTATGCGTCGTGAAAACATTCCCAGCTCGCGTGACATTCATGGCGAGATCAAATGGTTTTTTATGATCCTCCATGTGGAATCGCGCTCTCTCCAGGGTGGCAAAGGCTGCATGGCCTTCGTTGAGATGGCAGACCTCAGGCTGCAGACCCAGCGCCCGCAACAAGCGCCAGCCCCCGATGCCCAGCACGATCTCCTGTTTCAGACGCATCTCCGCGTCGCCACCGTAGAGTTCGCTCGTAATACCGCGGTGAGCTGCAGTATTGGCAAAGTCGTTAGTGTCGAGCAGATATAGCTTCGTTCTTCCAACAGAGGCTTCCCAGCAGCGAAGCCAGATCTTCGATCCTGGCAACTGGATCTGCAATCGCAACCATTCCCCATTCGGCCTCCGCAATGGGCGGATGGGCAACTGGCCTGGATCGTTGACCGGATACAACGCCCGCTGTCGGCCCTCCGAATCGAAATCCTGGCGGAAGTAGCCCTGGCCGTAGAGCAGGCCAACGCCCACCACCGGAACGCCCAGATCGCTCGCAGCCTTCATCTGATCGCCCGCGACATTGCCAAGTCCACCCGAGTAGATCGGCAATGCTTCGCTCAGCATGAACTCCATGCTGAAGTAGGCGGCCAATGTGAGGGGGGAGCCCGGGTGCTTCGTTTGAAACCACGCCGCGGTACTATACGATTCCCGATTCTGTTGTAGTAATTCGTCGAGACGCTGACGGAAGCCCGCTTCGGCCAATGCGGACCTGACGGTGTCCCGAGACACCGTTTGAAGAATCACCCACGGGTTCTGAGTCGCCTCCCACAGATCGGCATCGAGGCGTTTCCAGAGTTCGTCCGCCGCGTGGTTCCACGACCAGTGCAGGTTGAGCGCCAATTCCGTCAGCGCATCCATGCCGTCAGTTCCTGAATTTGTGGCCACAACACTCTCCGCTGTCGTCGCATACTTCGTGGTCTAACTGTCCGTGAACACGCTGGGCCGAGGATGTCCCTTGGCCAGTGGAGGAGGAGCGACTGCTTCGCTGAAATCAGCGGTCCAGTGCCAGTTCCTGATCTCCGGCATGTCTTCGAGGTGCTGCCGAAGGTAGTCGTGGTGCTCATAGAGCTTTCGATTGAACCTATCGATGACGTCGGAAGCCACAGAACGGAGCCGCGGGACATTCTTCAGCGCGTCGATGGCAAGGTGAAAGCGGCTCATCTGATTCAGCACAACCATATCGAAGGGCGTGGTGGTGGTGCCCTGGTCCATATAGCCGCGCACATGGAAGCGCCCCTCGTTGGAGCGCCCGTGAACCATCGTATGAATGAGCCAACGATTGTTGTGAAAGGCGAAGATGACAGGCGCGTCGGTGGTGAAGAGCTCGTTGAAGGACATATTGTCCATCCCATGCGGGTGTTGATCCGGCATCATCAGAACGCTCAGATCCACCACATTCACCACTCGCACCCTGATGCCGGGAACATACTTTTGCAAAAGCCAGGAAGTCGCGCATATTTCGATGGTGGGCACGTCGCCCGCGCAGGCCAGGACGACGTCCGGCTCCGCGCCTCCGTCGTTGGTCGCAAACTTCCAGGTCGATGCACCGCGCGAGCAATGCTCGAGCGCCTCATCCATGGTCAGCCACTGCAGCTGTGGTTGTTTACCGCAGGTCACGAGGTTGACGTAATTGCGGCTGCGCATACAGTGATCGAATACGCTCAGCAGGCAATTGCCGTCGGGAGGATAGTACACGCGAACGGTCTCGCTCCTGCGCGCCAGCGCATTGTCGACAAACCCGGTTGCCTGGTGGCTGAACCCGTTGTGGTCATTGCGCCATGCGTGGCTGGTGAGCAGAACGTTGAGGGAAGCAAGCGGCTTACGCCACGGAAACTCGCGGCATTGTTCCAGCCATTTGGCATGTTGCGTCAGCATTGAGTCGACCACCTGCGCGAAAGCCTCGTAGGAAGACCACATGCCATGGCGCCCGGTGAGTAAGTAGCCTTCGAGCCACCCCTCGCAGCAGTGCTCGCTCAATACTTCCATGATGCGGCCGTCCGGGCTGAGTTCGTCGTCGATCGAGACAGTTTCCGCCATGAAGCAACGCTTTGTTGCCTCAAGCGCCGAATTCAGGCGATTGGAATTCGTCTCATCGGGACAGAACATGCGAAAGTTCGTCGGGTTCAGCCTGAAGATGTCACGGAAGAAGTCGCCCAGTTTCCGCGGCGCCTCCGCTATTACCTCGCCGGGACCGGGAATCTCCAGCGCGTAATCGGTAAAGTTCGGCAGATCGAGCGTCTTCAACACCCGGCCACCATTCACATGGGGATTGCCGCCCATACGGCGGTTACCCTTCGGGGCAAGTTCGGCTAACTCGGCAAGGAATGCTCCATTGGCATCGAAGAGCTGCTCCGGCTTATAGCTTCGCATCCAGGTCTCAAGAAGCTTCAGGTGTTCGGGATTCTCTCGAACCGTCGCGAGTGGTACCTGGTGCGCGCGGAAGGTGCCTTCAATGGGAATGCCATCCACGGACTTCGGGCAGGTCCATCCTTTGGGCGTGCGCAGGACGATCATAGGCCAGACTGGCTGCTTCTTGAATCCGTCCCTGCGCGCCTCCTTCTGAATGGCTCGAATCTCGGCGTAGCACTCATCGAGCGTTCCTGCCAGAAGCTGATGCACACGCTCCGGGTCGCTGCCTTCCACGAAATGCGGCTTGTAACCCCGTCCTGTATACAGCGCTTTCAGATCTTCGTCGCTCGTGCGCGCCTGAACTGTGGGTCCGGAGATCTTGTAACCGTTCAGGTGAAGAATCGGTAGTACCGCGCCGTCGCGCACGGGGTTGAGAAAATTGACCGACTTCCAGCTTCCTTCGAGCGGACACGTCTCCGATTCTCCATCGCCGATGATGCAGGCAACGATCAGGTCGGGATTGTCGAAGGCCGCGCCATAAGCGTGGACCAGCGAGTAGCCCAATTCGCCGCCCTCATGCATGGAATTCGGGACGTGTGGTCCGCAATGGCTGGGCACACCACCCGGCGTTGAGAACTTTCTGAAGAGCAACCTCATCCCGCTCTCGTCCTGCGTGATCTCCGGGTGAACTTCGGTATAGCTTCCTTCAAGCCAGGAATTCGCATTGAGCGAAGGGCCGCCATGTCCGGGACCGGCGATATAGACGATGTCCGCATCGTGCTCTTTGATCAGCCGGTTCAGGTGAATGTAGATGAGGTTTTGCCCGGGCGAAGTCCCCCAGTGGCCGAGCAGCCTGGGCTTGATCTGTTCCGCTCTTAGCGGTTCTCGCAGCAGGGGGTTCTCGAAGAGATAGATTTGTCCAATGCAAAGATAATTCGCGGCGCGCCAGTAACGGTTCATCCGGTCGAGCACCTGGGGTGTAAGCGGGCCATCGGGAACCGGCGCTGCAGCTTCGTGCCGGCCGTTCGCAGCGACCGCGCTGGATAGAGCGACGTCGAAGATGAAGTCAGCCGGCGCCGCCGGATTCGTAGGGCAAGTGCTCAGGGAAGCCGGGCTCTCCGCATCAACGCCTGGAATCTGCTCAGTGGTGGACATAGGGAACGATCCTCTTTGTCTTACTGTCTTGGGGCTTGCGAAGAGTGAACGCAGCGGCGAGTCTTTACGCTGCCAGATGTTTTCGAATGATCTGCAATTCTGCACGTCGCTTCGGCGTGGTTCTCGGCCATGCCATTTTGAGATCTTCGAGTGCGTCGAGGACAATACGGGAGACAATCAGCCGCGCATTCTCTTTGTCGTCGGCGGGGACGACATACCAGGGAGCATGGTGCGTGCTGGTGGCGTGCAGGCATGCTTCATAGGCCTTCGCATAATCCTTCCAGTACTTCCTCTCCTGAATATCAGCGAGGCTGAACTTCCAGTTCTTGTCCGGCTCATCGATGCGGGCGAGGAATCGTCTTCGCTGCTCCTCCTGTGAAAGGTGAAGAAATATCTTTACGATTCGGGTACCGTTGCGGTGCAGGTGCTTCTCCATCTCCACGATGGAGCGATACCGCCCCTCCCACCCGGTGTTCTCGTCACGAAGCTCTTCCGGAAGCCCCTGGCTGCGGAGAAGCTCGGGATGCACCCGAACCACCAGTACATCTTCGTAATAGGAACGATTGAAGATGCCTATCCGCCCGCGCTCCGGAAGACGGCAGACAGCGCGCCACAGAAAGTCGTGATCCAGTTCTTCCGCGCTTGGCTGCTTAAAGCTGAACACCTCGCACCCTTCAGGATTCACTCCGGACATGACGTGCCGGATGGCCCCGTCCTTGCCGGCGCCGTCCATTCCCTGAAATACCAGAAGCAGAGCATAGTGGTGCGACGCGTAATGAAGCTGCTGCAGAGAACTCAGCTCCCTGACATGCTTTGCGAGAAGGTCGTCGTACTCGACGTCCGACGGGCAGATAGGTTCCACTGTTGTAGGCCACTTGCTAAGTACGACCTTCTTTCCGGAAGGGACACGGAAACGCTTCGATTCGATTTTCATCTTCTTCCTTCTGCGCCGCGCACGCGTTTACGCAACCTTCGGGTCTGCTGGCGGAATGCTCCGTATTTCTCTTTCCGCTTCGAGCCAGTCCTGATCCTGCTGACTTTCGCCATGCACTCGCTGTTGGTAGAGCTCATAGGCTCGCGCGGCGATTTGTGGCGTGCGATCGACAGGCGTCTTCTTTGCGAGCAAAGGTGCTTTTGTGGGGTCGAGGATCCGATAACCAAGGAGTTTCACGCGGTCCGTTACGACTGCCCAGACCAGAGCGTAGATCCATACGATTCCGGCGAGCCTCCAGCCGAGCGGGGCCATGAACAGCCCATAGACCGCAATGAGGGTGGCAATCCCCTGCGTCCCGAGCACGGCCATCCACAGGATGCGGGCGGGGCGTATCGACCAGAAGGGCCCGCGAGTGCGGGTGAGGAAAATGGTCAGGTGGCCGGCGACAGAGAGCAGCAGGTACATCAATGTCTGTAGCTGAGGATGTCCAAGGTGCAGGACACGGTCGCCAAGGTAGAACAATCCGAAGGCTGCTACAGGGCCGACCAGGCCGAGCACGGTTGCGATCCCGAGCACCAGGCGCATGTTCCAGGCTTCGGGCTTTTCCTTGTAATGCACTTTGTCATAGGCGATGGAAAGGATTGCCCCATCATTGAGCACCGCGATCAGCACGATCATCACGGCCGTTAACGGATAGAAGTTGAACACCAGGATTGCCAGTACCATGAACAACAGCACCCGCAGCGTTTCCGCAATGCGGTAGATGGCGTAGCTGTTCATCCGCTGCACAATCCTCCGGCTCTCCTTGATCGCGTCAATGATCACCGACAGGCCCGATGCCAGCAGCACGATCGATGCCGCCGCGCGGGCCGCATCGGTCGCTCCGGAAACGGCGATTCCGCAGTCTGCCTGTTTCAGCGCGGGGGCGTCATTGACACCATCGCCGGTCATGCCGACGAAGTGGCCGCGCTTCTGGAGAACCTCGATAATGTGGAACTTGTGTTCCGGAAAAACCTGGGCGAAGCCGTCCGCTTCCTCGATGGCTGCCGCGGATTGAGCCGTATCCTGCTGTTTTGTGTCACCCAGTGAGCTGGCGTCGAGGATATTTGTTCCCATCCCCAGCTGTTTGGCGGTCTCGCGCGCAATGGCCACCTGATCGCCCGTCACCATCTTTACGCTCACTCCCATTTGCCGGGCGTTTGCGATGGTGGCTTTGGCCTGCTCTCTCGGCGGATCGAATAACGGCAGCACTCCTGCAAACTGCCACTTACCCTCCTCATCCGCGCGCGCCACGCCCAGGGAGCGGAAGCCCCGTCCGGCAAATTCATTCACAGCTTTTTCGACGGCCGGCTTAACCTCGCCGGCATTGGTTGCCATGGCAAGAATCACCTGTGGAGCGCCCTTCGCCACAAAGAACTGCTTTCCGTCCGCAGCTTTCACGGTGGCTTCTGTCCGCTTATGCACCGGATCGAAGGGCTGAAAATGCAGGATCTGATAGCTCTTCAGGGCCTTCTCGTCCTTCACTCCACCGATCACCGCCAGATCGATGGTGTCCTTGTCTTCGGCGCGTGAGGCGAGCGCGGCCCAGAGAATCACCTGATCGCCAGGGATGTTGTTGACGCTGAACGGATCACCCAGGGTTAATTTGTTCTGCGTCAGCGTGCCGGTTTTATCCGAGCACAGGATGTCCACGCCGGCCAGCTCCTCGATTGCGGACAGGCGTGTCACTACCACTTCCTTCTTCGCCAGCAGCCTCGCGCCGACGGCCATGGTCACCGACAATACTGTGGGCATGGCAACGGGGATGGCGGCGACGAGAAGCACCAGGCAAAACTCGAGCGTAGTCAGAACCGGATCGCCCCGGAAGAGCGCAACCACCAGGATCAGTATCACGAGGGCGGCCGCCAGAATAATGAGGTAGTCGCCAATCTTCAGCACGGATCGCTGGAAATGGCTGACGGTATGCGCCTCTTCCACCAACTGCGCGGTTTTGCCGAAGTAGGTGTTCGTCCCGGTGGCGTACACCATGGCGTCGATCTCGCCCTGGCGGAGGATCGAGCCTGAAAATACGGCGCCGCCCGCCTTGACCGTAACCGGCAGAGATTCGCCGGTCAACGCCGACTGATCCACTTCAATGGAATCGCCGTCCAGCAGGCGCGCATCCGCCGGAATGATGTCGCCTAACCGCAGGCGGATGACGTCGCCGGGCACCAGCTCCGATGCCTTTGGTGTCGTCCACTTACCGTCGCGTTTAGCCCGCGCATTGATGGCCAGCCTGGCCTTAAGGGCGGCGATGGCGTTGCCCGCCTGATGCTCCTCCCAGAACCCCACGACGGCATTCGAAAGCAGGAGAAACAGGATGATGCCAAAGTCCATCCAGTGCCGCACCACCCCGGACAAGACGACGGCCACCTCGATCATCCACGGAATGGGCCCCCAGAAATAGGAGAGGAGCTTCAGGAATGCATTGGTCTTCTTTTCCGCGATGGCGTTCGGGCCATACTTGATGAGCCGGCTCTGAGCTTCGGTTTTGGTCAGGCCCTCCGCTGTCGCGTCGAGCTTCTTCAATACCTCCTGCATGGGAAGGGACTTGAGATCGTCTTTCGGTGCTGGCTTCGACTCAGAGTTGCCTGCATTCGGTTTCACGAAGAATCTCCTCCTGAAGTTGGCCCCCGGAGGTCTCGGCGCGGAAGAGGGGGTTCGTGATCGACCGACGCAATCGCAGCGGGCTCGATCGAGGTGTGCCGTGTCTCAAAGATCGGGTGCAAGAGAGTACTAAGACGGCGGTCGGACCCTTGCCGCAAGTATCGACCCGTGGAGATGCGGATACTGTGCAGTTTTGCTCAGTGACAGCCGATCGCTCGCCGGACCTTTGCGATCACGACAAATTGCAGTGCGGTGCGACATCTGGCATTCTCAGCTGGGCAACGCGGCACGGGATGGAGAATTGAACCCGGCTTCTTAATCATCCGGCACCGAATGAGCAAAACAGAACGGATTGTTACCAGCGCCTCGTGTCATGCTGAAGCGGTGTCGGAAATGCAAGAGGAACGCGCGGCACAAGGGAGTCGATCTCATGAATGCACCGTCAAAATGCGCACGTCCCGCCTGTAACTGTATCCCCGCGGATGGGAAAAAGTACTGTAGCGAAGTCTGCGCGGATGCAAAGGCTGTCACCGAACTTACATGCCAGTGCCAGCATCCCCAGTGCCACGGCGAAAAGCTCAAACCGTAGCCCATCTCTCGCGCTCCACCTCCACGCAAGGTCTTCCCTGCCAGCTGCGTTCGATCAGGAAGAAGAGTTACCTCGCTGCCTTAACAGGTCCGACAATACCTGCCGCCACTCTCGCACCGCCCGCACTGGATGACCAGGCAACAAGTGATCGGGCGGGTTGAACTCGATGAGGCGATTCCACCGTGCGCCTTCGACGCCGCGTTGAACCTGTGCATGCGCTCGAATTCCGGAACCAAACAAGAAGGCGCCCAATGGAACTGTCGCACGATTGGGTTGAGCGGATGCCGTCGGCAGGTCGGGCATCCAGTCCTGAAGAATCACGATCGGGTTCATTCTTACAAGCGTCGAAGCTGGGGGCCGAAACAAGCTGACGCGATCCTTGCTCCAGACGGTACTTGGCACAATCCCCACCCGCGCGAGGCATCCGGAAAAGACACAGCCGCAGTAGCGCGCGCTCATCGACCGCAGCCCGATACACCAGCCCCCCATCCGGAGCAATCCGGGGAAATATTGATGAAAGCCACTCAAAAGCTCCACAACCTGGGACAGAGCCTTTGGCTTGACAACATCACCCGCGGACTGCTGATGAAGGGCACGCTCCGCCGCTACATCGAGGAATTGCTATCTGATTTACCAGTGATTATGAGGTAATTGCTTTATGCTCGGATTTGCAGGAAGGTCTCCAATGTCCACCGTTCCGGCATCTCGGCCTGATCTTCCAGCGCATCGCGAAGCTCTTCGCCTTCCCATTCCCGAGATCGTCAAACAGCTGGTCGGCGTTATCGGCCGCAAGCTCACCGCCTACGCCGGCGGTGTCTGCGACGTGCGCGCCGTCGATCGGTGGATAGAGGGAGGCGAGGTCTACAGGGATGCAGAACAGCGTCTGAAGTTCGCCTTCCAACTGGTCCGGATGCTCGCCGAAAAGGAAGATCCCACCGTGATCCAATCCTGTTTGACCGGCCTGAACCCAGAACTCGGCGATCGCGTTCCGCTTCGGCTCATGAGGGAAAATGATCTGGAGACCGTGGCGCCGGAGCTCATGGGCGCAGCGCGAGCTTTCCTCGTGGGTGGTTAGAAGCGAATCGAGTGGATCTCGAATCGAAGCGGCCGCATGGCCGCTTTTCTGTCTCAGCCGAGACGACGACGTGTGTTCGTTTCTGATTGGGTCTTTGCCATGGAAGAGGGATGCTTCGGAAACCAGTTCGACGACCCTATGGGTCCAATTTCAACTTGTCTCAACCGAGGGATTCACCTCACGCGACTGTGCCCATTTTTGTGCCCACCCACCTTCAAAATCGGTCATAATTGGGGCGGTATGGATAGCAATTGCAACCACGGAGGTAGAGGCTAAAGTGCACAAAGGATAGGAGCTTATAGCAACCCGTAGCAGCAGGTGGAGGAACCGCGCCCACGGCTGTTAACCGAAGGGTTGTAGGTTCGAGTCCTACCTGAGGAGCCAAACATTTCAGCAGCTTAGAGCGCTCCTTCCCTAGAACTTTTAGCGGACTGTGCTCATTTTTGTGCCCACCACGGTTGTGGTT
>JBATVK010000113.1:0-115453 GCA_049671725.1 Acidobacteriaceae bacterium
GATCGGGAGGCCCCCGGCGCGGCAGCCGGAGCGGATTTTGGACCGGAGGGAGCCGGCTGCGCCGAGGCAGAGGCCAGACGATCGGCCTGCTCGCGCAGCTTCTCGCCGGCGACACGCGTGGTGACGCCGAGGATCCGGCCAATGCGGTTGGGCTCCATAGGAAAAGTCTACCGGTTCCTGGCGTAACAATTGTCCGGCAGGCGTAATCGCAAAGGTGTCGAATCCGATTGCCCGCCGGGAACGTCAGAAGATAATGTAGGAGAAACGGAAGCGAGGTCTGCATTGAACCAAAAACTCCGCAAACTGGTGCAGCAACTGGGCGAGGCGATTCACGAGAGCGTCTCGGAATCCACACAGATCGCCGGCGTCGTCGCCGATATCCGCAGGCAGGGGTTTGAGGTCCTGCTGATGCTGGAGGCGACCATCGGGCTGAACGAAATCGAGGAGCAGCCCGCGGGCGCGGTGGGCGCATCGAAAGCGGGGCAGGCAGACAGCGAGGAGCAGGGCACGTTCACGGCGCAGGACCTGCATTTTCTGAAGTCGCTGCGGATCGCAGTCAGCGGAGAGAGCGCGGATGCGGCGGCCGGCACCGAACGGGACGAAGCGGACGACGCATGACCCCTCAGAGGACGCGAAGTTCCACACGAATGTGATATATCTGGCCTTCGCCGTACGCAGGCGCGAAACGGCGGCGCTGCGGAATGGAGTGGGAAGGCGGCCAATCCGGCAAACAGCGGCGCAGGGGACGGTCGGGCATGCCGATGAAGGATACTCTGGGCGTACTTCTGGCAGGCGGAGCAGGCGAGCGCCTGTTTCCCCTGACACGCGATCGGGCCAAACCGGCAGTTCCGTTCGGCGGACAATACCGGATCATCGACATCACGCTGTCGAACTGCATCAACTCCGATCTGCGGCGGGTTTACATCCTCACCCAGTACAAGGCGCTGTCGCTGAACCGGCACATCCGCGAAGGGTGGACCGGGGTGGTGGCGCAGGAGCTGGGTGAATTTATCGAGATTCTGCCGCCCATGCAGCGGGTGAGCGCCAACTGGTACATGGGCACGGCGGACGCGGTGTACCAGAACATCTATTCGATCGGGTCGGAGCAGCCGAACCACGTGCTGATCCTCTCCGGCGACCATATCTACAAAATGGACTACGGCAAGATGCTGCAGCAGCATCAGGATTCCGGCGCGGATGTGACCCTGGCGACGCTGCCCATCGAACCGCACGAGGTGCCGCGCTTCGGCGTGGTCGAAGTGGCGCGCAATGGCGAGGTGATCGGCTTCCTCGAAAAGCCGAAACAAACGGAGCTGCGCTCGCCCTGGAATCCCAACATGGTGGATGCTTCGATGGGCATCTACCTCTTCAACACGGACGTGCTGCTGCCGGCGCTGATCAAGGATGCGGAAGATCCGGAGTCGCAGCACGACTTCGGGCATAACATCCTGCCGGCAATCCTGGGCAAATACAAGATGTACGCCTATAACTTCGTCGACGAGAATCGGAAGGAAGCGCTGTACTGGCGCGACGTGGGGACGCTGGAGGCGTATTACGACGCCAATATGGACGTGGCCTCGGTGTCGCCGGTGTTCAACCTGTACGACGGCAGCTGGCCCATCCGCACCCGGGTGCGGCAGTATGCGCCGGCAAAATTTGTCTTCGGCGAGCCGGGGCGCACCGGGATGGCCATCAACTCGATTGTCTCCGGCGGCTGCATTGTATCCGGCGCGGTGGTGCGCAACAGCGTGCTCTCGCAGGATGTGCGCGTGAACTCCTACTCCGAGGTGGATTCGAGCATCGTCTTCACGCACGTGAACATCGGGCGGCACTGCCGCATCCGGCGCGCGATCATCGACCGCGACGTTCATCTGCCGGAAGGCACGGTGATCGGGTACGACCCCAGCGACGACCGCAAGAACTATTTTGTGACGCCCAGCGGACTAACGGTGGTGACGCGGGATTATTCGCTCTATGAGAATCCGGTGGCGCCGGATTTCCTGCAGGAGCGGCGAGAGTAGTCGATACCTGTTAGCTGCTGCTGTGGTGTCTCTGAAGTCCGTTAAAGAATTGCTCCCGGGTTTTGTATCAGGGCGCGACTTGAGTCGTGCCGTACAGGTCCCACAAACCAATGGGCTTCAGCCCCTGCGGGCTGCTCTTCGACGCTCCTCGATGCGTCGAATTGTTCAACCACCGTCAGAAATAGGACACTCGCCGTTAGCCAGGGGTCTGGCTACCAATTGCATTCGCAGAGGGGTCCGGCACGCGTTTTCCGCTTCGTGGAAGGCATCGGCCTCGGTAGACTGGTGGAGGCATGGGCGCGGGATTCGCATCGACCGACCGCTTTCTGGCGGAGATCCACGAAAACCGAATGCGCGCGGGGTACGTTCTCGCCGGGGACGACATTTTCCTCTACGAGCGGTGCCGGCGAGCGGTGCTGTCCGCGCTGGTCCCCGCGGAGCTGCGGGACTTTTGCCTGTCGGATCTCGACCTGGCCGAGACCAACATCTTTGAGGCGCTGGATCGGGCGCAAACACCATCGCTGATGGCGCCGTTCCAGGTGCTGTTCGTCAGGAATCTGAAAACGCTCTACACGCGCGGCGCGAAGAAGGATGAATTCGCGGCCATCGAGGCGTATTTCCGCTCGCCCAATCCGCAGGCGCTGGTGATTTTCGTGGCCGATCATCTGCGCATTCCGTCGGACCCGCGGCGCATGGACATGCAGGACAAAGACCGCTACGAGCGGATCCGCGAGACCCTGGGCGAATGGTGCGGGGTGGTGGAGCTGGCCCGCGTCGACGAGGCCGACGCGCTGAAGTGGATCGCCGCGGAGGCGAAGCTGCGGGAGATTCAGTTTGACCCGGATGCGGCGCGGGAGCTGGCCGACGCCCTGGGCGCGGACATGATGCTGATCGCGAGCGAATTCGAGAAGCTGGCGCTCTACGTGGGAGAAAAGCGTCGGGTGACCCTCGGCGACGTGGAGACGATGGTGCTGGCGGCCAAGCAGCGGTCGCTCTACGAGCTGACGGACGCCATTTCGGCGAAGGATCGGGCGCGCGCGCTCAGCCTGCTGCACGGGCTGCTCAACGCCAGCGATGGCGGCGAGGATGCGGCGATCGGGCACCTGTACATGCTGGCGCGAACCTTCCGCCAGATGCTCGTGATCATCGAGAAAAACGTGCGGGACTCGCGGGCGATCTGGCAGGCGCTGTGGCAGGGCTTTCGCATGCCGCCGTTTGCCGCGGAAGACGTGATCCGGCAGGCGCGGCGCTACAAATCGCGGCGCGAGCTCACGCGGGCTCTGCGGCTGATTGCGCGAGCCGATCTGGAGCTCCGCTCGCAGCCTCCGGACAAGCGCCTGGTGCTGGAGCGGCTGGTGCTGGAGCTGGCCAGCGAGGCGAAGCCTGCGCCGTCAGGCATTTCCCCGCAGTACGCAATGGAATGGAGCTAGCGCGGTCCCAAACCGTAACCCCTGACCCCTGAACGCTTTTCCCTGGCCATTCCCTATACGCTAAGAACATGACTCTGACCCTCCCCACAGGGGATTTCCACGCCTATCTGTTCGATTGCGACGGAACCATCGTCGACTCCATGCCGCTGCACTACATCGCCTGGAAGACGGCGTTGGCGGAGTGGGGCTGCGAGTATCCGGAAGACCTCTTTTACCAGTGGGGCGGCAAGCCGATCCGCGAAATTGTTGGGGAGCTGAACCGGATGCGGGGGCTTTCCATGCCCGTGGAGGAAGTGGCGCATCGCAAAGAAGGCCTCTACTACGAGCTGCTGCCGAAGCTGACGGCGGTGCCGGAGGTGCTGGAACAAATCAAGGCCCAGCACGGGCGCATTCCGTTTGCGGTGGTTTCCGGCAGCACGCGGGAGTCGGTGGTGAAGTCGCTGGAAGCCACGCACCTGCTGGACAAGTTCGACGTGCTGGTATGCGCGGGCGAGTACAGGAACGCCAAGCCCGCGCCCGATCCGTTTTTGCTCGCCGCGGAGAAGCTGGGGATTGCGCCCGAGAAGTGCCTCGTCTTCGAGGACACGGACTTGGGCATCGAGGCGGCGACAGCGGCGGGCATGAAATCGGTGCGCATCCTGCAGCCGTGGGAACGGCGCGCCGTGGCAGAGACAGCCCGGCCGTGAGCGGCGCATTCTGAGCAGCAGCGCCTAAAGCACTAAAATTGAATTTCTTTAAGGACTTCTCATGAAGACGGGCATTATCGGCCTGCCGCAGGTGGGCAAGACTTCTCTGTTCCAGATTCTGACGCGCGCCCGGCGCGAAGATCGCGGCTATTCGAACCCGCGCGAAGCGCATCTGGGCGTGGCCAAGGTTCCGGACGATCGGCTGGACCGGCTCGCGGAGCTCTGCAACCCGAAAAAACTGGTGCACGCGACGGTGGAGTACGCCGACGTGGCGGCGATCGGGCAGGAGGCGCTGAAAGAGACGGCGTTCCTCACCAGCCTGCGCAATGTCGACGCGCTGATCCACGTGCTGCGGGCCTTTGAGGACGATTCGATTGCGCACGTGGGCGCGATCGATCCGCTGCGCGACGCAAAGAGCGTGGAGTTCGACCTGATGCTGAGCGACCTCACGCAGGTGGAGAAGCGTCTGGAGCGCCTCGAAAAAGATCTGAAGAAAATGCGGACGCCGGATCTCGAAAAGGAGAACGCGCTGCTGCTGCGGTCGAAAGCGTCGCTGGAGGCGGAAAAGCCGCTGCGCGAGCTGGAGATGACGGCGGAGGAGAAGAAGCTGATTCGCGGATTCATGTTCCTCTCGCAGAAGCCGGTGTTGTACGCGGTGAACGTCTCGGAGAGCGCGACGCTCGGCAAGGATCTCGAAGAAGCCGGGCAGAAATATGGGCTGTCGGAGCTGGCCTCGCGCCCGAATGCCGGAGTAACCGCCTTTTGCGGCAAGGTGGAAGCGGAGCTGGCCGAAATGGACGAGGAGGAAGCGCAGGAATTCCTCTCGTCGTATGGGCTGAAGGAGAGCGGTCTGGTGCGGCTGATCCGGCGCAGCTACGAGCTGCTGGGGCTGATCAGTTTCTTCACCGTGGGCGAAGACGAATGCCGCGCGTGGACGGTGCCGGCGAACTCGCGCGCGCAGGAAGCGGCGGGTGCGATCCACACCGACCTGGAGAAGCATTTCATCCGGGCGGAGACGATCCACTGGGACACGCTGCTGGCAGCGGGTTCTGAGGCGGTCGCGCGGTCCCAGGGAACGCTGCGGCTGGAAGGCAAAGACTACCTGGTGCAGGACGGCGACGTGCTGCACATCCGGCACAGCGGCTAACCATGATCGTCTCGCTCATCCTCGGCGCCCTCGCAGGCTTCGCCAATATTTTTGGCGGCATGGTCGCAGTCCGGCGCACATGGCCGCAGAATTACCTGCGCTACTTTATCGCCCTGGGCGCGGGTTTCATGATGGCGGTGGCGCTGCTGGACATGCTCCCGGAGAGCCTGAAGTTCTCCGCGGCATGGACGCCGGCGCTGATGCTGGGCGGGTACTGCATCACGCATCTGCTGGAGCACACGATCACCCCGCACTTTCACGTGGGCGAGGAGACGCACGCCGAGGAGTTCCTGCACCGGCACACGGGCTACTCGGTGTTGCTCGGGCTTTCGGTGCACGCGCTGTTCGACGGCGTAGCCATCGCGTCGGGCTTCGTGGTTTCGACGTGGCTGGGCTGGCTGATCTTTATCGCAATCTTCCTGCACAAGATCCCTGTGGGCTTCACGGTGGCATCGGTAACGCTGGCCTCGGGACGGTCGCGCCGGGCAGCGGTGCTGTCGGCGGCGTTGCTGGCAGCGTCGACGCTGGCCGGTGTGCTGGCCATCAGCCTGATTCCAAGCTGGGTGCGCGTCGGGCTGCCGGTTTCGGCCGGGGTAACCATGTACGTGGCGGCAACGGACCTCTTGCCGGAGGTGAACCGCGAGCCGGGGATTCGGATGGCGCTGGTGTTCTTCCTGGGCGTAGCGATCTTTCTGATGATCCGGCTGTTGGCGCCTGTGTAACAGTAGCTGTTACTTGTGGAAGAACAGGCTGTAGAGCAGGATGAGCAGCACAGCGCTGCTGACCGCGACGTAGAGGCGGTCGCGCTCAAAAAGAAAACCGATCACGCACATGCCCACGCGGGCTACCGGCGTGGCGATCAGGATCAGCAGGCCCAGCATGATGATGCTGCGCGGCTGGAGGGTTCGAACCCCGGTGGCAGCGCCGGTGAGTGTGGAATACTGCGCGGGCTCACCATGAAACTCGCGGTAATCCGAAGGCCTGCCGTGGCTTTGCGCAATATACAGAACGCCGCCAATGAGGACGACGGCGGCGGCAAGCAGCACGCCGGTGCGCAGCATGATGCCGACCCAGGTCTCGATGCGTTTGTCGTTCCAGCTCATGCGCTCAGATCCTCTTTACGCTGTTGACGATCATCTCGAGGCCCATGGCGATGATCAGGAGAGAGAAGACAACCTTCAGCGTCCGCACCGGAGCTTTGACGAGCAGCCGTGAGCCGATGAGCGAGCCGGCGAGCACGCCGAGCATCACCGGCATGACTAGTCCTGGAGCCAGATAGCCGCTGTGCAGGTAAAGCCCGGCGCTGGCCGCGGCGGTGACGCCGATCATAAAGTTGCTGGTGGTGGTGGAGACTTTGAAGGGCAGGCGCATGGCCTGATCCATGGCAATGACCTTAACAGCGCCCGAGCCGATGCCAAGCAGGCCGGAGAGCACGCCGGCCATCCACATCATGCCAAAACCGAGCGGGACGCGCTGCGCGACGTAAGCCTGCTCGCCGTTTTCCGTGGGGAACTTGCCCAGGAGTCTGAGCTTCATGGCCAGAGCGTCGGCCTTCTGCGTGATGACCTCGTGTTGCGCCTTGAGTGAGACATACGCGGAATACAGAAGGACGACCCCGAATACGATGCCGATGACCTGAGTGGGAGCCTTCGTAGTGAGCCACGCGCCGAAGAGCGCTCCGAGCGTAGTCGCGATTTCGAGAAACATGCCCACGCGGATGTTGGAGTAGCCTTCGCGGACGTAGGCGGCGGCTGCACCCGAAGACGTAGCAATGACGGAGACCAGCGATGCGCCGATGGCGTAATGGATGTCGACGTGAAAGGCGATGGTGAGCAGCGGTACGATGACCACGCCCCCGCCGAGCCCGCTGAGCGCGCCGAGCAGGCCCGCGCCAAGCGAGGTGACGAAGATGACGATGCAGAACCAGAGTTCGTTCATGCGGGACGCACGCGGGTCATACCGGAATCGGGGTCAGGCGCAGGTTAAAACGGCGACGGAATCGGAGGAAAGCGTCAGATGGTCCTTCCGCAGGGTAACACCGGCATCGGAGGCGAGGACAGGCGAGGATCCGGCGCGGATGCGGACGTCAACGGGATTTTCGGCGAGCGAGAAGACGACAGTGATGCGGCCCCGCTCCATCACGAACCACTTCCCTTCTTCGCTGAAGCGGATGTGGACGCGGCTCAGGTCGCCGTCGGCAAGATCGGGCGTTGAGTGGCGCAACGCGATGAGGCGGCGGTACCAGCCGAGCATTTCTGCGTGCGGCGGCTGGGCGCGCTCGGCCCAGTTCAGCTTGGAGCGGCTGAAGGTTTCGGGCGATTGCGGATCGGGGATCTCCGCGGGGTTCCAGCCGAAGGCGGCAAACTCCTTCTTCCGGCCTTCGGAGACGCGCTTGCCGAGTTCCTTCTCGTGGTCCGTAAAAAACTGGAACGGCGTCGTCGCGGCCCACTCTTCCCCCTGAAAGATCATGGGGACAAAGGGCGCGGTGAGCTCGACCGCAGCGGCGATTTTGGCGCGTCCCAGGCTGACCAGTTGGGAGAGCCGCTCGCCTTTGGCGCGGTTGCCGACCTGGTCGTGATTTTGCGAATAGCCGAGAAAGCGCCAGCCAGGCAGGCCGCGGACGGGACGGCCGTGGATGCGGTCGCGGTAGCGCGAATAGCGTCCGTCGAACACGAACACCTCGCGCAGGGATTTGGCCAGATCGGCGAGCGCGCCGAAGTCGGCATAGTAGCCGCCGCGATCGCCAGTGAGCACAGTAAAGAGTGCGTGGTGAAAGTCGTCGCTCCACTGCGCGTCGAGGCCGTAGCCGCCGGCTTCGGGCGCGGTGACAAAGCGCGGATCGTTGAGATCGCTTTCGGCGATGACGACATAGCGGTGGCCGGTCTCAGCCTGAAGCGCGTGGACTTCGGCCCCCAACTGCTCCATGAAATGAATCGCGGAGCGATCCGTGTAAGCGTGGACGGCGTCCAGGCGAAGGCCGTCGAAGTGGTAGTCGCGCAGCCACATCAGAGCGTTGTCGCAGAAAAAGCGCCGCACCTCGTGGCTGCCCGCGTCCTCCAGGTTGACCGCGTCGCCCCACGGCGTGTGGTGCGCGCTCGTAAAGTACGGGCCGAATTTGCCCAGATAATTGCCGTCCGGCCCCAGGTGGTTGTAAACCACATCCAGCAGCACCGCCAGACCTCGCGCGTGGCAGGCATCGACAAAGCGCTTCAGCGCTTCCGGGCCGCCGTAGGGCTCATGAGGAGCGAACAACGCCACGCCATCGTATCCCCAGCCCTGAACGCCCGGAAACGAGGCCACAGGCATCAGCTCCACATGGGTGACGCCGAGCTCGCGGATCGCATCAAGCTTCCTCTGGGCTGCATCGAACGTGCCGTCGGGAGTGAAAGTGCCGATGTGCAGTTCGTAAATGACGGCGCTTTCGAGCGGCGGCGGCTGCCAGTCGGCGTCGGTCCAGCCAAACGCGCTCTGGTCCAGGATGCGCGAAGGCCCGTGGACGCCGCGCGGTTGCCACAACGAACGCGGATCGGGGAGCGCGAGATTCTCGTCGTCGAGAAAGTATGCGTAGTCGCTGCCGGGGCGAGCCGCATCGACGTCAGCCTGCCACCAGCCGCCGCCCGCGGAGTGGAGAGGATGAAACGTACCGTCGACCTGGACGCGGACACGCTGAGCTCGTGGCGCCCACACGCGAAAGCGATGCATGGCGATCTCGGTTCTCCTGTCAGTGAGCGGGCTGGGCTTCCACTCGGCCGTGGGCATGGGCGCGATGGCGGGAGCCGTTCCTGCCTCCGAGTTCGAAGGCGGCATTGACGAGAGCGATGTGCGACAGTGCCTGGGGGAAATTGCCGACCAGCCGCTGGCGTTGTACGTCGAACTCCTCAGAGAGCAGGCCGAGGTCGTTGCGCAGGGAGAGCAGGCGCTCAAAAAGCCGGCGCGCGTCGTCTTCCCGGCCCACGCCCTTGAGGCAGCTCACCAGCCAGAAACTGCAGGCGATGAATGCGCCTTCCCCGGGTGGCAGGCCGTCCTCGATCTTCTCTGTTTCATAGCGCATCACAAAGCCGTCGCGAAGAAGCTCGCGCTCGATGGCCTCGATGGTACCCCGAATGCGCGGATCGCTGAAGGGCAGGAAGCCCACCAGCGGTATCAACAATGCTGATGCGTCCAGCTCGGGAGAGCCGTAGAACTGCGTGAAGGCGTTCTTCTGCTTGTCGAAACCCATGCGGCAAACCTGATCGTGAATGGCGTCGCGGGTTTTCTTCCAGTCGTCGATCGGAGCGTCCATGCCCAGATGTTCGGCAATCAGGATCGCGCGGTCGAAGGCGACCCACGCCATCACTTTTGAGTAGGTGAACTGCTTCTTGCCGCCGCGACTTTCCCAGATGCCCTCGTCGGGATCTTTCCAGATCGTCTCCAGGTGTTCGAGCAGCAGCATGAGCGCTTTGAAATCTTCTTCCGTGTGCTTTCCCAGTCCTTTGAGGGCGTGGAAGAACGTGTCGAGCATCTCGCCGTAGATGTCGAGCTGCACCTGCGTGGCGGCCGCATTGCCGATGCGAACAGGCGCGGATTTTTCGTAGCCGGGGAGCCAGTCTGCCTCCCATTCCACCAGCGAGCGCTCGCCTTTGAGGCCGTACATGATCTGGACCTGATCGGGGCTGCCGGCGATGGCGCGCAGCAGCCAGTCCTCCCACTCGCAGGCCTCGTCGAAATAGCCCGCGGTGGTCATGGCGAGGAGGGTGAAGGTGGTGTCGCGGAGCCAGCAATAGCGGTAATCCCAGTTGCGCGAGCCGCCGATGGATTCAGGAAGCGAGGTGGTGGGGGCAGCCACGACGCCGCCGCTGGGCCGGAAGGTCATGGCCTTCAGGGTGATCAGGGAGCGCTCGACGGCCTCGCAATACGAGGCATCGTAGTTCATCTTTGACACCCAGTGGGTCCAGAACTTCTCCGTATCGTTCAAAGCCTGCTTGGCGTCGATGGGCTTCGGATCGGGCTTGAACGAGTCACCGTAAGTCAGCGTGAACGACACCCTGTCGCCTTCGCTGACGGTGAAATCGGCAACCGTCTTCAGGTCCTCCCCGTGCACGGGGACCGGCGTGTGCAGGACTGCGACGCCCGGGCCGGCGACGGCACGGATGCCGTCGTCGATGGCAGTCACCCAGGGAACCGTGCGGCCGTAGTCGAAGCGCAGAGACAGCGTGGAACGGAGATCCATCGAGCCGCGGAGGCCTTCGACAATGCGCACGACGTCGGAGTTGTGGCCGCGCACAGGCATGAAATCGATCAGGCGGACGGCGCCCTCGGAGGTCTCGAAAGTGCTCTCGAGGATGAGCGTGTGATCGCGATAGCAGCGGGTGGTCCGCCAGTCGTTGCCGGTGGGGCAGATGGCCCAGAAGCCGTGTTCTTCGCTGCCGAGAAGCGAAGCGAAGCAGGCGCAGGAGGAGAAATCGGGCCAGCAGAGCCAGGCGATGCAGCCGTTGCGGTCCACGAGCGCTGCGGTCTCGCAGTCACCGATCAGGGCGTAGTCTTCGATTTTCGAGGCCATATTTTTCGTTCGGTTACTGCTCGTGATAATTGCGCATCAGCCCTCCATCGACGAGGAAAGTGGCGCCAGTCACATAAGATGCGTCGTCGGAGGCAAGAAAAGCAACCATGGCGGCGACATCGTCGGTGGTGCCGAGTCGTCCCAGCGGGATGTTGCGGAGCAGGGCATCGAGTTTGGGCTTGTCGGCGAGAAGAGATTTGTTGATGGGCGTGGCGATGGCGCCGGGAGCGATGTTGTTGATGGTGATGCCGAGCGGGCCGAGCTCGACGGTGAGGTTGCGCATCATCATCCGCAGGCCGCCCTTGCTGCAGCAGTAGGTGGTAAAGCCCGGGAAGGCCATGTCCTCGTGGACGGAGCTGATATTGATGATGCGGCCCGGCTTCTTTGCCTCGCGCAGACGCTGGACGAAGGCCTGGGCGAGAAAGAACGGCCCGCGCAGGTTGACGGCCATCACCTTGTCGTATTCCTCTTCGGTGGTGTCCCAGAAATCGGAACGAATTTCCATGCCCGCGTTGTTGACAAGGATGTCGGCGCCGCCGAAGCGCTTCCAGGCTTCGTCGACGAGGCAGCGGACATCGCTCATGCTGGTCACGTCGGCCTGGACGACCTGGCCCTCGCCGGGGCCGGCGCAGTCCTGAATAGCCTTAAGGGTCTGTTCGGCGCCGGCTTCGCTGCCGATGTAGTCGATGACGACTTTGGCGCCCTCGCAGCCGAGGCGCTTAGCGATTCCCTGCCCGATGCCGGAACCGGCTCCGGTGACGATGGCCACTTTTCCCTGCAATCGCTGCATGGCGCAAACTCCCCCTCGTTTGGACGGTCCTGGTAATGAGATGCGATCAATGGGCTAAAGTCATGCTGGCGAGCGGGAACCGAAGGGCCCCCGGACGCGTATTCCTGCTGTGCGCGGTGAACGGGGCGCCTCCGAAAGCAGGCTGCCGGAGACCCCGGAAACAGCGTTATGCTTAGGATTTGCATCGGCACCGATTAGCATTGTCGAACGGGGGGTAGGACCATGGCCATCTATTGCAGGAACTGCGGAAAAACACTGGCGGACGACGCGCGCTTCTGTCCCGGATGCGGGGCGCAGACGTGGTCGCCGGGGCCCTATCCGAACTCGGTGACGCGGCTGGTGCGGCCACGGGCGGGGCGGATGATCGCGGGGGTCTGCCAGGGCCTGGCGAACGCCTACGCGTGGGACGTGGTGTGGGTGCGCGTGATTACCGTGCTGCTGACCGTCTTCGGTGGTGGCGCCGGGCTGCTGGCCTACGTGATCTTCTGGATCGTCATGCCGGAAGAGCCGATTGTGCTGCCTCCGCCGGCCTCGCCCTATCCGCCGCCCAGCTAAGGCGGCGCGCATGGGCTCGGGCGAGCCGGGTCTATCCTGAATGACGATGTTCTTTCATTCCGGCGGCGACAAATTGTTTTACATAACCCTGGGATCAGGGCCCAGCGTCGTGCTCCTGCATCCCACCCCGGTCGATCACCGGTTCTGGCTGCCGGTGGCGGAGATTCTGGCGCAGAAGTACCGCGTGATCGTGCCCGACCTGCGCGGACATGGGCAGTCGGAGGCTGGGGACGGCCCGATTACCGTCGAAAAGCTGGCTGCCGACGCAGGGCGGCTCCTCGATCATCTGGGGATTGCGAAAGCCCTGTTCGCGGGCTGCTCCATCGGCGGTTACACGCTGTACGAGATCTGGCGTGCCATGCCGGTTCGCGTGGAGGCGCTGGCGTTCTGCTGCGCTCGTCCGCAGGCCGACAGCGATGCGGCGCGGGCCAGACGCGAAGAGACAATCGCGAAGATCAGAGAGCGCGGGACGGCGGAATTCATCGAGTCGATGCTGGAGACGTTGATTGGGCCGACGGCACGGCAACGGTCGCCGCAAAAAGTGGCCGAAGCGCGGGAAATGATGCAGGCGGTGAGCCCGGAGGCCGTAATCGCGGTGCAGCAGGGGCTGGCCGCGCGGCCGGATTCCGTCGCAACGGTGCGAACCATGCGCGTTCCCTGCTGCGTGATTGCCGCCGGCGAGGATGGCGGGAGCACCCCGGCGGACATGCGCCTGCTGGCGGAGCAGATTCGGAACGGCGGATACGGCGCGGAGTACCATGAGATCGCGGACGCGGGACACTTTGCGCCCTTCGAGCAGCCGGAACTGGTGGGCCGGATGTTGCGGCGTTTCTTCGATTCGGTCGTCTAAGTCGCCTGAGCCAACTTTTCCCTTAGCCGCAACTTCCCATGCTCGAATGGGTCACTTACCCTGTAAGAGCCCCACTTCCGAGAGCAGGCATAGAATGGCCCGGGAAGGGCTGAGAGGAACCCCAATGAACGAACTTTTTGATCGTTTACCCACGGCGGTCCGCAAAGGGGCGCGTAGCCTTGCGGCCGTATCTCTGGAGCTGGGCCGGCGCGGCATCGCGCTGATGCTGGTCTGGCTGATGGTCCCGCTGGGCGTGGCCTGGGCGCAGCAAGCCCCCCCGCCGCCTCCCCCGGACCAGTCGCAGGGCGCGCCGCCGCCTGATGAGGATCAGGGCCCGCCGCCGCAGCAGTACAACGCGCCCACCCCGGAGCAGCTGGACCAGCTGGTGGCTCCCATCGCGCTGTACCCGGACTCGCTGGTAGCGCAGGTGCTGGCCGCGTCGACCTATCCAACGCAGATTGTTGATGCCGACCGTTTTGTGCAGTCGAACCAGGGTGCGCCTCCGGATCAGCTTTCGCAGATGGTCAACAGCCAGCCGTGGGATCCCAGCGTGAAGGCGCTGACCGCGTTTCCTTCGGTTCTGTCGAACATGGATAAGAACCTGGACTGGACCACGCAGCTGGGCAACGCCTACTACAACGAGCCGCAGGACGTGATGAGTGCGGTGCAGACGGACCGGCAGCAGGCCTATAACTCCGGGCAGCTCCGCTCCACGCCGCAGGAAGACGTGACCTACGCGCCGTCGGAAATCGAGATCGCGCCGGCGAATCCGGCTGTGGTTTACGTGCCCTACTACAATCCCTGGGCGGTCTGGGGATGGGGAAACCCCTGGTTCCCGTATTACGCCCCTCCTCCGCCGCGGGGAATGGTGCTGGCCGCCGGAATCGGTATCGGCTTTGGCTTCGGCGTAGTCATCGGCGCGTGGTCGCACTGGGGCTGGGGATGGGGCCACTGGGGCTTCGCGTGGGGACCGCATCCGTACATTGCCTACCACGGCGGAGTGTGGGTTTCGCGCAGCTACACGGTCGTGAACCACGGGCACTTCGGCTACTTTGACCGCGGTCCCGGCGCCCGGGCCTTCAACGCCCACGTCGCGGCCAACGCTCGCGCAGCCGGATACGCCCACGGATACGCAGCGGGAGCTCGCGCGGGCTACAACCACGGCGCAGCGGCGGGCTATAACCGCGGCTTCAATCGCGGCGAGGCCAACGGCTACAACCGCGGAGCCGAGAGCCGCCCGGCGCAGAACTTCAATCGACCGGCGAATAACTACAACCGGCCGGCGCAGAACTATAACCGTCCGGCGAACAACAACAGGCCGGCAAACAACTACAACCGTCCGGCGAACAACAATCGCGGGACGCAAAACCGTGCGCGGCCGCAGCAGAGCCGCCCGGCGCACAATGACAGTCACCCGCACGGCGGCGGGGACCACCCCCACCGTTAATCCAGGGGGAACAGCACGCCGAGAGAGGGATGGCCCAGGCCATCCCTTTTCTCTTTGGCCGGGACTCCCTTCTTCCGTGATCAGGGCAAAGCACAGAGCGGGTGCTGCGGCCTCCGATGTGTGGTAAAACGGTTTGTTACCTCACACAAGAGGTCCGACCATGGACAACGGGATTCGCCAGGACCGGCGTGCATTCCTGAAAGGGAGTACGGCCGCGGCTGCCGCCGTGTTTGCGGGAACAGCGCTTCCACCTGTGGCAATAGCATCCACGACCCCGGCGATGCCGAACAATCCGCGGACCCAGGATGCGATGCCGACGCGGAATCTGGGCAAAACCGGATACAAAGTGGGGATTTTCTCGCTGGGCGGCCAGGCGGCGCTGGAGAAGCCCAATAACGCCGACGTAGCGGTGCCGATCATTCACCGGGCGCTCGATCTGGGCGTGAATTACCAGGACACTTCATCGATTTATGGCGGCCCGATGCGCTGGAGCGAGCGCTACGTGGGCGAAGTGATGAAGACGCGGCGCGCCGAAGCCTTTCTGGCGACAAAAACCAAAGAGCGGACCCGCGAAGGGTCGATGCGGATGATCGACGAGTCGCTGCAGCTGCTCAACACCGATCACGTGGACCTGTGGCAGCTGCACGATGTCGGGACGACGACCGACGTGGACCAGATCTTCGCGAAGGGCGGAGCCATCGAAGCGCTGGTGGAGATGCAGCAACAGGGAGTGGCGCGCTTTCTGGGGGTAACCGGACACTATCGGCCGGATGCGCTGATGGAGGCGATCCACCGGCATCCCTTCGACTGCATTCTGATGGCGCTGAACGCGGCGGACCCGCACCACTACAGCTTTGAGGATCAGCTGCTGCCGCTGGCTGTGGAGAGGCAGATGGGGATCATCGGCATGAAGGTGCCGGCGCGCGGCCGCATCCTCTCCAGCTGGACGCCGCCTCCGCTGGAGCAGCAGGAGCACTCGTGGGAAGGGATGGTAATCGCGAAGCAGCCGGGAACGCTGGATATCCGCGAGGCCGTCTATTACACGCTGACGCGGCCGGTGAGTACCATCATTATCGGGTGCGATTCGATCTCGCAGCTGGAACAGAACGTGCAACTGGCGCGCGACTTCACCCCGCTGAGCGATCAGCAAATGGCATCCATTGCGGCGCGCACCGAGCCGGTTTCAAAACAATCGCTCTTCTTCCGTTTTTACGACCGCGCCTGAGCGCATCCACGCGGCGCGCCGGCACGGCTGCGCCCCCGAACCCGACAGGAACTGAGCCGTGACAACCGCTGCTGTTTTGCCCGAGACCGTTGCCGAGGAAATCGAAACCAAGCAGGAACGCCTGGCCGCGCTGATGGATGAGCATGGCTGGTCGGCCGTGTTACTGAGCCGCCATGAAAACCTGGCCTGGGCAACCGCGGGACGCGTGGAAGCGCGCGTGGCTCTGGGAACAGAAACAGCAGTGTGCTCGCTGCTGATCACGCGCGACGGCAAGCGGTATTACATCGCCCCGGAAAATGAGGGTCCACGGCTGGCGGCGGAGGAATTTGCGGGACTGGACTACGAGCCGCTGCTCTTTTCGTGGACGCAGGATGCGGCAAGCGATCTGGCCCACGAGGCCGGCGGGCCGGAGATTGGCACCGACACGGCCCAGCCTGGTTGCTACCCCGCGCATCTGACCCCGTTGCGCACTCCGGTGCTGGCCGGCGAGACGGAGCGCTTCAGGAATCTGGGCGCGGCCGTGGCCGACACGACGACGCGGGTGCTGAAGGGCCTCGCGCCCGGCGTGACCGAAGACGAGATGGCGGCGCGCATCTCCGCGGAGCTGCTGCGGCAGCACATCGCGCCGACGGTGCTCCTGATGGGCACGGATGAGCGGATCTTCCGCTACAAACATGCGGTGCCGCGCGGCGGCGTGCTGAAGAAATACGGGATGGTGAACCTGTGCGCGCGCCGGCATGGGATGGTGATCTCGATCACGCGCTTCGTGCATTTCGGGGCGATACCCGCGGAACTGGCGGCGAACTTCGAGAAAGCCGCGCGGATCAACGCGGAGCTGCTGCACGCCACGCGGGCCGGGGCAACTTCGGCGGAACTGTATGCCGTGGCTGCGAAAGGGTATGCCGAGGCGGGCGTGCCGGACGAAATCACGAAGCACCATCAGGGCGGGGCCTGCGGGTATCTGGAGCGCGACTGGGTGGCCACGCCGGATGGGACTGCGCGGGTGGATGCGGTGCAGGGATTCGCGTGGAATCCGAGCCTGAGAGGTACCAAGGCCGAGGACACCGCGCTGCTGGCCGACGGTGAGATTGAGATCCTGACAGCCACGCCGGAGCTCCCGGTGATGGAGACAAACGTGAGCGGGAAGGTTTATCGTTCCGCTGGGGTATTTCTGCCCTGAGTCTCGTTTGATCCAGCGCACAGAGAAACTGAATGCTAAAGGGGATGACCATGCGGTGGCTGAGAAGCCTGGCCGGAAGCGTTTTCACTGTCTTGTTCGTAGCCGCAGCGCCCGGGCTTCACGCCCAGGCCACCAACTTCCCGGATAAGCCGCCGCTATTGGTGGGCGCAGCGTGGTATCCGGAGCAGTGGCCGGAATCGCGCTGGGACCAGGATCTGGCGCTGATGCAGGCCGCGCATATCGACGTGGTGCGCATCGGCGAGTTCGCGTGGAGCGCCATGGAGCCGGCGGAGGGCCAGTACAACTTTGCGTGGCTGGATCGCGCCATCGCGCTGGCCGCGCAACACCACATCTGCGTGGTGCTGGGCACGCCCACGGCAGCGCCTCCCGACTGGCTGACGACGAAATACCCTGAGACGCTGCGGGTGAGCGAGGATGGGCAGCGCGCCGAGCACGGCAACCGGCAGCAGTTTTCATTTACCGATCCCGTGTACCGAAAGTTCGCGCACGATATTGCCGAGCAGATGGCCATTCACTTCGGTCACAACCCCGACGTGGTGGGCTGGCAACTGGACAACGAGTACGCTGAGCCGGACTTTGGACCGTCCGCGCAGCAGCCGTTCCACCAGTGGCTCCAGAAAAAGTACGGGACGATCGCCAATCTCAATCGTCGCTGGGCGACGGCTTACTGGAGCCAGACGTACGACAACTTCGACGAGATTCCGGTGCGCGCGACGGACGAAAACCCGGCGCTGCTGCTGGACTGGAAGCGATTCGTGAGCGATGTGTGGAAGAGCTACTCGCTGAATCAGATCTCCGCGATCCGTCCGCACGCGGACCCGCGCCAGTTCATCACCACCAACACCATGGGGTGGTTCGACGGCTTCAACGAGTACACCGTGCACAGCGTGCTGGATATTGCCGCGTGGGACGATTACATCGACTCCGATCATTACGATTACCTGGACAACGGAGCGCGGCACGATCTCACGCGCGGTTACAAGATGAAGGACTTCTGGGTGATGGAGACAGAACCGGCGTTCGTGAACTGGCGGTCGACGAACACGCCGCTGCGCAAGGGTCAGGTGCGAGACCTGGCGTGGCAGGCGGTGGGCCACGGCGCGAACACCGTCGAGTACTGGCAGTGGCGCAGCGCGCCGAACGGCCAGGAGGAGTACCACGGAACCCTGGTGGGCGCGGACGGCACGCCGGTGCCCGTCTATTACGAGATTCAGCAGGTGGGGAAGGAATTCGCCGCGGCCGGTGAGGAGATTGCCGGGACGTCGCCGCATTCCGAGGTCGCCCTGGTGAACGACTACGACAGCCGCTGGGCCATTACCTTCCAGAAGCACAGCGCGGCATTCGACCCGGTCGCCGAGATGCTGGCCTTCTACCGGCCGCTGCGGACGCAGGCGCAGGCCGTGGACATCGTCTCCATCGACACACCCCTGGACGGCTACAAACTGGTCGAACTGCCCGCGCTGAACGTGATCTCCCAGTCCATGGCGGACCGCCTGATGGCGTATGTGCGGCAGGGAGGACATCTGCTGCTGGGCCCGCGCACCGGCATGAAGGACGAGTACAACGCCCTCCAGCCGGAGCGGCAGCCGGGGCCGCTGGCGGACTTTCTCGGCGGGCGCGTCGACCAGTTTTATGCGCTCGACTCGGACGTGCCGGTGAGCGGCGCTTTTGGAGACGGTACGGCGAATATCTGGGCCGAGCAGTTACAGGTCGAATCGCCGGATACGAAAGTGCTGATGACCTACGGCGCGAGCAACGGATGGCTGAATGGCCAGCCCGCGGCGATCACGCGCAAGGTGGGTCAGGGAACCATCACCTATGTGGGAGCGTGGTTCGACCCGGCAACCATGAGCCGGATGACCGCGCAGTTGCTCGATGAGGCAGGCGTGAAGCCGATTCTCAGCGCTGTTCCGGAGGGCGTTGAAGTCTGCCGGCGCTCGGATGCGCAGAAGTCGATCCTGATCCTCATCAATCACAACACTGCCGAGGAGCACATCGCGCTGCCCGACCCGATGCGGGACCTGATCGATGGCCTGGGAACCGTGAGCGCGGTGAATCTGCCGGAGTACGGCGTCGCCGTGCTGGAAAGCGAAAAGTAGAAGCACCGCCCGCGAGGAACAAGCTTGTTGTCCTCCCAAACGCCGGGGATCTCCATGATCCCCGGTGATTTTTCGAGACGGTCCGTCGGAATGCGCCGCCTTCTCGCGCGGGCATCCGCGACGCCATCCGCGCTACTCTTAATATCCGGAGGTGCGGTCGTGAAGCGGCTATGGATCGTATCCCTCCTGCTGCCAATGGCATTAGCGGCGCAGAGCGTGATTCCACCAGGAACCGTCCTGCCCCTTCGCCTGGATACGGGCATCAACGCGCACAAACTGCGGGTCGGCGAAGAGATCCGAGCTACCGTGATGCAAAACATTTCCGGAACGCCGATCCGTCGTGGTGCGCACGTGCTGGGACATGTTATCGGTGTGACTCCGACGCAAGTGAGCCTGCGGTTCGACACGGTGGTGTGGCACGGCGAGCGGATTCCGGTTCGGACGAACCTGCGTGCGCTGGCGTCGATGATGGCGGTGGATGCGGCGTACGTTCCCGAGGAGGAGGCGTCGCGAGGGCTGGCGCCGGAGAACTGGACCACGGAACAGATCGGCGGCGATATGGTTTACCGCGGCGGTGGTCCGGTGACCAGTGGCTCGATGAAGGTGGGATGGTCGACAGCTTACGGCGTGCGCGGGCAGTTAATCGGCAACGGGCCGTGCCGGGCCGCTGTCGACGGCAATGAAAATCCTCAGGCGCTGTGGCTTTTCTCCACGAATGCCTGCGGCGTTTATGGGATTCCGGGACTGACGATTGCACACGCTGGTCGAAAGACGGCAACCATCGAGCTGCTGTCAGAGAATGGAAAGCTCAATATCCGCAGCGGCGGCGCGATGCTGTTGCGCGTGCAGGGTCCGCAGCAGCCGCACTGAGCCGTCCATGGTCCGATAAAATCGAAGCATGCTCCAGCTTTCGGGCGCCGGCAAGCGCTTCGGCCCCAGACTCCTCTTTGAAAATGCAGACTGGCTGATCACGCCTACGGAGAAGACCGCTCTGGTGGGCGCGAACGGCACGGGCAAGTCGACCCTGATGAAGATTCTCGGCGGCATGGAGTCGCTCGACTACGGCAGCGTCCAGCGCATGAAGGGCATGAGCATCGGCTACCTGCCCCAGGACGGGCTGGCGCTTTCCGGGCGAACCGTCTTCGAAGAGTGCCTCAGCGTCTTCGACGAATTGCGCGCGATGGAGCAGGAATTTGAGAAGGTCGCGCACGCCCTGTCTGAGCTGGACCCCGCGAGCGATGCGTATGCTTCGGCGGCCGACCGGTATTCCCACATCGAGGGCCGGCTGCGGCACCACGATGTCTACGCGCTCGACGCACAGGTGGGCGGCGTGCTCACCGGGCTGGGATTCGGGAAAGAAGACTGGACGCGCCGGACCGAGGAGTTCAGCGGCGGGTGGCAGATGCGCATCGCGCTGGCAAAGCTGCTGCTCCAGCAGCCGGATCTGCTGCTGCTGGACGAGCCGACAAACCATCTCGACCTGGAGACCAGGAACTGGCTGGAAAACTATCTCAGCACGTGGCCCAACGGATACATCCTGATCTCGCACGACCGGTATTTCCTGGATGTGACGGTGAACAAGATTGTCGAGATCTGGAACAAGGGTCTGCATTTCTATCACGGGAACTACGAAAAATATTTAACCCAGAAGGTGGAACGGCGGGCGCAGCTCGAATCGGCGTACAAGAACCAGCGCGAGCGCATTGAGCATCTGGAGGTCTTCATCAACCGCTTTCGCTACCAGGCGACGAAGGCGAAGCAGGTGCAGAGCCGCATCAAGGAGCTCGAAAAGATCGAGCGGATCGAGATTCCGCTGAAAGAGCCGGTGCCGCACTTCACCTTTCCGCAGCCACCGCCGTCCGGGCGCACGGTGGTGGAGGTTGCTGGGCTCTCGATGCAGTACGGCGAGAAGCGCGTGTTGCAGGACGTGCACTTTACCATCGAGCGCGGCGACCGCATTGCGCTGGTGGGCGTGAACGGCGCGGGCAAGTCGACGCTGATCCGGCTGCTGAGCGGCCAGGAGAGCCCGACAAGGGGAACGCTGAAGCTGGGGCACAACGTAATTGCGGAGTACTTCGCGCAGGACCAGTACAAGGTGCTGGACCCCGCGGCGCGCATGCTGGATGACATGGGGCGCGCCGCGCCGAAGGTTCCGGAGAAGGACCTGCGCAGCCTGCTGGGATGCTTTCTGTTTTCCGGCGACGACGTCTTCAAGCCGCTGGGCGTGCTGAGCGGCGGCGAGCGCAACCGCTATGCGCTGGCGCGGATTCTGGTCAGCCCGGCCAATTTCCTCCTGCTGGACGAGCCCACGAACCACCTCGACCTGCGCGCCAAGGACGTGCTGCTGGAGGCGATCGGGAAATTCAACGGGACGGTGATTTTCGTCTCGCACGACCGGTACTTTATCGACGGGCTGGCGCAGAAGGTCTTCGAGGTTGCGAAGAACAGCGCCGATCCGCCGCGCGGCAGCACCGTCCACGTCTACCCTGGCAATTACGAGGATTACCTGTGGCGGAAAGAGGGCGGCGCGGAAGCCCTGGCAGCGGAGACCGCTGCAGCGACAATTCCGGAGCCGGCCGTTGTGGAGCCGCCGGCGCCTGCTGCGGAGCCAGCGCACGCGACAAAGCGGGTGAATCCGATCAGGCTGCGCCAGATGCAGGAGCGGCTGGCGCAGGTGGAGGCGGAGATTCCGCGCGTGGATGGCTGGATAGCGGAGACCGAGCAGGCGCTGGGCGTCTATGTGAGCGCAGAAGAAACGCATCGGCTGACGGAGGTTCTGGCCGTCCTCCGCGACCGGCAGGCAGAGCTCAACAGCGAGTGGGAAGAGCTGTCGGTGCAGCTGGAAGGCGTGGCCGGATAAGCAACGCGCATCACCTTAGCGCGCCGCCGCGGCCTTCAGTGATTCGATCACGGCCGGTGCGGTTTCCGGATTCGCCCGGAAGGCAATCTGGAAGCGGTTCCACGCATTGATCGTGGTGATGGCGAGCGTCAGGTCGACGAGCTCGCGGTCCGAAAAGACGCGGTGCGCCTGCTCGTAGACCTCATCCGGCACATGGCCGTTCGTCACATCGGTCAGAGCCTCGGTCCAGGCCAGCGCGGCGCGCTCGCGTTCCGAGTACCACGGAGTTTCGCGCCAGGCGGGCAGGCCATGGAGGTGGTCGTCGCTCAGGCCGCTTTCTTTGGCCTCGCGCCAGTGCATGGCGATGCAGAAGGCGCAGCCGTTCATCTGCGAAGCGCGCAGATCGACCAGGTGCAGCAGCGCAGGCTCCATGCTGCCGGAAGACCGTAGATAACGGCCAGCCACGTAAAGAGGACGAAGCGCCTCGGGAGCTACAGAGGCGGGTGCGATTCGTTCCTTCACTGGGAAAACCCTCCTCGGAGAATCTGAGCTTTCGATGAGCGCGATCCCACCCGGGATTCTGTGAGCTAATCGCTGCTCGAAGAGGAAGTCTTCGATGGGGAGGACGATGAGCTGCCGGAATCGGCTGAGGAAGCCGCCGGCTTATCCGCGGACTTAGCGGCGGAGGGTTTGGACTCACCGTCGGCGGAGGCCTTCATGGGGCCGGATTTCTTTGCTGCGTAGTCGGTGGCGTACCAGCCGGAGCCCTTGAACTGGACAGCCGAGGCGGAGATCAGCCGCTCCACCGGACCATGGCAGACGGGACACTCTTTCTCGTCCGGAGCGCTGAAGCTCTGGATCTTTTCAAACTGGTGACCGCAGTCTTTGCAGCGGTACTCGTATAGCGGCACGTGCTGTGTCCCCTGGGAATTAGATGCGTGCCTTCATTTTACCGATTCTCCAGGGCATTCCCCGGCCATCAGAGCGTGACCTGGCGAACGCCGGTAATGGCGGGCGCCGCGCGCAGCTCCGCCAGCACCGCGTCGGTCACCTCGCCGTCGATCTGCAGCACTGCCAGCGCCGTGGACTCCGTGCCGCCATTGGAGCGGCCGAGCGCGAAGTTGGCGATGTTGATCTGGTGCTCGCCGAGGATGGTGCCGATGCGGCCGATGACCCCGGGGACGTCGCGGTTGCGGATGGCGAGCAGCGTCCCTTGCAGCGGCGCTTCGATGTCGATGCCGTCGAGACGCAGCAGGCGCGGCGATTCGCCGTGGAGGACGGCTCCGCTGGCTTCAATTTCCGCGCTGGTGGTGTGCAGGCAGAGCTGGAACACGCTGCCGGCTCCGCCGAAGGGCGCTTCCTTCTTCTCCTCGTGGACGCGGATGCCGCGCTCGGAAGCGACGGAGGCCGCGTTGATGCGGTTCACCTGCTCGAGATGGCCGAGCACGCCGGCAATCGCGCAGTTGCGCAGCAGATCGGTCTTCATCTCGGCCAGGCGCCCGTGATACGCGATGGAGATGCTTTCGATCCCGCCCTTCGGGAACTGCGCGAGGAAGGTGCCGAGGCGCTCCGCCAGCGTCATGTAGGGCGCGAGCTCCTGGTATTCCTCGTGCGTGAGCGAGGGCAGATTCACGGCGTTCTGGGCGACGCCGGACTTGAGATACTCGCGCACCTGCAGAGCGATCTGGACGCCGACTGCCTCCTGAGCTTCAGCGGTCGAGCCGGCGATGTGCGGCGTCAGGATGACGTTGGGCAGCGCGGTGAAGGGGGAATTCTTCAGCGGCTCCTCGTGAAAGACATCGAGAGCAGCGCCGGCAACGTGGCCGCTGCGGAGGGCTTCGGCGAGATCCTTCTCGACCACCAGCTCGCCGCGCGCGCAGTTGATGATGCGGATGCCTTTCTTCATCGTCGCCAGGGTGGCGCTGTTGACGATGCCCGCGGTTTGCGGCGTGAGGCCGACATGCAGGGTCAGGTAGTCCGCCTGGGCAAACAGTTCTTCGGTGGAAACGAGGCGGATGGCGTTTTCGCGCGCGATGGATGCGGAGACGAAGGGATCGTGGCCGAGGAGTTCCATGCCGAAGCTGCGCGCGCGGCGCGCAACTTCCAGACCAATGCGGCCGAGGCCGAGGATGCCCAGCTTTTTGCCGCGCAGCTCGCCGCCCTGGAGAGACTTTTTCTCCCACTGGCCGGCATGCATAGTCGAGTCGGCGCGGGGAATCTGTCGCGCCAGCGCCACCATCAGGCCCACGGTGAGCTCGGCAACCGCGACGGCGTTGGCGCCGGGAGTGTTCATGACGACGATGCCGCGGCGCGTAGCCGCTTCCGCATCGATGTTGTCGACGCCCACGCCGGCGCGGCCGATCACGCGCAGTTTCGGGGCGGCGGCCATCAGCGCGTCGTCGACCTGAACGGCCGAGCGGACCACCAGAGCATCCGCGTCTTTGAGCGCGGCGGGCAGATCGTTCACCTGATCGTGGGTGAGCACGTCCCATCCGGGCTCAGCCTGAAAAACGGCCAGGGTGGCGGGGGACACTTTCTCGGCGAGAACGATTTTCATCGCTTCCTTTCTGCGGAACAGCGGCCTGCGCGCGCCAGGGTGGGCGCGCAGGCAGGCTCGGGAATCAGGCGTGGACGACTTCGGCTTCGCGCGTGCGAGTGACGATGCCGGCCCGCTGCGCGTACACCTGCTGCGCGGCGGCGAGCGAGCGGCCAAACTCGAATCCAGGCAGATTCAGCTTTGCCGCGGCAACCTGCTCGAGCGCGGCGAGGATCGCCATGGTGTCCATAAAGTCGAAGAGACCGATGTGGGCGATGCGGAAGATTTTGCCTTTCATCTCGCCCTGGCCGTTGGTGACAATCGCGGCGAAGCGGCTCTTCAGTTCCTTCACGATCACGCCGGAGTCCGTGCCCTCCGGCGCCAGGATCGCCGTGGCCGCAGCCGCGGGAGACGAAGGCGCAAAGAGGGTGAGCCCCAGGGTCTGAACCGCGGCGCGCGTCATGGCTGCACAGGTTTCAGCGTTCTCGATCAGCGCATCGCGGCCTGCGGCGAGGTCGCCTCCGCCCTGAGCGGCGATGTAGTCGAGCGCCGCGCCGAGGGCGGCGATGAGCGCAATGGCCGGCGTATAGCTCGATTCGCCCTTCTGCGCGTTCTTCCGCTCCTTGCGCAGATCGAAATAGTAGCGGGGATTCTTCGAGGTTTCCGCGGCTTTCCATGCCCGGTCGCTCAGGCTCAGATAGGCGAGTCCCGGCGGGATCATGACGGCCTTCTGGGATCCGCCGATGATCACATCGACGCCCCAGGCATCGACATCGAGATGCGTGGTGCCGAGGCCGGTGATGGCGTCCACCACGAGCAGCGTCTCGCGGCCTGCGCTGCGCAGCAACTGCGCGATGCCCTGGATATCGTGGCGCGCGCCGGTGGAGGATTCAGTGGCCTGCACGAAGACGGCGCGGGTATCGTCGCGCAGGGCGCGCTTCACTTCGTCCAGCGCAAAGGTCTCGCCATAGGGGACGCTGATGCGGTCCACCTGGCATCCGAAGGCCTTGGCCAGCGCTTCCCAGCGCTCGCCGAATTTCCCGGCGGTGAGGACGAGCACGCGGTCGCCGGGCGAGGTCAGATTCGAGACCGAGGCTTCCATGGCGCCGGTTCCGGATGACGCCAGCAGCAGCACGTCGTTTTTTGTCCCAACAAAGGTCTTCAGCTGGCTGAGGACGCGCTCGTAGAGAGCGCGGAATTCCGGGGTGCGGTGGTGGATATCCGCGGCGGCCATGGCAAACTGCGCGGCGGGGAGCAACGGGGTCGGTCCGGGGGTGAAGAGGCGCGTTTTGCGGATCATGACCACGATTTTAGCCTCCGGTGAGACGCGCTGTTTCTCTCTATAATGAGAAGGTTTGGGCAAATTCGCGGCCCTCTTCCGGCAGCGAACGCGAGGCCCACGGCATGGAGGAGCAGCGGCAATGGATCTGGTGAAGCAGGTCGATCGCGACATGATTGCCGCGATGAAAGCGCGGGACGTGGAGCGGACGTCCACCCTGCGCATGGTGAAGGCGGCGCTCAAAAACCGCGAGATCGAGAAGCGCGGCGAGCTGACCGACGCCGAAGGGCAGCAGGTGCTCACGACCATGATCAAGCAGCGGTGGGATTCGATCGAGCAGTTCCAGAAGGGCAACCGGCCGGAGCTGGCGGCCAAGGAAGCACGCGAGGTCGTGGTCATCGAAGGGTATCTGCCGAAGAAGGCGAGCGAAGAGGACCTGAAGAAGGTCGTCGACGAAGCGCTGGCGGGCTCCAGCTTTGGCCCGCGCGATATGGGTGCGGCAATGAAGGCCGTGCAGGCAAAGGTGCAGGAGGCCGGCCTGCGCGCCGACGGACGGCAGCTGAGCGAGCTGGTGAAGGCGCGGCTGGCGCAGTAAGCATGAACGCTGAGAGTCTCCGCACCTGGCTGCTCGCGCTGCCCGACGTCTGCGAGACGATGCAGTGGGGCGAGAGCCTGGTGTACTGGGCGGCCGATAAGGCCATCGGCGGCAGGATGTTCGCGGTAGTCACTCTCGGCTCGCCAAATTCCGTGATTTCCTTTGCGGCCGGCCCGGAAGGCTTTGCCGAGCTGGTGGAGCGGGAAGGGATCGTCCCTGCCCCCTATCTGGCTCGCGCCCACTGGGTCGCGGTGGAGCGCTGGGATACGTTGCCGGCCGCGGAGCTGAAAACGCTGCTGAGCCGCGCGCGGGAGATCATCCGCGAGAAGCTGCCGGCGCGCACCCGCGCCGTGCTGGCGATGCCGGCGCCCGAAAAGAAGAAGCTGATTGCGGCCAGGAAAAAGCAGTTGTCGGCGCGCGGCAAGAGCCGCTGACGATCCGGACTAGTGTGCGCTGGCGGCGGCCATCAGGCTGGCGCGCTTGTCCGGCGTCATCGGGCCGGAGGCGCGCCACAGGATGTGCCCCTGGCGATCGACCAGCAGGGCGACCACCTGCTTCTCATTGGGGATCTGGAGAGCGGCCGTGAATGTGTGGCGCTCGACGAACAGCGGGACGATCCACGGCCAGCTTTCCGGATCGGTCTCGTCGCTGCGCATGGACGAGGATTCCCACCAGCGAAAGACGAAGTTCTCGCGCCCTTCCACCGGCAATTCGTAATAGTGGAACTGAAAATTGGTGTGCTGGATGGCCTGGCCCGCCTCCAGCCAGCTCTGCAGATCCTTCTGCTGTTCGGGCGCAAAGGAGATGAGCAGCAAATCGGTCTTGCCGGCCATGCCGCCGGGGAAAGTGACTTTCTGTTTGGCCAGACTGTAGGCCGTTACCTGCGGGAAGACCGGTTGCTGCTGCGCGTGCAGCGAGGCGCCAACCAAAAGCAGCGGGAAGAGCCATGAAAATCGTTGCAGCAAGGGAGTTCCGGAAGAATGGTTTGTACAGCTTGGAATGTGAGATGACCTGGTGGAATGGTATCACCGCGGGAGCCGCGCACAGGCGGCGCTTCGCCCTCGGTTTATGATGAAAGAGCGATGAACTCGCATCCTTTTCAGACCGGCGATGCGCGGCTCAGGCCGATTGCCGCGAAAGTAGCGGCCGGCGAGCGGCTGAGCTGCGACGATGGCCTCGCGCTCTATCGTTCGGCGGACATTCTCGCGGTCGGCTGGCTCGCGAATTCGGTGCGCGAGCGGATGCACGGCGACGTGACGTATTTCAACGTCAACCGGCATATCAATCCCACCAACGTGTGCGTGGCCGCGTGCCGGCTGTGCGCGTTCGGGCGCAGCAAGGGCGTCGAAGGCTCGTACACCATGGCGCTGGAGCAGGCCTGGGAGACGGCAGCCTCGGGCTACAGCGAAGCGGTCACCGAGTTTCACATCGTGGGCGGACTGCATCCCGATCTGCCCTTCGAGTATTTTCTCGATCTGGTGCGGGGGCTCAGGCAGCGCTTTCCGCAGGTGCACATCAAGGCATTCACCATGGTCGAGGTCGCGTACCTGGCCAGGCGCGCGAAGCTCAGCATTCCCGAGACGCTGACGCGGCTGAAGGACGCGGGCGTGGATTCGCTGCCGGGCGGCGGCGCGGAAATCTTTGCCGACCGGGTGCGGCACATCATCTGCGACCACAAGATCGACGGCGGCGAGTGGCTGGAGACGGCGCGAGCCGCGCACCAGCTGGGACTGAAGTCGAACGCAACCATGCTCTACGGGCATATCGAGAACGACGAGGACCGCGTCGATCATCTGCTGAAGCTGCGGGCGCTCCAGGATGAGACGGGCGGCTTCCAGACGTTTATCCCGCTGGCCTTTCATCCGGACAACACCGCGCTCGATCATCTGCCGCGCACCACGGGACTCACCGACATTCGGCAGATCGCGGTCGGCCGGCTGCTGCTCGACAACTTCCCGCACATCAAGGCTTACTGGCAGATGATGACGCCGAAGATCGCGCAGATCGCCATGCGCTTCGGCGCCGACGACATCGACGGCACGGTGATCGAGGAAAAGATCTACCACGATGCCGGGGCGACCACGCCTCAGGGCATGACGCGCAGCGAGCTGATGCGGCTGATCACCGCCGCCGGCCGCGTTCCGGTGGAGCGCGACACCCTCTACCGCTCGGTAACGCGGACAGAAGAGACCTTCACGGTGGCGGTATAGCCAGTTGCCAGCGATCGGTGGTCAGTGGTCAGTGATCATCACCTCTCATCACTGACCACTCTCGTCGCACTCCACGATTCGGTACCACGGCAGATACAGCACCCCCGGATGAGCCTCGATGCATAATCGGCCCCCGATCACAGCTCTTTCGTAGATTGCATCCGAAACGGTCAGAGCATCGGGCTCCTGGATTGGACCCCACGGCGCAAGAACCAGGTGGTACGAGGTTCCGCGGCCGTGCGATTCGTATTTGTCCGCCACCATAGTCTGGTAATACGCCGGCGCCGATTTGTCCGGCACGCTGTCGATCGCGGCGATAAGCCCCCAGCCATACATTCCAGCCAGAACAAACGTCCCCAACATCGTGCTCCAGAACCGCGGATTCTGCCGCGCCGCTGAAAACACTCCGGCGCAGCACAGCAGGCCAATCAGCCCCGCGCACTCCAGCAGCATCTGCCTTCCCGCAAAGTGGATGTCGCGATTCCCAAGCAGCAAACCGGTTCCACACACCACAAAAGCAACGCCCAGATCGGTGCGCGGATCCCCCCTTTGTTTCGCGATGGCATACAACTGCGGCTCACGCTGCACCAGCCAGATCAGCACCGCTGGCAACACCGCGAGCACAACCGCTGACGGCAGATGCAGCACTGCGCCGCCGAGCCAGAAACCCAGTGCTGCCGCAATCCCCAGCGCCGAAAGTACGAAATTGAGCTGCTGTGCTTCCGCGAGCTTTACCTGCCGGTCCTCTGCCGCCGCGCCAGAGTCCTCCGCCTGCATCGTTTGGCCTCGCTTTTGTTCAGGAGATGGAACGCGCTGCCATTCTACCCACCTCTCGGCCGCCCCAGAGGGTCGCTGAGCGAGCCGCAGGCGAGCCGGGTGCCCCCACCCTTGTCGCCGTCTTGAGCGACCATCCGCCTCCGCCTGACCGTCTCATCGCTGACCGTTCTTTCGCTGACCGCTTTTTAGCTGACCGCCCCTTAGCTGCCCGCCTCTTAGCTGACCGTTCCATCGCTCCTCTGCATGACTTTCGTACTCCCCGCTCCTCCGATTCCCCTTGCATCGCTCCCGCCCCTCCCGCAAACTGGGAGTGCAAAGGACTCGCCACTCGCGAGTCCTTTTCTTTTGCGCCCTCAGGGGCCTCCTGCTGCGGCAGGCTTGCTCTTTCCCAACCCAGTCATCCCATGACGTCGCGCATGATTGGTAGCTGAAGATCTGAATCGCAGGTTCGACAGCACATAAGTGACTTACTTTCCTATGTTTGTGTGGTTCTCGGCGTCTTTGAGGGCCTCTGGAAGTACCTTGTTTGCAGCCTGGATGCCTGTTGTCAAATCGGTAACACTGGCTAAGCGATTGAAAATAAGGTGCCCTGCGGATGTCAGGTGCAAGGGGGGGTACCCCCCATGGGCTCCGTGCACTGAATTCTGTGCAGTCCGCGCTCCCCGTCAGCGGATGGCTTCGCTGGGGAGGGGTTCCTGGGCGATGCGGTTTTGGGCAGCCGCTTTCTTTGCTTTGGCGGCGCGGCGCTTCTTCACCTCGCGGGCGGCCACCAGGAACATCGCTGCGAAGGTCAGGGTCGTGAGGATGATCGCCGTCGGCCAGTGGAGTTCGCCCAGGTTTCCGTAGAGCAGGGCAAGGCCGGCGAAGACGAAGAACAGGTGCGCGCAGAAGACCTGGAGCGAGGCCTTGCCCATGGTCAGGAACGGCTCTCGGTGGATGAGCAGCACCACCCACTTGCGCAGCCAGTAGAAAAAGATGGTGAAGGCGACCAGGTTGACGACGCGCAGCGGGCCAAGCTGCCACTTGTCCACCAGCAGCCCCATGGCCGGCCAGTCGAGATGCGGGCCGAACCAGCCGAAGCGCACTCCCAGGAAGAAAAGGCAGATGGGGCCGCTGACGGCAATGGCCCAGCGGGGAGCGCGGGCCAGAGGGACCTCGCCGCGGGCGGAAGCGGCGCCCATCCAGAGGCCGACGACCCAGACCGCCTGCCACGCGAACATGTTGAAGGCGCCGGTTTCCTGCAGGGGAATGTGCAGGTGGGTGATGTGGTTGACGGCGTGGTCGAAGGCGTCCTTGAGGCCGAACTGGGCGGCGAACCAGAGGGCGATGCTGGCGGCGAGAACGGTTCTCCAGCGGAAGCGGTGCGCCGCGGAGAGCATCAGCGGAGTGAGGAAAAGGAAGGTGATGTAGAGCGGAAGGATATCGAACAGAGGCGGGCAATAAAGGAGCAGCACCGAGCCGACGATGGCGGTAGCGGGGTGGGCCAGGTAGAAGTCCAGCAGGTTCGTGAGTGCGGCGCGATGCATGTGCACGGCGTACGCGGCCAGGACCGTGAAAGCGAAAGCCAGCAGCGCCAGGTGGTAGGCGTAGATCTTGAGCGAGCGGCGCCAGAGATGCTTGCGCACGCGGCTCTGGTCGAGCTGGTGCTCGCGCGAATAAATGCGGCCCACGAGCAGCGCCGAGAGGAAGACGAAGCCCTCGGCGGCGGAGACGAAGCCGAAGGGCTGAGCGGCCAGGTTGCTGAAGTGGGTGGGCAGGTGGACGAGGATCATCCACGCGAGGAAAAGTCCTCGCAATGCATCGAGTTCCGGCCGGCGTTCCAGTTTAGGCAGATGCATGACAAAAAAGGCCCGGCGCGCCGAGCCGCGGGCATTAATCCATTAGACGCGAACCTGTGTAGCGGGTTGCGGGGGAGGAAGGGCGAGATCCGGCTCTCAGCAGCCCGCTTGCGCAATCCCGATTTCAGCCGCGGCAGGCAGGCATAGACTAGAGCCTGAGGGCATTCCGATGCTATACAAAAAAATCAATGTCGAGCTGGTCGTCCCTGCCGATGAGGCGGAGGCGGTGGTTGCGGCATTGAACGCATCGCTCGACCGCATGGAAGAGACGTACACCCTGTTCGGCGGCGACATCGAAACGGTCGCTTTTGAGCATCGGGGAACGCGGCGGAGATCCGCACTCGGCCACACCCTTGCCGCGGGAGAAACGGTAGCTCATGCTCTCCGAACCGCCCGGGAGAGCGTCGCGGTTGCTATCCGCGCGGTCGTGTGAAGGAATCGCCCGCGAATCGCCTCAGTAGGCCGGGATGCCGGTGACGCTCTGCCCGAGGATGAGGGTGTGGATGTCGTGGGTGCCCTCGTAGGTCTTCACGGATTCCAGGTTCATCATGTGGCGCATTACCGGGTAGTCGTCGGTGATGCCGTTGGCGCCGAGGATGTCGCGGGAGAGCCGCGCGCATTCGAGGGCCATCCAGACATTATTGCGCTTGGCCATGGAGATGTGCTGGTGCTCGGCCTTGCCCTCGTCCTTGAGGCGTCCCACCTGCAGGACGAGGAGCTGAGCCTTGGTGATCTCGGAGATCATCCAGGCGAGCTTTTCCTGCACCAGCTGATGGCTGGCGATGGGCTTGTCGTGGAACTGCTTGCGCATGATGGAGTACTGGAGGGCGGTGTCGTAGCACGACATGGCCGCGCCGATAGCGCCCCAGGCGATGCCGTAGCGCGCCTGATTCAGGCACATGAGCGGGGACTTGAGGCCTTCGGAGCCGGGCAGGAGGCTGGAGGCGGGCACGCGGACATCCTGGAGCGAGAGGCCGGAGGTGACGGAGGCGCGCAGGGACCATTTGCCGTGGATGTCGTAGGCAGTGAAGCCGGGGCGATCGGTTTCGACCAGGAAACCGCGGACGCGGCCGTCCTCATGGGCGGGATCGCCGTAGACGCGCGCCCAGACGATGGCGACGTCGGAGATGGTCCCGGTGGTGATCCAGAGCTTTTCGCCGTTGAGAATGTACTCGTCGCCGGATTTTACGGCCCGGGTGCGCATGCCCCCGGGGTTGGAGCCGAAGTCGGGCTCGGTGAGGCCGAAGCAGCCGAGCTTTTCGCCGGTGGCGAGTCTGGGCAGCCAGTAATCCTTTTGTGCGTCGGAGCCGAAGGCGTTGATTGGGAACATGACGAGCGCGGACTGGACGCTCACGAAGCTGCGCACGCCGGAGTCGCCCCGCTCGAATTCCTGCATGACGAGGCCGTATTCGACGTTGTTCATGCCGGCGCAGCCATAGCCCTGGATGGTGGCGCCGAAAAAGCCGAGCTGGCCCATTTGCGGGACCAGTTCGCGGGGGAAACGGCCCTCGCGATTGCACTCCTCGATGATGGGAATGAGATTGTCTTCGATGAACTGGCGGGCAGTGTCGCGGGTGAGGCGTTCGTCGTCGCTGAGCAGGCGGTCAAAACCGATAAAATCCACACCTTTAAAAGGAAAGGGCATAATAGAAGCCTCGCTGGCAAAGGGACATGATACCGCCCCGTGGCGCAGCGAGGAAACAGTACGACCGGATGGCGACGATTCAGGGCACAAGGCGGCTCCGTTAACAGGGTGGTGATGGCTGGGCGCCGGGAAGTGGACGGACAGCGCAATTCGGAGGAATCACGTACATTGGAAGTGAGGATCCACTCATGGCTGGCGATCAGCAACTCACCTGTAGCGACTGCGGTCAGGAATTTACCTTTACGAGCGAAGACCAGGCGTTCTTCCAGGAGCGCGGGTATAGCGCGCCCAAACGCTGTAAACCGTGCCGCCAGGCGAAGAAGAACGAGCAGGCGGGCGGCGGAGGAGGCGGCGGGTACCAGCGCAGCGAATCGCGCGGAACCCCGGTGATCTGCTCCGGGTGCGGCCAGCAGACGACCGTGCCTTTTGAACCGCGGGGCGACCGGCCGGTGTACTGCCGGGACTGCTACCAGGCGCAAAAGACGGGATCGGGCGGCGGGCGCGGCGCGAGCCGCGGGCGCGGACGCTACTAGAACAGATTCCCATTGACTGCGGAAACGCGAGGGCCAGGGTGGCCCTCGTCGCATCTCTGCGCTCAAAAACAGAGAAAAACCAGGGCGGAATGGCCGGAATTCGCGGCCACGCGGGCGCGGCTGTTCGCGATCGGAATTTGCTGCGTCGGTTTTCGCCTGACTACGAGCGGCCGAGCATCGACTTGAGAGTTTGATACAGGCGGTCGGTGATTTGCTGCGGATCGTCGTCAGGGCCGAAGCGGATGAGCTCGCCCACACGGACGGTGAGTGCGCCGGAGCGGAACCATCCGCGGCCTTTGGCCTTGAGTTCGCTCAGGCCGGCTAGGGCGACGGGCAGGACCGGCGCGTTGGATTCGCGAACCAGCAGGCCGATGCCGGGGCGGAAGGGCTGAAGCCCGCCTTCGGTGCGATGGCCTTCAGGAAAAACCAGGACATTGTAGCCGCGGTCGAGGGCTTCGCCGGCGTGCTGGAAGGAGCGGCGAAATCCCGCGCTGCGCGGCAGCGGAAATGCGTTGTAGAGGCCGGTGACGAGGATGTACGCGAAAGGGCCGAGAGGATCGAGAATCCTGGGCGGACCGAGACCGCGCATGTGACGCCAGTTGCGAAGCATATCTCCGGCCATGGCAGCGGTGACACGGCGGCGCATCGGTCCGGGCAGGCCGTAGAGGACGAGTGGAGCGTCGTACGTGGAGACGTGGTTGGCAATGATGATGACAGGGCGGCCGGGATCGAGATGGGCAGGGCGCTCGACGCGCGGGGCGGCAAGGAAGCGAGTGAGGGGCCGGGAAACCAGCTCAAGGAAGCCGTTGCGGATGAGACGAAACGGCAGCCACCACGGCCAGTGTGGGTAGACGTCGTCTTCGCCGCGTGGGCGCGGCTCGGCGCGGTCGAGCGCGGGAGCAGCCGCGGGAGTTGAGGCGCGCGCGGCTGAGGATGCGGGAGCGGATTCGGCAGGAAGGCCGGTTGCCGTGACTGAATCGCCGACGGCGCCGAGGCCGAGCTCATGACGCAGATCGCCGAGGGTGACGATGCGATCGAGGGCCTCGTCTTCGATGGTGAGGCCGAGGCGCTGCTCGAGGTCCGTTTGCAGCTGCACGCGGCCGAGGCTGTCGAGGCCGAGATCTTCGGTGAGGCGCGCATCGTCGCCGGCGTTGTTGGCGCTGGCGTGGCTGATGGAGAGAACGAGGGCGAGGAGCGGGTCGGAGGCTGAGCCGGCAGTGTCCTCCGAGGGCTGAGCGTTGACCCACTCCGTCACCCTGGGGCGGCGAATCTTGCCGGTTGAAGTGCGGGGCAGATCGAGCTCGGGCCAGAGTCGCCACTGGTGAATCTGCTGATATTCGGCGAGCTGCTGGTTGGCAGCGATGACTGCCTTGTGGGCGTCTTCTCGCGAGCCGCGAAAGAGCAGAACAGCAACCGGCTCGGTCCCGGCAGAGGTGAGCAGGGGGACGACGGCGGAGGCCTGAACTCCGGACTGGGCATCGAGCGCGGCCTCGACATCCTCAGGATGGATATTGAGGCCCGCGGGAGTAACGATCACCTGGCTTTTGCGGCCGACGAAGTGGAGCTGGCCCTGCTCGTCGCGCTGGGCGAGATCGCCGGTGGCCAGCCATTCGGACTGTTTGTGCAGCATGGCGCCGTGCTGCCAGGTCGCGCGAGAGATCACGTCGCCGCGGACGAGGATTTCGCCTTCGTCGCTGATGCGGACGTCGCGGCCGGGAAGAACCTTGCCGATGGTGCCCTTGCCGGGCTTGAAGGGGTGGTTGAGGGTGACGATCGCCGAGGTCTCGGTCATGCCGTAACCCTGGACCAGGGCAAAGCCGAGGGTGGTCCAGAAAGTTTCGAGCTCGGAGGGAAGCGCAGCGCCGCCGCAGACGAAGGCCCAGAATTTGTAGCCGAAGAGGGAATGAATGCGGCGGAAATGCCACCAGCGCTTCCAGACCTCGCGACCGCTCCAGAGGGGAACCTCGGAGGCGAGCCGGGGGTGAAGCTCCAGCAGGTGCGAACGCAGCAGGTCGAGCAGGCGCGGGACGGAGCAGACGACGGAGATGCGCTCGCGATGGATGGTTTCGACGAGGCGCTGCGCCTGCAGGCGGTTCTCGAAATGGACTTCAGCGGCCATCAGCGGCGGAATCCAAAGAGCCATGAACTGGCCGAAGACATGGCTGAGGGGCAGGGTGTGCAGGAAGCGGATGGGATGGAAGATGCGCTCGTATTTGAGGTACTTCGGCACTTCGCGCTCAATGGGATCGAGGCTGGAGACGACGTTGCGGTGCGTGTGAACGATGCCTTTGGGCTCGGCGGTGGTGCCGGAGGTAAAGAGAATCTGAAAGGGGGTGTCGAGGTTGAGCGACGGTTCGCGCAGGCTGGACGAGGGCGGCCGCGGCAGGGCGGCCGCGAAATGCTCGAAGGCAAGAGCGGGCGTATCCGCGCCGATCTCACGCAGGCGTTCTTCGTCGCCGACGATGAGGCGAGGGTGGACATTATCGATAACGCGGCCGGCAAAATCTGGAGCTCCGGCGGGATCGAGCGGGACCGCGATGACGCCGCGCTGGATGCAGCCAAAGAAGGCGCCCATCCAGGCGAGACCGTTCTGACCCCAGAGCACGACGCGCTCGCCCATGGGAATCTCGCGGCGGACGAGCTCCGCAGCGAAGCGATCGGCCATGGCGGCCAGCTGGGACCAGGTGGAGACGATGCGGCGGTTGCCGCGATAGACGACGATGGCGGCGGCATCGCCATGGCGGCGGAAATCGTCGAGAAATGTGGCGAGGTTCGCGCGCATATCGCCTGGTCCTAAGCTATAGGAAGGCGGCAGAGCGCGCTTAGTCGTACGACCACAGTTTATTTGTGCCCGGTATCATGCGCGTGCGAAGTCGATGAAACCGCGGACGGGGTCGGTGTGCACCAGGGTGACGCGCAGTTTGTCGCCGACGTCGAGGCCCTGCTGGCCGCGAACGAGCATGCCTTCCACGTGCGGCTGGATGGTGCGCACGAAGCTGCCGTGCTCGGTGACGCCGGTGACGATGGCGTCAAAGGCCTGGCCGATGCGGTTGCTCATGGCCACGGCGGCGATACGCTTCTGCATCTCGCGGGAGACTTTGCGCTCCGCATCCTCCATGCGCGTGCACTGCGCGGCGATCGCGGACAATTCATCGTCGGAATAGGGCGACGGCTGTTTTGCGATCATGGCCTTGAGCAGGCGCTGGCTGACGAGGTCGGCGTAGCGGCGGTTGGGCGCGGTGGAGTGGGTGTAATCCTGCACGGCCAGGCCGAAGTGGCCCTCGGAGGGCTGGCCTGGTTTTTCCAGCACGTATTCGCCGGGGCCGAGCAGCTTGATGATCGCAAGGGAGAGGTCGGCGAAGTGGTCGGGATCCTTTGCCTGCTGTTCGCAAAGGAAATCGTGCAGCGGTTTGGGATCGGGCGTGGCGGGAAGTTTGGTTCCGAGGCCGGCAGCCAACGTCACGATACGATCCCAGCGCTTCGGGGTTTTGACGACGCGGCGAATGGATGAGCGATGCGCTGCGTCAAAGGCGCGGGCAACCACGCCGTTGGCGGCAATCATGAAATCTTCGATGAGCTGGGTGGCGCGATTCTTGACCTCGGCCTCAATGTCGATGGTGCCGTCGGCGATGTGGATGGGGTGGGTCTCGATAGTCAGCAGGTTGAGGGCGCCGTGGTTGTAGCGCTGCCCGCGCAGGCGCTGGGCGATCTCGTCCTGCAGGCGCAACTGCTGCTGGAGATCGGCTGAGGAGGCCACTTTGGGGGGGGCCGCGCCCCCCGCGAGCCACGCGCCGATGGAGGGATACGCGAGCTGGGCGCGGTTGACGACGCGCGCGAGATAAACATCGCTGGCGGCGATATTCGCCTGGGCATCGACGGTGAACTCGACGACGACGGCAGCGCGCTCCTCGCCTTCGAGGAGCGAGGTGAGGCCGGTGGAGAGATCCTCGGGGATCATGGAGAAGTTCTCGACGCCGGAATAGACGGTGGTGGTTTCGCGCATCGCGTGCTGGTCGATGGGCGAGCCCTTGGGCACGAAGGCGTCAACGTCCGCGATGCCGATGAGGACGCGATGGCCGCCGCTGGGGAGGGCCTCCACGTATTCGATCTGGTCGAGGTCGCGCGAGGTGTCGTTGTCGATGGAGGACCACAGGAGACTGCGCAGATCGCGTGCGGATGGGGAGGGGTGCGGAGGGTTCTGGCGGAGCTGGTCGAGTTGCTGGGCGGCGGCGGGGGGAAACTGCGGCTCAAAGCCGCGTTCGGTCATGGCCTGGCGAGCGGCAGCGGCCAGGTCGAAATGCGGATGGCTCATCCTCTTCTCCAATCGGCGGAAGGGCAAGGCTATCACGGCACGGAAGCGGGCAGCGGCAATCCAACCAGCGGGGCGAAATCGTCCTCCAAGGCAGGATGCCGCTGCGGGATATCAAAATCGAGCCTGATCCGGAGAAGGCCGCGCTGAAATCGAAGCAGCGGGACCTGGATCGCCCCACGGCTTCAGAAATTTACGAGCAGGTTTCGCGGAACGCGCGGCGCGAGCTGGAGCGGCCGGTGCGCGCGCTGGCCCTCTCCGGGTTGGTGGGCGGACTGACGATGGGGCTGACCGGGCTGAGCGTTTCGGTGGCGCACGCGCTGCTGGGCAACACGCCGTGGGCAAACTTTGTGGCGCTGCTCTTTTATCCGGTGGGATTTCTGGCGGTGATTCTGGGACGGGCGCAGCTGTTTACAGAGAACACGCTGTATCCGGTGGCGCTGATCCTGGCGGAGCGGCGATATTTCTGGAGCACCGCGCGGCTGTGGGTGGTCGTGTACACGTCGAACGTGGCGGGAGCGCTTTTGTTTGCGCTGCTGGCGGCGCGAACAAAGGCCCTGCAGCCGCAGATGCTGGCCGCTCTGACACAAATGGGCGAGGCAGCGGCGCAGCCGGGCATGCGGCATGTTTTCTGGAGCGGGGTGGTGGGCGGCTGGATGATCGCGATGGTGGCGTGGCTGGTGAGCGGGAGCCATTCCATCACGGGGTCGTTTGCGGTGATCTGGCTGTTCGCGTTCATCGTGGGACTGGGGCACTTCGCGCACTGCATTGCGACCAGCGGGGAGATTCTTTCCGCGGTGCTGGCGCACGGCGTCAGCCCGGGCACCTTCTTCCGATGGCTGCTGCCGGCGACGCTGGGCAACATCGCGGGTGGCGTAATTCTGGTGACGCTGCTGGAGTACGGGCAGGTGAAGCTGGATTAGGGCCACGCTGCCGCCCTCGGTTCGTCGTGGAATGCTCGGCACGGCGGCGCGGGGCGAAACTCCGCGCATCCCAGAGACAGGAGGCTGAGGAAGGTTCTGATGGTTCAGTTCTTCGAGCGCAACTGGCACAACCTGCTGTGGTCCGGCATCTGGCTGGCCACGGCGATTATTATTTCGCTGATTGTGCGGGTCATCGTCTTCTGGCTGCTGGCGCGCATGACGCGGCGCAGGGGTACGGTGATCGGAAGCTCTCTGGTGCGGCACGGGAAAGGTCCGACGCGATGGATTTTCCCGCTGCTGGCCGCGCTGTGCGTGCTGCCGGGGCTGCCGTTGCCGCACGAGCTGATGCTGGCCCTGGAACACATCTCCGGCATCGGGCTGATCGCTGCGATTGCGTGGATGGTGGTGCTGTTTGTCGAAGTGGTCGCGGACATTCTGACCGGGCGTTACCGCATCGACGTGGCGGACAATCTTGCAGCGCGGCGAATCCGGACGCAGTTCCAGATGGTGCAGCGGATCGTCGTGATCCTGGTGGCGGTGGTGGCGCTGTCGATTGCGCTGATGACCTTCCCCGCGATCAAGCACATCGGCATGAGCATTCTGGCGTCGGCGGGGCTGGCCAGCCTGGTAGTAGGGCTGGCGATGAAGGGCACGCTGTCGAATCTGGTGGCGGGGGTCCAGATCGCGTTCACGCAGCCGTTCCGCATCGAGGACGCAGTGGTGATCGACGGCAACTGGGGGTGGATCGAAGAGATCGGCACCATGTACGTCACAGTGCGCATCTGGGATCTGACCCGGCTGGTGGTTCCCCTCTCCTGGTTTCTGGAGAACTCGTTCCAGAACTGGACGCGCACCAGCGCCGAACTGCTGGGTCACTGCATGATCTACGTGGATTACACGGTGCCGGTGGAACCGCTGCGGACGGAACTGCGGCGCATCTGCGAATCCACGAAACTGTGGTCGGGAAAGGTCTGCGTACTGCAGGTCTCCGACCTCTTCCAGAACGTGATGCAGTTGCGCGCGCTGATGGATGCGCGGAACTCGGGCGACGCGTGGGATCTGCGCTGCCTCGTACGCGAGCAGATGATCGAGTTCATCCAGAAAAATTATCCTGGCGGGCTGCCACGATACCGAGGGGAGTTCGAGGCCCGCTGGCCGGAGCAGCAGACGTTGCCGGAGGGTACGCGCGACGGCTCGCGGGATGCAGGGAATCCGCTGCGGCGGACGGCGTAGGCAGAGAGCGTGAGAAGATGGTCGGTTCGCGCCCGGTTGCGGAGCGAACACGCCTGAAGCCATGAAGACGAGCGAATGCGACCTGCTGTGGTTCCGGCGCGATCTGCGTCTCCCCGACCATCCTGCGCTGATGGCGGCTGCGGCAACGGGTCGCCCCGTGATTCCCGTCTTCGTGTGGGACCCGCAGGAGCCGACGACGACGGGGGCAGCGTCGCGTTGGTGGCTGCACCAGTCATTGGAGCGGCTGGACGAATCGCTGCGAGCGAAAGGATCGAGGCTGGTTGTGCGCCGGGGATCGCCGGCGGAAGCGCTGCCGGCGCTGGCGGCGGAGACACATCCACGCCGGATCTTCTGCGATCGCGTCTTCGAGCCGGATGCGCTGCAACGCGAAGCTGAGGTGGAGCGCAGGCTGCGCGCGCGCGGCGTGGCGCTGGAGGGATTCAACGGTAGCCTGCTCTTTGAGCCGGGAGCGATTCGCAACACAGCGGGCGGATCTTTCCAGGTGTTTACGCCGTTCTGGCGGGCGTGCCAGAAGCTGGCTGGAACGTTGCGGGAGCCGCTCGGCGAGCCGAAGAACCTTGCCATGCCGCGCAAGTGGCCGGCGTCTGCGACGATTGCGGAACTGGAGCTGGAGCCGAAGATCGACTGGGCTGCGGGGATTCGTGCTGCGTGGACACCGGGCGAGGCGGCCGCGCGGGAACGGCTGCGAAAGTTCGCGAAGAAATCCGTGAGCCGATATGAGACGGAGCGCGACCGGCCCGATCAGGAGGGAACGTCGCGGCTGTCGGCGCATCTGCACTTTGGCGAGATCAGCCCGGTCGAGGTGTGGCACGCGGTTGCGAATCGGCCGGAAGCTGAGAGTTTTTTGCGGCAACTGGCGTGGCGGGAGTTTTCGTATCACCTGCTCTGCGCGTATCCGGAGACGGTGCGCGCGCCGTTTCAGGCACAATTCCGGGCGTTTCCATGGCGGCGCAACCAGCGGCGGCTGGAGGCGTGGCAGCGCGGGAAGACGGGATATCCGTATGTGGACGCGGCGATGCGCGAACTGTGGACGACGGGATGGATGCACAACCGCGCGCGCATGGCTGTGGCGTCGTTTCTGGTGAAGCATCTGCTGATCCCGTGGCAGGCCGGGGCGGCGTGGTTCATGGATACGCTGGTGGACGCGGATCCGGCCAACAACACGATGGGCTGGCAATGGACGGCGGGATGCGGCGTGGACGCGGCGCCGTACTTTCGCGTGTTCAATCCTGTGCTGCAGGGAGAGAAGTTCGATCCCAACGGAGATTATGTGCGGCGATGGTTGCCGGAGCTGCGCGGAATGCCTGCGCGGTGGATCCATCAGCCGTGGGCCGCGCCGCCGTCGGTGCTGGCCGAAGCCGGGGTCCGGCTGGGAGAGACCTATCCGCTGCCGATGGTGGATCACGCGACGGCGCGCGCCGAGGCGCTGGAAGCGTTTGACTCGATGAAAGAGGCGGCGAGCAGAAAAAGCCGTTGACGAGCAGCCTAGCCGCGGCCTTTGGCTTTCATGCGCTCGATGACGAACTTCGGCACGAGGCCGTCGACGGAACCGCCTAAACGGAAGACGTCCTTGACGAGGCGCGAGCTGACGAAGGAATACTGCGCGTCCGACATGAGGAAAATGGTTTCGAGCTCCGGAGACAGGCGGCGGTTCATGTGGGCCATCTGGAGCTCGTATTCGTAATCGCTGATGGCGCGAATACCGCGGACGATGGCCTGGGCGCGCTGCTCGCGGGCGAAGTCGACGAGCAGGCCATCGAAGGTGGAGACAGAGACGTTGGAGAACTGCGCGGTGCCTTCGGAGAGCATGGCGACGCGCTCTTCCACAGTGAACAGAGGGGTGGTCTTGGAGCTGTTGCGGAGAATCGCGACCACGAGATGGTCGAAGATCTTCGCCGCGCGGGCGATCAGATCGAGGTGGCCGTTGGTGACCGGGTCGAAGCTGCCGGGATAGATCGCCTTAACAGTGTTCACGCCAGTTGCATTCTAAGGCAAAATCGGGGCGGAGGGGTTCTACGCGTGGCCGTTCCGGGCGGAGCGGGGAGCGGGGCCGGTGGATTCGCGCACAATCAGCTGTGGCTCCATCACGATTTCGGCGGGCCATTCTTTGGAGGGCTCGGCGATGCGATCGAGGAGGGCCTGGGCGGCGGCGGCGCCCATTTCCTGGAGCGGCTGCTTGACGGTGGTGAGGCTGGGCTGGCCATAGGCGGCGGTGATGATGTCGTCGAAACCAATGACGGAGACGTCTTCGGGGACGCGCAACCCGGCATCGCAGAGGGCGCGGACGGCGCCGATCGCGGAGATATCGTTGAAGCAGAAGACGGCGGTGAAGTCGCGGGTGCGCGCGAGCAGATCGCGCATGACCTGATAGCCGGACTCGGGAGACTGCCGGGACTCGTGCAACTGCATTGAGAGCTCGGGCAGAACGGGAATGCCCATCCTGCGAGCGACGCTGACAATGCTCTTCCAGCGATATTTGGCGTCGGTGATGCCGCGGGAGCCGCGCATAAAGGCGATTTTGGTGTGTCCGAGATCGCGGAGATGGGAAAGCGCAAGGCGAGCGGCCTCGTCGTGATCGAGGACGACGTTGGTGACTCCGGGCGCGGTGTTGTGCGAGGAGACGGCGACGGCGGGAGCGGAAACGTGAATCTGCGCGGGGGTGTCGAGGAGAAGAAGGCCGTCGACAGCGCGCTCCATGAGGCGGCGGGAATATTCCTCGACGAGCTCGGGGCGGCGGTAATGGCTGGCGGTGACGTAGAAGTAGTGCGCCTTGAGGAGCCGCTGCTCGATGGCGCTCATAACCACGGGGAAATAACCGTCGCTGAGGTCGGGGACGATGACGCCGACGGACATGCTGCGGCTGTTGCGCAGGGAGCGGGCAAAATAATTGGGCCGGTAGTGGAAGCGGCGAGCCGCCTCGAGGACCCGGTCGCGGGTGCGCTGAGGGATGGAACGGCCGGCGGGCGATTCATTGAGGACCAGGGAAACCGTGGTTTGCGAGAGATGCAGGTGCTCAGCGAGCTGTCGCAGATTGAGGGTTCGGCTGGCAGGAGCAGGTTCGGCCTTGGCGGACTCGGACTTCCGTTGGGTCATGAGCTTTGCAGGGCCCCGGTTTCGAGGGCTCATGGAAGTTCCAACCATATCAGATTCTGCGGTTTCCGGACCTTACGTTTCTTCCCAGCCTCCGTAAACGTTGTGCAGCGCAGAGCAGATTTCACCGAGCGTGGCGTAGGCGCGAACGCAGTCGAGAAGGAAGGGCATGGTGTTGGCAGCAGCAAGGCCGGCTGACTGCGCCTCCGGCTGCTCGGCGGCAGCGCGACGCAGGGCGTCGAGCGAACGCCGGACGGATTCGGCGGAACGCTCGGCACGCAGTTTTTTGAGCTTCCGCGACTGCGCTTCGCGAACGCTTTCATCGATGTAAAGGATTTCCGGTGCAGGCTCGTCGATGGCATAGCGATTGACGCCGACGACGATTTTCTCGCCGGCCTCGACGGCGCGCTGAAAGACGTAGCTGGCCTCGGCTATTTCCTTTTGCGGATAGCCGGATTCGATGGCGCGGACCATGCCACCGAGGCCATCGAGCTTTTCGAAATATCGAAAAGCGCCCTGCTCCATATCGAGGGTGAGTTTTTCGACGAAGTACGAACCGGCGAAGGGGTCGATGGTCTGGGCGACGCCGGACTCATGCGCCAGAATCTGCTGGGTGCGGAGAGCGATGCGCGCGGCCTGTTCGGTGGGCAGCGCGAGGGCCTCGTCGAAGGCGTCTGTATGGAGCGACTGGGTTCCGCCGAGGACCGCGGCGAGGGCCTGGACGGCAACGCGCGCGATGTTGTTCTTCGGCTGCTGCGCGGTGAGCGAGACGCCGGCAGTCTGGGTGTGGAAGCGCATCCAGTGGGAGCGGGGATTCGTCGCGCCGAAGCGCTCGGTCATGAGGCGATACCAGACCTTGCGGGCGGCGCGGTATTTGGCGATTTCCTCGAAGAAATCGTTGTGAGCGTTGAAGAAGAAACTGAGGCGGGGCGCGAAATCGTCGACAGCAAGACCGCGGCGGAGAGCCCACTCGACGTATTCGACGCCGTCGTAGAGGGTGAAGGCGAGCTCCTGGAGGGCGGTCGATCCGGCCTCGCGAATGTGATAGCCGGAGATGGAGATGGGATTGAAGCGGGGTGCATAGCGCGCGCCGAACTCGAGGGTGTCGATGACCAAACGCATGGAGGGCGCGGGCGGATAGAGATATTCCTTCTGTGCGATGTACTCCTTGAGAATGTCGTTCTGGAGGGTGCCGGAGATTTGCTGCCACGAGGCGCCCTGCTTTTCCGCGACCACCAGATACATGGCCCAGAGGACGGCGGCCGGGGAGTTGATGGTCATGGAGACGGTGGTATCGGCGAGGGGAATGCCGGCGAAGAGGGTCTCCATGTCCTCAAGGGAATCGATGGCGACGCCGCACTTGCCGACTTCGCCTTCGCTGCGCGCATCGTCGGAATCGCAGCCCATGAGCGTGGGGAGATCGAAGGCGACGGAAAGACCGCCGGCGCCGCCATCGAGCAGATATTTGTAGCGGAGGTTCGTTTCTTCGGGCGAGGCGAAGCCGGAGAACTGTCGCATGGTCCAAAGCCTGCCGCGATAGCCGGTGGGGTGAATGCCGCGCGTGTAAGGCGGCTGGCCGGGTAGGCTGAGATACGCGTCCTGATTCGCGGACCAGTCTTCGGGCAGATCGGCTTCGGTGTAAAGGCGGCGAATGGGCACGCCGGAGACGGTGGTGAAGCGCGCGTTGCCGGCCTCATCGCGATTGACCCCGGTGGATGCGCCGACGGGATGCTCGGGAGACTTGCCGAGCGCCGGCGCGAGGGTTCGCTCGGCCCAGCGCAATTCAGCCGCGGAGGGATGCCGATTGGTCGTCAGATCGGCGGATAACGCGTCCGGAATCTGGATGGGCTTATCCGGCATAGGACGTTTCAGCATAGGAGAGCCGGGGTGCGAGGAGCAAGCAGAGCGTTTATGGGTTGGGATGCTGACGGCTCATGTCCTGAGCGCGGCGGGCGAGTTCCCAGGCCTTGGCGTATTTCCAGCTCACGTAGACGGAATGGTAGAGGTGCAGCAGGAAGCCTTCGCGTCCGTCGAGGAAGCCAAGACGGAGGAAGTAGTTGTATTCGAAGGTAGCGACGGGCGTAACGTAGACGTTCCAGAGGAATGCGGGCAGCGAGCGGCTGCGTTTGCCGCGGCCGACAGCCTGGGCTGCGCCGAGCGCGCTGTAGCGGTTCATGTGCTCGATGTACGCATCGAGAGTGGGGTAGGCGTGGTGGAGGAGATTGCCACGCAGACGGCCGGTGGATCCTGTGCAGCGCATGGTTTCGTGCACGGCGCGGTCCTCGAAGGACGCGCTGCCGCGGCGAAAGAGGCGGAGCTTGGGGTCGGGATAGTAGCCGCCCCGGCGAATCCAGCGGCCGAGAAAGAAATTGCGGCGGGGAAGGAAATACGCATCGTGGGCGGGCTGGCCGGCGAGCAGGGAGTGAATCTCCTCGGCGAGAGCCTCGCTGACTTCCTCATCGGCGTCCAGGGCGAGCACCCAGTCGCCGGTGCACCTGGCGATCGCGGAATTTTTCTGCGCGCCGAAGCCTTTCCAATCCTCAACGAAAAATTGAACGCCGAAGCGGCGGGCGATCTCGGGGGTGCGGTCGGTGGAACCGCTGTCGACGATGACGATTTCAGTGGCCCAGGCGACGCTCGAGAGGGTTCGCTCGAGATTCGCTTCTTCGTTCTTCGTGATGAGGGCGACAGAAAGAGTGGGCGGCATCGAACAGGCGCCGGAATGCGGTCGGCCAGCCTGGGGGAAGTGTAACAAGTCTGGTTCAGGCGCCGGAGCTCGAACGAAATCTTCAGAGGCGATTCATGAGGCTCAGAAGCAACTCCGGCACTCTGAGGGCGGATCGTATCGGGAGTGCGTGCTATGCGAGGTCGTGGATTCATCGCGGCAGTAGCGGCAGCGGTTGCTCTTCCGCTGTGGGCGCAGACGCCTGCCGCGACCGGAGCGGCCGCTTTGGAGCCAGCGCAGCAATTGGTGCGGGACGTGATCTACAACGAGCTGCACGACCGGGAGCGCGACAGCTACTGGGAGTACCGGAGCGCACGGGTGACGGCTACGCAGAATATCGTGCGCGAACAGGTGGAGACGGCGGATGGCCCGGTATTTCGAGTGGTGGCGGAGAACGGGAGCGCTCTGGACGCGGAAGAACGCGAGAAGGAGAACCAGCGGCTGGCTGCGTACGTGAACGATCCGGCAGCGATTGCGCGGGCGGAGCGCGCGCACCTCGACGATGAGAATCACCTGGCAGTGGCGATGCAGGTTCTTCCGCAGGCGCTGCTTTTCGAATACGAAGGGTCACCAACCGGAGACATCGCGCGAATCGCGTTTCGGCCTAATCCGGCCTACGTGCCGAGCGGGTATGAGGCGCGGATCGTCCATGCGCTGAGCGGGACGGTGACGGTGGATCTGCGGATGAAGCGGATGATCGCGATGCAGGGCGTGCTGGCGCAGAGAGTGGACTTCGGGTACGGGCTGCTGGGGCACGTGGATCAGGGAGGGTGGTTCCGGATCCATCGGCATCAGGTGAGCGCAAAACACTGGAAGACGGATCTGGTGGACGTTCACGCACAGGGAAAACTGCTGATGCTGAAGACCGTCAGCAGGAATGAGCGCGAGGTGCGGTCGGATTTTCACCCGGTGCCGGCGGGAACGACACCGGAGCAGGCGCGGGCAATGCTGGAAGACGCGGCGGAGCCACGTGTGCAGGCCGATCTGGCGCCGGTGCCGGCAGCGCAGAAATAGCAGGTCAGTTCATGCCGGTGGCGCGGGGACCGGGGCCGTGTCCGTCGGTGGCAGAATGACGGGCGCGATCATGCGGAGCGGGGCGCTGGCCCATGCGGCCCACGGACCGAAAAAGAAAGAACATCCCAAAAATGATGATTACGAAGAGGATAGCTACACCGATCATATTTGCCTCTCTTTCCCCTGTTGAGTAGGAGGGGCAGGAGCGCGGGATTGGTTATCCGGCAAAGGCGTCAGGAAGCGCCAGGGCCGGATTCGGCGATGGCGCGCACGGCAAGAACCGGACAGCGCGCATGCGAGGCGATGTTGTAGGCGAGCGGCCCAGGCAGGTGCGACACGAGGCCGGGATGGCCGGTCGTGGGCACGTCGAGGACGATCAATTCGACGCGGTGACGCTCGGCGACTTCGAGAATGCGCTGCTCGACGGGGCCGAACTCGACGAGCAGCTCAGGCTGCATGGGCTCAAGGTCGCGCATCCAGCCTTCTTCGAGCAGGCGCATCCGCAGGAACTCCTGGGAGGGCAGGCGCGTGGAGGCAGGCTCCTTCCAGATATCGCCGACGACGTGAAGCAGGAGCAGGTGCGCCTGCCAGGTCCTGGCGAGCGTGCCGGCATAGTGCATGGCGCGGCCGCAACCGGGGGAAAAATCCGCCGCGTAGAGGATGCGCTGGACTTTTAGCTCGGCTTCGGGCGCGATGCTGACCTGAGGACCGACGACGAGAATGGGAAGGTGCGCGAGGCGGAGAATTTCTTCGGCCAGCGAGCCGAGGAGCATCTTTTCGATGCCGTGGCGGCCGTGCATGCCGAGCACGATGAGGTCGGCGCGGCGCTGTTCGGCGACGGCGGCCAGCACGGGCAGGATCTCTCCATGTTGGAGAACGTAATTGGCGCTGACGCCGCGAAAACGGGGATCGGAGACGATCTGCGCGACGCGGGCTTCGGCTTCGAGACGCATCCTGGCCAGAGCGGGGCCGCGGTCGGGTTCGGAGAGATGCTTCCAGTCTTCGGGCGGAATGACGTGCACCACGCACAACGACGAGGCAAAATGGCGGGCGATGGCCGCGGCGTAGGGCAACGCCATCGCCGAGACGGCGGAGAAATCGGTGGCAAAGAGAATTTCTCCGAAACGAGCGGGTAGGTGCTCTGCGGAACTCATAACGCTCCCTTCTGAGTGGGTTCGGAGGCTTCCGCCTGGACGCCGCCCTCGTGCTCTTCCTGAACCGGCGCAATGAAATGCGAGAGCGGCTCGCGGGCATGCTGCGAGGCGATAAGCACGAGGCGATCGCCGGCCTTGAACAGGGTTTCGGCGTGGGGCAGGATGAGGTGCTCGCGGCGCCGGATGGTCACGATCTCGAAGTCGTCATTGTGGAGACGGCTGTAGAAGTCGCCGACGCTTTTGCCGACGATGGGGCTGTCTTCGGGGATGACGCCGATGGTCATCTCGCGGCCGCCTGGAAGATCGAAGCGGACGCGCGAGCGCAGCAAGCGGAGGAGATCGAGATGACCGAGCTTATCGGCGAGAGGAAGATTTCTGCGGCCGAGGAGACTGAGGGCGATCTGGATGTGCTCGAGATAATGGGCGGGGGAATCGCCGGGGGTGGGCACCTGGCCTTCATAAAGGCTGCGGTAACGCAGGCGCGAGGAGAGCCGGACCTGGAGAAGATACGCAATCATGACGGCGAGGCCGGCGGGGACAAGCAGACGGTAACCGCCGGCCATTTCGGTGACCATGAGCATGGTGGCGATGGGCACGCGCGCGGCTGCTCCGAAGACCGCGGCCATGCCCACCACGACAAACACGGCGGGAAGCTGGTGCAGGACCACGGCGAAGACTCCGCCGAGCATGGCGCCGACGTAGAGCGAGGGAGCAAAGACTCCGCCGGAGCCTCCGGAGCCCACGGTGAGGGCGAAGGCTGCCATCTTGGCGAAGATGAGCAGGACGAGGAGACGGAGCGCGATGTGTCCGTCGATGGCGAGCTGGATCCAGCCATAGCCGCCGCCGAGGACCTGAGGCAGAGCGAAGGCGAGCAGGCCGAGGAGCAGGCCTCCGATGGCGGGCTTGCTCCAGAGCGGCACCCGCAGGGTACGAAAGAGATCGCGGGTGCGGTAGAAGATGACGGGCAGAGCGGTTCCCACGACGCCCGCGGCCACGCCGAGCGCGGCATAGGCGGCGTAGTCGGAAAACCTGGGGGTGGGAATGGCGGGAACTTTGAAGAGCGGCGCAAAGCCGACAAAGAGGCCATTCACCGTGTAGGCGACGGCGGAGGCAAGCATGGTGTAGAGCAGGGCGCCGACCTCGAATTCCATGCGGCCGTAGAGCACCTCGATGGCGAAGACACCAGTGCCCATGGGGGTGCGAAAGATGGCGGAAAGCCCGGCGGCCATGCCGGCCAGGAGCAGGATGCGGCGATCCTCCTCGGAGCGGTGGGCCATGCGCGCGTAGACGGAGCCGACGCCCGCGGTGATCAGGGCGATGGGTCCTTCGCGGCCGGCCGATCCGCCGGAGCCGATGGTGATGGCCGAGGCCAGCATCTTGATGGGAGGCACGCGGGGACGGATGATGCCTTCGCGGCGATGGAAGGCGTCAACGGCGGTGTCGGTGCCATGACCTTCAGCCTCGGGTGCGAAGCGGTAGACCAGGTATCCGGAGAGCAGGCCGCCGAGGGTGGTGACGACGGGGACGAGCCAGAGTCCGTGAGGGCCGATGGACGCGCGCAGCGATCCGAACTCCACGCCAGGCGGACGGTAGCCGGCGATGCCGGTGAGCAGCAGGCGTGCGGCAAAATGGAGCAGCCACATGAAGGCCTGGGCACTGAGGGCGCCTGCTACACCCAGGGCCGCCGACTCCAGCATGAGCCGCGGCTCGCGATTGCGAAGGGCAAAACGCCTGGGGGTGGAATCATCCATCTCGCGCATGCTGCCCCGCGCTGGCAAGCGACGGCACAGCCGATGATTGGATGGCGATTTGAGGTGAAACGAGGGCTACGCTGGCGGATGGAATCAGGTTCCGCGGCAAAAAATCGGGAGAAAGACGAGAATCCGCCTCAAAAGGGGATGTCGTCGTCGGTGATTTCGGTGGACTGCACCAGATCGTCGGCCGGAGCGGGCTGGCGCTGGTCGTAAGAGGATCCGGAGCGCGAGCCGCCGGATTCGCCTTCGCCGCGGCCGGAGAGCAACGAGAGATCGCTGACGATTATTTCGGTGCGATAGACCTTGCGGCCGGGATGTTCCTTATCGTCCCAGTTCCGCGTGGTGATGCGGCCTTCGACGAAGAGCTTGGACCCCTTTTTGACATAATCGCGGACGATCTCGGCAAGGCGGGCGTAAGCCACAATGTTGTGCCATTCGGTGCGGTCCTGCCAGTTGCCCTGCTGGTCCTTGGACCGTTCGGTGGTGGCAATGCTGAAGGTGGCCACGGTGGTGCCGCCGCCGGTGGCGCGGATCTCCGGATCTTTGCCCACATTACCTAACAGAAAGACTTTGTTGACGCTTTTCGCCATGGCGTTTCCCCGGAATTTGTGAATTATCCCCTGAAGGATAGCAGACCGGGCCGGGGGAACGAGCGAGCGCGTGGCAGGGGCCTGTTACCGATGGATTGCGGTGACGGGGTTGCATTTTGCGTGGTTAGCGCAGCGTCACAACTGCAGGTCCGTGGCCTGCGGCAACTCGCAGCAGAACCGCGGGGCCGAATCGATCCTGGCTGGATGCCCAGTTCACTCCGGGGTCAGTGGAGAGATCCGCAGCGCTGACGGAGGTGAGGGGTTTGCCGTTAAGCAGGACGCGGTGAGCCGGGGTATGAATCCTGAGCAGATAGGTGCGCAGCGAGCTTGCATAGCTGCCGGTGGGCGGGGCCAGCGTGACCTTTATTGCGCCGCCGCTGCGTACGGCAGTGACTGCCTGGCGGAGATACTGCCCTTTTTCGTAGTCGTAGGTTTTGCCGTCGTCGTCGTAGACCACAAAGGTGGCCGGCCTGGTTGACGGAAAGACGTCGAGGGTCAGCTCGCTGACCGGACGCTCGCCGGTATACTGCTCCAGCGGCTGTGTGGCCAGGATCGATCCGGACCGGACAAAGATGGGAATGTCTTTCCAGGTGACGGAGTCGACAGGAACCTGGAGGGTGCGAGCGCCGCGATCATGCTGGCCGGTGGCGTAGTCGATCCACTCGCCGGGAGGCAGATAAACGTGCTGCGATGTGGCTCCCTGGGTGACGACCGGGGAAACCAGCAGACTGTCGCCGAACATCCATTCACCTTCCTGGGCGGCCGAGCGGGGATCATGGGGAAATTCCCAGAACAATGGGCGCACCAGGCCAACGTCACCCTCCGTGCCCAGGCGTTCATAGGAGTAAATGTAGGGGAGCAGCCGGTAACGCAGATCGATGGCGTCGCGCGCAGCGGCCTCGGCAGTTGGTCCGTAGACCCAGGGCTGGCGCTTCTCGTCGAGCGCGCCGTGCACGCGCATGATGGGGACAAACGCGGTGAACTCGATCCAGCGCGCATAATTTTCCGGCGAGGGATGGCCGCTGAATCCGCCGGTGTCCATGCTCCAGTGAAATTCGCCGGTATCGAGCGCGGCCAGCATGCGGCGGCGCTGAAAGGCCATGCTGGCAAAGCCGGTGCGGATATCGCCCGACCACCCGGCGTAGCCATAGCGGCTGGCTCCCAGATAAAAGGCGCGGTTGATGGACCAGACGCGCAGGTTGGATTCGACGCGCTGCCCCTCGTAGAGCATGCGGCCCATGTTGAGGAACTGAAAGTTGTTGAAGATGGTGTGGTAGCTGACGTCGGCCTCATCGTCCCACCACGCCGTCATACCGGCGTGAAAGGCGGGACGGAGATGATCCCAGAACCAGGTTCGTGTCAGGGGATTGTTGAAGTCCAGATCGCGCGCCATGCGGTGCGAAAAATAGTCGGGCATCGCCGGCTCGCCCGGGTACCAGAGGTGATGCTCCGTGGCGTAGGCTGCGGCCATTGTGGGCTGATTCGGATTGCCGGCCACAGTGAGGAGGATGCGGGGCTTGAGGATTCCGGCAAGATGAACGCCCTCGGCGGCAAGGGTCTTCGCGAAGAGGCCGGAAGCGCCGTCGGGGAATTTGTCCGGATCGACATTACCGGGTCCCGATGTGCTGTTCCATCGCCATTCGCCGTAATTGTCCTCGCCCCACGCTTTCCAGTCGAAATCGAGAATGAAGCCATCGATGGGGATCTGCTTGCGGCGATAGGTGGCGACGATACCCTCTACTTCCTTTTGCGTGGAGCCCCACTGGCTGTTCAGAAAGCCCAGCGTCCATTTGGGCGGCAGCGGCGGCGGGCCCACCAGGCGGGAGAGATTGGCCATTGTCTTCAGAGGAGGGCCGACGGAAACGAAATACTCGACATCGGAGCGCGAACCATGCAGGAAGGTCAGGCGGCCCGGAGCAGTGGTGAACTCGCCGCCGTCGGAGTCGATGAGCAGACCGTAGTTCACGGTGAAAATATACGGTCCGCCGCTGTCGCCCTGGATGCCCTGCACAACCGGATCGCCGGAATTGCGAGTGAGGCCGATGGATGTGTCCCGGAGGCCGAAGCCACGAATGCCGTAGAAGGTGTCGCCCTTGTCGTGGAGCATGGCTACGCCGCGGGACTGCGCCTCGTGGAATGGATCCACGCTCTCGAGCAGGCGATGGCCGGCGCGATCTTCGACGGTGATGCTGAATGGGCTCACGCGCTTCACGTGCACGGAGAGATCGGCGGCGGAAAGGACATAGGAGCCATCTTCGCTGACCGTGCGAACCCATGACGGCGAGCGATAGGCCGGATCGAGAACCAGCGTCCGCGGAGACGATTGTCCGTCGGGACGGATGTGCACGCGAACCACGTTGTCCTCGACGATCTGAACATCGAGGATGGAGCTGCCGGAGGTGATCTCAATCGCGCCCTGTCCGGTGACGGCCTCGATCGGCCGGGGCGATGTTTGTGCCGACAGCGGCCCGCAGCACGCCGCTACCAGCGTCGCAGCCACCACCAGACCGAAGCGTTTAAGGACGATCTGCGCCGCCGCGACCCCATGATTTCTCAACATGCTGGATTCGTCCTTTTCTGACTAAGGGCTGAGAGTTTGCTTTATTGCGCTCACAGGGCGGTGTTGATCTGCTCGATCAGCCCGTCCGGAGTGGCTGCCGGCGGCAGGCAGGATGCGCCGCGGCAGACAAGCGCGATGGCTTTGTTGGCGGCGGAGGCGAGTTGAGGAAGATGCGGCAGCGTTTCCGCGAGAACGGGGGGAAGATTTTCGGCCGTGGCCTGACTGGGGCGCAGGGCGATGACGGCTTTGTTGACTGCGTAGCGAGCGTTGGCGATGGCTGAGAGCGTGCGCGCGCCGGTTCCCTCCCCCACGATGACGACCTGAATGGGCGGCAGCAGCAGGCGCTGGAGCGCGAGGGCATAACTGCCGGCGTAAAGCCCATAGTGTTCGATGACGCCGGCAAAGGAGGCCAGGGTGTCTTCCGCTTGCTTGCGGAAATCGGCGCGGCCGCTGAGCGCTTCGAGCCGGAGGAGCGCCGCGGCAGCGGTGGAGTTGCCGGCGGGAGTGGGGGAGTCCTGCATGGGTTTGCGGCGGGCGGCGAGAGCGCCGAGTTTGTCGCCGGAATTTTGCTCGGTGTCGAAGAAGCCGCCGCTTTCGTTGTCGTGGAACTTCGCGACCATGGCGTCGGCCAGTTGCATCGCGGTGGTGTAGTAGCGAAGCTCGCCGGTGGCCTGCCATGCGTCGATGCAGGCGTGCGCGAGGAGCGCGTAATCGTCGAGGACGCCGGCGACTCGCGTGGACGCGGCGGCCCGATCGGGGTAGGCGATGACGTGCGCGAGGCCCGAAGCCGGATCCCAGCCCTCACTGAGGATGCGGTCCAGGGTTTTCAGCGCGAAGGCGCGGGGCGCTTCGAGATCGAGGACGCGGGCGGCATCGAGGTACGCGGATATGGCCATGGCGTTCCAGCCGGTGTAAATGGTGCGATCGACAAAGGGCGTGGGGCGCTGGAGACGCGCAGCGTAGAGCATCGCTTTCGCGGAGTCAAGATCGCGCTGGAGGTCGGCTGCGGGTCGGCCGAGACGCTGCGCAAGGTTTTCGAGAGAAAAGCGCCGGTGCAGGACGTTTTTCTTCGGGTTGTGGTGCATGTCGCCGAGATCGCCGATGTCGTACCAGAGCTCGGCAGCGGCCATTTCGTCTTTGGTGAGAACGGCCGCGGCCTCGTCGCGCGTCCAGGTGAAGTAGTCGCCGTCGTCGTCGAGGGAGATGTCCGCATCCTGCGAGGCGTAGAAGCCCCCGCGATCCTGATCGCTGAGCCACTCGTTCATCCAGCGCACGATGTCACGCGCGACGGCGGCGAATTCAGGCTCGACAAAGCTCTGAAAGGCGTGGACGTAATTGCCGAGAAGGCCGGCGTTGTCGTAGAGCATCTTCTCGAAATGCGGAACGACCCAGCGCTCGTCGACGGAGTAGCGATGAAAACCACCTGCGAGCTGATCGTAGACGCCGCCGCGCGCCATCTTTGCGAGCGTGACCGTCGCGGCGGTCTTCGCAGCTTCATCACCCGTGCGTGCGGCAACGTCGATCAACAGATCGAGCGCTGCGGGATGCGGGAATTTGGGCTGCGAGCCGAAGCCGCCGTTGCGGGGATCGAACTGGCTGACTGCGGACTGCACGAGCTTGTCGACGATGGAGAGCGAGAGGCCTTCGCCGCGCGCGGAAAAGGTTTCGCCGTGCTCGATGGCGGCGATGACGCTGGAGGCCGACTCCAGCACCTCGTCGCGTCGGGACTTCCACGCTTCGGCCAGGGTAAGCAGCACGCGCTCGAACCCGGGACGGCCGTAGCGATCTTCGCGCGGGAAATACGTCCCGGCAAAAAATGGCTTGCCGTCGGGGGTGAGAATCGCGGTGAGCGGCCATCCTCCCTGGCCGGCAATGGCCTGTACCGCGGCCTGGTAGCGAGCGTCGACGTCGGGACGCTCATCGCGATCGACTTTGATGGCGACGAAGTGCTCGTTGATGGTGGCGGCGAGCGTGGGGTCCTCGTAAGACTCGCGATCCATGACGTGGCACCAGTGGCACCAGACCGCGCCCACGTCGAGGAGGATCGGCTTGTCGAGCCGGCCGGCGAGCGCAAAGGCGGCTTCGCCCCACTCCTGCCAGCTGACGGGCTGGTGCATCGCGGAGCGCAGATAGGTGGAGGAAGCCTGATCGAGCTGGTTGCGGGTTTGCGGGGCGGCGGCGGGAGACTGGGCCATGTTCTCAGCGTAGCGCGCCTGCGAGCTGGCGCGCGACCTGCACGTAAAGATCGATGGCCGCGAAGAGCTCCCCCTTCGCGAGCCTTTCGTGCGGCGTGTGCGCGACGTGGATGGAGCCTGGACCGAGGAGCACCGGCTCGCCCCAGTTGCCGAGCCAGGGGATATCGGTGGTGAAGGCGGCAACCATGGTGGGAAGGCCCTCGATGGAACGCATGCGCTGGAAGGGGATTTCAAGCGTGAAGTCGACGGTGGCGAGACCGGCGATGGCGGACTCGACGGCGCGGCGGATTTCCTGGGAGGGTCCGACCAGACGAACCAGAACCTGGGCTTCGGCGGCGTCCGCGATGACGTTGGGCGCGTGGCCGCCGTGGATGGTGCCGATGTTCAGGGTGGAGGGACCGACGCCTTCGAGCGACGGCAGAGGAATTTCAAGAATGCGGCGCAGGGCTTCGACCATTTTGTGCGTGGCGCTCTCGCCCAGCTCGGGATAAGCGGAGTGCGCCATCTTGCCAGTGGTGCGGATGACGGCGCGCAGCGTGCCCTTGGAAGCGAGGGCGACGCAATTGTCAGTAGGCTCGCCGTTGATGAGGAAGCGGCTGCCGGGCGAGTGCTGATTGGCGAGCTTGGCGCCGGCTGAATCGCGCTCCTCGCCCACCACGAAGAGGAGCGCAGCGCGAACTCCCTCCTCGCGAAGACGCTCCGCGGCGGCGATCTGCGCGGCGATGATGCCTTTGGCATCGCAGGAGCCGCGACCGTAGATAAATTCATCGTCCTCGCTCGAAAGGATGAAGGGCGGGACCGTATCCATGTGCGTGGAGAGCACGACGTCGGGCGTCTGACCGGGCACGCAGGCGAAGACGTTGCAGCGTTCGCTGGTGGAACGGCTCTCCTGGTGCTGCTCAACCGGCATTTTCTCGACTGCGAAGCCGCGCTCGGCGAGGAAGTCCGCAAGAAACGCGCCCACAGCGCCCTCGTTATAGGTGATGGACTCGATGTCCACGAGGCGGCGGGTGAGCTGAACGGGATCGAGAGTCATGACGAAGGATCAGGATACCCGAGAGACTGTCCGTAAAATGAAGAGAGATGAGCGAGACACACATTGGTACCGCTGCGCTGCGCACCATCGACGATCTTCGCTCGCCGGCAGGGCGGCTGGAAGCGCTGCTGAATGCGGGCGCGCCCACGGCCGCGTATGCGGCGCTGATTTGCCATCCGCACCCGCTGGGCGGGGGCACGATGCACAACAAGGTGGTGTACCACGCCATGAAGGCGTTCCAGAGCTTCGGGCTGCCCGTGCTGCGCTTCAATTTCCGCGGAACGGAGCTGAGCGAAGGCGAGCACGATTTCGGACGCGGCGAACAGGAGGACGTGCGCGCGGCGCTGGACTGGCTGGAGCGGGAATACGTACGGCCGATTTTATTTGCCGGATTTTCATTTGGGGCGTGGGTGGGGTTGCAGGCCTGCTGCGGCGATGCACGCGTGCACGGGCTGACGGCACTGGGACTGCCGGTGCGTGCGGAGGGTCGCGAGTACGACTACGGTTTTCTGGGCGGCTGCACGCAGCCCAAGCTTTTCATCAGCGGCACACGGGATCAATACGGACCCATGGCGGAGGTGGAAGCCGCAGTGGCACTGGCGCGCGAGCCGAAGGAACTGGTGTGCATCACCGATGCGGATCATTTCTTTGCCCTGCGCGACGGAGTAACGGGACATGCCGCGCAAAGGGCCGGGAGTAAGCTGGAGGAGATGAAGAACGCAATCCGCTCGTGGGCGCAGCGGCAATTTCCGCGCCTCGGGAGCCAATGAGCGATCTGGAAGAACTGCACACCATTGCCCGGGAGATCTTTGACGAGGCTCTCCGGGCCTGCGATATTGCTCAGGCCTTCGACCGGCACCTGCATTTTGAAGGGCGGACGCTGGTGCGGCATCCTTCGCCGCGTCTGCCTGCGATCACGCAGGCGCTGGACGGCTACAAACAGTTTTTTGCGATCGCGTTCGGCAAAGCCGCGCTGTCGATGCTGGATGCGCTGCTGGAGCGGCTGCCGGAGAAGAAGCATCTGGATGGCGTGTGTTCCGCGCCGGAGATTCCGAAGAAGCGCAACCGGCATATTCGCTATTACGCCGGGGGACATCCGCTGCCGAACGAGGATTCGCTGGCGGCGGCGCGCGCGACGCTGGCACTGCTGAAACACGCGAAGAAGGACACGTTCATCTTCTTTCTGATCAGCGGGGGCGGCTCAGCGATGCTGGAGCTGCCGCGCGAGAAAAAGATTTCGCTGGACGACACCATCGCGTTCCATGAAACGCTGGTCGCGAGCGGGGCGACGATCACAGAAGTGAACACAGTGCGCAAGTATTTTTCGGCCGTGAAGGGCGGGCGGCTCGCGCTCGCAGCGCCCGAGGCAACGAAGCTATCGCTGCTGCTGGCTGACGTTCCGCTGAAGGACCTGGCCGCGGTGGCGTCGTCGCCGACGCTGCCGGACTACTCGAGCCTTGCGGAGTGCGCGGAGATTCTGGACCGGTTTCACCTGCTGGAGAAGTTTCCGCCAGCGGTGCGCGCGTACTTCGAGCAGCTCTACCTGACCCATGGCGCAGCCTCGGGTTCGCCGGCCGATCAGCAGAAGGCGGCGACGGCGTTCGAGCACGCGCAGTTCGACACGCTCTTGTCGAATCACGATTTCGTGAATGCGGCACGGGATCATGCGCAGGCGCTGGGGTACAAGGTCGTGATCGACAACACCTGCGACGACTGGGATTATGCGGAGGCAGCGCGGTATCTGCTGGCGCGCTTCCATGAACTGCGCCGCGAGCACGAGAAACTATGCCTGCTTTCCAGCGGAGAGGTGACGGTGAAGCTGGGGGATCATCCGGGATGCGGCGGCCGCAATCAGCAGTTTGCGCTGGCGGCGGCGCTGGACCTGGCGCGCTACGAGGGCGAGCCGCTGGTGGTGCTGAGCGCAGGATCGGATGGGGTGGACGGAAACAGTCCCGCGGCGGGCGCGATAGCCGATACGACCACAGTGGCGCGGGCGCGCAGCTATCATTTCGACCCCGAGGTGACGCTGGCGCGCTTTGACGCGTGCACGCTGTTTACGTCGCTGGGCGATTCGGTGGTGACCGGGCCGACGGGGAATAACCTGCGGGATCTAAGGATTTTGATTTCGGGCTAAAACTTCACCTGCGGTGTTTGTTGCGCGGACGGCGAAGCCTGGAAGTAGTCGTTGTCCGGCTGGAATCCGCCGATGTGCGCCCAGATGTTGTTGGGAATCTGGCGGATGAAGGTGTTGTAGTCCTGCACGTCGTCGTTATAGCGGTGACGCTCGACGGCGATGCGGTTCTCGGTGCCTTCGAGCTGATCCTGGAGCTCGAGGAAGTTTTCGTTGGCTTTCAGGTTCGGATAATTCTCAGCCACAGCGAGCAGGCGGCCAAGGGCGCCGTCGAGCTGGCCGTTGGCCTGCATCTTGCTCTGCGGATCGTGTGCGGCCAGCAGCGCCTCGCGCGCCTGATCGACGTCGGCAAAGACTTTTTCCTCGTGCTGAGCGTAGCCCTTCACGGTGGCCACGAGATTGGGAATCAGGTCAGCGCGGCGCTCCAGCACCACATTCACATTGGACCACTGCGCGTGGATAGCTTCCTGCTTGGCGACCATCTGCTTCTGGGCAGTGATGTAGCTGCCGACAACCAGCAGACCCGCGAACACAATCACCGCGACTACGGCAACGGCAATCCAAAGACCACGACGCATCATGATGCTTTTCTCCTCGTGCGATTCGAATCGATGTTACCAGCTACCGCCAGCTCCGCCCCCACCGGTAGAGCCGCCACCGAAGCCTCCAAAGCCGTCGCCTCCTCCTCCGCCACCACCGCCGCCAAAGTCCCCGCCACCACCGCCGAAGCCGCCACCACCCCAGCCACCGCCTCCAAAAAACATGCCGAGCAGGAAGCCGAGGAGCCCGGAACCGCCGGCCCAGAGCAGGAAGACTGCGACGAGGATGAGAAAGACGATGCCGCCAACGATCTGGCCGAGGCTGGCGTGCTGCGGCTGCTGAATGTCCGCGCCCCAGTGGGTGAGCGGCTGCAGTTTCACGCCGGCATTCTGGGCGATGATCTGCGAAATCTCGTCGGCGGCCAGGGTCATGGCGCCGTCGAAATCATTGGCGCGCAGCATGGGAATCATCTGGCGGCCGATATCGCCCACGCGGCCGTCAGGAAGGATGCCCTCGAGCCCGTAGCCGGTCTCAATGAAACGCTTGCGGTCCTGGACGGACACAAGAACGATGACGCCGCGATCGGTGCTCTTCGACCCAACCTTCCATGCGTTTTCAAGATCGACGGCATATTGCTCGACCGGCTCGCCGTTGAGGGTATTTACGGTTACGATGGCGATTTGCGCGTGGGCTTCGTGATCGACTTCTCCGCAGAGGTAGTCGAGTTGCGTGACGGTCGCGGCGGACATCACGTGGGCATAGTCGCTGACGTAGTCGGTGGGTTTGGGCAGATCCTGAACGGACTGGGCCAGCGCCGGAGCCACCGCACACACGAGAAGCGCTATCCGTCCAGCCCGTTTCATCGCGATGCGGAGCATTAGGTCTATTGTAGAGTTTTTTCCATCACCAGCGCGTCGATGCGGCTGAGGTAATAGCCGGGGATACGTCCGGTGCGATGGAATCCGTGCCGCGCGTAAAACTGTATGGCGGCGAGATTGTCGATGGCCACTTCAAGCCGCATGCTGGCAGCGCCAACCGCGCGGACCCGCTCTTCCATAGCGAGCATGAGAATGTGGCCGATATGTCGCCGGCGCATCTCCGGATGCACGTCGATGGTGATAAGCCTTGCCTGCGGCGCTCCGCTGCGCTTCCGGGGTCCGGCGATGGCAAAGCCCGCGATTTTGCCGGCTTCCCTCTCTGCGACGAGGGAGATGTTGCCGGGATAGCGGAGAAAGTAGCCAAGCTCGGCGCGCGACCAGGAAATGCCGGGCACGAAGCAAAGCTGATCGAGCGCGAACAACTCCGCGAAGTCTTCAGGCGTTGCGTCGCGGACGAGCATGGCCGCAGCTTACCGCTGCGCGTTCTGCGCCATATTGCCGCCCGCGCTGGCGGTTTCCAGGGCCGGCTGGGCCACGATTCCGCTGAAGAGCGACGCAGCCATGAGCCGGCCGCCGGACCAGGCGACGGAGTGAACGTTCCAGCCCGCATTCCACCACTTCCAGGTGCGGTCACGCGGATCGATGGCGAAGATGACGGTGCTCTCGCGGGAGGTGACGATGACGCGCCTCATGGAAGGGTCCCAGGCGAGGCTGTTGATGGCCACCAGGGGCAGGCGGCTGAGCTTCGTCCAGGTACGGCCGCGATCGGTGGTGAAGAAAAGGCCTTCGCGGCCGCCGGCCCAGAGGGTGCCGTCAGGTGACGCGGCCATCGCTTCGACCGCGGTCAGGCCGGAGGGGAAGATGACAGGCTCCCACTGGACGCCGCCATCCACGGACGTCACAATGCCGTTCCTGCGCGCGGCATAGACGGCGCTGCCGGAGCTGGTGATGGCAACGTAGTCGCCGACGCCGGAGAAGAAGCCGGCATTGGGATCGCCGAGCACCGGGCCCTGCCATGACTGGCCACCGTCGGCGCTGCGGAAGACGCCCTGCGGGGTGGCTGCGAACCAGGTGCCGGCGGAGACCGCCAGCGCCGTCACGCGTCCCCGCAGGGAGGGATCGTCGGTTCGCCGCGCAGAGCGCCGTTCCTCGCGGCGGTCGCGGCGCCGCGTGCTTGAAACAGGCGGCGCGGTAGCCGAACCGGGAACTCCCACAGTGTTGGAGGGCGTCCAGGCGGAGCCATCCCAGCGGAAAACGCCGTCGCTGGTGCCTGCCAGCAATGCGCCGTCCGCACCCTGGGCGAGCATGAAGACATCGCGGCCGTCGAGGCCGTCGCTCTGCTGCCGCCAGGTCCTGCCGAAGTCGGTGGTGACGAAAACACCGCCGTAGGTTTTGCCGTTGATGACGCCCGCGTAGAGAGTGCCGGGGTTTTTCGCATCCACGAGGAGCGCGGCAACCTGACGCTGGGAGAAGCCGGTGTTGGAGGACTGGAACGTGAGACCGCCGTCCTCGCTGGCCAGCACACCGCTGCGATCGGTGGCCAGAAGCACATGCTGGGGATTGCGGGGATCGATGTAGACATCGTTGACGATCACCTGGGACCCGGTAGTGCGCGTCCAGTTTTTGCCGCCGTCGCGGGTCTTGTAGAGACCCTCGGTGGTTCCGGCGTAGACGATGTCGCGGTCGGAGGGATCCATGGTGATGACGCGGGTGCGGCGGGCGCTGGAGGGAATGCCCTGCACCTTGCGGAAGTCATCGCCGAAGTCGTCGCTGCGGTAGATTCCGGAGCAGGCGCTGAGATACACCACGCTGGGCCGCGACGGGTCGACGATCATGGAGAAGATGTCGGAGTCGACAATGAGCCCCTGTTTCATGCTGCGCCAGGTGGTCCCGCCGTCCATGGTTTTCCAGGGAAGATGCCAGGTGCCGGCGTAGATGATTCCGGCGTCGTAGGGGTCGATGGCGATCGACTCGACCTCATGAATCTCAGCGCTGAAGGGCGGGCTGATCTCGCGCCAGTGAAGACCTTTGTCCAGGCTGCGGTAAACGCCGCGGAGAGTGCCGGCGACCAGCTCATCCGGATTGGAGCGCGCCTGGGCCAGCGCCAACACCGACTGGCCGTCCATACCCCGGGATTCAGCCCATGAGCGGCCGCCGTCGTGGCTGATGTAGACGCCGCCGTCGGGATGGTCCATCACCCAGACGCCGGCAAAGAGGGTGCGGGGATCGGAGCGATCGACGGCGAGGCTGTCGATGACCAGATTGTCCTGAGAACCGAGTTTTGCCAGTCTCGACCAGGACGAGCCGCCGTCGGTGGACTGGTAGATCCAGCTGTCGGTGGTTCCCAGGTAGATGCGCTGGGGATCGCGAGGGTCGAAGGCAAAGCGCCGCGCGTCGCCGCCGTCTGGGCCAATCGCGGCCCAACCTGCCGGCGACGTGGGGGAAACCTGGCCGTACAAACCAGGAACGAGGACGGCGAGAACCGCCAGACCGAACAGAAACCGGGTGCTTCTCATATCTCCAGTGGGCGGCGGAACGAAAACTCCGGAGGGGGCGCTCCGCACGCAGACAGATCGCTATGGCTATGGTATCTGCTTTCCAGGCCCGCGCGCGGGGTCTGAGCGCCCCGGGGCGTGAAGGAATACGGCCGGTCAACCCGGGGCCCAGCGGTGGAAGGCTCGAGAGATGTTGCAAGAAAAAACAGGGCTGGCCGAAGCCGGCCAGCCCTGTCTCGTCCGTACGGCCTGGTTTACTGAGCCGCAGGCGCCTTGGCGGCCGCCTTGTGGTGGTGGTGACGGTGATGGTACACACGATTGCGCGGCTGGGCCTTCACGGTGCTTTCATCAACCGCCGTTGTGCCCGGCACATCGTTATCGAAGGTAGCGCCCGCCGGAACCAGGTAATCGTCCACCTCGTTCTGGCCGCTGGTTCCGGTCCGCACCTGGATACGGCTGGCATCGATGCCCTTCTCCGTGACCAGATAGGCCTTCGTGTTCACTGCGCGCTGCGCCGCCAGCTTGTCGGCGGTCGGCCAGTGCTCACGCTCCCACCGGGTCCGCGGGGTCCGGGTCGGGGCCGAATTGCCCACCAGCACGACGGTCGCATCCGGCTTCTGCTGCGCGTTCAGCGCCACATCGTCGAGGCAGGCCTTCGCCTCGTTGTCGACGCGGGTCGGACGGCGCTTGTCGTGGTTGAACTGGATGGAGCAGAGGGTCTGAGTCTTCGGAGCCGGCGGCGGAGGCGGAGCCTGCACATCCACCGTGGTCGTCGCCGAAGCGGTCTGGCCCTTGTCATCCTGCACGTTGCAGGTTACGGTGACGGTCCCCGACGGAGCGCCGGTGGTGGAGAGGGTTGCGGTGTTGCCCGTGCCACTGATGGATCCGGCCGAAGAGGAATAGCTGTAGGTGAGAGGACGATTCTGCGGGCTGACGCCGGTAGCAGTGATCGTGGAACTCTCGCCGGGATTGACGGTCGTCGGATTCGCGGTGCAGCTGACCGTTGGAGGCTCAAACTGCTTCACGGTGAACTGCGCGGTGCAGTCCGCCGATTCGCCGGGCTTGTTGCCCTCGGTGACATGTCCGGAGACGGTATAGTTGCCGGGCTGCAGGCTGCCGGTGTCGATGGTGGCCGTAGGATTGGTGCCGCCCACCGTCAGACCCTGGCCGCTCCAGCTATAGGTGGCCGTTTTCTTCGGGTTGAGATTGGTTGCGGTACCTGTAACCGTGACCTGCTCACCCGGGAATACCGAGCTGGGATTGACCGAGCAGGCATAGGCAACCGGCGGAGGAGGAACGATGCTGCCGAAATGCACCACGATGCCGGCGCTCAGACGAGCGGAGCTGACATTGGCGCGGCCGCCGGTGTTGACGGCCTCAGGACCGAAATCCACGTGGTAGTACTGGTAATCGGCCTGGAAGAGACGCAACGCGAAGCGATGGTCCGCGAAAGGCAGCTCATAGTCGAGCCCACCGCCGACGGTCAGCGCCGGACCCCAGGTGTAGGCGTGCCACGGACCACCGGTCTCCGGGCTGTTGGGGCCACCGAGGCGCACGCCGCCAGCCAGCGCATGGACGAAGGGAGTCATGCCGGAGGTCGGATAGCGAAAGATGATGCCTGCGCCAGCGTCCTGGGCTCCGTCGTTATTGCCATCGGGGTGGTTGGCATACTCGATCTGACCACCGACGTAGCGGTTGAAGTAATAAGCGAAGCTGCCGATGGCGCCTTCGTTAATGGAGCTGTAGCTATCGGTGAACTGCGTTCCGTCAAGGCGGGTCGAGGTGACCGAGCCGTGGGGAGCCAGATAAGAATAGCCAAGGAAGACATCCATCTTCGAGGGTGAATGGCCAGTCTGGGCAGCAGGAGCTGCCGATGAAGACGAACTCTGCCCCAGGACAACCGATGCGCTCAAACCGATGGCGCAACCCACAAGCAAAATCCGGCCCAAATAATTTTTCACATGACTTAACGGACGAGAATGCATGCGTCTATCCTCCGCAACCAACAGATTTGCTGACATGATTTTCGGGACCCCAACGAAGCAGAAGGCCAACCGAAGGGAGTCAGCCAGAAAAGTTCCGCGATATCGAAGTTACCACAGCTACAGGGCTTAGACCGGAAAGTTTTCAGTGCGTTGCGGAATTTAGGCGTCGCAGTTTGGGTCGAATGTATCGAGAAGGTAAACCCCTCGACAGCACCCCCGCCGAGGCCTTATCTGCGGGACTGTCCTGGATTCAGGCCCTGGGCATGGCTCGCTGCGATTCGCAGAAGATCAGCTGAGGTTGAGCACGCGCTTCAGGCTGCCGCGCTCGTGCTGGATCTTCTCCTGCAGCAGCGTGATGGCATACAACAACTGCTCGGGGCGCGGCGGACAGCCGGGAACATAGACGTCCACCGGAATGACCTGATTCACTCCCTGCACCAGCGCGTAGTTATTGAAGACACCGCCGGAGGTAGCGCAGGCGCCCATGGAAATGACCCACTTGGGCTCGGGCATCTGATCGTAGAGGCGGCGAATGACGGGGGCCATTTTCCAGGAGACACGGCCGGCGATCACCATCAGGTCGGACTGGCGCGGGGAGGGGCGAAAGACCTCGGCGCCGAAGCGGGCGACGTCGAAGCGCGAAGCTCCCATGGACATCATCTCAATGGCGCAGCAGGCGAGGCCGAAGGTCATGGGCCAGATGGAGCTCTTGCGGATCCAGTTGATGGCCGCATCCACCGTGGTCAGAAACACGCCTTCGGGCTGTTCGTAGCCGTAGCTGGCCTCGAGAACCTTTCCCTGGTTCTTGGCGCTGCTCTCCAGGTTCCCAAAAAGGCGGCGATCCCGCAATTCGCTCATAATTCCACTATACTGCGGCGGCCAGCTGGCCGGGGGCGGCGAGAGCGCGGGATTTCCTGTTTGCGGTTGGCCAAAAATATGTAAAAGTAACTGCAACGACTTTCCCACTAGTCCCGGGCGCGACCTCCGTCGCTCTCGCCTGCGGATCGCAGTTTGTGAATCCTGACCCGCGGAGTGTTATGCGCCACCGTCGTTTGCTGCTGCCCTTGTTGTTGCTGGCCTGCGCGCCAGCCGTTTTCGCCCAGTCGCCCACTGCTCCCGCCATTTCCGAGGGAGACAACGCGTGGATGCTGACCAGCGCCGCGCTGGTCCTGATGATGACCGGACCGGGGCTGGCGCTTTTCTACAGCGGGCTGGTACGCCGCAAGAATGTACTGGCCACGATGATGCAGAGCTTCGCGATGATGTGCATCGTCAGCGTGCTCTGGGCGATCGTCACCTACAGCCTCGCTTTTGGACCGGGCAACAGCTTCATCGGGGGATTTCACTACCTCTTTTTGAATCACGTCGGCCTGTCGCCGGACCCGGACTACGGAGCCACCGTCCCGGCGCAGACGTACATGATTTACCAGCTGATGTTCGCCATCATCACCCCGGCGCTCATCTGCGGGGCCTTCGCCGAGCGCATGAAATTCAGCGCCATGTGCCTGTTCCTGACCCTCTGGACGATCGTCGTCTACTCGCCCATGGCGCACATGGTGTGGGGCAAAGGAGGATTTCTGAACGCCGCCCTGGGCGGACGGGTTCCCTGCCTCGATTTTGCCGGCGGCACGGTGGTGCACATCACCTCGGGCGTTTCGGCTCTGGTTTGCGCGCTTTACATAGGCAAGCGGGTGGGCTATCCAAAAGAGCCGTCGCCGCCGCACTCGGTGGTGCTGAGCTTTATCGGAGCGTGCCTGCTGTGGGTGGGCTGGTTCGGATTTAACGCCGGCTCCGCGGTGGCCGCGAACGGTCTGGCCACCAGCGCTTTCGTCAACACGCACTTTGCCACGGCCGCGGCCGCCATCTCGTGGAGCGTCGCCGAGTGGATCCGCAACGGGAAACCGAGCGCGCTGGGCGCGATCTCGGGAGCAGTGGCGGGGCTGGTGGCCATCACTCCGGCGTCCGGTTTCGTGCAGCCAATGTCGGCGCTGGTGATTGGGGCCGTGGCGGGCGCGTTCTGCTACCTGATGGTGACGAAGGTGAAGAGCTGGTTCGGGTACGACGACTCGCTGGACGCCTTCGGCGTGCACGGCGCGGGCGGGACCATCGGCGCGATTCTGACCGGGGTCTTCGCGACCCGCGCCATCAATCCGATCTTCGGGGCGGGCAAGGCAACGGGAGGGATCGACGGCAACTGGCATCAGGTGCTGAACCAGCTGACCGGGGTGGGCATCGCGTGGGGGCTCTCCATCGTGGGCACGCTGATCCTGCTGAAGCTGGTGGACATGACGATCGGTCTGCGCGTGACGCGCGAAGAAGAAATCGAAGGTCTGGACGTAACGCAGCACGGCGAGGAAGGCTACGATTTCGCCTCGTAACGCTCGAACTGATACTCTGACTAGCCAGGAACCTGTGGAGTTATGCAAAAGATCGAAGCAGTGATTCAACCATCCAAGCTGGACGCGGTGAAGGACGCCCTGCTCGAAGTTGGCATTGAGGGCATGACCATTCTCGAGGCTCGCGGCCACGGCCGCCAGAAGGGCCACACGGAGTTCTATCGCGGGCGCGAATACACGGTCGACCTGTTGCCGAAGATCAAGATCGAGCTGGTGGTGCGGGACGAGATGACCGACAAGGCGGTGCAGGCGATCCTCTCATCGGCGCGGACCGGGAAGATCGGGGACGGCAAGATCTTCATTTCGAAAATCGACGACGCCATTCGCATCCGCAACGATGAACGCGGGCCTTCCGCGCTATAGAACTCCAGCGACTGTGCGTCGCGGGCCCGCCGGACCACTCACCCTCCGTTCCGATTCGGGCGGAGACGATGTTCTTTCGCAGACACGACATGATTGCCGACCCGTCCAGCCTGGCGCGCCTGCGCAGCCGCTACGAGGAAGACTCCACGCAGCTGCGGCAGAACTTCGAGCGCACCGGGGACGGATCATCGGCGATCCGCCGCCGCGCGCTGGTCGTCGGCAATCTGCTGCGCCAACTGTGGGAGGGTGTGACGACCGAGTGCCCTGGCGCGGAGATCGCGCTGGTGGCGACGGGCGGCTTCGGACGGCGCGAGCTGTTTCCCTGCTCCGATGTGGACCTGCTCTTCCTTTGCGCCAACGAGAAAATCGAGCAGGAGTGCAGCGGGACGATCCGCACCTGCATCCAGGCGATGTGGGACACCGGCGTGCGCGCCAGCCCGGTGACGCGCACGCTGAAGGAGTGCGAGCGCGTCCATCCGGACAACCTGGAGTTCACGGTCTCTTTGCTCGACCGGCGCTATCTGACCGGCGACCGGGCGCTCTACTCGAAATTCGAAAGGGATCTTCTGCCGTCGGTCATCCTGCGCGAGTGGGACACGGTGGTGCAGAATCTGGCGGAGATGGCGCGGGCGCGGCACGCGAAATACGGCAACACCATCTTCCACGTCGAGCCGAATGTGAAGGAGTGTCCGGGCGGGCTGCGCGATTATCACCTGACGCAATGGCTGACGCTGCTGAACGCCATCCACGCGCAGAAGGCGTGGCCGCCGGCCGCCGCGGACGAGTTCTACGGCACGCACGATGAGCCGGAATCGGCCTACGATTTTCTGTCGGCGGTGCGATGTTTCCTGCATTACCGGTCGGGACGCGATGACAACACGCTGGACTGGCACGCGCAGGACGAAGCGGCAGCGCGATCGATTGGGCTGGAGACGCGGGGGACTTCCGATCCGGCGTACTGGATGCGCACCTGGTATCGCCAGGCCCGAACCGTTTACCGCCGCGCGACGCTGCTGATGGACGCGGTTCCGCCGCCGCGGCGCTCGTTCTACCGGCAATTTCGCCGCAAGCGCACTCCGGTTCCGGGCACCGACTTTTTCCTCGAAGATGGGCGGCTCGATCTCGCGGAGGGCGCGGTGGTCAACGACGCCGACAGCATTCTGCAGATCTTTGGGCTGATGGCGAAACACGGCTATCGGCTCAGCTTCACAGCCGAGGATCGCATCGCCGACGCGCTCCCGGTGCTCGCGGTGCAGATGCCCGAGGGGCCGTTCCTGTGGAATTGCCTGCGCGAAGTGCTGATGGGGCCGTGGGCCGCGCACGCGCTGCGCGCCATGCATGCGCTGGGTATCCTCGAGCTGCTGATCCCGGAATTCCATGGCATCGAGTCGCTGGTGATCCGCGACACCTGGCATCGCTACACGGTGGATGAACACACCTTCCACGTAATCGACAACGTGCACCGGCTGCGGCAGCCGCAGCACGAGTGGGAGAAGCGCCTGGCGGGACTGCTGCCGGAGATCGACCGGCTCGATCTCTTCTTTCTGGCGCTGCTGATGCACGACACCGGCAAGAGCCGCCGCAACGGCAACCATGCCGCCTCCAGCGTGGAGTTGAGCGAGAGCCTGTTCGCGCGGCTGGAGCTGGATCCCGAGGAGCGGGAGACCGTGCGCCGGGTGATTCGCAATCATCTGGAGATGTCGGCGGCGATGCGCCGCGACATCTTCGACACGGAAACGGTGCGCGCCTTCGCCGAAAAGGTGGCGACGCAGCCGCAGCTGAAGATGCTGACGCTGATGACGTATGCAGACATCCGCGCGGTTTCGCCGGAGGCGCTGACGCCCTGGAAGGCAGAGAGCCTGTGGCAGCTATACATGAGCGCATCGAATTTTCTGGACCGCAGCGTCGATGAGGTCCGCTACCATGCCGCCGACGATCCTGCGCTGCTGAGCCGCATTGTGGCGCTGCTGCCGTCCATTGCACCCGGCCCGGGAAACGGAGCGCCGGCAACGGTGGAGGCGCTGCGCGGTTTTCTGGAAGGACTGCCGCAGCGTTATCTTTCCACGCGCCCGCCGGAACAGATTGCGGCGCACTTCCGGCTGGCGCAGTCGCTGGCGCAGGACCCGGTGCAACTGGTCTTTCGCACCATCCGCCAGCTGGACGAAATCACTCTGGTCACCGCGGACCGCCCCGGTCTGTTCGCGGACATGGCCGGCGTGCTCTCGGCGTGGGGGATGAATATCGTCAAGGCCGATGCGTTTTCCAATGCCGGCGGACTGATCGTGGATACATTCCAGTTCACCGACACCTATCGCACGCTGGAGCTGAACCATTCGGAGATCGATCGCTTCCTCGCGAATGTCCGCGAGGTGCTGCTGCACAAAGTTTCGGTGGAAGAGCTGCTGCGCTCGCGGCATCAGAAGCCGGCTCGCCCCAAAGTTGCGGTGGATACGCAGCTGGACTTCGACAATCAGGCTTCGTCGCACAGCACGCTGCTGCAGATCGTCACCCAGGACACGCCGGGGCTGCTGCGCGCCATTGCGCTGAGCTTTGCAGCCTGCCGCTGCAACATCGAAGTGGCGCTGATCGACACCGAAGGCGAAGCGGCGATTGACGTGTTTTATCTCACCGCCGCGGGGCACAAGCTCACGGAGCCGCTGCAGGCGTCGCTGAGCGAGTCGCTGATGCACCGCTTGCAGCAACTACGGCACTGACGGCGCTCAATCGCCGATCGGCATTCCGGGCGGCGCGACCACGGGCTTCGCCGGGACGAACTTCGACGGATCGCGGAAGAACGCGTCAATGCGCTCCACTTCCAGGGCGTGCAGGTCGCCATCCTCGTCGTCCTCGACCTCGTTCTGGAGCTTCGCGCGCAGCGAACGCAGTTCCGCTTGAGCAATTGCCGCGGTTTCGGCGGAATCGTCGGGATTCGCGGCCAGGCCCAGCAGCGCCTCCAGGATCTGATCGTCGACAGAGCGCTTGACTTCGAGCATCAGACCCGAAGAGTCAGTCGGAACGCTGGTGGCTGCGAGCGTGGCTTCGATGACGGACTGCAGGGAGGGCTCCCCTGGATCGATGGCGTGATATTCAACCAGCCGGTTGGCGCGCTGCGGATTGAAGACCAGCGCGAGGGTCAGGTCCGCTGCGGAATCGGCTGCATCGACGGGATCGAAGGTCACGCCGGTGAGGGATGGGAAGCTCTCCTCGGTGCGCGGCAGTCCCGGCGGGCGCGGCGGAAGCAGCTTGAGCAGCGACTGCGGCATCGTCAGCATTTCGGGCGAGAGCGTTTTCAAGACGCTGGCCAGCGCGTGGCGCTGATCGGCGGGGTCGACCATCTCGGGCAGCATCTGGTTATCGCCGCGCACGTTGTAGCGGTAGTCCAGCCCGCCGATTTCCTTCGCGGCCGCCTCGGTCTGATAGCGATGGAACAGATACAGCGGTACCAGCGTGTCTTCCAGTTGCGCCAGCGGCTGGCCTTCCTTGATCGCATCCACACCGAAGCGCTGGAGGGCCGCCGCGCGAACCTGGAGCACGCGATCCAGTTCTGCGGCGGGATCGGTGCCGTTGTCCCAAAGATGCGCGTGCGGATGCGCCGAGCCGAGCGGGCGTGCGTCTTCGTCCGTGATGTAGATCAGGCCGGTTTTCTCGGAGTCGTCGAGGATTTTGCTCAGCGCGGCCTGATCCTCAACGGGCTTGCCGTCCTTGTCGAACTCGCGATAGCCGTAGTCGATCGCGACCTTGTCCCAGATGCCGATGCCGACCAGATACGCATGGGTCACGTCGGGCACGCCATTGGGGCCCAGCGTCACCCAGGGCGCGGGATAATCCATCACGGAGACCGTTTCGTCCACCGGATGCGGAAAGCTGCTGGCGGCGAAGTTATGCGCGAGGCCCAGCGTGTGTCCGGTTTCGTGCGCGCCAAGCTGGCGGATGCGCTCGAGCACCATCTGCAATGCCTCGTCGTGCTCCTCATCGGCCGGTGGCTTGCCGTGCGCGTAGGGAGCGAGCAGCGCCTCAGCGATGAGATAGTCCTGGCGTGCGCGCAGGCTGCCGAGGGTCACGTTGCCCTTGATGATCTCGCCGGTGCGCGGATCGACAATCGACTCGCCGTAGCTCCAGCCGCGTGTGTAGCGATGCACCCACTGGATGATGTTGTAGCGGACATCCATGGGGTCCGCGCCTTCAGGCAGCAGATCGACGCGGAAGGTTCCGGGCGCCCAGCCCGCGGCCTGGAATGCCTGGTCCCACCAGCGCGCGCCCTCCAGCAGCGCCTCGCGCAGCGGCTCCGGCGCGCCGCGATCGACGTAGTACTGAATGGGCGTGACCGCTTCGCAGGCGTGGGTGCAGTTCGGATCTTTTTTGATGAGGCGGTGCCGGGTGATGAACTGCTGCTCGATGGACTGGCCGAGCGGCGCATCGTAGTCGCGGTATGTCATGTCGAAGTAGCCGGCGCGCGGCGAGAAGCGCCGGGGAGTGAATCCCGGCGGGGGCAGTTCGACAAAATTCTGGCGCTCGCGAATGGTCACGGCGCGCGGATTCGGGGTCACTGCGGAAATGATCTTTCCGGGCTGTGCCAGGTCGGTCGGCGGCGGCACAAAGGTCAGCTCCGCTTCCACCACCGTGTTCCTGGGGAAGGCTTTCGTGTGTTCGAGCACAAAGGTGGAACGCGCCGGATCCACGTGGTAGACGCCCTGCTTGCCCTCCGCAAGAGCCTCGGCCACATGATGCACGTCGCTCAGGAAGAATTGCGTCGCGTCGACGAGGACGGTGCCGTCGGGGCTCTCGCCTTCAATGGTGAACCCGGCGAGGATGGACTCCGGAAACGACTCTTCGACGGATGCTTCTTCCGCCGGATCGCTGGAGGAGCTGCGGAAGCGCAGGTTCGGCTCCACCAGCAGCAGCTTCGGCCCGGTGCGCTCGAAGTGGACGATCTCGCCGGGGGCAATCTGGCCGCGGTCGAGACCGTAACCGCCGAGCTGGCTGGAGCCAACGGTCCAGGGCGTGGAGTTGGTGTAGATCAGATCCTGGGAGCGGGTGTGATCGGCGTTCCCGGTCATCGGTACTTCGAGGTAGAGCTTGCCGGTCTTCGCGTCCCAGTCGAGCGAAAGCAGGCCAGGCATATGATCCATGGCAGCGGTGCGCTGGGAAAGCAAATCCGCGGGTGGAACGGCAGGCGTGGCGGCGACGGCGGTCAGCGCAGAAAGGGAAAGGCAGACGCAGAGCGTGCGAAGCATGTTCCCTTGTAGCACAAGGGTCCGGCTGCTTCGCAATGGGATTTTGGGGATTGAGATTTTTCCGGCCGACGATCCTCACCGGAAATTACTTCAGGTAGGCGCGCACCAGGTCGATGAGATCCTCGGCGAGCTCGGTTGAATCGGTGCCGCGCTTCTCCGGCGTGAGCATGTGCAGGCGGATGTGATCTTCGAGGACCTCGGCCATGAGGCTGTTGATGCCGCCGCGGATGTTGGCCAGCAGCATCAGGACGTCGGCGCAGTGCTCCTTGTCGCTGAGCGAGCGCTCGATGGCATCCACCTGGCCGCGTATGCGGCGCACCCGGGCAATCAGCTTCTGCTGTTCTCTCGATTCAGCCGGCATTTCTTCTCCTTCGCTCCGTCAGAAAAAACTTCGGACTTTTTCAAATATATCCCACCGGGATATGGTATAAAAACCCAGGACGGCGAATTCCGTGGAATCGCCAACTTCGTATGCAAAGCGAAACTTCATTCGAGCTTCCGCAAAGGCGGAACGCTTTCCTGCGCCGTGGCTCCGGGTTCCGCGATTAGCCTGTGCTGATTGCCTGCTCTCTCGCTCACGGTGCACGCCCAAAACCCAGAGCGAGTGAGCAGGTGCTGCCCACCCCTCCTGAAGATTCTGTCCGGCCCAGGTGCGCTCCTGCGTGGATTCCGTTCCGCACAGCGGTCCATCAAGCGTGCGGCGCCGGAAGGAGGACGTCATAATGAAGACCTTTTTTGTTCAGCCGCGCGCGACGATCGGCCGCGTTGCGAAGGCCGCGCCGGTCCGGGCACTTTCCTGCGTGTGGATCGAGACTAACAACCCACGCCAGCCGCTGGCCTGCCTGTGGATCGACACCGAGATGCGGGCCTTCGCCGCATCGGAGCACGGCCAGGAATCGCAACCGGCGGAGGATCTGACCGTCCCGCTGCGGTGGAGTCGGGCGGAACGGCTCTGCGCCTGACGCTCATCATTTTTCTCAAACTGCAATAAAGAAAAAATAAGCTGACTCGATTGGGTGTTTTTCAGAACAAAGGATTCCGAAGCCATTGCGACAGACTCAGCGAACCCGAATGGCCTTCTGCGGCTGGCTGCTTTGCCCGCTCTTCGCGGGCGCGCAGTCCGTTGCGCTTCCCCCGGCCCCGACGCCGGTTCGCATTGCCGCACTGCCCGTCGTCGTAGTGGACGCGCCGCCGCAGGAGACGGCTCCTTCCGGGGAGCCCGCGCAGCCGCCTGCACCGGACGCTGAGCTCACCATGTTCCCGCACAGCCAAACAGCGCGCTGGTGGATTTCCGGCCAGGCGAACGTCGTTCTGCAGGGTCATCCGGGGTTCTACGCGAAGTATTCCGGGACCAACAGCCTCACGGCGTGGGCGCAGAGCGCGACCACGCACGTGATGACGCTGTACACCGGCTATCAGCTCACGAACACGACCGAAGCCTTCGCCGACCTGGAAGACGCGACGGGTAGCGGCATCGGCAATGCCAACGGCGTGGCCGGCTATACCAACGTCGATTCAGTCCGGATAGCCAACGGAGTGGCTCTTTCGAAGGGACCTTACCTCGCGCGCTTCATGCTGCGGCAGATCGTTCCGCTCACGAAGGAACGCGAGGAAGCGGACCGCGACGAGCTGCATCTGGCAACGTCGCTGCCCACGCGCCGACTGGAATTTCGAGTGGGCAAGTTCGATCTGGCTGATTTCTTCGACGTCAACACCTGGGGATCGGACAGCCATCTTCAGTTCCTCAACTGGACGGTGGACAATAACGGCGCTTACGACTACGCCGCCAACACGCGCGGTTATACCGATGGCGCGCTGGTCGAGTTCGACAACCATTGGTGGACGGTGCGGTTTGCCGAAGCGCTGATGCCGAAAACCGCCAATGGGCAGTTTCTGGATGCCGACATCGCGCGCGCCGGGGCGCAGAACCTTGAGTTCGAGGCGCGCGGATCGGCGATCGCGCATCGGGCCGGCGTGGTGCGGCTCCTGAGCTATCTGAACACGGGCGATATGGGCAACTACGAAGAAGCCAATGCCGACTTCCTGGAGCGCAAGGCCGGAACGCCGAATATCATCGCGACCCGCCAGCCGGGACGCCACAGATACGGCTTCGGCCTGAATTTCGAACAGGAGATTACGCCGCAGGTGGGCCTGTTCGGACGCCTCGGCTGGAGCGACGGACGCAACGAGTCGTTCTGCTACACCGAAGACGACCGCACGCTGGAACTCGGCGGCTATGCGCCGGGTCGTTCCTGGCATCGGGCGAACGATCGCGCCGGGGTCGCTTTCGTGGTGAACGGAATCGTAGCCGCCCATCAGCAATATCTCGCGCTCGGCGGGCTGGGGTTTCTGCTCGGCGACGGCGGGCTGACCTACGGCCACGAGAAACTTGTGGAGAGCTTCTACACTGCCCATCTGTGGCGCGGACTCTTCGCTTCGTACGACTTTCAGCACGTCGACGATCCCGGCTACAACCAGGTGCGCGGCCCGGTCTCGGTTTCGACCCTCCGCGGTCACATCGATTTCTGAGGCTGCACGCGTCAGTCCGGGGTCAGATTCGATCAGGCCTCGACGCCGAAGCGGGAGTGGAATTCGCGCCGTCCGAAGCGCGTGACGTGCAACGCGCGGCTGTCCAGTTCCTGCGCCACCCACTTCCGCCGCAGGGCGAGGGCGAGCAGCGCCGCGCCCAGCGCTCCGCCGAGATGCGGACGCCGCTCCGACCAGTCGAGGCAGGCATAGGCGAAGCGGCGACGGCCGGCGCGGAGGGGCTCGATGTCCACGCCCAGAGCGGCCAGAGAGCGCTCTCCTTCGCGCGTGAGTTCGTAGGAGTCGCCACGGTGCGCGGCATGGATCCAGCACGAAGCCACGAGGCGGTCGTGGAGCGAGACCGCCAGCGCTCCGGCCATGTGGTCGTAACAGGTGCGCGCGGCGCGCAGGGGAACGGGTGTGCTGGGCACGAAGCCGCCGCGGCGCGCACCGGCCAGCACGCTCAGCACCTCCAGCGTGCGCGCGACGGCTGGACCAGACAGCGAGTAGTAGCGATGGCGCCCCTGCACGATCACGCGCACCAGATTCTGCTCCCGCAGCTTGTTAAGGTGGACGCTGGCGGTGGAGGGCGTGACGCCGGAGACCATGGCCAGCTCGGTGCTGGTACGCGCGTGGCCTTCCATGAGGCAGTAGAGCATGCGCGTCCGCGCCGGTTCGCCAATGGCGGCGGCGAGGGCCGCAACGCCGGCGTCGGTGTATTCCTCCGCAGACATAGTTTGATCATAAACGAAGTGTCCCGGTCGGCAATGCTGGATTCTTGTCTCCATGGGAAGGCGTGAGATGCGATGAGCCCGATGACGCGCCGCGAAGCGATGACCAGCCTGGCGGCCGCGGGAGCGCTGCTGGCGCTGGACTGCGATGCGCCGCCACAACCCACAGAAAGAGGCACGATTGTGACGATTACCTGCATCATCCGCTATCAGATCGATCCCTTCCAGCACGAGGCGTTCCGGAAATATGCCGAAAACTGGGGACGCATCATTCCACGCTGCGGCGGGCGCCTGATCGGCTACTTTTTGCCCTATGAGGGCACGAACGATATCGCCTGGGGGCTGATCGGCTTCGACAGCCTCGCGGCCTATGAGGCCTACCGCGCGCGGCTGCGCGCCGATGTAGAAGCCCGCGAGAACTTCGCCACGGCGCAAAGACTGCGTCTCATCCTGCGCGAGGAACGGAATTTCGTGGAAACTGTGGAGGGAACGCTGTGCGTGTTTCCGGAACGGCACGCAGGAAAGCAGGCATCATGACGACGCAGGAGGAAAAGGGACGGGCGTTTCGCGCCCTGCACGAACGCGAACGTGCGTTTGTGATTCCCAATCCTTGGGATATCGGAACGGCGCGGCTGCTGGCCAATCTGGGCTTTGAAGCGCTGGCCACGACCAGCGCCGGCAGCGCGCTTTCGATGGGTTTGCCGGATGGCAGGATGGGACGCGACCGAACGATGGCGCATGTGCAGGCGATTGCCGGGGCGACCGAGCTGCCGGTGAGCGGGGACCTGGAGAACGGGTTCGGCGACGAGCCGGAGACGGCGGCGGAGACCATCCGGCTTGCGGCGGCGGCGGGGCTGGTGGGCGGCTCAATCGAAGATGCAACCGGGAACCCGGAACAGCCGATCTATGAGAAGGGCCACGCGGTGGAACGGGTTCGCGCTGCGGCGGAAGCCGTCCGCGCGCTTCCCTTCCTCTTCACACTCACAGCTCGTTGCGAGAACTACCTGCACGGGCGCGCCGATCTCGACAATACGATCCAGAGGCTGCAGGCCTACCAGGAGGCCGGTGCCGACGTTTTATATGCGCCGGGAATCCGGACGCGTGAGGAGATTTCCAGGCTGGTGCGCTCGGTGGAACGGCCGGTCAACGTCCTGATGGGGTTGAAGGGCGCAACATTCAGCGTGGCCGAACTGTCGGAGATAGGCGTGAGGCGGATCAGCGTGGGCAGTGCGCTGATCCGTGCGGCGCTGAGCGCTTTTCTGGATGCGGCCCGGGAGATGCGCGACCAGGGAACGTTCAGCTTCGCGGAACACACCGTTCCGCTGCGCGACCTGAATACACTGTTCGGCGGATAAACAGCTTCGGCGCGTCTGCGGGGTTGCTGGCTGCGTCTACAATCCTGGAGAGATGCTGCGCTTTCTGCCCTGGGTTCGCGTTGCGCCGGCCCTGTGTGTGCTGCTGGCGATGCCGTGCGCGCTGCGCGCGGAGACGGTGGATACCGATCCGCTGAATCGGCAGCCGGAGGTACGCGAAGCCTTCCAGCACCTCTACGACATGGACTACGACAATGCAATTGCGCGCTTTGAGAAGATCCAGCGCGAGCATCCGGACGATCCCATGGCGACCGACTACATTCTGGACGCGGTGGTCTTCCAGGAACTGAACCGGCTCGATCTGCTGGACACGACGTTCTACGCGAACGACGGGTTCCTGACCGGGAAGTACACGGTGGCTGAGAATCCGAGGACGCGCGACCGGATTCGCGCGCTGGGCGATGAGGCGATTAACGAGGCCAGCGCGCAGCTGAAATCGGATCCGAATAACGTGAACGCGCTGTTTGCGCGAGGCTTTGCGAAGAGCCTGGAAGCGACTTACTCCGGCATGGCCGAGCGAGCTTTCGGCGCGGGGCTGAAGCAGGCGCTGGGAGGGAAGAGCGACTGCGAACGGGTGCTGCAACTCGATCCGAACTACGTGGACGCGAAGCTGGTGGTGGGCGTGTACGAGTACGTAGTGGGCGCGCTTCCCTTCGCGTTCAAGCTGCTGATCGGCTTCATGGGAATTCATGGATCGAAGACGCAGGGCATGGCGTTGCTCCAGGATGCCGCGGCCCGCGGAATGGTGACCAGCGTGGAAGCACGGACGGCGATGATGCTGTTTTTGCGGCGCGAGGCGAAGTATGGCGAGGCCGCGGGGATTGCGCGGCAACTGGCCGCTGAGTATCCGCACGGGTTTCTGTTTCAGCTGGAAGAAGCCAATCTGGAGAAGGATGGCGGCGAAGGAATGACAGCAGTACACAGCTACGAGCACGTCATCGAGCTGGCGAAGCGGCCGGGCTATTTCGATTCGGCCCACCTGGAGCTCGCTTACTTCGGGCTGGGCGAAGCGCTGCGCGGACAGACGCTGTATGCGCGGGCGGTGAGCGCGTATGAGGCTGGGGCCTACCAGCCCAACACCAGCCAGGAGCTGAGGCGGCGCTGCCTGCTGAAGGCGGGCGAAAGCTACGACCTGATGCACGAGCACGCCAGGGCGGTCGAGGAGTATCGCGCGGTGCTGAACAACGGCGCCGATACGGTGCAGGGAGATCTGGCGCAACGATACATCCGGTCGCCGTATACCGGGCACTGAGGAGCGGAAAAAAGAACGGGCGACGGCCCCGGTAAGGAGCGCGCCGCCCGTTGTGTTGCAGGGAATCGTCAACCGTTCAGATTGTCGACATAACGAGCGAGCAGGATGGTGTCGCCGGAGGTTGGATCCTCGAGCAGCAATCCGACGACGCGGACATTCGTGGACCCGGCAACATCGCCGATGTTGCTGAAGCCCATTCTCCACGAGGTGCCGGTGGCCGTGTAGACAGTGACCGTCTGCGGAATAAGCAGTCCGGCGAACCCGTTCACAGTCATCTGGAAGCTGCCGTTGCCCGTATTCACGGAGCCGGGAACAATGGTTCCGTTAAAGCCCCAGTTGCGCAGCACCACGCGCTTTACGGTGAGAGCATCGGCATTGGCTGCGCCGGAGAGGGTTCCGCCCACGGCAACGTGCTGGCCGGGCAGCAGAGTGGTGTCATTGAAGAAGAACTGTGTGAAGCGGTTGTGCATCCAGTAGATGAAGAATTTCTCGCTGCCGGTCAGGTTGACCTGAGCGATCTGTCCGAGCGAGACGCCATCGCCATTGGCGGGCAGCGTTCCGCGCACATAGAGCTGGAAGTCTGTGGCTGGGGCGCCGGCGCTGGGCGCCGTCACATCGGTCACCTGGCCGGCTGCATAGAAGCCGTTCTGGGAGAGGACCGCGACTTCATCGGCATCGATGGTCGAATCCGCTCTGTCGAGGACGCCCGAGATCTGCACGATGCTGGTGGAGGTAAGGTCGGTGATGCTTTCACCGTTGTCCCACTCCGTCTGCCCGTTCACATCGACGGTGAACTGGCGGCCGTGCGGTCCCTGAATGATGAAGGACTGGCCGGAGCTGTTCACACTGACCACGCCGGTATCGAACTCATCGATGTAGGCGCCAGGATCGTTCGGACCCACTGCGGCGATATCGAGGGTCGGATTCACCTGGCCGGTAATTTCACCGCCGGAGACCTGGATGGACTTGTCGAGCCGGAAATCCATGCGGACGCCGACGGGACCGGCCTGCGAAACCACCAGAGGTTTGGCCAGGGTGACGGTGACCGTCGAGGTGGTGAACGCGGCCGGCATGGTTTCGATGGTCGGCGCCGATCCGGCCGCAGTCTGGAGGTAGCCGATAGTCGCGCTGCCGAAGGTGACCGCGATCTGCGTGTAGGTGTCGGCGGGAACGGAGTTCACATCGAGCAGGGTCTGCAGGCCGTTATAGCGGGCAAAGTCGATGGAAGGAGTGCCGCTGATGAGCGAAACGGCGTTGCCGTTGGCGTCAATCGCCTGCATGGAACTGATGGTTGCGGTGAAGGAGACGACACTGGCCAGAGGAGCGTCTGTCCCGATGACGAATGCGGACCCGGTATTTGGATTGGACTGCGAGCCGGGGTCGTTCATAGTGTTGCCGCAGCCGGCCAGCAATAACGCGGAAAGTGCGAGCGGGACTGCGCCCAGGCGCAGGGCCTGGATGCGCGACGTCAAGCGTGCGTGGGACATACGGAATCAGCTTTCCGCAACCCGCAGGCGAACGTGCGGAACCCGGTGCAGTTGCCGGAGGACGGCAGTTTCGGCTGCGAGGCACACCCCGAGCGTTCGCGCACAACGCCCGCGCTGGTCCTGACAACCTGACTGTGATCCTCGGAAAAACCGGCAGCGATGCATCGAGAGCGCAGCGTGCTCCCGGGGCTGCATTCGAGATAGTCGACGGCGTCGAGCGTGTTTCGCCGTTCGTGATGGTGAACCCAGGGGTTGCGGGGAAGTTTCGCAAATTTTGTAACTTTTTTGGGATTGAGTCATTGCGTCCGGGCGATTTGCGACCACGACAGTTACGAAAGGGTTACCTGGCGGATGAAATTATGGGGAATGTAACGCTCTGTTGACCGGGCTTTGCAGCGCGTCTGCCAATCTGGCGGCGGATGGAGTGCGGAGGCCGGATGAAAGCTGGCGCAGCGCAGGGCAGACTGGCGGCGTGGCTCTTTCCATTCACGCACTGGAACTGGAAAGTGGCTATGCTGACCGCGGTACTGCGCGGCGTGGTGTGCATGGCGGCGCTGCGGCACATGGAGATGCATGCGCGCCGGCACTTCGGCCTGGTGGAAGCGGCCTTCGTTCTGCTCACCTGCGGATTCTTCTCGGCGCTGCAGCAACAGTCGCTGATGCTGGCGCCGGAAGCGCTGGCATGGCTGAGCTGCGTTGTGGTGGTGCCGCTGACCTCGCTGGGCTGCGATGCCGGACTGCACCTGTGGCTGGACGGACGGCAGGCGCGGCAACTGGGCCCGGCGGCTCTGATCTTCACGGTCGTGTCGGCAACGCTGCACTGGCACATGATCCGCAACGGAGCGCTGCTGGTGGGTGACGAGGCGCACACGCTGCAAACGGACCTGAAGCGAATTCCGAAACTAGTGGGGACGTATTTTGCGGCGCCGGTGGTTTGGGTGGGGAAGATGGTGATTGGCGCGGTGCGGCCGAGCGAGGTGGAGGAGAGCGCGGCGGCGTAGGTCAGGGATGAGGGGCCCGGCAAACGAGGAATCCCACATCTGCCCACAGAAGGCAGATGCGGGCCACCCGTCGGCTAGGCATCGAGCTTCTTCGTCACCAGTTCGTTGAGCAGCGCGGGATTCGCCTGGCCCTTCGACGCCTTCATCACCTGGCCGACGAAGAATGCTGCGACCGTCTTCTTGCCCTTGCGGTACTGCTCCACCTGCGCGGGGTTGGCGGCGATGACTTCGTCAATCATCTTTTCAAGGATCGATGAATCGCTGATCTGCTGCGGTTTTTCGCGCTCGTAGACGGGTCCGAAGTCCTCGTTGCGCTCGAAGCAGAGATCGAAGAGCTGTTTGAGCTGCCTGGAGGAGAGCTTGCCTTCCTCGGAGAGATCGGCGGCCTGAGCCACGCCCTGCATGGAGATCGGTGACTGCTCCAGATCGAGGCCGGCGGCCTTGAGGCGCATGGTCAGCTCGCTCTGCACGAGGTTGGCGACGCGGCGCGGATTTTTCGCGGCACGAGCAGCGGATTCGAACTGGTCGGCAAAGGAGCGGGTTGCGGTGAGGGTGCGCGCATCCTGCAAGGGGATGCCATACTCGGCGATCATGCGCGCGCGGCGCGCTTCAGGCAGCTCCGGCATGCGAGCGGCGATCTCCGTTTTCCACGATTCGCCGACGATCAGCGGGGACAAATCCGGCTCAGGAAAATAGCGGTAGTCGTGCGCCTGCTCTTTGGAGCGCATGGAATAGGTGCGGCCCTCGTTCGCATTCCATAAACGCGTTTCCTGGACGACGCGACTGCCGGATTCGACAATTTCAATCTGTCGTTCGATCTCGTATTCCAGCGCCGCGCGGATGAAGCGGAAGCTGTTCACGTTTTTCACTTCGGCTTTGGTGCCGAACTTTTCCGCTCCGCGCAACCGCACGCTCACGTTGGCGTCGCAGCGCAGCGAGCCTTCTTCCATGTTGCAGTCGCTCACGCCGGTGTAAAGCATGATTTCCTTCAGGCGCGTGAGGTATTCGAAGGCCTCGTCGGGGGTGCGCATATCCGGCTCGCTGACGATCTCGACGAGCGGTGTCCCGCAGCGGTTCAGATCCACATAGGTGCGCGTGGCGGAGTCGGCGAAGCCCTCGTGCATGCTCTTGCCCGCGTCTTCTTCCATGTGCAGGCGGGTGATGCCGATGCGCTTCTGACCCTCGGGCGTGGGGACTTCGATGAAGCCATGCTCGGCCAGCGGAAGGTCGTACTGCGATATCTGGTAGCCCTTGGGCAGATCGGGATAGAAGTAGTTTTTGCGAGCGAAGACTGAGCGCTCGCGCACCGTGCAGTTCAGCGCCAGTGAAGCCAGGGTGGCGAACTCGACCGCGCGCTTGTTGAGCACGGGCAGAGCGCCGGGCAATCCCAGGCAAACCGGGCACACGTTGGTGTTGGGCGGCGCGCCAAAGCGATTGACACAGCCGCAGAAGGCCTTGGTCTCGGTGAGGAGCTGGACGTGGACCTCGAGGCCGATGACGGGTTCATACTTCGCGCGCACTTCCGGCGAGATGGTCGCGACGGTAGCCATTCAGAAACCAGTTTAGCAAGCAGGACAGGCGGACACTGGCGGCCGGGGAGGGTGTTTGGCGTGGTTCGGACGGATGCTCGGACCGAGATTTTCGGCTATTTTTGCCCGGAGGCAAGCTGTCCTCGGAGCCTACAATGGCGGGATGGCGAATGATCGCCCCTTTGCGCGCGTCGACCCTGAGCTGCTTTCGGTGCTGGAAGAACTGAAGCGGCGCGAGCCGGTCTTTCACACGGCGGAATTTGGGACCACGGTGGACGATTTCGAGCGGTCCGTCGCCCCGGATTACTGGGAGGTGGGCGCCACCGGGCGGCGCTACAGCCGGGATTTCATTCTGGCGACCTTCCGGGCGTTTCCGCCGGTAACGGAAGCGGATGAGTTTGAATGCAGCGACTTCGGCCTGCAGCAGCTGGGACAAAATACGTATCTGCTGACCTACACGCTGATGCAGTGGGATCGGCTGACCCGGAGAGCGACGATCTGGCAGCGAGTCGGCAATAACTGGAGGATTCTCTACCACCAGGGCACGGCGGTGACGCACAACGAAGACAACATGGTTCCCGCGCCGGAAAAGGACAGTGCGGAGCCGCCGAAATGAAAGGCGGCTCAGGGCGGAGAGGGGTCTCCGACACTGCCGAGCGGAAGCCGTGGACCTAAAATGGCGGCATGGCAAGCGATTCGGTATTCACGCAGGTGGCAGCCGATCTCGCCCCGGTGCTGGAGGAGTTGAAGCGGCGCGAGCCGGTGTTTCACACTGCGAAATTTGGACAGACACGCGCGGAGTATGAGCGCACGATGGCGCACGATTACTGGGAAGTGGGCGCGTCGGGACGGCGGTACAGCCGCGAGTTCATTCTGCGGACTCTGGAAGAGGCCCCGCCGGAAGATGCCGCGGAAGCGGGCTGGACGTGCTCGGATTTTGGGATTCGCGCGCTGGGAGCGGAGACGTTCCTGCTGACCTATACGCTGCGGCAGTGGGAACGAGTGACGCGGCGGACGACCGTCTGGCAGCGGACGATCGACGGCTGGCGGATTTTGTTCCACCAGGGAACCATCGCCGCGCACGCCGAAGACGATGTGAGCCCGCCGGCGGAGGAAGCGCCTCATCCGCCGGCAGAGTGGCCGCGGTCGCGGGTCAGACCAGCTCACGCACGCGTTCGTGCATGGTCGTGAGAACGATCTTCGAACGATTGGGCTCGCCGCGCACCAGCGCCTCGGCGAGTTTTGCCGCCTGTCCAGGCTTGACCTTCGCCGGCATGGGCGGCGTGAACGGATCGACGACTGCTTCCATGAGCATGGGGCCCTGGGTGCTGACAGCGTTCCTGATCTGCGCGCCGCATTCGCCGGGCTCCTTGATCTGCATCCCGGTGATACCGCAGCCGCGCGCGATCTCGACGAAATCCGCGGGATAAAGATCGCAGGCGAACTCGGGATTGCCGAGGAAGACCATCTGCTCCCACTTGATCTGACCGAGGGTGTTGTTTTTGATGACGACGATCTTGATGTTCAGGTTGTAGGCGGCAATGGTGATGAGCTCGCCCATGAGCATGCTGAGGCCGCCGTCGCCGATGATGCAGTAGACGGGGCGCTCGGGATACGCGACTGCGGCGCCGATGGCGTAGGGCAGGCCGCAGGCCATGGTGGCCAGGTTGCCGGAGCAACTGTGCATCTGGCCGCGACGCGCGGGCACGTAGCGCGCCCACCAGGTGGTGATGGTGCCTGAGTCGGAGGTGACGATGGCGTTGGCGGGGATGTTTTTGCCCAGTTCCCAACCCACCACCTGCGGCTTGAGCGGCTTTTCCATGAAGGTGCCGCGCTCTTCCATCAGGTTTTCCCAGTCCTTTTTGCGGCGTTGCGCCTTCTTCAAAAAGCCGTGGTCGTGCTTTTTGAGCAGAGGAATGAGCGCGCGCAGGCAGGCGCCGGAACTGCCGATGAGGCCGACGTCGGCCGGATAGCGCAGGCTGATGCGCTGGGGATCGATATCGATCTGCACGCATTTGGCCTGGTCCGGCGCGGGCAGAAATTCAATGTAGGGGAAAGACGAGCCGACAATCAGCAGCGTGTCGCAGTCCTCCAGCGCATCCTGGGAAGGCTCGGTTCCCAGCAGACCGATGCCGCCGGTGGTCCACGGGCTGTCGTCAGGAACGGCGGCCTTGCCAAGCAGCGCTTTCACGATGGGCGCGCCGAGGATCTCGGCCGTGCGCTCCAGCTCGTCGGTGGCGTGCAGCGCTCCCTGGCCGGCGAGGATGACAATTTTCTTGCCGCGATTCAGGATGTCGGCGGCGTGCTCCAGGTCCACCTCCGAGGGCAGGTGATCGGAATAGGCAGGCGTCGCCGAGGTGTGGTGCGGGGGATTGCGAGGGGAACGGCCCTTCTTCTGCTCCTGCACCTGGACATCTACGGGGATGGTGATGTGGGCAACGGCGCGCTGCTCGAGCGCGGTGCGGATGGCGAGGTCGGCGACGCTCTCCATGTGCGCGCCGCTCATGACGCGCTCGTTGTAGACGGCCACGTCCTCGTAGAGCTTGTCCAGCGCGACATCCTGCTGGGTAAAGGTGCCGATGAGATCGGAGTGCTGCATGCCGGTGATGGCGAGCACCGGATGACGATCCATTTTGGCGTCGTAGAGGCCGTTCAGCAGGTGGATGCCTCCGGGACCGGAGGTGGCAACGCAAACTCCCAGCCGGCCGGTGAATTTGGCGTAGGCGCAGGCGGCAAAGGCCGCGGATTCCTCGTGGCGAACGTGGATGAAGCGGATGCGGTCCTTGTTCTTGCGCAATGCTTCGAAGACGCCATTGATGCCGTCGCCAGGCAGGCCAAAGATGGTATCCACCCCCCAGGCAATCAGGCGTTCAACCAACACATCGGATGCATTCATGTCAGAGTCCCTCGCTGAGTTGGAAGCCATGCGGGAGCAGGCGGTTGTCGGCGGGGGCGCGCGACGTCAGACGAGGTGGAGGATGAATGCGGGGCCCGCGATTGCGCTCAGATGCCTGCGTACCAGGCGTAGCCGCCTTCCGGATCGATGGAGCCCAGACCTTTGCCGAACTTTTTGATGTCGTCGGTGGCGGTGAAGCGGATAACGTATTTCACGCTCTTGTAGCCGAGCTGGCGCGGGACACGCAGGCGGAGCGGGCCGCCGAATCCCACAGGGAGGTCGCCATCGTTCATCCCCCAGGTGAGAAGGGTCTGCGGATGCAGGGCATCGGCCATGTCGATGCTTTCCCAGATGACGTGGTCCATGGAGTAGTAAACGATGTAGCGCACCTGGGGCTGCAGGCCGGCGGCGGTGAGGACTTCATGCAGCGGCGTGCCGATCCACTCGGCGATGTAGGACCAGCCTTCTTCGCAGGCCACTTCGGTGATCTGGCTGCTGGCCGGGAAGTTGCTTTTGATGTCGGCGAGAGAAAGCGAGAGCGGCCGTGACACCATGCCATCCACGACAAGGCGCCAGTCCAGGAAGCCGTTGGCCTGGGAGCGCTCGAAGGCTTTGCCGCGAGGCACGGTTTCGTTGGCGAAGGGCGTTTTGGAGATCATGCTGCGCGGAAACTGGCGGGCCATCGAGTGCCGGGTGAGCAGACGCTGCGCGGCATAGGTGAGCGTCTCGCCGGGACCGTAAATGCCGCCGTGATCGGGGGGAATGAGTCCGTAGCGCTGGGCGAGACGGGCGGCTTCGGCGAGGCCCGAGACTCCGGCGGCAGCGGCAATGCCGCTGGTGATGAGCTTGCGGCGCGAAATTGGGGTCATGGGCGATCCTCGGGGACGGCCGCGCGTCCGGTGATCATGGCCCGCATGCGGCTTCTGAATCCTGACAACGCAATCATCGTGACATGAACGATGAGGAAAAGAACGAGTAGCCCGGTGAGGAAGAAATGGAGCGTGCGCGCGGATTGCCGGCCGCCGAGCAGGATGACCGAGGAGGGAAATGCGGAGGTGAAGGACGGGGACATGGCGAGGCCGGTCCAGATAATCAGCGGAAAGAGGACAAAAATCACGATCACATACGCGGTTCGCTGCAGAACATTGTAGGAGCGCGCTTCGGCCTCGTCAGGTGGGGCGCGATGAAGATATCTCGCCATGCGCTGCCGGTGAGCGCGCCAGGAGCGGTTGCCGGGTTGGGGAATGATGTTCCTGCGGAAGTGTCCGGTGATGAAACCGGCGAGGCCGTAGACCAGCGCGGTGAAGACCAGCACCCACGCGGCCTGAAAGTGGAGATAGCGGCTCCAGCCATTCTCGTCGGGCATGACGTAGTGGTAGCCGGTGGGAACCAGATCCCGGGAAGCGGGGATGGGGATGATGAAGAGCGGGCGGGTGAGATCGGTGCCGGTTTCGCCCCAGTAGAAGCGCGGGTGCGAGACGACGATCTCAGCGCCGCTGAGGAGCAACGCCAGGAAAGAGATGACCGTGAGCCAGTGCGTCACGCGAACCAGCGCGGTGTGGCGCTGAGATTTCTTCTCGAGAAGCGGGGCTACAGCCGGCATGGCGGGCAGCATAGCACGAAAGACAAGGGATAGGGGACACGGTTTCGGGACGGGGCCCACATCTGGCAACGCCGGTCAGATGTGGGGCACCCGGATTCGTTCAGGTCTATGGCTGCAGGGATTCGCCGGCAATCACACCGGTGAGCTTCTGGTCGTTCATCTTGTGGTTGAAAGCTGCGACATCGGTGGCGAGGAAGTCGTCGAATTTGTGGATCGCCACCTCGTACTCCGGCTGCTGCAGCTTGTCCTGGTTGAGCATGGCCGGGCTGGGAGCATCGTCTTGGCCTTCCAGCTCGAACATCATCATGAAGACCTTCTCGTGGATCTGATCGGGGACGCGAAGGGTGGATTCCGCGGCGCCGGGGTTGCTGGTGATGACGGCTTCGACGGCCTTGCTCTGCTTCTCCAGCGCGTCGATGGCTTCGCCGGCGGATTTCTCCTGAGGCGTGCCCTTGACTGCGGCGCGCAGGGCCTCGAGCTGGGCGTGCATGGCGTCGAGACGGTTGAGCGCGGTATCGAGCTGCGACAACTCATGCATGACGGACTTGATGGCATCGTAGCGCTCCTGCATGCTTTGCTGCGTTCCGTGCGAGGCCGGATCGTTGATGACGTCGAACTTCTGCGTCATCTTCTGGTCGCCTATCGTGAGGGTTGCCGTGTACTCGCCGGGAGGCACCATGGGACCGAACTCAGGACCCTTAAGAAAGGACAGACCGCCGTTCCAGCGAACCGGCCCGTCAGAGCGCAGGTTCCAGGCCAAGCGCTGCAGGCCCGGCTCGGTGGGAACCCAGGGCTGCTCCTTCGGCTTGCCTGCCTCTTCGGCGGTCTTCTCCGGTGGAGGCTGCTGGCGGGTCTGCGAGGAAACGGCAGGCTGTGCGGGTTTGGCTTCCTGCTGCTCGGGCTTCTGAGCCTGAGCTGCAGAAGACATCGCGGTTGCCGCAGGCGGCAGGTCTTCCTCTTCCGGCGGCGGCGCGCCACGGCCGGCGGGACGGTTGCCCTTCATGGTGCGGACGACGTGGCCCTGCGCGTCGGTGATGACCAGCTCGCCGGGGCCTTTGACGCCGCTGCCGACAAAGTAATCCAGCTCGGCGCCGAAGGGCGGATTCGTGCCGGTAAAGGCAGAGTCGCCGAGGTCTTCGACGGGCGAAAACGGCCAGAAGCGCAGCGCCGGCTCCGGAGTGAAGAAATGCGCGGATTCCTGGCCGATCTGCGGGGTGAACTGCTGGAAGGGCGTGAGGTCGTCGAGGATCCAGATGGAGCGGCCATGGGTGGCAACGATCAGATCGTTGTCTTTGGCGTTGAGATCGATGTCGTAGACCGCGGCATTGGGCAGCCCGAGGCCGAAGAGATACCAGTGAGCGCCCTCATCCCACGAGACGTAGAGACCGTCTTCGAGGCCCGCGTAGAGGAGCTGCGGGTTGTGCAGATCCTGGCGGACGACGTGCGAGTAGACGTCATCGGGGAGATTGCCGCTGATGGATTGCCACGTGGCGCCGTAGTCGGTGGTGCGGAAGAGATACGGTTTGAAGTCGCCGCTGAAATGGCGATCGACGGCAATCAGCGCCTCGCCGGGATCCTTTGCGGAGAGATCGATGGATTCGACCCGGCCCCACTCCGGCAGATCGGGAATATTCGCGGTAAGGTTCTTCCAGGTGGATCCGCCGTCGCGTGTGAGCTGCACTTCGCCGTCGTCGGTGCCCACCCAGATGGTTTTCGCATCGGTCGGTGAGGGCGCGATGGTGAGGATGGTGTCGTAGACTTCCGCGCCGGAGTTGTCCTTGATGACGGGACCGCCGGAAGACTGCTGCTTCGACTTGTCGTTGCGGGTGAGATCGGGGCTGATCGCTTTCCAGGTGTGACCGTGATCGTCGCTCTGGAAAACAACGTTGCCGCCGACGTAGAGGACAGCGGGATTCTCGGGGCTGATGGCGAAGGCCGCATCCCAGTTAAAGCGGTACTTCAGATCGGCTACGCCGGCGCCGGTGAAGTCCTGCGGGTAAGGCTCCATGTCGCGGGATTGCTCTGAAACGCGATTGAAGGCGGCCAGCACGCTGTTCTGCGTGCTGTTGTAGATCACATTCGGGTCGTCGGGCGCGGGTACGGCGAAGATGCCGTCGCCGCCGTTCACGGCGAACCAGGCGCGGTTGAGGATGCCGGAAGGATTCTTGTCGCTGCCGGGCCCGCACCAGGCGCTGTTGTCCTGCAGGCCGCCGCAGACCATGTACTGGATCGCGTCGTCGGTGGCGACGTGATAGAACTGGCCGATGGCAATGTTGTCGACGAAGGCCCAGTGGCGTCCGTTATCGGTGGAGATGGTAATGCCGCCGTCGTTGCCCTCGATGATGCGGCCGCTGCCGGCGGGATCGATCCAGATGGCGTGGTTGTCCACGTGAATCTGGTGGGCGATGGCGTGGAAGCTGTGGCCGCCGTCCATCGACTCTTCAAAATCGTTGGAGAGCGCAAAGACGTGGTCGGGATTCCTGGGATCGACGGCGAGGTGCGAGAAGTAGAACGGACGCGAGTCGACTTCCTGGTCTTTGCTGACCATGCTCCAGTGGTCGCCATTGTCATCGGAGCGCCAGAGAACGCCTTCGTTGGACCCGATGACGGCGTAAATGCGGCTGGGCATGCTGGGCGCAATGGCGAGGCCGATGCGGGTTACGGGCTGCGTGGGCAATCCGTGGCCGCTGAGGCGCTGCCAGGTGGTGCCGCCGTCGATGGAGCGGTAAATCGCGTCTTCCGGTCCGCCGCCGGAGTAACTCCACGGAGTGCGGCGAAACTTGTAGGTTCCGGCAAAGAGCACCTGGGGATTCTGCGGATTCATGGCGAGGTCGGAGATGCCGATGTCGGGGCCGAGGTAGAGGACCTTCTGCCAGGTCTTACCGCCGTCGGTGGTGCGGAAGACGCCGCGCTCAGGATTGTCCTGCCAGGGACTGCCCATGGCCGCGACGAGCACATTGTGGGGATCGTGGGGATCGATGGCGATGGCGGAAATCTGGTAGGTATGGTCGAGACCGAGATGCTGCCAGTGCGCGCCGCCGTCTGTGGATTTGTACACGCCGTCGCCGTACGAGATGTCGTTGCGAATGTTGGCTTCGCCGGTGCCCACCCAGACGACGTCGGGATTTTGCGGATCGACGGCCATGGCGCCAATGGAGGCAACATGCTGGTGCTGGAAGTACGCGTGCCAGGTAGTGCCGCCGTCATCGGTGCGGAAGACGCCGCCGTCGGCGGCGCCAACGTAATAGACCTCGGGGTTGCCGGCGACGCCAGCCACCGCGGTGACGCGTCCGCCGGAGATGGCAGGACCGATTTCGCGGAAGCTGATGCTTTTGCGTACCACCATGGGCAGCTCGCTGCGGCCCTCGCTGTTAGCGAGCTGCGGGCCGGCGGGACCCGCGAACGGCTCATTTGCAGGAGCGCCCTGCTGAGCAAGAGATACGGCGGTGAAGACAGAGGCGAGCAGGCAAACAGACGCCCCAATACGGAAGCGACGGCACAGGTTCATAGAGTTTTTCCTGGGGTTCGGCAGCAAAGCCGGAGTGTACCACCGGGAACGCGGTGTTGGACGCTCTCGCCGAGGCTGGGCGAGATTCTCTCCAGTGAACGCGAGTCACCGCGATGATCGTAGGCCGAAGATCCTGCGGCAGCCGATGCAAAGGATACGGCGAAGCTGGGCGCCAGCGGAAGCCGCACGCTCCGGGCATAGGAAGCAGGCTGACAATCCAGGAGACGGAAGGTCGGAACCTGCATCCCGGCCATTTGATTTATGGGGTCATGACTGCGGAAGCGCCGCTGGGTTCGACAGGGGCTTTGCGGCGGAGGATCGCAGCGGAGATGAGAGTGATGATCAGGCCAACGGGCAGGGGCTCCATAAAAGTGTAGGCCATGTTGACGAAGGGGTTCTGGTAGAGCTGCTGAGAGCGCTCGATGGCAGCGACCTGCGCGGCCGTGGTGGCGGGGTCAAGCCCGGAGGACTGGACCCTGTGAACCTGCGCGGCGAAGTAGCTGTCCATGAAGTGGGGCATGAAGTTGAAGTAGACGACCTCCCACGTGGCGACGTAGCAGACGGTGGTGATAAGGGTGATCAGGATGCCGCAGGCAAAGGCGCGGCCGAAGGAGATTTGGCCGGCGAGGGTGTTGTCGCGGTAGCTGCGGATGCCGAAGTAGACCAGCAGGAACGACGCCACCATGATGGTGTAGCCGAGAATCATGCTGTGGCCGGAGCCGATCCTGTGGGCGAGAAGAAGCGAGCTGTCCATCAGGACGGAGATCATGACGCCGGCGATGAGGCCGAAGGTGAGAACGGTTTTCTTCATGGCTGGCTCCTGGTGCGAGTGAGGATGAAGTCACGATGCGGTGGTTGGGGGCCCGATGTCGTCATCCTTTCGGGTGATTTTTGCGGAATCGAGCCCAAAATCGTGCTTTCGTATGAGGAAATTGCCCGAAGGGTGTACGCCTGGACGGCCAGTCCTCACGGGAGCAGGCCCAGTTCTTTGCCGCGCTGGACGGCCTGGGTGCGGCGGGCGGCTCCCAGCTTGTCGAAGGCTCGGGCACAGTGGGTCTTGACGGTGTTTTCGGAAACGAAAAGCTGCGTGGCGATCTCGCGATTGCTGTGGCCGCGGGCGACCAGGGTAAGGATTTCGAGTTCGCGTTCCGTGATGCCGAGGGTCCGCTGGCGGGCCGTGTTGGGAGCGAACGGCCTGGGCGCGGGGGCCTCCGCAGGGACGGTCACTTCCTTCACCACCACCGTTTCGCGGATGGTTTCGCGGCTGCGTGTAATGCGGAGGCCGAGCCAGATGCCGAAGGCCGCGAAGAGGACGGCGATTAGCGCGCCGTAGAGCTCGACGGAGTTCGAGATGATGACGAAGCGGTATTCCGTGTATTGGAGGGTGGCGATGAGGAGTCCGCCGACGACACCGAAGATGAGGACATGGCGCTTCATGATCGGGTGGTAGAGAAGTATATCCCCGCCACCCCTGAGTCCGCTCGCGCCTCAGGGCTCTGCAAGCAAACACCCCATGGAAAGTGCCTGCTCGGGTCGAACCTCACACCTAGATCTCCAGGATTACCGGCATGATCAGCGGGCGGCGGCTGGTGTTCTTCTGAATATATCGCTTGAGGTCGATGCGAATCTTTTCCTTGATGACGCCGTAGTCGGCCTTCTCTTCGTCGCTGGAGTTCTCCAGCGTCTGCGTGACCACCTGGCGCGCGCCCTCCATCAGGTCCGGTTCCCCGCCGACGAAGCCACGGCTGACCAGCTCCGGCTGGCGTTCCACTTTGCCGCTGAGCTTGTTGATGGTGAGGATGGGCAGCACAATGCCGTCCTCGGAGAGGTGGCGGCGGTCGCGGATGACGAGGTCTTCGACCACGTCGGCGCTCGATCCGGAGTCGATGCAGACACGGCCCGCGGTGACCTTGCCGTTCTTGCGCGCGTTGTCGCGGTCCAGCTCGAGGACTTCGCCGTTTTCGATGACCATGGCGAGATCGACCACGCCGAGGCGCTGCGCGACTTCTGCGTGCTTCTTCAGGTGGCGGTAGTCGCCGTGGATGGGAATGAAGAACTTCGGCCGCAGCAGGTTGATCATCAGCCGCTGCTCTTCCTGGCTGGCGTGGCCGCTGACGTGGATGAGCCCCGCGGAGCCGTCGTCGTAAATGACGTGCGCATCGCGGCGGCAGAGGTGGTCGATGACGCGGAAGATGCTCTTCTCGTTGCCGGGGATGATGCGGGAACTGAGGATGACGGTGTCGCCAGGGGCGATCCGCGCGTGCTTGTGATTGTCGACGGCGGCGCGGCTGAGCGCGCTCATGGGCTCGCCCTGGGTGCCGCTGATCAGGACCATGATCTCCTCGGGCGCGTGGTCGCCGATCTGGCCGGGATGGATAATCACGCCCGGGGCCAGCTCGAGGTAGCCGAGGTCCTGCGCGATCTCCGACGACTCGATCATGGAGCGCCCGACGATGGCCACCTTGCGGCTGTGCTGGCGGGCCAGCTCGATGGCGATGCGGATGCGGTAGATCGAGGAGGAGAAGCAACTGAAGAAGAGCTTCTTGCGGGTGCGCGAAAATATCTCGTCGAGGCGCGGCTTTACGGCCCACTCGCTGGGCGTGTAGCCGGGCCGATCGACGTTGGTGGAATCCTGGAGCAGCGCGAGCACGCCGCGCTGGCCGTACTCGGCGAAACGATGCAGGTCGAACGCCTTGCCATCCGGCGGCGAGAGGTCGATTTTGAAGTCGCCGGTGTGGATGACGACGCCGACCGGGGTTTCGATAGCCAGCGCGACGCAGTCCACCAGGGAGTGGGTGACGCGGATGGGCTCGATGGTGAAGGCGCCGAGGGTGAAGCGCGAGCCGGGGTTGATCTCGATCAGCTCGGTGTCGTCGAGCAGGGCATGCTCTTCGAGCTTGCCTTCGACGTAGGCCAGGGTGAATTCGGTGCCGTAGACGGGGACGTTCAGCTCGGAGAGGATCCAGGGCAGGCCGCCGATGTGGTCCTCGTGGCCGTGGGTGAGCACGATAGCCCGGACGTGCTGCCTGTTCTCGACCAGATACGAGATGTCGGGGACCACGATGTCAACGCCGAGCAGTTCCGACTCGGGAAACATGAGGCCGGCGTCAATGACGACGATGTCGTCCTTGTAGCGGAGCGCAAGGCAGTTCATGCCGAACTCGCCAAGTCCGCCCAGAGGAATGATTTGAAGTTTTGCGTCGGCCATGAAAGGAGTTGCGCCTGCGGCGCGGTCGGTTGGTGATATGAAAATTTGCGGACAGTGCGTCCCAGACAGGATATCAGTGAATGGATGGAGCGGAGGCGCGAACCTCGGCCGATCCGGTGAGGCTGCAGTGAGCTAGTACTGCATGTCGCTCGCGGACGGGTAGTAGCCGTTCTTGGCGTTTACAGTCAGCCCGGGCAGACCCTCCACGCGGACTTCGATCTGGTGATACTTGCCGCTGATGGTCGGCTGGTGGCTGATGTAGTCGATGGTGTAGGCGCTGCGCACGGAGTTCGCGAGGTTCACGAAAGCCGTTTGAATGCCGTTCTCGCTGATCTCGTTCTGCACCTCGCCGCCGGTGGCCAGTGCGTAGCGCGGCAAAACGTCCTCGGGCTGCAGAAACGGAAGCTTGGTCCGATCGAGATAGCCAATACCCATCAGGGCGGCGTCGCCGACCCCCGCGCCGTAGACGGAGATGTTGTTGGTCAGCAGGTACTGGACGACTTCCTTGAAGCTGGCCTTGCTGCGGACATTCTTGCCGTCACTGATGACATAGATGATGCGGCGGCGCCCGCGCGGCTGGCTGGCCAGTTGCTCGGCGGCGTAGAGGATCGCGTCGTTCAGCGGGTGCGATTCGCGGGGAAGGACGATGAAGTTGCCGGCATTACCCATTTGCGGCGCCAGAGTTGGGTCAGCCTGCTGGCCGTTCACCATTGGGCCGGACGCAAAGGGGCCATCCACCAGGGGGACGCCCATGCGCTGGCCGGGCTTCTGGGCCATGGAGAGAGCCAGGGGAAGGCGCGCGCCGGACGCTGCGGTGAAATCCGTCACCAGTTCGGGCGAGGTTCCCGCGTAGGTGACCACGGCCACGCTGTCGCTGGGCGTGAGCGCGTTGGGAATCACGGAAAGGCTCTGATTCACCTTGTCCATGATGTCGGATGGGAGCGTGTCGTCGATGACCAGGGCGATGGAGAGCGGATAGGCGTCGGTGGTAAAGAACCAGATGCGCTGGCGAACACCGTCCTCGTAGACGCGGAAGCGCCACCATGGCAGGCCCGCCACCTCCTGATTATGCTTGTTCATCACCGTCACGGGAACGTCGACAACCGTTTCGTTCACATGAAAGGTGGTCACCGGAGGAAGCGGAGATTCCCCCGCCTTGGGCATGATGGGCGCGGTCTTCTGGAACTCATCCGGCGGCGGAGCGGTCTCCTGCGGCGCCTGGACGGTGCCGGATTCCTGATGAGGGGCGGTTTGACCGGCGGCAGCGATTCCCGCAGCTTCATCGTCGGGGATGCCGGCGCCCCTGCCGGGAGTGACCGCATCCTTCAGGTCGGAAAGTGGCGTGGTGGACGGAGACGACTGGGGCACAGGCGCACTCGGGGTGGCCTGCTGAGCCGGCTGCGCTTGTGGCGCCGGAGCAGGCGCGTTGGGAACAGTCTGCTGCTGTTGGCCAAAGGCAATCCCCAGAAAAAGCAGCGAAAGTGCGCCGAACCCTACCCCCCGCATGCCGATAAGACCCCCACTTCGTACCCAATTCCGCAAAATACGCCCTTCCGAAATGCCGGCGCCTGCCGGAGCGGGCGTACGGAGCATCCATCGTCTTGAGATGCGTCGCCCGGGCGATGGAAGACCTGAGCGTATGCTCAAGATTATCAGAGCTTCGAGATGGTTGTTTTCGTATAACCCATCGGCAGGCCGTTCCGTCTAAGAGGGCATGGTTGTGCGCTGTCTGCGCGTTTTCGTCATTCCGGCACTATTGGCGGCATTCGCTGTTCCTCTGACGTGGGGACAGGACGCTCCGTCACCCGACGCTCCCCCGGTGAGCACGGTTCCACCGTCGAACAATGCTGCCCCGGCCACCGAGACGCTGCATGTGACCTCGAACCTGGTGAGCGAATACTTCACGGTTCGCGACAAGCACAACGCCCTGATCCCCTACCTGACCAAAAACGACTGTTCGGTGTTCGAGGATAAGCAGGCGCAGAAGCTGACCAGCTTTGTGGCCGAGGCGAATCAGCCGCTGACCCTGGGCATCCTGATCGACACCAGCGGAAGCCAGCAATACGTTCTGCCCCTGGAACAGCAGTCGGCGGATGAGTTTTTGAGCCGGATCCTGCGGCCGAAGGACCAGGCGTTTGTGGTGAGCTTCGACATCGGCGTGCATCTGGAGCAGGACTTTACGAACAGCACGCACGAGCTGGAGCGGGCCATCAACGGCGTGGAGATCAATACTGGCGCCGGCAGCGGACAGGTAGGCGTGCCGGGCATCGGCGAGGGACCGGTGCCGACCCAGGGCGCGCCAAAGGGGACGGTGCTTTACGACGCGGTCTACCAGGTGTCCAACAGCAAGATGCGCGGTCAGACGGGGCGCAAAGCGCTGATTCTGCTGACTGACGGCGAAGACGAAGGCAGTGATACCAAGCCGAAGCAGGCTATCGCGGCCGCGGAAGATGCCAACGCCATCATCTACGTGATTCTGATTGCCGACCGCGGGTTCTATTTCAGCAACGGCTATCCGCTGGGCGGGTACACCGGCGACATGCAGATGCGCGAGATGACCGAAGCCACGGGCGGCCGCGTGATCAATGTGGGCAACAACGGCAAGAAGCTGGAAGACGCTTTCGATCAGATCGAAGAGGAGCTGCGCACGCAGTACGTCGCGCAGTACACCCCAACCAACAAGGATATGAACGGGATGTTCCGGAAGGTCGACGTCTTTTGCGGCGATAAGCAGGACGGCCAGTTGAAGGTGCAGGCGCGCAAGGGATACTTCGCGGTGCCTGATACGTCAGAGGACGATCAGTAAACCTTATCGTCTGCGCGCCGCAAGCCCCGCCCGTGCCGCGCGCCATTCTTCAGCGGTCATTTCCCAGACTTCACAGGGCAGCGTTCCGGAAACGAAGGCTTTTTCGGACTTTCCGATGAGGCGCATGCCGGTTTTTTCTGAAATCCGGCGCGAGGCCAGGTTTGCGGCTGCCTTGGAGACGCGCAGAACGGGAAAGCTGAGGACGTCGAACCAGTAGTCGTTGGTCGCGGTGACGGCTTCGGTCATCAGGCCCTGGCCGTGCCAGGGAAGGCCGAGCCAGAAGCCGCGGTTGTCGTGCTCGCGCCGGCCCAGGCCCACGGCGCCGATGACCTGCCCCGGCGCAGATTTCAGGCGCAGCGTCCAATGCCACTCATCGCCGCGCTCCATCGCCGGCAGGGCAACGCCGCGATAGTAGCTGAAGGCGCCGTCGGGCGGGTACGGCCAGGGAACGACGGCGTTCAGATAGCGGACGATCTCCCAGTGGGGAAAGAGGCGCTGCACGGATTCGGCATCAGCGAGCTCGAGCGGGCGCAGGATCAGGCGCGGCGTTTCCAGCACGGGAGGCATGGGCCAAGCCTAACCGGCCGATCCCGCAGCGGCAAACCGCGGCGCGATTATTGCGGAGGCGCGCCGCCGGAGGGAATCGTGTCTCTTAGCTGGTCCGGCTTGAGGCTGCCGCAATCGGAACTCACGAACTTCGACTTGATCGTGGTGCTGACGGACATTCCCTGAGGCATGTTGGGGCCGCTCATGGTGGTGGTCGTGGATCCGTGCATGCTCTCGTCGCTGTCGAAATTCATCTCGACGTGAATGTTGGTCGTCAAGGCCGGCTGCTCGGAGGTCGTGCACTGTGCGTCGAAGGCCATGTGGTGTGCGTCCTGCTGCATGTTCGAGGTGGAGCAGCTCATACCACCCATCTTCGGGTGCGACTGCATATTCTGCAGCGTGTTCTTCCAGGTGTTGGGAGTGAAGCAGGACTGCTTGACGATCTCGCGTGACGAGTTCTCCCCGTCGGGCATGCCGGACATCTGCACCGTGACGTGATGCTCCCACAGACCCATTTTGAGAGGCGGCGGAGTCTGAGCGGAGACGCCGGCGGCGAATGCCATCAGCAGGACCAGGATCGGACAAACGGTGATGAGTTTCATGACGGGGCATCCTGGGTGGGATTGTCGTGCACGGCAGCGAACGCCGCAGCGGTGAGCAGGGCTATAACACAGCAGCGGAGTGGGTGGCCATGGCAAATGTGGGGCCTGCACGGCAGGCAAGGCGGGACCGCGTCAGGCGGAGGCGGAGGCTCCCGCGGCGAGCGGCAGCAGGGCCGCGCCGAGGATGCCGGCGTCGGTGACCTCGGCAGCGCAGATGTGCGTCCTGCCCGGCTCAAAGACATTGGGATCGGCGGGCATGGACATGCGGTAGACGTAGCTCATCTCGCGGACGGTGGCGAACATGCGCGGCGCAAAAAGGGGCCACGCGGCAACCACTCCGCCGCAGAGAACATAGAGCGGAAGGTCGAGCGCGTTGACGAGGTTGGCCAGCGAGAGTCCGAGGGCTCGGCCGACCTCGTCAAAGATCTGCAGGGCCAGCGGATCGCCGGAAGAAGCCATGTGAGCCACGGTGGAGGAGGTAAGCGGAGCGGCAGCGCCGTTGCTTCCCTGCTCCTTGCTCTCGATGCCAAGCTCGCGGGCGCGGCGGACGATGGCGGTCGCCGAAGCGTACATTTCGAGGCAGCCTCTGGCGCCGCAGGGACACGGCGGCCCGTTGGGATCGATGGGGCCGTGGCCGGATTCGCCGGCGGCGCCCTGCATGCCCTGCCAGATTTTGCGGTCGAGAATGATGCCGCAGCCGACGCCGGTGCCGAGGGTCAGCGCGAGCAGCGAGTCGACTTTGAAGGATTTGCCCGCGCCGAGCAAAAATTCGCCATAGGCGGCGAGGTTGGCGTCGGAATTGACGGCCACAGGGCGGCCGATGCGGCGCTCGATCTCCGTGCGGAGATTGAGGCCGTCAAAGCCGGGGAGATTGGGGGGATGGTGCAGGATGCCGGCAGGCAGTTCCAGGGGGCCGGGGCTGCCGACGCCGATGCCCGCCAGTTCTCTGCCCTGCGTGGAGTCGATCAGCCGGCGGATGCCCGCGGCTATGTCGTCCAGAACGGCGTGAGGGCCGTCGTGGAGGCGGGTGGCGAGACTAATGACGTCAAGGCGCTCGCCCTCGGGGGTGACCGCAGCGATACGGAGGTTGGTTCCCCCTAAATCAACCCCAATGCAATAAGCCTTCATGGCGGGCGAAAGCCCATGATACCCGAGCGGGGGGAAAGTTTCGAGGAGCAAGTGCGGCCGCTGCCGAGCTCCGGGTTTCGCTTATGATGAAAACCGGTGATGCCGGGCGGTTGTGATGGCGCGGCTCTCCGGCATACAAAGGATTATTCACTCCGGGAAACTTCGTTCCATAACCACCCACAACAAGGAGACAGCTATGCAACGCACGGCGAGCGCCGTTTGGCGCGGGGGCCTGAAAGATGGCAAAGGCACGATTTCCAGCCAGAGCGGGGTGCTCAAAGAGACGCAGTATTCGTTCAGTACCCGCTTTGAGAACGGGATCGGGACCAATCCCGAAGAGCTGATTGCGGCGGCACATGCGGGGTGCTTCACCATGGCCCTGAGCGCGCAGCTGGGCAATGCCAACCTGACGCCGGAATCGCTCGAGACCACGGCTGAGGTCAAGTTCGAGAAGACCGACGACGGCTTTGCAATCACGGCCATCCACCTGACCACCCGGGCCAAAGTGCCGGGCGCCAGCCCGGACAGCTTTGAGAAGGCTGCTCAGAACGCGAAGAACGGCTGCCCGATTTCGAAGCTGTTCAAGGGCAACACACAGATCACGCTGGACGCGAAGCTGGTTTAGGCCGGCTTGACAGAAGACGCAGCGCCGCGGATGCCCGCGGCGTTTGCCTTCTGGAGCGATTCGCACCGGCCTTCTCGGAAAGACCGCATGGAACCTGTCACACACTTTTTGACCGGGGCGTGCCTTGGGCGCTCCGGCTTCAACCGCAAAACGGCCTATGCCACGCTGGCCATGACGCTGGCGGCGGAGGCGGCGGACCTCGACATCCTGTGGGGATTTCGCGGGCCGGTCGCGGAACTGCAGCACCACCGAGGCATCACACACGCGCTGATCTTCACGCCGGTCATCGGCCTGGCGGCGACGGGGTTTGTGTGGCTGGTGCACCGGTTGCGAACCGCCCCAGCGAGCAAAGTCGGCTCGCCGGGGGCCCCGGTGCGATGGGGTTGGCTCTGGCTCTTCGCGACCATCGCGGCGCTGAGCCATCCTCTGCTGGACTATACGAATAACTACGGGACGCGTCCGTTTCTACCCTTCAGCGCGCACTGGTACGCCTGGAGCATCGTTTTCATTTTCGATCCGTGGATGTTTCTGGCGCTGCTGCTGGCGGTGGTGATTCCATCGATTTTGGGCCTGGCGGATCGCGAGATCGGCGCGCGGAAGAAGCCGTTTCGCGGCCGGACCTGGGCCATCGCCGCTCTCAGCTTTGTGCTGGTGTGGTGGGGCCTGCGCAACGCCGAGCATCTGCACGCGCTGCAGTTGGTGCGCTCGGGCGATTACACCCGGGAGCCTCTGCTGCGCGCCGCCGCCGAGCCGCACATGGCTAGCCCCTTCGCGTGGCGCGTGATTATGGAAACACAGGACTACTACCAGACGGCGGAAGTGGACACGCTGAACGACCAGGTGACGACCAACGACTACGGCGACGTGATTTACAAGACACCGGTGACGCCGGCGGTAGCCGCGGCGAAGCATTCGTATCTGGGGAGGGTCTATCTGGACTGGTCGAAGTGGCCGGTGGTCGAGGACCGGGGGGCAGTACCGGCGCCGGGCGCAGGCTTCGCACCGCAGCCGGACTGGCACACGGTGGAATTTCAGGATCTGCGCTTCGGCTATGCCTCGCCCGGCAGCGGAGGCGAGCCGCCCCTGAGCGGATGGGTCTATGTCGGACCACAGAACGAGATCGAGGGGATGTTTATGGGCGGCCACGAGCAGAAATGAGGACTTCCGCTTGACCGCGGCAGCGCGGGTCCGCAGAATGAGAACAGGCTCGATTCCGGGGCAGACGAGGGAACGATGGGCGCATATCTGCTGATTCTTGTTGCGGCGATCAGCCGCGTGGTGCCGCATCCGTGGATGAATTTCACCGCAGTGGGCGGAGGCCTGCTTTATTTCGGCGCGAAGCGGCCGCTGCGTGAAACGGTTTGGCCGGTGGCGGCGCTGATGGCCACGGATTACTTCCTGACCGTCTTTGCCTATCACTATGCGTTCCATCTGACCGACTACCTGGTCACCTGGGCGTGGTATGCCGGCGCCGTGGTGCTGGGGCGCGTCCTGCTGAGCCGCCAGGTGAACGTCACGAGAGTGATTGCCGCGCCGGTGCTGGCGGCGACGTCGTTCTTCGTCCTGAGCAACTTTGCGGTGTGGGCGGGCGGCGTGATGTATCCGCATACGCTGGCCGGACTGGGCGTTTGCTATATGGCTGGGCTGCCCTTCTACGGAAACGACCTGCTCTCGACGACGCTGGTGACGGGGCTGGCGTTTGGGCTGCCGGCACTGGCGCGGAAGATGGCGGAGATGCGGGCACCGAAGATGGCAGCGTAGGGGCTGGCCGTCCGGGCGTACGAAAAATCCGAAAAGAAATGGCCACCCGTTGGGTGGCCATTTTGCTTTCTGACCAGAGACTACTTCTGCGTGGCAAGTTGCCTCAGCACGTACTGCAGGATGCCTCCGTTCTGGAAGTAGAGGATCTCCTGCGGGGTGTCGATGCGGACGGTGGCGGTGAAGTCCTTGGTTTTGCCGTCCGCCGTGGCGCGGACCTTCAGGCTCTTCCCGCTGGCGAATTTGCCGTCCAGCATTGCCTCCAGGCCGGGGAAGTCGTACGTCTCTTCGCCGGTGAGGCCGAGGGATTCGACGTTCTCTCCTGCTTTGAACTGCAGGGGCAGGATGCCCATCCCCACCAGGTTCGAGCGGTGGATGCGCTCGAAGCTTTCGGCTATGACCGCGCGAACGCCGAGGAGACGCGGACCTTTGGCGGCCCAGTCACGCGACGATCCGGAACCGTATTCCTTGCCGGCGAGGATGACGAGAGGAGTTGCGCGCTCGGCATATTTCACCGAGGCATCAAAGATGGACATCTGTTCGCCTTCCGGCAGCAGGCGGGTGACGCCGCCTTCGGTTCCGGGCGCGAGCTTGTTGCGCAGGCGCACGTTGGCAAAGGTGCCGCGGACCATGACCTCGTGATTGCCGCGGCGCGAGCCGTAGGAGTTGAAATCCGCGGGCTTGACGCCGTGCTCGGTGAGGTACTTGCCGGCAGGGCCGTTGAGCTTGATGGAGCCGGCGGGCGAGATGTGGTCGGTGGTGACGCTGTCGCCGAGAACGGCGAGAACGCGTGCGCCCTGAATATCCGCGACCGGCGCCGGCTTCGCCGGCATGCCGTCGAAGTAGGGGGCCTTGCGGATGTAGGTGGAGTCCGGCTCCCACTGGTAGACGTCGCCGGTTGGGAAGCTGAGCTTCTGCCAGTTGGAGTCGCCGTGGGTGACGGTCGCGTACTCCTTCAGGTAGCTGTCGGAGGTGATCGAGGAGGCGATCACGCTGGAGACTTCCTGCTGGGTGGGCCAGATGTCCCTGAGAAAGACGGGCTGGCCGGACTTATCCGTGCCGAGCGGCGACTTGTCGAAGTCATGATCGATGCGGCCGGCCAGCGCGTAGGCGACGACCAGCGGCGGCGACATGAGGTAGTTGGCGCGGACGTCGGAGTTGATGCGGCCCTCGAAATTGCGATTGCCGCTGAGCACGCTGACAGCGACGAGACTGTGCTGCTCGATGGCCTTCGAGATGTCTTCGGGCAGCGGACCGGAGTTGCCGATGCAGGTAGTGCATCCGTAGCCCACGGTGTTGAAACGCAGCTTGTCGAGCCACTGCGTGAGGCCGGATTTGTCGTAGTAGTCGGTGACCACGCGGGAGCCGGGGGCGAGCGAGGTCTTGACCCACGGCGGAACGCTGAGGCCTTTCTCGACGGCCTTCTTCGCGAGCAGACCGGCCGCGACCATCACGGATGGATTCGAAGTGTTGGTGCAGCTGGTGATAGCGGCGATGACGATGGAGCCGTGGTCGAGGTACGGCTCGACGTCGACCCCGAAGCGCTCCTTCACGGTGTGGGCGATGTGCCCGTTGCCGCCGGGCTCAGCGGCGGCGTGCGTGGACTGGACGTTGCCGTTGGCTGCGGCGTGGCCGCCTTCGCCTTCCCAGCGGATGGCCTGGCGCTGACCGACCTTGTCGGCGTTGGGGCCGAGGAGCGAAGGAAGCTGCTTTTTGAAGCTGGCTCCGGCTTCGCGCAGCAGAACGCGGTCCTGCGGACGCTTGGGCCCGGCGACGCTGGGCTCGACGGTCGCGAGATCGAGCGAGAGGGTCTGCGAGTACTCGGCTTCGGGCGAGTCGGGGGTGTGGAAGAGGCCCTGCTCTTTGAAATAGGCCTCGACGAGCGCGATCTGCTCTTCGCTGCGGCCGGTGAGGCGCAGATAGCGAAGGGTTTCCGCGTCGACGGGGAAAAGTCCGCAGGTGGCGCCATATTCGGGAGCCATGTTGCCGATGGTGGCGCGGTCAGCGAGCGGCAGCTCGGCGATGCCGGGCCCGTAGAACTCTACAAATTTGCCGACGACGCCGAGTTTGCGCAGCATTTCGGTGACGGTAAGGACGAGGTCGGTCGCGGTCGCGCCTTCGCGCAGCTTGCCGGTGAGCCTGAAGCCGACGACCTGCGGCACGAGCATGGAGACGGGCTGGCCGAGCATGGCCGCTTCAGCCTCGATGCCACCAACGCCCCAGCCGAGCACGCCCAGGCCGTTGATCATGGTGGTGTGGGAGTCGGTGCCGACGAGGGTGTCAGGGTAGGCGCGAGGCTTCTCGTCCGCAGTGGTGAAGACAACCCGCGCCAGGTGCTCGAGATTGACCTGGTGGCAGATGCCCATGCCGGGCGGGACGGCCGAGAAGTTGCGGAAGGCTGTTTGCCCCCACTTGAGGAACGCGTAGCGCTCGCGGTTGCGCTGGAATTCGAGGGCCGCGTTGAGAGTATAGGCATCGCCGGTGCCGTATTGATCCACCTGAACCGAGTGATCGATGACCAGTTCGGCGGGCTGGAGGGGGTTGATCTTCTGCGGATCGCCGCCAAGGACCTTCATGGCGTCGCGCATGGCGGCCAGATCGACGACGGCGGGCACGCCGGTGAAGTCCTGCATGAGAACGCGAGCGGGCATCCAGGAGATTTCGCGGGAGGGCTCGGCTTTGGGATCCCACTGGGCGAGGAATTCGATGTCGTCGGCGGTGACGGACTTGCCGTCTTCGTAGCGAAGCAGGTTTTCGAGCAGGATGCGCAGGCTGAAGGGCAGGCGGGCGAGGCGGATGCCGCGTTTGGTGTTTTTCTCAAGGGCGCTGAGGCGGAAGATTTCGTAGCTTTTGCCGCCGACTCGGAGTTCGGACTGGCTGCCGAAGGTATTCATCGGAAGATCCTTTCGTCGTGGTGCCGCGGACGGGGTTCATCGCTCGCGCATGAAAGGCGGAGCGGCAGGAAAAACGCAGTCAGGCCGAAGGGCGTCGTCCGCGATCGGGACGGCCGCGGTGGAAACGCCGCAGGAGCGGCGGAAAACGGAGTGAGCGACTCGTCTTCACCGCTATTTATTGTAAAACCATCGGCCCGGGGACGCGCCTCGACCGCAGAATGTGAATTATTCTTAATCGTTGTGTATTAACTATAGTTTACAAGCTGGCGCGAATCCGGCTACACTCAGGTTGGCGGTGGCGTGCCCGTTTGCGGGGTACCGCGGCCATTCTTCCGGGAATTATCCCCCATCTCCAATGCAGGAACCGCAGGCTTGAGCACCAATGCACAATCCGGGCGTGTGACGAGCGTCGTGGCCGAGGCCGACGTCGTTGTTACGCACGAGGACATCGACCGGGCGCGGGACCGGGCGCGGGTGCGGGCGGCGCGCATGTCGCACACTCTGCGGGCGCGGGCGTGGCTGCTGTGGCTGCTGATCGGGCCGGGAATTCTGGTGATGCTGGGCGAGAACGACGGGCCCAGCATGCTGAGCTACGCGGCGACGGGGGCGAAGTTCGGCATCGGGTTCTTCCTGCCGTTTGTGCTGCTGACCTTCGCGATGGCGCTGGTGGTGCAGGAGATGACCGTCCGGCTGGGCGCGGCGACGCACCGGGGACACGCGGAGCTGATTTTCGAGCGATTCGGGCCATTCTGGGGATGGTTCTCCATGATCGACCTCGGGATCGGCAACTTTCTGACCCTGATTACCGAGTTCATTGCTGTCCGCGCGGGGCTGGGATTCTTCGGGGTGCCGGCGTGGGCGGCGATCCTGATCGCGCTGGCGGTGCTCTATTCGGCGCTGCTGAGCCATCGGTACTGGACGTGGGAGCGGGTGACGCTGGCAGCGGCGGCGTTCAACCTGATCTTCATTCCCGTGGCGCTGATGACGCATCCGCACTGGGGCGCGGTGGGGCATGCATTTGTGACGTGGAAGCCGCTGCCGCACCTGAACCAGGACACGGTGCTGATCATCCTCTCAAACATTGGGGCGACGGTGACGCCGTGGATGCTCTTCTTCCAGCAGAGCGCGACGGTGGATAAGGGACTGACGACAAAGGACATTCATTTCGGGCGGATCGACACCGTGGTGGGCGCGGCGCTGGCGGCGGCGGCGGCGCTGGGGACGATCGTCGCGACCGCCCCGCTGGCGTCGCACGTGATGAACGCGGCCAGCTTCCAGGCGGCCCAGTTTGCGCAGGCGCTGGAGCCGATCATCGGTCGCTATGGTGCCGCTCTGTTCGCGCTGGGGATGGTGGAGGCGGGAATCGTGGCCTCGATCACGATCTCGACCTCGTCCGCGTACGCCTTTGGCGAGGTGGCGCGCAAGCCGCACAGCCTGAATCTGCCGGTGAACCAGGGCAAGTCGTTCTACGCGGTGCTAGGATTGTGCGCGGCGGCGGCGGCGGGGATCGTGCTGATTCCGGGATTGCCGCTGGTGTTTGTGGTGCTGGTGGTGAACGTGGTCGCGGTGCTGGCCATGCCTCCGGCGCTGGTCTTCCTGTATCTGCTGGTGAACGACAAGCAGATTATGGGCGAGGTGAAGAGCCCGCGCCTGGCCAACTTTGTGGCCGGTGCGGTGGTGGTGGTGCTGACCGCGGCTGGCGTGCTGTACGGGCTGAGCGTGGTGGCTCCGCAGGCGCTGGCGTGGCTGGCAGGCCTCTAAGGGAGACGAGGATGGGCGAAGAACAACACGTTGCCGGACCGGAAGAAGCCAGCTGGATCCTGTCCACGCTGGAGCGGGATCAGCTGGTGAAGGAGAAGGCCGCTCCGGTGCCGCGGCGGCAGCTGGGCGGAGGCGCGCTCTTCCTGCTGTGGGCGCTGCGCGTGTATGTGGTGCTCATGATGGCAGTGGTCTTCTGGCAGGCGTGGACGGCGACGAGATAAGGCGAGTGACCAGTTGTCAGTCCCCAGTTGTCAGTTCTCAGACCCCGGTTACAGTCCCCAGTTGTCAGTCCCCAGTAACGAAACGTCGAGTCCGGCCGCTGCTGCCGCGAACTGGAGACTGGCAACTGAGGACTGGGGACTGTAGCCAGGGACTCGCTGGTGGCGACCTGCAACGGCGTGCTGGTAGGCTCGAAGTCACCATGAGAATCCTGGTGATTGGCGGAGGTGGGCGCGAGCACGCGTTGTGCGCGGCGATTCGCCGCTCGCCGCGGGGCTGCGAGGTGGTGTGCGCGCCGGGCAACGGCGGCATTGCGCAGGTGGCGCGGTGCGTGAAGGCGAGCCAGAAGGACCTGGACGATCTGCTGCGCGTGGTTGCCGAGGAGCAGCCCGACCTGACCGTGGTGGGACCGGAACTGCCGCTGGCGCTGGGGCTGGTGGACGAGATGCAGCGGCGCGGGCTGAAGGTCTATGGGCCGACGCGGGATGCGGCCATGCTCGAAACCAGCAAAGCCTTTGCCAAGCGCTTCATGCAGCGGCACTCGATTCCAACCGCCAACTACGCGGTGTGCACCTCGCGCGAGGAAGCGCTGGCCTCGCTGCAGATGTTCCATTACCCGGTGGTGGTCAAGGCGGACGGGCTGGCGGCGGGCAAGGGGGTGCTGATCTGCGAGTCCAAGGCCGAGGCGGAGCGCGCGGTGACGGGGCTCTTCAGCGGCGAGTTGCTGGGCACGGCGGAGACCAGCGTGGTGGTGGAGGAGCACTTGACCGGCGAGGAAGTGTCGTACCTGGCGCTGAGCGACGGGAAACATGCGGTCCCGCTGGTGCCGGCGCAGGACCACAAGCGGATCGGCGAGGGGGACACGGGGCCGAATACCGGCGGGATGGGCGTGTACACGACCGACTCCATGCTGGACGCGCAGATGAGCGAGTGGATCCGGCAGCACATTGCGCAGAAGGCGATCGACGGGATGGCCGCGGAGGAGACGCCGTTTGTGGGGGTGCTCTACTGCGGGCTGATGATGACGGCCAGGGGGCCGATGGTGCTGGAGTTCAACGCGCGCTTCGGGGACCCGGAGACGCAGGCGATCCTGCCGCGCCTGGAGAGCGACCTGGTCGAAGCTCTCGAGGCTTGCGTGGAGGGGCGGCTGAGCGAGACGGAGTTCCGGTGGAAGCCGGGGGCGTCGGCGTGCGTGGTGGCGGCGTCGAAGGGCTATCCGGGGAGCTATACGGTGGGCTATCCGATTTCGGGGCTGGATATCGCCGCGGTGACGCCAGGGGTCGAGATTTTCCATGCGGGGACGACGCGGGACGGCGGCATCTACCGAACGGCGGGCGGGCGGGTGCTGGGCGTGACGGCGACCGGCGCGACCCTGGACGAGGCGCTCCAGGCAGCCTATGAGGCGATGGAGCCTATCTCGTTTGAGGGGATGGTCTACCGGCGGGATATTGGTCGGAAGGCGTTGAGGAGCAGGGGTTAGGGTTTACGGGCTGCGGGTGAGGAGTGGGTGCGGCTTCCGGAATATCGTGTTTAGTTTGTTATAGATATCAACACGGCATACCGCTTGGTTTGGAGCGGCATACCAGATAGTTTGGCGGGTTGCGGTCAGGCTTCGAGGAGATCGGGAGGGTCAGCGGTTTCCAGCAGCCGGCGTTCGTAGAACGTGTAGCGGTGAATTTCGCGGCATTTGTGACAGCGCAGGTAGATGGGGTGTTTCCAGAGGCCGGAGGGTAGCTGGCACGGACCCCATGTGCCGATGTATTCGGCTCGCAACTGCTCGCCGCAGTCGGCGGTTCTGCACTTGAGCACCCAATAGTAATGGGCCATGCCGCACACGTTAACACAATCGAAGGCTCTCCGGCGCAGGTATCTTTCGGTGGTCCAACAAAATAGACGGCGCGGCGGCCGGAGGAGAACTGTGGCACGTTTGGGGCAGAACCCTTCCCTTTTGTGGGAGATGCGAGGTGTGAATCCGCTGTTACAGTGGGGACAGATCGCAGATGCGATGGGCCCCGAGTTCGAGGAGACAGCATGAAAGACATCCGCACTCTTGTCCTCTCCCTGTGGACGTCGGAAGACGGGGGAACGATGATCGAATATTGCCTGGTGGCCGCGCTGATTGCCCTGACGGTGGCGAAAGGCATGGGAACCTTCGAGACGAAACACCTGACGAAGGAATTCAATACCATCAACAGCGATTTTAAGAAGGACGTAAAGTAGGCCAGGAAGCAGGAACGTGGTCGACAGCGGGGCTTCGGCTCCGCCTTTTCTTTTTGGGAAGAGAAGAACAGGGGTTACGGGTTACGGGCTACCCGCGGTTGTCAACCGTTCCCCCCTCCTGGCTTTTGGGGGACCGGGCTGTGACCCATTCGGGTTTGGTTGTGGCCAGAACGGGACATTGCCGGTGCGACCGGACCGGTCCATTCTCAGCGATAACGAATGCATGAGTTTCGCCTCCTGGCCCGCTGGCTGTTTGCCAGCGGGCCCTTTTTGTCTCCGTTGTTCGCTGCCCGTCCCCGGTTGCCGGCTGGCAGTGGATGACTCCCTACCCCCCTACCCCCCCTCCCGGGGGTTACCAGGGGATCAGGACCCGAAACAATGGAGTTCGCCGCCAGGCCGCCGGGGGATGGGCGCTAAGCCCTGCTGCTGGTATCAGGTGCGAGACGGCCGTCTGGGTGATCAGCAGAGAGCCGTCAGTGATCAGGACCCGGCCGTGAGCGAGCTTTCTGATTGATTCGAGATCAGATGGTTCACGGCCCTGCGTGATCACGTGACGGCCGTCCGTGATCACGTGAGGGCCGCGAGTGATCAGCCGAGGGACGTGAAGGGGGCAGCGAGGGGGAATCGTGCTCGCGGATCGGCCTGAGCTTTTGAGCGAATTTCTTCGACATTCGTATGTGTGGAAAGCAAAGGGGTTACGGTTTGACATGGACGTATGTGTGGGACACGGGGTGGTTATGGGCGGCAACAATATATCGGCATGATGCGGCGTGAAATCAGTCGCGGTTTTCGACTTCCTGTAGCTTCCCTTCGACCTCGCTGATTTTTTCCTGTAGCGCATCCAGGCGTGCTCCCAGACGCATGGCAGTAGCATCGGCCACGTAGCCTGAACGGAACGCGAGGAAGAATGCCGCAACCGCCAGCCCAATAGTTATCCAGCCCGAATCTTTCATTTGCTCTTTCCTTGTTTTAGAGTCGCCTGCTTGTTCCTGAGCTCGATTATTCCCTGTGTCTGTGGGTTGTCCCGGTTTTCGATGACTCACTGGCCTTTGTGCGCTCGAAGTTAATATGATCGTCTCGTCGTGCTCCGCGCTCAGCTCCTTTCGGCTTATTCAGGTGGTACCTTTCTCTCTTCCAGCTTGTAGGCTTGTTCCCATAGGTCACAGCAATAATCTTAATGTTTGCGAATAACCGCCTTCCGTCCACTGGGAAAGCTAGCCGATCGCCACGCCGCAATCGTCGCCGCTGTCCGCTTGGCACCGGACGACATCAACACGCCAAGTCCGCGGGCCGTGTGCGCAGTGGCTGACAGCATTACACTGGCGGAGATGATTCTGAAGCGCGTAACGGGGGCATAACGGCCCTATCTAGGGTTTCGGAGGCCACATGGAAGATCCGATAACCGGTTGGTCTACATTCGCCCTAGCGATCCTGTCAGTCGCTGGTGTTGGCATCTCGTACTGGGGGATTCGGAAGCAAGCTCGCAGCTTTGCCGCATCAGTCTCCGCGGATTTATGTCTCAAACTCCTGGACCGTTTTGAAAGCCGAGAGATGCAGATTGTGCGGAGCAATGCAGCTACAGCATTGCGAGCCAGGTCGGGTTTGCGTGCAGCCGATGATGTTTTCGATTTCTTCGAGATAATCGGCCTGTATGTTCGTTTGGGAACGCTGGACAAAGAACTGGCGCACTCATTCTTCTTCCACTGGATCAACTTGTATTGGCATGTAGGCAAAGAATATATTTTCAAATCGCGAAAGCGATCCAGCGAGATATACCGTGATTTCGAGGGCCTATACCGTACTGTTCTTGAGATCGAAATGAAGAATGATCCCAAATCGCGTGACCTCGATCCAACTGACGCGGAGGTCGACAGTTTTCTTGCACAGGAGATCGGATGATGCACCGAACGCATTGTTGCCTCGTTGTACTGTTTCTGCCCTTGACCGTTATTGGACACGCCGCTGATGCCGGTCCCCAACCGCCGCCTACGTGCAAGGTCTTTTACACGATGGTCGAGGAGGACGCGCTCCACAATATGAACCAAGGTCTGGTGGCGGCCGGGATCAAAGAAAAGGATGGACTCAAATGGCTCGACAAGATGTACAAGAAATATCCCGATGTGTGCTACGTCGCTCCAAATACTCTGGAGAATGTCGTCTTCTTCATCACGGCGACTCCGGCTGTATATCACGGAACTCGGGTAATAACACAGAGTCACAACACGCAATCGGACACCACCGGGACCGTCACAGATAACGATGGAAACAGCGCGAACGTCGATGCTACAACGACGGGAACTACAGAAAGCTCAGAGGCCGTACCATATGACGTGAATTACAACTCATACATGCTGACGATCGAGCGACGGACAGCAGATGGAAGGTTTCAGGCCGTCCGACGCTTCAAGATTGAGGGGCTGTACCACTTCGCATATGGCTTCACGTGGGGAAAAGGCAAACACCCACTCACAAATGTCATGGAAGAGGCTATCCAGTGGATTCATGACGGTGGCCTGAACAATTCGCTTCAGACCGCCGCGCCCTGATCCCCTGGAGGGTGAGTTGGAAGATGAAAGGGCGACAACTTGGAAGAGTTCGAAAAGATAGCGCTGATTAGGATAATTCTGTCCTTCGTAGAAGGTATTCAAAAGGGCAAATCCACCCCGGGACCTGTTGGTATTCAGACGAGACTCCGCCATTTCACACAGACAACAGCAGAGCTTCTGAGCGAGAGATAGCTGCCGTGCTCCGGACTCGGCGCTCAACAATGCGCTCCGTTGAAGGAATTTCTTCGAGATTCGTATGTATGGAAAGCAAAGGGGTTACGGTTTAACATTGGCGTATGTGTGGGAAACAGGGTGGTTATGGGGCTTCGAGCTGGAAATGCAGGTCCGTTCGACTCGCGGCTGAATATGTTGTTGCGGCAACTGCGGCCGCAACTTATTCGGAAGGCTCGCTCAGGATGACAACTATATCGTAAATAATTATAAATAAGCAAGATAATATTTTGCTATCATCTATACGAGTCCTACACAGATACGCAGAGTCAATGACTTGCCGGAAAAACCTGCACGGAATCTGCACAGCACGCATCGAAAAAGACAGACACGAACATGGCATTCGTCACCGACAAAGCGGAACTCAAGCCGGGCCTGGTTCTCTTCCGGCGTGGCGACGTGGATCATCGGATGTGGTATTGCCGCATGAAGATCCCCAAAGCCGACCGCTACAAGACGGTTTCGCTCAAGACGACCGACATCGAGGTGGCGCGGGAACGCGCCTTCGACCAGGACGCAGACATCCGGTTTCGATTAAAGCATGACGTTCCCGTGTTCAACCATCCCTTCCGCGAGGTGGGGAGAGAGTATCTGCTGAACCAGGAGGCGCGGGCGAAACGCGGCGAGATCAGCGCGGCGCGGCCTAAGAAAGTCCGCGCCATTATCGAAGGCGCTTTAGAGCGATACGTAGGCTCAACGCAGGTCCATCTTATTGGCGACGAGCTTTGGGGCGGCTATCCGGCATGGCGGCGGGAGAACGGCGCGGGGCGCAACAGGCGCAACGGAGTTCGAGAAGTCACTGCCGACCTGGCCCAAGCCTTCGCGAATACGGAGGCCGAGCGCCGCACCAAGGTTCAGCAAACCCTGGGCATCAGGGTTTTGAAGCCGATTGAGGTCAAACCTTCCAAAGAACGGACGGTTCCTTTTATCAGCGATTCCACGATCCGCCTTGAGATGTCCATCTTCGGCGCGGTGATGAACTATGCCATCAAGAAACGCTATGTTCCCGCCAGTCAGCGTTTCGACGAGCGGCCCAAGCTCAAGGCCATGCGGCGCGACGAGTTTACGCTGGAGGAATACCGCAAGCTCCACACCGTGGGAAGGAAGTGGATTGCGGAGGCAGAGAAGCCTTCAAGCATCTGGTATCGCACCGTCACCTACAACATGGTCCTGATTGCCTGCAATACAGGCATGAGACCAACGGAGATGAAGAATCTCCGCTGGCGCGACATTATGCCTGCAAAAGACCGCGAGGGGCGTGAGATCGTTGTGCTGTTTGTCCAGGGCAAAGGCAAGTCGCGCAAGCTGGTGGCTCCCAAGAGCGTCGGAGAGTATCTGGAACGTATCCGCGCAATCTCCAAAGCCACGGCACCGGACGACAGAGTATTTACCAACATCACAGGCAAGCCCGCAAAAACTCTTTACAGCAGTCTGATTGCCGATCTGCTAGACGAAGCGAATCTGCGCGAAGGCACGCAGGGCGTTCCGCGCTCGACCTATTGCTTCCGACACACGTATGCCACGCTTCGCTTGCAGGAAGGCGTAGACGTGTACTTCCTTGCCGAGCAGATGGGAACTTCCGTCCACATGATTGAAACCCACTATGGACACGTGAACACCATCAAGCACGCCGACCGCGTGTTACAGGGCATGGCCGGATGGGAACTGCCGCAGCCGGACGACGCCCAGGCCAGGGCGTCGAAAGCGGTAGAGACCCACGATAAATCCAAAAGAGGTCAACGCAACAAGCCGCGTTGACCGTGGACCTCCCGAAGCCGTTTTTGCCGGAGCCGCTGGCGGAGGCTGGCGCAGGGAGGTGTCATCCCGACGTCCGGCCCGGACGCTCTTAGTCGGGATCGTCCTGATTTGCCGCTTGCCCCGCCGGGGCGTTCTTAGCGGTAAATCTCCCTATACGCGCCGCTGCTGGGGGCTGTACTTCACGCAGCTCTAATCTCTTGTTATCGATGAAGAGGTCTGGAAAAGAAACGCTAACTGCGTGTCGCTAATGGGCGATGGCAGTAACGACGATAATCGTGTGCGCCCCCAAAAAAACGCATGCTATCCGACGGAATCCCCCTACTTCACGTAGTGAAGGCTGAAATCTGCATTCATTGCTCGGGGAAAGACGAGCGAGTCCCGATTGCTGAGAACCAACGCGTATTTGCCCGGAGGGAGCTTTACGTCCATCGTGCCACTCCGCACACGGCCAGAATCGTACAAGAGAGCGCGAGAGGACACATTCAGCAGGACCACCTGGATTTTGCCGTCAATCCCGCCGGAACACTGAAATGAGCCTTGCAGTTCAGCGTCGTCCATTTGGTTTTCGTTGACCGTGATAGACAGTCCCCTGAGTTGCCGGGCCGGAATGCTGAGCGCCCCGTGCAGGAGCGGCATCACCATTGTGTTCTGCTTCGAAAGATCGGCCAGAGTCGTTAGAGCGTCATTGGCGAGGAATCGCCTCGCCTGATTGATCGGCACTACAAAGTTCAAATTTTGCCCGGCCCTCATTTGTGCCACGGCAATTCCGATAACTTGCCCCCGCTTGTTGAAGAACGGCCCTCCGCTGGAACCGGGACTGATCGGAGTGCTTGTCTGAATGCGCCCATCCCTCAGGGCGCTCACCAAACCATCCGAAATCGTGTTCTGGAGGCCCAAAGGCGAACCGATGGCAGCCACTCTGTCTCCCACCTGAACGCTGTCCGAATCTCCAAGAACTAACGGCGTTGCAGATGCGACATCGAGGCGAATCACCGCAATGTCTACAGCCGGATCGTAGCCGAGTACACCGATTACTCTTGCGGTTGAACCGTCCTGGAATGTGGCCGTCTCAGAATACGCGCCTCGGATCACATGGTAGTTTGTTACCGCTATCCCTGACGGCCCAGCAATGAACCCGCTTCCGAGCTTGAAAGGCTGGCCGGACTGATCGTAGGCTCGCAGAAGGACCACGCTGGGCGCAGCTTGCCTGAATAGCTCTTCGTCGGTCAGGTTTAGGGGCGCGGGGCTGCCCCCCGCAGCGGGGATCGATGCGGGTTTGCTCGCTGCCCGCAGCGCTGGCGTTGTCGTCACAGCCGCCGCGAGGGGCGAATTCGCCGCCGCTTTATGAGAAGCCGGCGAATGTCTCCGTTGAATCAGGAACACTGCGGCGACCAGAATGGCAGTTGCAAGCATTGCGATCAACAAGACCGCTACCGAAACACCCCGCCGGTCTTCAGAATCGCGCTTCGATGTTTCCTGAGTCATTGGGCACCCCGCTCCTTGCTCGTCCAGCCCAGACGCGCTCCACGCCATTCTGTTTCGCGATGCTTTTGCACGTAGAGTTTTACAAGCTCATGTGTGGCAGGTCAAGCCGAACATGAGCGTGTCTTCAGAAAGCTTGGTGTGAGGCTCAAAGCCCTGCGTCAAAAGGCGGGGCGTAGCCAGGAAGACATGCTTTCCTTTGGGTTCTCTACGCGCCATTGGCAACGAATCGAGGGAGGGCGGCCCATCACTCTAAGAACTCTGTTCCGCATCTGCGATGTGTTCGCCGTGACGCCTGAGCAACCACTGCGCGGGCTGTATACTGGCAACGGTCCCCCTCCCAATAAGACATCTGGCAAAGTGTCGGACGGATAATCGCGACGGAAGACAAGGTGATTGTGCAGGGCCAGAGGTCTGATCTGGAAAACTGGCGTTCTCCGGGCTCACGGCTGCTCATCTAGCGTGCTTTGATCCGCCGCGCGAGCGTCACTGGATTACGAGCTTGTATGACGAGTCAAACGCTCAGCGCTTCTGGCTCCTTTTCATCGCTCGGCTGACTTGAAGCCAATCTTCGTACAGACCGGGAATTCTCAGACCATTGAAAGCGGGATACGTGCCCTTTCGTTCCGGGATGAATCCACCGATTCCGAGTGCATCAAGAGAACGGAGCACGCCCGCCACAGCGGACCTCGACAACGGAGTTCGGCAGCGCCCCTATGGCGGCGCGCGGGACTGGGTACAACTGTTGCCCAACGCTCGACTGCTCACGATTGCAGAAGCGGCGCACGTCCCATGGATTGAAATGCCTCAAGCCGCCTATGGAGCCATTCGGACCTTCCTTGACGGAGGCTGGCCCGACGGCGCAGAGAGCTTCGGGCGGCATTGAGCTCCGGTCATTCCATCGCATGCGAGAAAGAGTTGGACAAAGACAGACACCGCCGCGAATGTTCTACGAACATACGCGGCGAAGGCTGCGCGGAACCTGTAGTCGAGCTATGTTGAAGGCTACATGATTACTCTTGCCGAAGCACCTCAATGGGCTCGATGTGCGCCGCTCGCCATGCCGGAAGCATTGACGAGAAGACTGCCACCAGAACAATCAATCCGAGTACCATCAGATCGGTCGTCGGATCGAGAGTGGATACCCCGTACAGCATTCCTTTGAGCAGGCGATCCGCCCCGAAGCTGAGGAGGAGCCCCGCGGCGCATCCCAAGAGCGTGACGCGGAGTCCCTGAAACAGAAAGCCGCCGAGAATCTGGCCCCGCATGGCTCCGAGCGCCAGACGCACACCGACCTCGCGCTGGCGCATCCGCCCGAGATAGTTCAGCGTGCCGTAGAGGCCGAGGCACACCAACAGGACTGCGGACGCGGCAAAGAACGTAAGCAGGAATGTGCGCAAACGACTCTCGAAGGAAACATCGTCTATGTGCTGCTCGAGGGTCGAGATTCCGCAGACCGAGCGGTTCGGTTCCAGTTGGTGAATTCTGTGGCGGATGGCGTCCGCCATCGCCATTGGGTCACCATGCGTCCGCACCAGGTAGTACGGAAATGGATTGCCGGCGCTCAGGCAAAGATAGATGGTGGGCCCGGGCGGCGTGTTCAGCCCCTCTTCGCGGACGTCGCCGGCAACGCCCACAACTCGGCTGTCAAGGGCGGAGTAAAACCAGGCCAGTGTGGCGGAGCAAAATCAGGCCACAACGGGGCATGAAGTGGTTGGGATTACGTGGGAGGAGGGGCTCTGGAGCGTAGCGGAAGAGGCCCTTCTCACACGAGGCGGGATCGTCGGGGGAGAGTTCAGTGATCGGAAGAAGGTGTTCGTTTGCGGCGGCTCTGCCTGAGACGATAGCTGTCGCCGTTCATCTCCAGGATGTGCACGTGATGGGTGAGCCGGTCG
>JBATVK010000114.1:0-35443 GCA_049671725.1 Acidobacteriaceae bacterium
GTGCAGAAGGCGGTGGACGCGCTGCGCTGCGGGGCGAGCGACTATCTGGTGAAGCCGTTTTCCGCCGAGGAGCTGGCGGCGGTGCTGCGGCGGCTGGCGCGGCACCGGACGCTGGACACGGCCAGCCGGGGATTGCGGGAGAAGCTGCGCGCGGGACACGGGGCGGGCAGCCTGCTGGGCGAGAGCCCGGAGATGGAGAAGCTGTTCCGCATCCTGGGGCGGGTGGCGCAGAGCACACACCCGGTGCTGATCCTGGGCGAGAGCGGGACGGGCAAGGAACTGGTGGCGCAGGCCATCCACGCCAACGGGATGAGCGCGGGACAGCCGTTTGTGCCGGTGGATTGCGCATCGCTGGCGCCGACGCTGATCGAGAGCGAATTGTTCGGGCATGTGAAGGGCGCGTTCACCGGCGCGCACCGGCCCAGCGACGGATTGCTGGCCGCCGCGGGGAGCGGGACGGTCTTTCTGGACGAGATTGGGGAGCTGCCCATCGATCTGCAGGCGAAACTGCTGCGCGCGCTGCAGGAGAAAGAGGTGCGGCCGCTGGGGGGAAGCCACGCGGTGCCGATCCGGGCGCGGATCCTGGCGGCAACGCATCAGGATCTGGCGGCCATGGTGGAGCAGGGGCGGTTCCGGCGGGATCTCTACTACCGGCTGAACGTGGTGAAGCTGACGCTGCCGCCGCTGCGCGACCGCAAAGAAGATATCCCGCTGCTGGCCGCGCATTTTCTGGAGCGGAACAGCCGGGAGATGGGGCATGCGTTCCGGCTGAGCGCGGAGACGCTGGCGTTTCTGGCCGAGTATTCGTGGCCGGGCAACGTGCGCGAGCTGGCGAATGCCATCGACCGGGCGTGCAATCTCTGCTCGGGCGCGGTGATCGAGATGGGGGAGATGACGACCGTGATTCAGGACGCATGGATGCAGGCCAGGATCAGCCAGCGGCCCGCGCCCGCACAAAACGGCTGGGCCGCGGCGGTGCAAACGCTGGCGGAGACGGAAAAGCAGGCGATCCTGACCACGCTCGAACAGGTAAAGGGCGACAAGCTGCTGGCGGCGAGGCTGCTGGACATCGGGAAGACAACGCTTTACCGCAAGCTGAAGGAATACGGGGTAACGCCATGAAGACAACGTTGAAGGAGAGCGAGCGGGCGGCGGCGCTGGTGGTGACGGCGGCTGAGGGGATCGAAGAGACAGCAGCGGCGCTGGCGGAGCGGCTGTCGCTGACCGTGGAGGTTGCGACCGGGCGGGCGACGGCGCTGCGCCTGCTGGAGCGGCGCGGCTTTGCGGTGGTGGTACTGGACCAGATGCTGGCGGATGCCGATCCGGAGGGCGCGGAGCTGATCTGGAAGCATGCGGGAATGGCGGTTCCGATGGAGTTCAGCTTTGCGCTGACGGGAAGCGCGCGTCTGGAGCGGGAAGTGCGCGGGGCGCTGGCACGCCGGCGGCGTGAGGAGGAACTGGCGCAGGCGGCGGCGGCTGCGGCGCTGGATGCGGAGGTGAAGAACGCCGTGACCGGGTTCCTGCTGGAGTCGCGGCTGGCGCTGGCGGAGGAAGGGATTCCACCGCAGCTGGAAGGCAGGCTGCAGGCGCTGGCGGGGATGGCGGAGCGCTTGCGGGCACGGCTGGGCGGCGGGACGGCGCATGCCCCGAACGGGGAGTTGCGCGCCGCGGCAAACTAGAGCATTCTGACTAGAATCTGCGAAGCGAACCGGCTTGCCTTGTCCCGTCCGCTTCCGTTGCAGCGAAACTCCACACCGTTGTCCGGCAGCGATGGCGCGCCGGTTCCCCCCAACCGCAGCGATGGAGATACTCGACATGCGCTTCCAAGGATTATTGGCCGTACTCGCGGTTTCGCTGAGCACTGCCTGCGCCCAGCCAACCCACCTCAGCTTCAGCTCTTCCCTGCTTGCGCCCGGATCGTCCGGGGCGAACAGCGGAGGACCGGCAACGGCCCCGGCAGAGGCCTATACGACGCCGTTTTCCGGTCTCGCGATCGGAGTGAAATTCGGCCTGCTGGGGATTGGGGTGGAGGCGGCCACACCGCTCTCGCGCACCCTGAACCTGCGCGGCGGAGCAAATTTCTTCAGCTACAACGACATCCTGACCGACGACGGCATCAGCTACAACGCCAATCTCCATTTCCGCTCGGCCGAGGCCAGCCTCGACTGGTTCCCGTGGGCGGGAGCGTTCCATATCAGTCCCGGGGCGCTGCTCTACAACGGCAACCAGATCACGGCGAACGCCAGCGTGCCGGGGGGACAGAGCTTCACGCTGAACAACCAGAATTACGTGAGCAGCGACACGGACCCGGTGACCGGCTCGGGCAGCCTGACGCTCAACAAGGCGGCGCCCAAGCTGACGGTGGGCTGGGGGAACATGCTGCCGCGCAGCGGGCGGCACTGGAGCGTTCCCTTCGACGTGGGCTTTGCGTATGTCGGCGATCCGAAAGTGTCGCTGAAGCTGGCCGGAACCGCCTGCTACGACTACGAGGGACAGGATTACTGCAGCGATGTGGCGACGAACGCCATGATTCAGTCGAATCTGGCGGCGCAGCAGCAGAAGATTGCGAACGATGCGGCTCCGGCGCGGTTTTATCCGCTGGTGTCGGTGGGAGTGGCTTACAACTTCTGAAGAGAGCGGAATCCGCGTTCTGTGCTTTTCGCGATTCCGGCGAAGAGCTGCACAAGCCCCCGCGCTGGATCGCCGACGAGCAGTCTTTCCGCCCGGTTCAGCTTCATTCCGCCGCCCTGGTCATCAGAAAGCAGCGGACAAACGGGGTGATGCGGTGTTCGCACGCAACCGTCAGGCCGGCGCCGCGGGCGACCCGCAGCCACTCGCCTCTGGAATGAAAGTGCAGAAACCCGGGCCCGAAGGCGACGAAATTTCTCCAGTCGCGGACGTGCTCGACGAGCAGCAACTGCCCGGAGCCGGCCAGGACGCGCGCGGCTTCCCGAAAGAATTTCGTGCGGCGCGCAGGCTGACGGATTTCGTGCGCGGCGAAGAGCAGAAACAATGTATCGCTATCGCGGTCGGGGAACGGCAGCGCGTCCAGCCTGGCGGCAACAACCGGCTCCGGGGATGCGTGCAGCCGCCTCGCGCGGGCGATGGAAGGCTCCGTCATCTCCCGCGAATCGTAGATATCGACGACCTTATATTGCGTGTTCGGAAAGAACTGCTTCAGGATTACCGTCGACTGATCCAACCCCGCGTGGATGTTGAGCCACCGCTGCGGCGGAAAGGACAGGATTCCCGGGACCCAGTTCCAGCGCGTGACTCCCCTCAGGTCATAAACGTAATACGAGACCAACAGTGAGCTCAAAGACCAGAACGCCATGAGCACAGCCGCCGCGATTACCAAGGCTTCGCCGGCGCGCGGCAAGAGCCGCAGATCCAGCAGTACACCGATGGCGGCCAGGGCGACGAGACTCGCTGCGTAGAAGTGCCAGTTGTAGCGAATAATGCTCAGGACTCCGGCGTATTTGCCGCTGGTGACGCTCACGGCAGCCTCTCGCGGATCCCGGGCCGCCATGCGTACGGGACATCTTCAAGGTAGAACGCATTGGCGAGAACGGCTCCGGCGCCGCGGAATGGTTCTCGTTCAAGAAAAGTGTTTTGGTGGACGATGACGGGCACGGGACGCGGATTCCACTGCCGCCGCACTCCTTCGACGCGGATGATGGAGCGGGTCTGATGTTCATAGTCGAAGGTGAATGGGAGAGGCCCGGCGAATTTGCGCGCTTCGCTGAGGTCGGCAAAGGGCGATCCGGCAGGAAGGGCAACGGACTGCGCCGAAAGATCTGCCTCGACGTGAAGATCGGCGCCGCCGTTCGGCGTAGTCACCTGAACTTCGTACTTACGGTCAGTCGACTGCACGCAGATTTGGGAGCGCTCGTAATGATAGTGCGTGAGGAGATTGCCAAACACCTGCATGGAGCGGCGGTTTGTATCGCTTCTGAGGATTCGCAAACCGCGCAGGGTGCGCCCAGCTGATGTTCGATAGCGCGTGAATATGCGATAACCGGAGAGAAAGAAGTTCATTCCGAACGCAGCCGGAAGGAAGGCAGGCCGAAGATTTCGCGTTTCGACGAAAGCAATGGCCAGAAAGCCAACGTCGGCATATGTATCCAAAGTAAGCCCGGCAGGAAGCAGCGGCCCCAGGACGGGCGTGGGCACCGCGTAGGCAAGGACGAGAGAGGCCCGAAAATGCGCCCTGATGGGTAATGCGTGCCTTTTCAGCCGATACAACATGCGGGCGCGTCCTCGCGAGTATCGTATAGCACCGCGTGAACCCGACCCGTGCGGATGGAAGCAACGAGAAAAAGGGGCGCGACGAGCGCGCCCCTTCCGGTGATGCGGCAGCCGCCGCGGTTAGTTGAGCGGCTGGCCGTTGGCGGTGAGCTGCTGGAGCTGCTGCTGGTCGTACTGCTTGACGCTGTCGGGCAGCGGCGCGTAGCTCAGGGTGCCGGCGGTCGCCTGGCCGTCGGTGATGATGTACTGGATGAACTCCTTCAGCGCGGCGCGCTTTGCCTGGTCCGCGCCATCTTTGGGAACGAGCAGGAAGGTGAGGCCGGAGATGGGATAGGCGCCGGGCGCGTTGGCCGGCGGGTTGACGATGGGCTGGCGCGGATCCTGGCTGATCTGCGCGCTGAAGGCGGCGATGTCGGCGGTGGTGCCGGCCGCGGTGGGAGCGACGAACTGGCCGGCCTGGTTCTCAATCAGAGCGGTCGGCAGGTTGTTCTGCTGCGCGTAGCTCAGCTCGACGTAACCGATGGCCCCCGGAGAGTTGCGGATGTTGCCGGTGACGCCCTCGCTGCCCTTGCCGCCGATGCCGACCGGCCAGCTGACCGCGGTGCCGGAGCCGACCTTCGTCTTCCAGTCGGGGCTGACGGCGGAGAGGTATTCGGTAAAGATACCGGTGGTGCCGCTGCCGTCGGAACGGTGGGAGACGATCACCGGCAGTTTCGGCAGCTTGACGCCGGGGTTTTCCTTCGTCAGTTTCGGATCCTGCCAGCTTTTGATGGTGCCGAGGAAGATGCCGGCGAGCGCGTCGGGCGAGAGCTTGAGAGACTGATCGAGGCCGGGGAGATTGTAGGTGATGCAGACGGGACCGGCAGTCTCGGGAATCTGCACGAGCGGCTGCATGGTGGCGAGCTGGTCGTCCTTGAGGGCCACGTCGGAGGCGCCGAAGTCAACGGTTTTGGCCTTCACCTGCTGGATGCCGCCGCCGGAGCCGATGGACTGGTAGTTGATCAGAACATTCGGGTGGAGTTTGGTAAAGTCGGCGGTCCAGCGGGTCATGACGGGATTGACGAAGGTGCTGCCCGCCCCGGAAATTTCGACATTGCCGCTGCTGTTGTTCGACGATTTGCATGCGCTCAGGCTGCCGAGCACGGCGACCGCAACGAGCGCGGCCATCCTACGATTAGCCATGAAAATTCCTCCGTTTGCAGGGGTTAACCCTGATTCCACGCCAAACTGTACACGAAAGAATCCGCCCCAACGTTACAGTCAGGCAAATTTGGAAAATGTTTGCCGTGCCCTGAAAGGTTGTGTCCGGCCCGGCGGCGAGCGGCGGGGCAACACGGGGAAGCAGGGTTCCCGTCCCAGAGAAGAGAGCGATCAGAGAAAAAACGGAGGGATAACCCATGAGCAATAACCTGCAGGGACGGAAAATTGCGATTCTGGCGACGGATGGATTTGAGCAGTCGGAGCTGATGGAGCCGCGCAAGGCGCTGGAACAGGCCGGAGGGAAGACGGTGGTGATCTCCCCAAAGAGCGGAGAGATTCGCGGCTGGAACAAGACTGACTGGGGACAGGCGGTGAAGGTGGACCTGCTGGCCGGACAGGCGCGGGCGGAGGATTATGACGCGCTGGTGCTGCCGGGAGGGGTGATGAATCCGGACCACCTGCGCATGAACCCGGAGGCGATGAAATTCGTGAAGGAATTTGTGGCGACGAAGCGGCCGATTGCGGCCATCTGCCACGGGCCTTGGACGCTGGTGGAGGCGGGCGCGGTGAAGGGGCAGGCGTTCACCTCGTGGCCGTCGCTGAAAACGGACCTCGAAAATGCGGGCGCGACGTGGGTGGACGAGGAAGTGGTGACCAGCGCGCAATTCATCAGCAGCCGCAAGCCGGACGATATTCCGGCGTTCAACAAAACGCTGATCGAGACGCTGGAGGCGGACAAGCGGAAGCGGGCGGCGTAAGGAGCGATTTGCCAGCCCGCGCCAACGCGAGGCTGCGGGAACGAGGCCCGGCGCAATGCCGGGCCTTTTCCTGTTTGGGAGGGGATCGCGCTCGATGAGTGCCGTGCCCCGATAAGATGAGATTTGCGTCACCGGGTCGTGCGAAGCCACAGCACAATCTTCGGCACGCTGACTGCTGCGAATTCCCTGCCCTGCAAAGGAGATCCTGACATGACGAATCGTTTGAGGCTCCTGCCGACACGGAGAGGGTTTCTCCAGGGCAGCGTGGCGGCGGGGGTCGCGTCGCTCCTGCCGAAAGGCGCTGCGGCGGCGGAGTGGACTATTGCGCAGGGGCGGCCTGCGCCGGCTGACCGGAAATTTACCAGCCCTGCCATCGAGGCGGCGATTGCGCGCGTGGGGCAGCAGATTGCCGATCCGACGCTGCGCACGATGTTCGCGCGCTGCCTGCCGAATACGCTGGACACCACCGTGTTTCCCGAGAGCCGGGACCGCGAGCCGGACACCTATGTGATCACCGGAGACATCGACGCGATGTGGCTGCGCGATTCGTCGGCGCAGGTGTGGCCGTATCTCCAGTTTGCGAAAGACGACCGGAAGCTGGCGGCGCTGCTCCAGGGTGTGGTGCGGCGGCAGGCGCGGCTGATCCTGATCGATCCCTATGCCAACGCCTTCACACACAGGACGACCGACCCGCCGCTGAGCTGGGCCGTCGACGACAAGACGGAGATGAAGCCGGGCGTGGCGGAGCGCAAGTGGGAGGTGGACTCGCTGTGTTACACGATTCGCCTGGCGCACGGCTACTGGAAACAGACGGGAGATACAAGCCCGTTCGGCGCAGAGTGGAAGGCGGCGGCGGCAAAGATTGTCGAGACGTTCCGAGAGCAGCAGCGGATCAACGGGCGTGGGCCGTATTCGTTCGAGCGGCGCACGTTTGTGCCGACGGATACGCTGATGCTGGACGGGTACGGGAATCCGGCGCGGCCGGTGGGGATGATCTATTCGATGTTCCGGCCGTCGGACGATGCGTGCACCTATCCGCTGTTCGTGCCGGCGAACCTGTTTGCGATGCGCTCGCTCGAACAACTGCAGGAGATGGCGACGGCGATCGCGGGCGATGCGAGCCTGGCAGCCGCGTGCGCGGATCTGAGAAAGAGCGTGGGCGCGGCTCTCGCGCAATACGCGACGGTGCAGCACGCGGAGTTTGGACGTATCTGGGCGTACGAAGTGGATGGATACGGCAATGCGCTGATGATGGACGATGCCAACGCGCCGGGATTGCTGAGCCTGCCTTATCTGGAAGCGTGCAGCGTGGCGGACCCGATGTATCAGCGCACGCGCAGGTTCGTGCTGAGCGCGTCCAATCCTTACTTCTTCGAGGGGAAGGCTGCGGCGGGTGTTGGCGGTCCGCACGAAGGGCTGGGAATGATCTGGCCGATGTCGATCACGCTGCGCGCGCTCACGTCGACGGACGATGGGGAGATCGTGCAGTGTCTGCGCTGGCTGCGTAACACCACGGCGGGCACCGATTTCATCCATGAGTCGTTCGACAAGGACGATCCCGCGAAATTCACGCGGCCGTGGTTTGCGTGGGCCAACACACTGTTCGGAGAGCTGATCCTGAATCTGGCGGCGAAGCGGCCGGCGCTGCTGCGGGAGGCGCTGGGATCGGCCTGACCCTCACGAGACGAGACACAGCACCGCGTCAATGGCCGAAAGGATGTCGCCTGCCATCGAGAAGTGCGAGGCGGTGGCCGCGATCTGCGCCTTGAGAGCTTTGAGGCTGTTGTTGGTATCGCCGATCTGCTTCTGGAGCTCGGTGAAGAGCGCCGTGTCCTGATTGAGCGTGTACATGTCGTTCTTGTCGAGGACGCTTTCGACCTGTGGCTGCGCGGCGTTCAGCGCCTCGACGGCAACCGGGTCCATGGTGCTGTCAAGCTGGGCCTGCATGGTGTTATAGGCGTTCTGATAGGCGGCCTTCACGTCGGGGCTCAGGGGGATAGAAGGATTCGCGGGAAGGTTACTCGGCGTAGTCACGGCCAACTCCTTGAGTTATCACTTAGAGGGCAGGGATGAATAGAAGTTACCGAGATTGCTGCCTGCGGCGGCGAGACTGTCCAGCTTATCGTTGAAGCTTGCGGGGTTCTTACTCTGGGCGGCGGCGGCCAGGTCGTGATGCGCCTGCGCCAGTTTGGTAATGGCCTCGCTCAGGGCATCGAGCTGCGCGTCGGCATTTCTCTGCTGCCGGGCTAACTCGGGTAACTGCATGATTTCCGCGCGATGCGCGATGGGATCCACATGGCTGTGCGGCTGCTGGTCTTCGAGAATGAATTGCTTTTCGAGGTCGAGGATGCGATTGTAGTCGCGCTCCTCGATACTTTGCAGCGTCTGGATGTCGTTGGCGAGCGCGGTGCAGAGCGCCTGGACGTGAGGGTCCATCTCCTCGATTTTGCCGGGCAGCTCCTGCGCGATGGTTCGGCTGACGAGAAATTGCCCAAGCGCGTCAACGGCGGTGCTGATGCCATTCCTGATGTCAGGAGTAAGAGGAGGGGATGGAACGTGCTTCGTGGAGGAGGTGGTTGTGGTGGTCGCGCCGGAGACGGTGGTCACTGTGGTCTCGACCGTGGAACCGGTCGCGGCGGAGATGCCGAGCACACTATCGATCGAGGGCGCCAGATGGTTGCCGAGCGAGGTGAGATTGCTGCCCACGGATTTGGAGGCGGCGTCGAGATCCTTTGAGTCGGTGCCGCTGGTGATGGCGACCAGCGACTGCGAATACGTCTGGAGCGCGGCAAGGACGGCAAGCCTGGCCTGAATGTCCTTCTCCGAAAGTAGCTCGGGGGCGTTGCGCGGATTGTAGCTGGCGTCCTTGTTCTGATACGCGACGACGGCCTCATAGTCGTTGCGCTTGTCGTTCAGGGCGTCGGCGGCGTTGTAGGCGGCGGCGGACTGATCGACGACCGGGGCAACGGCCGCGGAAAAGGCGGCGCTGTGTTTGGCGAGGGGCGAGGAACATCCAGCCGCGGCCAGCAGCGCGGGCAGCAGCAGGACGGGAACAGACCGCCGGAAACCCGCCATGAACGCGGCGCGAGAAACTACCGGCCTGATTTGCATGGAGGTATAGGACGCCCGGAGCGGGTGGTTGTCAAGGCGTTTCTAAAAGCGCCAGGAGGTGGTGGGACGCAGCTCGGATCAGCGTGGTTCCTGGGGGCGAGTCGAAGGCTGGAACTCGGGGTGGGTGTCGAGGATATGGTGCGCCACGGGGCACATGACGTCGACCCGGAGGCCGTGCTCTTTGGCGTACTGAAAGGCGGTGGTGACCAGCTCGAGAGCGATGCCTTTGCCGCGCTGCGACTCGGCGACTTCGGTGTGCCAGAGGGTCATCCAGCCCTGGCCGTCAGTCTCGAATTCGAGATAGCTGATTTGGCCGTCCTGCTCGATCTCGAAGCGGCTGCGGGTGACGCGGGTGGGGTTGGGCATGGGGGTCTCCTGCGGAGATGATAGCGGGGGACTGGTCGTGCGGGCGGAGGGCGGAAGGCGGGGATCTACAAACGACCTCTCGATGAGCGCTTTGGGCTGATGGCGACCGTTGAGATGATCATCCTGGCGGAGCACGTGACACTCATGCTATGTCGGCGTCCCATCCGCGTGTTTCGCGCAGCGCCCTCAGACTGTGCGCATACAGATCTTCACCATGCGGGCGGCAGGCCGATTTTCCGGATAAGCGCTCGGTAACGGGGATCGGAGTGCAAGAAGTCATAGGCGGGATCCGTCTGGATGTAGAGAATGTCGGGGGAATGCTGGTTGTAGCCCTCGTTGAGCAGAGCCAGGGTATGCTCTCTTTCCCCCAGCAAGGCATGATAGAAAGCCAGCTCGACGGGTGACACGTAGCGGCTCTTCGCCTGCATTTCGTTGCGAGCCAATTGCCAGGCGATGAAACCGCGGGGGCCGCCCCGTTCCCACGCGCGCCGCATGGCGGCCACCGCCTCCGGCTCTCCGATGGCGACTTGAAAGCGCGCCCAGTAGTCGATGGCTTCCCTGTACATCCCCTTGCAGCGGTACGCATTAGCCATCAGCGCCAGCACCACCTGATCCGTTGGATAGTCCCTCAGGCGCAGCTGACCATCCTGAATTGCGTCATCGTAGCGGCGCGCGCAGCCATAGAAATACATCATTCCCCAGGGCCGCTCGAAAGGGTTGATCTCCATCCCTTTTTTCTCGCTCTCGAGCGCTTCCTCGGGACGGTTCAGCGCCACCAGGATTTTCGAGCGCAGGTGATAGAGCTCCGCGTCATGGGGATCGAGGCTGATGGCGCGCATGATCTCCCGATCGGCGCCCGCGAAGTCCCAGCGATGTAGCCACAGTGCGCCGGCCATCGCCTGATGTGCCTCGGCCAGGTTCGGATCGAGTTGCACGGCCCTGTCGGCTGCCTGTTGAAGAGCGTCGAGGCTGGTGCGCGGATCCAGAAGGCCGTCCACGGTCGCAGCGCCGTAATAATTCGCCCGCCATGCCCAGCCCATGGCGTAGTCGGGCTGAATCTCGATGGCCTTCTGAAAGTACTTCCCTGATTCGCCGAGGCGACCATCGCTGAACCACAAATACTTTCCCTGGAGATACGCATCGTGAGCGGCGGGATTCACATAGCGTGCCGGCGCGGCAACCGGGGCTGCGCTTTGCAGCCGCTGTGCGATGGCCCGGGCTGCCTCGTCCGGGAGGCCAACATCATCGGCATCGCGATCGTAGCTGTCGGCCCAGAGATGCGCATCGGCGTTTGCCTGAATCAGCTGGAGAGTCATGTGGACACGGCCGCCGGAACGGGCGACGGAACCTTCGACGATTCCGTCCACACCGAGGGCCCGGGCGATTTCGCGCAGCGGGCGGTGTGCCTCTTTGTACTGCATCACGCTGGTACGGGAGACGATGCGGAGGGTGGAGTCCCGAGCAAGCATGGTGGTGAGCTCATCGGTCATGCCGTCGGCAAAGTACTCCTGACTGGGATCGCCGGAAAGATTGTCGAGGGGGAGAACCGCGAGGGAGTGGATGGGCGCTGCCCGATTGTGGCCTATCCATGAACGCGCCGCGAGGCTGAGGGTGGCGGCGAGAAGCAGCAGGACCGTGGAAATGGCCCAGACCAGCCATCGCGGATGGAGTGGGGTCGCCTGCGGTGAGGAGGGTAGCGGCGCAGGGCCAGAACCGTTGGTGAGCAGGCTCTCGGAGGCGGGCTGGGGTGGGGGGCTGCCGGTATCGAGCACGGTGATGGGCGCTGCGAAGCGGTAGCCTTTGCCGGTCACCGTCTGGATGTAGCGGGGTTCTTCGGGGTCGTCGCGGAGAGCATAACGGATTTTGCGGATGGCGGTGTTGATGCCGTGCTCGGTGTCAACGAAGACTGCGCGGTCCCACAGGCGCTCGGCGATCTCGGCGCGGGTGACGAGCTGGCCGTTGCGCTCGGCGAGCAGGATGAGGAGTTCCATGGGCTTGGGTTCGAGGGGGAGAGGCAGGCCATTGCGGCACAACTCGAAGCGGCCGACGTCCAGAGTGTATTCACCGAATTGGCAGACAGCGATCACCATGGAAAATCCGACAACGACAGCATTGGCCGGCCGCCCTTACCACGCCGGGGTTACGCCGCTATTGCGAACGATGGCGCGGAAGCGGGGATCGGTGTGGAGGAAGTTGAAAGCTGGATCGACCTGGATCCAGAGGATATCGGTGTTCCGCTGGCGGTAGCCTTCCTCGAGAAGTGTGAGGGTAGGTTCTCTTTCGCCGAGCTGGGCGTGATAGGTGGCGAGCTCGACTGGAGAGACGTATCGGGTTTTGGCCTGGATGGTGCGGCGGCCGAGCTGCCAGAGGATGAAGCCGCGAGCACCGCCCTTTTCGAAGGCGCGGTGGAGATGGATGGCGGATTGCGAGTCGCCGGTGAGGATATACCACTTCTCCCAGGCGTTGACGGCCTCTGGGTAATTGCCTTTGCGGCGCCACACGTCCATGATGCTCCCGATCAAATCAGGATTGTTGGGCGAGGCCACGAGGCGGAAATTCAATTCGGTGAGTGCGGCGTCGTATTGTCGCGCTCCGACGTAGATGGAAGCGAGGGCATAGGGGCGGGCGAAGGGATCCAGCTCCATGGCCTTCTTTGCCAGCTCGATGGCTTCAGGATTGCGATTCAGGGCCTGGAGCAGACAGGCGCGGAGGTAATAACCTTCGCCATTTCGGGGGTCGAGGCTGATGGCGCGCGCCGTCTCGCGGTCGGCGTTGGGCCAGTCCCACAGAGCAATCAGGTAGGCGGCGCCCATCGCCTGGTGCGCCTCTGCCAGATCGGGGTCGAGCTGGACAGCGCGCCGGGCGGTCTCGAGCTCCGGCACCAGGCTGGTGCGCGGGTCAAGAATATCGCCGGCTACTCCCTCTCCGTAGTAGTCGGACAGGCCGGCCCAGGCGAGGGCGTAGTCGGGCTGGATTTCGACAGCCTTGCGGAAGTACGCGCCGGATTGGTCCATCCGATCGGTGAACCACAGATATTTGCCCTGCAAATAGGCATTATGGGCCGCTGGATCGAGATAGTGGGGGGGCGCGGCAACCGGGGTCGCGCTGTGCAGCCGAACTGCGATGGCCCGGGCGGCCTCGTCCGGGAGGTCGACATCGTCTCCATCACGGTCGTAGCTCTCAGCCCAGAGGTGGGTATCGGTGTCGGCGCGGATCAACTGAACTGTCATGTGGACATCATTCCCGGATCGGGAAACGGAGCCTTCCAGGATGGCGTCGACGTTCAGGGCGCGGGCGATATCGCGCAGCGGCCGGCGCGCTCCCTTGTATTGCATCACGGAAGTCCGGGAAGTGATGCGCAGAGTGGAATCCTTCGCGAGCATAGTGGTGAGCTCATCCGTCATGCCGTCGGCAAAGTACTCCTGACTGGGATCGCCGGAGAGGTTGTCGAGGGGGAGAACGGCAATCGAGGAGATGACAGGCGTGCGGGGGCGAAGGTGGCGAAAGGCGTAAATACCACCCAGGACGGCGAGAGCCGCGATCAGCCCGGCTGAGGTCGCGACGGCGATCCCAACACGAGGACGGGCGCCGTTGATTCGGATCGACGCAGGCAACGCGACCGGTTCTCCTGCGGCGCGGGATTCGGCGGCAGGCTGCGGACTCGGCTCGGAAGCCGCTTCCCGGCGCCGCTCCGGCAGCCCTTGCCCGCCAGCCGCGGCCGGCCCCGCGGGGACGACGTTGATCGGAGCCACGAAACGGTAGCCCATCCCCGTCACCGTCTGGATGAATTGCGGATTGTCCGGGTCGTCGCGGAGCAGGTAGCGCAGCTTGCGGATCGCGGTGTTGATGCCGTGCTCGGTATCGACAAAAACCTCGCTCGACCACAGCCGCTGGGCAATTTCAGTCCGCGTGACCAGCCGGCCCTCCTGCGAAGCCAGCAGGATCAGCAGCTCCATCGGCTTGCGCTCCACGCGCAGCGCCAGGCCGTTGCGCCGCAGCTCAAAGCGGCCGCAGTCAAGCACACAGTCGGCGAATCGAAGCACGGAGCCGGGCAGGGTGCTGGGCAACAGAACCTCCTGCGCGCCGGAAGAATAGCCAAGTATGCCACGCGAAATGGCTTATCGGAAAGGGGTTGCCACTTTACCAGAACTTCACCTCATCCTTTACCTCCGCTTCCTTGCCTGGATGGCGGGGGCGGCGCTTATCTTTTGCCGCAGCCGGCGATCCCGGCCGAGGAGAACATCATGAGAACGAGATTGTCGTGGAAGTTGCTGTCGTATGCCGGCGTTGCAGCCCTTGCTCTCGCCGCCGCGTCCGGGGCTGCCGCCCAGTGCGGCCTGCCCAACAAGCCCATCAAGCCCATGAGCTGGCACCCGCAATGGGGAGCGCCGCAGCCATCGCTGGTCCAGGCCGACTTTGACGAGAATGGCGAGCCCGCCATTGTCGGCATGTGGCACGTCGTCTTTACCGCCCAAACCCAGAACGGGGAGCCCGTTCCCGTCAGCGGTGGCGTCGTGATCGACAACGCCGTCGTCCAGTGGCACAGCGACGGAACCGAGATTATGAACTCCGCACGCTCCGCCCAGGACGGAAATTTCTGTCTCGGTGTGTGGAAGCGGACGGGAATCCGCACCTATCTGCTCAACCACATTCCATGGCAGGGAAACGTGTATGACCCCACGGTGCCACCGGATACGATCGGGCCTCCGCAGGGAGGTGTGCAGATTATCGAGAAGATTACGCTGAGCCCGGATGGGAATTCGTATAGCGGGAGCTTCACGCTGCATGCGTATGACACTTCGGGAAACGTCTACGTCTGGTTTACGGGAGTGCTCTCGGGCAAGCGCATCACCCCGGACACTCCTTTCAGCGATCTGCTGTAGAGCAAAGGACCCGTGTCGAGAGGAGGGCGGTGAGACGGCGGCGTTCTCCTCCAGCACGGCCTTGTTGGATGACAAATCGCCAAACCACTTATCCGCGCAATTCCTCTTCGTCGGCCGCGCGGTTGGTTCCGCTCGCGTCAGGGTTCTCGCCGGCGTTGGCCCGGGTTCGGCTTCGGGATCCTTCGACTCTGCGCCGGAGGGTGGGGTCGCGCTCTCCATGTTTCAGGGCTTGTTCCAACGGGCCGTTGTGGAATACCACATCTGCCAACAACGGGCAGATGTGGGCACCCGGAGTTCTCCGTAAGAAAGGAAAAGCCCCACCCTGGCCACGCGAGGATGGGGCTCCTGCTTTCGGCGGAATCCCATGTCTGCCAAGATCGGGCAGAGCCGTTCGACTCCCCTTCCCTTCGGTCAGGGTTGCTCAGGCCTGGCTATGGGGCGCCCGTTGATTCGTTGAGGTGAAGCTACTCGGCGGGCGCTTCTTCCGCCTGCTTCGTTTGGGCGACGGTCCAGTTCGGATCGCCGACCTTGAAGCGGGCGAAGCGGCGGACGGTGATGTTCTCTCCGAGCTTGCCGACCTTCGACGCGATGAGGTCCTTGATGGAGAGCGTCTGTTCCTTGATGAAGGGCTGCTCCAGCAGGCAGACCTCCTCGTAGAACTTGGACATTTTGCCCTCGACGATCTTCTCGATGACGGGCGCGGGCTTGCCGGTGGCCGCGGCCTGGGCGCGATAGATCTCCTTCTCGCGGTCCAGATCCTCGGGGGTCACGTCTTCGCGGCGGATGTAGCGCGGATCGGTGGCGGCGATGTGCATGGCGACGTCCTTGAGGAGCTCCTGGAAATCCTCCGTGCGGGCGACGAAGTCGGACTCGCAGTTGACCTCGACGAGCACGCCGATTTTTCCGCCGGCGTGAATGTACTGGCCCACGGCGCCCTCGTTGGTGGTGCGCGTGGCCTTCTTCTGCGCGGAGGCCATGCCGCGCTTGCGCAGGACAACAAAGGCGTCTTCCATGTGGCCCTTCGTTTCCTGGAGGGCCTTGAGGCAGTCGCCCATGGGGGCGCCGGATTTGTCGCGCAGTTCCTTCACGAGTTTGGCGTCGATCTTTTCAGTCACGGTAGACATTCCTTGTGTTCTCCTTCAATCTTTTCATTCCCGCGCGGTTCCGGCAATGCGCGGAGACATCTCACATCTGGCAAAACCGGGCGGAGCCATGCGACTCGCCCAGGGCTCGCTCAGGCCAGGTTGTCGGTCACCCGCATTCGTTCTCCACACACAAAGAGCGTGGCGCCGGGGAACGGCGGCCACGCTCTTTGCAAAACGCAGAACCGTTCTTAGAATCCGCTCTCTGCAGCCTCGGCTTCGTCCAGAGCGGCAACGATGGCGGGCGCCTTGCGGATGCCGCCGCCGAGGGCCGCTTCGAGATCGACAACCTCGGTGCCTTCGGCTTCGGGCGCCGCTTCGGGTGCTGCTCCGGCTTCGCCTTCGGCCACAGCCTGGAGGTCGCCGGTGACGCCGGCAGCTTCCGCCGCGAACTGCTTGTCGCCGGCGGCGGCTGCGCCTTCGGCAACCGAGTCCGCGATCTTCGAAGTGAAGAGGCGGATGGCGCGGAGGGCGTCGTCGTTGCCGGGGATGACGTAGTCGACCACAGTGGGATCGCAGTTGGTGTCGACCACGGCGACCACGGGGATGCCGAGCTTGCGGGCTTCCTTGACGGCGATGGCTTCGTTGGAGGAATCGACGACGAAGATGGCGTCGGGGAGGCGGCGCATGGACTTGATGCCGGCGAGGTTCGCCTGGAGGTGCTTGCGCTCGCGCTCGAGACGGATGACTTCCTTCTTGGTCAGCAGATCGTAGCGGCCGTCGGTGGCCATGTCATCGAGTTCCTGAAGGCGCTTCACCGACTTCTGCACCGTGACCCAGTTGGTGAGCAGGCCGCCCAGCCAGCGGTTGTTGATGTAGAACATGCCGCAGCGGGTGGCTTCCTCGGCGATGGCGTCCTGCGCCTGGCGCTTGGTGCCGACGAAGAGAATGACCTTGCCGGAGGCGGCCAGCTCGGTGACGAACTTCGAGGCCTCCTTGAACATCTTGAGGGTCTTCTGCAGGTCGATGATGTAAATGCCGTTGCGCTCGCCGAAGATGTACTCCTTCATCCGCGGATCCCAGCGCTTGGTCTGGTGCCCGAAGTGGACTCCCGCTTCGAGCAGTTCCTTCATGGTGATGGTTGCCAAACAGCCTCCTTGTTGGACTGCATTCCAGCGAGAACAGCGTGGCTGGAATTTGATGCCCCTTGCGGGGAGATTTGACGACTCAGGGCTCAGAGCACAGGGCTCAGAGCACAAAAACTTAGCGCTTGCTGAACTGGAATCTCTTTCTGGCGCCCTTCTGGCCGTACTTCTTGCGTTCCTTCACGCGGGCGTCGCGGGTGAGCAGGCCATCGGCCTTGAGCGTCTTGCGCAGCTCGGCGTTGAACTGGAGCAGGGCGCGGGCGATGCCCATCTTGACCGCGTCGGCCTGAGCGGCTACGCCGCCGCCGCTGACGGTGGTGACGACGTCGAAGGTCGCGGCGGTATCGCTGACGACCAGCGACTTTTTCGCTGAGACGCGTTGCTGCTCGGTGACGAAGTAGGTGTCAAAGGCCTTGCCGTTGACCTTGAATTCGCCGCTGCCGGGGCGCAGATACACGCGCGCAATTGCCGATTTCCGCCGTCCCGTGCCGTAGTACTGAACCAGATCTGCCATGAGCGTCCTTAAACTTTGCCTCAGGGGCTGAAGCCCCCTCATTTATGGTGCCGTGTTCGGCGCGACTCAAGTCGTGCCCTGATACAAAACCTTCAGACCCTGCCTGAAGTTCAGAATCCTGCGCGGCACGCATCAAGACGTGCCCTTAAAACTCTCCAACTTCACTCGGCACGGATCGGGCCGCGCCCCTTCGAAAAAACTATGCTGAGATCTCCAGCGGCTCAGGCTTCTGGGCCGCGTGGGGATGCTTGTCGTCGCGATAGACGTTGAGCTTGGTGGCCATTTTGCGGCCGAGCCTGGTTTTGGGCAGCATGCCCTTGATAGCCTCTTCGACGACCTTCTCGGGACGGCGCTCGATGAGGCGGATGAAGGATTCCTCGCGCAGACCGCCGGGGAAACCGGTGTAGCGGCGATACATCTTCGACTGGCTCTTGAGGCCGGTGAGGCGAACCTTCGCCGCGTTAACCACGATGACGTGATCGCCCATGTCGAGGAACGGGGTGTACTTCGGGTTCCTCTTGCCGGCGAGCACGCTGGCCGCTTCGGTGGCGAGCCGGCCCAGGGTCTTGCCGCTGGCGTCGACGACGTACCACTTGCGGGAAATCTCATGCGCGCTGGGAATGTAAGTAGACATCAGCTTTCCTTTTCTCCGGTGTTGCTCTTCCCTGCACCGCGCAGCGGAAAACGATCCGAGGCGCGACGGACACGAAAAATTGCCCACGCAAAGCCCTGGCCCGGAATGCATCCGCGGCTGACGGAGGCTGTTCGCGTGAGTTGGCGCAGACGTTATGAACCCTGGTTCTGGAAACTGCTCAGATTTTCCGGGTTTGCGCGTTCTGGCCGCCCGGCACGAACGCACGGACACAAGAACGCACACTGCGCAAGGACTTCAGAATACGGGAATTCGGGGCGGGAGTCAATCAAAAGACGGGCAAAAACCGGTAGCGATGAGGCGGCCAGCTAAGGACCGGTTCGCTGAGGGGCGGTTAGCGAAAATGCGGCCTGCGGAATGGCGGCCCGGTTGTGGCCGGCTCGGGCGACGGCTAAAGTGGATGGGCAAAGATGAAAAGCATACGGGAACTCTGCGGCGTTGTGCTGGCCGCGGCTACGGTGTTCGGCCTACACGGTCAGGCGGAGGCTCGGGTTGCGGAACAAACCAATTTCAGCGCCGAAGATGCGGGCGTGCGGCACCCGGTGGTGATTCCGGCCGAGGTGATGGATCTTCTTGCAGGGGACGCGATGGTGAAACGTGCGGCGGAGTACGAGCATGTCCCGCTCAACAGGCTTCCGTCGTCGTGGTTCTCCGCTTCCACCATCCACCTTGGCTCGGGGAAAAAAGCCGATCTGATCGTTGCTGCCGAAGGACCGCTGGCGGGCGCAAATGTCGAGGTGTTTTGGATCTTCGTGAACACGAGCGATGGTTACCGGCTTGCGCTCATGAATCCCGCCCATGATCTCGAGATTCGGAAAAGGCGCAGTCATGGTTATCGGGATATTCGCACCCTGAGCGCAACTGCCAGCGCAGTCACGACCGTGAACTTCAAATTCGATGGTGCGGTTTACCGGGAAGCTCCCGCGAGGACCGAGACGATCCGCTAAACTCACCGGCCAGCGAAAGGGTCATCCGCTAAGACGCGGACGGCGTCAGAGGCGGAAGCAGCCGGGTTAGTGGGGAGCGGCGGCAGTGAGGGATTTGAGCTGAGCGATGAGGGCCACGTTGGAGGCGGCGATGTTCTTCCGCCAGGTGACCTTGCGGGCCGCGCCTTTTACGGGCTGCGTGACGGTCCAGAGCACGAAATGGCTGTGGGCGTCATCGATGGTCACAACGGTCTGGAGCTGCTGCACCCCACCGCAACCGGGCGCGGCCACATGAATCTCGAAGACCAGGTCAGCATCAGAGGGCGAAGAGACGAGCTGATACCGTCCCCAGGCCTGCATGGCGGAGTAGAAGGAATCGTAGGGCTCGGTTACGCTCAGGTCCAATGACTGGAAGCCCTGGGCCAGGCTCGCATCCATGCCGGCGTTGGCGATGAAGACCTTCTGAGCGGAGAAGATGGGCGCGGGAATGGGCCCGGCTGTAACGGTTGCGGGCTGTTGCGCCAAAGCCGATGCGGCGAAGAGGAAGACAGCGACAGAACACAACCGGCGGAAGACGCTCACGGGGCCTGCTTTCCGGGAAACCTGAAATCCAATAGGGAGACGGAGCAGGGGGCGGGAAAGTCGCGCGGGGCCGGCTGCAGATCTGCCGGCCCTTTGCGCGAGGCTCAGCGGATGCGGATATCGCCGGAGCCAGTTTCGACGCGGACGGTGGGGCCGCCGCCGTTGATCTCGCCGGAGAGGTGATGGCGTTCGAGGCTGCCGTGGGTGCTGATGGGCGGATCGCTGCGCACGTCGCCGGAGCCGGTGCTGGCATCGAGCGTGAAGGGCGCATTGCCGACGTTGAGGGTGATTTCGCCGGAGCCGCTGCGGAGTTCCCAGCCGGAAGCGGGACGGCCGCCGACTTCAATACTGCCGGAACCGGTTTCCGCAAAGAGCGGGCCGCTGACGCCGTGAATCACGATGTCGCCGCTGCCGGCGCGGGCGCGGACGTCGTTCGAGGCCTGCAGATCGGCGTGGATGGTGCCGGAGCCGGAGTCGAGAACGATGTGGCCGGTGAATCCGTGAGCTTCGATGTCGCCGGAGCCAGTGGAAGCCTGGAGCGGGCCGCCGAGATCGGCAAGGCGAAGATCGCCGGAGCCGGAGCCGGCCTGAAGCTGAGTGCCGCGCGGGGCGGTGACGTCATAGTCGATGGAGACGTTGTTCATCCAGTCCTGATGGCGGCCGATGGTGACGGTGTTGCCGGACTGCTCGATGGGAGGATTATTGACGACGCGCTGCACGCGATCCTCGGCAGAAGCGCCGACGCCCCAGCCGTTGGCATGGACGTGGCCGACGATGTGGATCTCATCGCCGGAGCCTGGCGTGACGTGGATGTAGCCGGAGCCGGTGTTGACGGTGAGCATGACGGTGCCGCTGACGTGCAGAGTGCGGTCGAAGGTGCCGTCGGCGGCGCGGGCCGCGGCTGGAATGAGAACGGCAAGAGCGGCGAGAGCGAGAAGCGATGCCGGGCGCGAAAAACGCATAGGGAGAACCTCCTGAAGATGCCGTGGCTGGAATGATAAGCCACTTTCCAACAAATTTTGCTGAACCGAAACCCTCCACCACAGAGGACACGGAGAACGCAGAGGAGCTGGTGTCTCCGGCTCCTCCCGGTTCTGCCGGTTTGTACGCGCAGGCGGCGGGGGAAGTTCCCTGCCTATTTGTGGACGCGGATGGTGAAGCGCATGCCGGTCTGGAAATTGAACGGCAGCGAGGGATAGCCAATGGGGCTGATGTGCTGGTTGCTGGTGAGGTTGTCGAGCTGGGTATAGAAGGCCATGGCCGGCTTGAGTTGATACGTCGCGCCCAGATCGATCTTGACGTAGCTGTAGTCCAGGTTGCGATTGGGGAGCAGGAGGGTGTTGCCGCCGTTCACGTCGTCGCCGCCGAGATAGGTGGAGTCGTCGCTGCGGCTGGCATAGGCGGTGTCGATGACGCCGGACCAGCGGCGGCCGGTGTAGATGGCGCTGGCGAAGGCGGTGTGCGGCGGGCGGCGGAAAGGACGCGCGCCGACGAGCGGAGCATAGTTGCCGATGGGAATGCCGGGGAAGTTCGGGTTGGTGCAGGGAGTGGTGGAGGCGGTGACGGTGCACTCGGTGGATTCGAACGAGTGCTCGACAGCGCTTTGGAGCCAGGTGTAGCCGGTGCGGAGATAGATGTTGCGGCCGAGGCCGTAGTCGAGTTCGGATTCGATTCCCTGGGCGCGGTACGACATGGAGTTGAGGTCGAGCTCGTAGGCGTAGTTGTTGTTGAGGAAGCTGAGGAGCTGCTGCTGCTGGGCGGATGTGAGATTGGGCAGCAGCGTGGGCACGAGCGAGGCGGGAACGGGCTCGATCTGATTTCCGAATTCGTTGTGGAAGTACGTGCCGCGGAGGGTGACGCGCTGGCTGAAGAGGCTCTGCTCGAAGCCGCCATTGTAGGTGCGGGAGAGCTCGGCTCCGATGGGGGTAACGCCATACTGCGCGACAGCAGCCTGTCCGCCATTGGCTTCGAGGAAATCGTAGAGGGAGCCGAACTGCTGGTCGATGGTGGGCTCCTGATAGCCGCGCGCGAAGTTGAAATCGAGTTTGGTGCCGCGCAGGCCGCGGCCGGGACGGACGATGTACCAGGAACCGCCGGCGTGAGGCGTTCCGACAGTGCCGAAGAGGCCGTTCTTTTCGACGTTGCCGGCGACGGTGTAGAAGAAGCGGCTCTTAAATTCGCCGCCGAGCTGCGCCTGGTAGTCGTAATTGTTGCGCGCGAGGCCCTCGCGGAAGGCGTAGACCGGCTCCTTCTCGACGCCGCGCTCATTCTCGAAGCGCGCGCCGAGAATGACGCCGAGGTGCGGGCCGTGCTGATAGTCGAGCTGGGCGAAGAGGTTGTCTCGGTTGGAGTCGAGGGCGAGCGACCAGGGATAGATCGAGCCGTAGGCTGTGCCGTAGTTGAGGAGAGCCTGGCCGGTGACGGAATAGCCGTTGGCGCCGGTGACGGTGACGTTGTTGCCGTACTCGTTGCCGTCGATGAGGATGCCGGCGGGATACCACTGCTCGGATTCCTCGCGCTTGCGAACGAGGCCGTAGCGAACGACGCCGCGGAGCTTGTCGGTGAAAGCGTGGGTGATGGTCCCGGAGCCGTAGCTGTCCTGGTCGAGCTGCTTGCCGTCGTTGGCGATGCCGTAGAAGGAATAGCCGGAGTTGCCGGAAGGGACGCCGGTGGCGGAGTCGCTGTTGTGGACGGTGGCGCGGATCTCGGTGCGAGAGGACAAACTCCAGCCGACGTTGGCGACGGAGGTGTCGTCGTGATAGCCGTCGTTGGGGATGGAGTTCTGGGTATTGAGCGTGGAGAAGCCGCCGTAGTAGTCGAGCTTGCGCATCATGCCGCCAAGCTGGACCCGATTGTTGTAGGTGCCGTAATTACCGGCGCTGCCCTCGTAAAGGAGCGAGGGAAACTGGGTGCTGCCCCGCGGGGTGGTGAGGGCGACGACGCCGGCGGCGGCATCGGAGCCGTAGAGAACGGAGTTGGCGCCACGGTAGATTTCGACGTCGGAGAGGCCGGTGGTGGCGAGGTTGGCGAAGTCGAAGCGGCCGCCGACGTCCTCGATGGGGACGCCGTCGAGGACGACACGGTTGGCGGTGGATGATCCGCCGAGGATGAAGAGGGAGGTTTCGCCGCCGCGCTCGCCGGTCTGGACGACGTCGAGGCCGGGAACCTGGCGGAGGGTATCGATGAGCGTGTTGCGATTCTGGAATTGCGCGGCGCCGATGCCGGTGACGGAGCCGGGAGCCTGGGCCTGCGGCTCGGGCGCGCCGGTGGCAGTGACGACGACGGCCTGGCGCACCCATTCGGGCTCAAGGACGATGTTCTGGACGATGCCGTCGAGGGCGCCGGCGTAGAAGCTCTGCGTGGCGAGCTGGCGGAAGGAATGGCCCGAGGCCAGGACGTAGAAGCGTCCGGAGTGGGCGCTGACGATGAGATAGGTTCCGTCGTTGCCGGTGCGGACGCTCTTGAGCACCTGTCCGTTGTGGACGAGGGCCACAACGGCGCCGGAGATGGGGCGGCCGAGCGGGTCGGTGACGGTACCGGTGACGCTGACGGCGTGGAGCGCGGCGGCGGGAACCAGCAAAAGGAGCAGGGCGGACGGTCGAAGGAAAGCTAAAAAGCGGCGCGAGAGCCGCGAAGCGAGCGTCATAAGAATCCTCCGTTCCCCTCGGAACGCGGTAAGTGAGCCAGCGTGAAGGCTGGCCCGGCATACGGGACCGGTCTCCTGACTTGCGCGCCGTTCGAGAACGAAGCCGAGCCGCCTTCCCGGAGCTGAAGCTCCAGTGGCATTCTGGCCGGCAGTCCCTGAGCCGTTAATGACCTGACGCAGGAACACGCGCTTACAGTTGCGGGGCAGTGGCGGATTTTCACCGCCTTCCCGATCATCCCGTAGCGGTTGAAGTAGGCCGGGAGCGCAGGAACGGGGCGATCCCCGGCAGTCGCTCACGAAGAAACTGCCCGGGACGGGCGAACCGGTCCCGGAAAGCTCGTTTATAAATGCTGGGCGGGGGCAAGTCAAAACGAGGGCGCGGCTGGAGGGCGCAGTCCGGCACAGCGGGAAGGGCAGATTGTGGCGCGGGTAATTTACAGAAAATGCTTGCAGTGAGCCGGGGAGATGCGCTTACACTGGCAGGACTAACGCACGCGACAAACGGTTCGAAAGGCCTGGGCTTTGCCAGATTCGGCACCTTTGCGGGTGCTCGTCGCCGACGACGAGCGTTTGATTGCGGACACGCTGGCGATGATCCTCGGGCAAAACGGATTTGAGGTGACCGCGGTCTACAGCGGTGCCAAGGCGATCGAGACGGCCCAGGAATGGACGCCGGATTTGTTTCTGGGCGACGTGATGATGCCGGACATGAACGGCATCGATGCGGCCATCCGGATTCGCGCGATGCATCCGAATTGCCGGGTGGTGCTGCTTTCGGGCCAGGCGGCGACGTCGGACCTGATGCGGGATGCGCGGATCGGCGGACACCGATTCGAGGTGATCCTGAAGCCGATTCATCCAACGCAATTGCTGGAGCACCTGCGCGGAACTCAGAAGTAGACCTTAATTCCCTGCCGCGTCGCGGATTTTCTGCCAGAGCTCTTTGAGGCCGGCTCCGGTTTTTGCCGAGCACAGGAGCAGATCATGCTCACCGAAGGCGTGGCGCAGCGCGGTGAGAGCCTTGGCGCGGCCGTTGCCGGAGAGGCGGTCGGCTTTGGTGCCGACGATGAGGAAATCGCGCTGTGCGTGGGCGAGGAATTCGAAGAGCTGCGCGTCGCTCTCTTTGGGCGGGATGGTGGAGTCGACCAGGCAGACGCAGAAGGCGAGGGTGGGGCGGTCGCGCAGGTAAGGCTCGATGAATTTGGGCCACTCGGCGGAGATGGATTTGGAGATTTTCGCGTAGCCGTAGCCGGGCAGGTCGGCAAAGAGGAGTTGCGCGGGGCGTTCGGGGGCGGCGGAGAGCGCGAAGAAGTTGATGGCGCGGGTGCGGCCGGGGGTTGAGGAGACGCGAGCCTGCTTCGAGTCGAGAAGCGCGTTGATGAGGCTGGATTTTCCGACGTTGGAGCGGCCGAGGAAGGCGATCTCCGGCACAGAGGGCGCGGGAAAGTGCGCGGCGTCGGTGGCGGAGCGAAGGAACTGGGGGTGGAGAGGTTTCATGCGCGATGGATTTTGGACCGGGACAAAGGCTGAGCGTCTGGTTTATTGATACTGGATGCGCGCGGGCAAGTCTATCGGTCCGGCACGCGGAGGGATGGGATGAAGCGGAGATTTGCGGCGGGAATGGGAATTGCGCTTCTCGCAGGTTTGTGCGCGCCCGGGGTGCAGGCGCAATCGGAGAGTGCGATCCGGCAGGTGCTGGTGACGCAGGAAGCGGCGTGGAATCGTGGCGACATTGCCGCGTTCATGCAGGGGTATGACGATTCGCCGGAGACGACGTTTATCGGGACCACGATCGCGCATGGGTACGCGATGATCCTGCATCGGTACCAGCGAAAGTATGCGTCGGGTGAGGCGATGGGGCATCTGGAGTTCACGGATCTGAAGGTGCGGATGCTGGGGCCGAATCATGCGGTGGTGACGGGGCGATTCCATCTGACGCGGACGCAGGCGGGCGGCGGCGATGCGGCGGGAGTGTTCTCGCTGGTGTTTGAGAAGGAGCCGGCGGGGTGGAAGATCATTCTGGATCACACGACCGCGAATGCACCCGAGCCTGCTGCTCGGTGAGATGAATCGAGCCGCCGCGGTTTTACAACGAACGTTTGTCGAATTTCTCCGCGGCCGCCGGAACACCGACCGAGCCCCCCACCTGGGCGTTGGGCACAGCTTCAGGGGAAATGGGGTGGCTGGGACTGATGCTGATGTCGGTTTCAACCTTTGCCTCGGTGGCGTTGGCTGCCGGCGCGGCAGCGGAGCGTTTCAGCCCGAATGGATAGACCGAGGTCCCCGATTTCGCAGAGAGATGGCTCTTTACATCCGCTTTCTTGATGAGGCTCATGGAAGCTCCAGTCGACGCGTTGGGTACCTGAAAGGTGCTCGTCTGGAGCAAAGCGTGGAGGGCTGAAGGCGAGGAAGGAAACGCAAGCTGCTATCCCCACTATACGCCGAAATGGCGGCTATTCCGGGGAATCGGGGCGGGAGCTGCCGGCGGGCACGGTCTGCTTTTGGTTCGCGCGACCGTAACGTGGCTGTGGGATGATTCATGCGACCGGCGGAGCGGAGGCGGAATCACAGAGAACAGCGATATTCTTCCGGAGAGGTGTTTATGAGCGCGACCGCAACTGGTGTGGAGACTCCCCTGACTCAACTGCCTGCCTGGAAGGCGCTGCAGGCGCACTACGAAACGATGCGCGGCAAGCATCTGCGCGAACTGTTTGCGAGCGATCCGGGACGCGGGACGCGGCTGACCGCCGAGGCGGCAGGGATTTATTTCGACTACTCGAAACACCGCGTGACCGACGAGACGCTGAAGCTGCTGCTGGAACTGGCGGAGCAGAGCGGATTGCGGGAGCGGCGCGAGGCGATGTTCACCGGCGAAAAAATCAACGTGACGGAGAAGCGGGCGGTGCTGCACACAGCGCTGCGCGCGCCGAAGAACGCGGTGATCAAGGTGGATGGGGAGAACGTGGTGCCAGGCGTGCATGAAGTGCTGGACCGGATGGCGGACTTCAGCAGTCGCGTGCGGAGCGGGGCGTGGAAGGGATTCACGGGGAAACGGATCCGCAACGTGATCAACATCGGGATCGGCGGGTCGGACCTCGGGCCCGTCATGGCGTACGAAGCGCTCCGCCACTACAGCCAGCGGGATATGACGTTTCGTTTCGTCTCGAATGTGGACGGGACGGATTTTGCGGAGGCGACGCACGATCTGGATCCCGAAGAGACGCTGTTCATCATCTCGTCGAAGACCTTCACCACACTGGAGACGATGACCAACGCGCAGACGGCGCGGGAGTGGTCGCTGAAGAAACTGAAGGACGAGAAGGCGGTCGCGAAGCATTTTGTTGCGGTGTCGACGAATGAGAAAGAGGTGACGAAGTTCGGGATCGACACGGCGAATATGTTCGGGTTCTGGGACTGGGTGGGCGGGCGGTACTCGATGGACTCGGCGATCGGGTTGTCAACGATGCTGGCGGTGGGGCCGGAGAATTTCGGGAAAATGCTGGCTGGATTTCGCGAGATGGACGAGCACTTCCGGACGGCGCCGCTCGAAAAGAACCTGCCCGTCCTGATGGGGCTGCTGACCGTCTGGTACACGGACTTTTTCGGAGCGGAGACGGTGGCGGTGCTGCCGTACGACCAGTACCTGAAGCGCTTCCCGGCGTACCTGCAGCAACTGACGATGGAGAGCAACGGCAAGCATGTGACGCTGAGCGGGGAGCGGGTGAATTACGAGACGGGGCCGATTTTCTGGGGGGAGCCGGGGACCAACGGGCAGCACTCGTTCTACCAGTTGATCCACCAGGGAACGCGGCTGATCCCCTGTGATTTCATCGGGTTTGCGAAGACACTGAATCCGTTGGGCGATCATCACGACCTGCTGATGGCGAACGTTTTTGCGCAGGGCGAGGCGCTGGCGTTCGGGAAAACTCCGGAGCAGGTGAAGGCCGAGGGGACGCCGGACTGGCTGGTGCCGCACCGTGTGTTCGAGGGCAATCGGCCGTCGAACACGCTGCTGCTGGAGGAGCTGACGCCGGAGGCGCTGGGCAAGCTGGTAGCGCTGTACGAGCACAGCGTGTTCACGCAGGGCGTGGTGTGGCAGATCGATTCCTTCGACCAGTGGGGCGTGGAGTTGGGCAAGGTACTGGCGAAGAAGATCATTGGGGAGCTGGAAGGCTCCGGACCGGCAGCGGGGAGCCATGACAGCTCGACGACGGCGCTGATGGAACGGTACCGGAAAGAGCGGGGATAAGGCTGGGAAAGAAACCTGAGTCATTCCGGGGCTGGGGGGTGGTTTCGGAACCAATACCTGCTCTGCTACGTCGCGGATTTGCGGCTTTTCGGCGGAACTTTTCATCGAATAAAGTGTTGAAAGGAATGGAAACGGTGACGCTTCGCAGGAGCCGGCGTCTGAATGTTCAGCAATCGGAGAAATGAGGGGCTGGACGCGGGCAGGAGCGCACGAAGTTCCAGGGGAGTTGCAACAATGAATCAGAAACGGACTGTCTTGAAGAACGGATTGGTAAGAACCGGGCTGGCGCTGGCGATTGCCGGGTGCCTGAGCATTCCGGCTGCGTTGGCGCAGAGCGCGGGCAACGATGGGAATCTGCAGTCGGCGGTCGAGAGCGCGCTGGCCAAGGATTCGGCGCTGCAGGGCCAGCAGGTGCAGGCGACCGCGCAAAATGGCGAGGTGACCCTGAGCGGCACGGTGCAAACGGCCGAGCAGCGGCAGGAAGCTGAAACGGTGGCGGCGAATGTGCCGGGCGTGGTGGGAATCGCGGACAACATTCAGGTAGCGGGCGAGAGCACACCGGCTCCGGCGACTGCGCCGGCTCCGCCGCAGATGAATCCTCCGGCGGGTGCGCAGCAGACACCGCCTCCTCCGCCTCCGGATCAGACGGCAACGCCAGCACCCTATCAGGGAACGCAGCCGTATCAGGGATACGGGAGCGAGCCGCCGAGCGGACCGGTAACGATTCCGGCGGGAACGCTGCTGCAGGTGAGAACGAGCGAGCCGCTGAATGTGACCAAGCTGCAGGAAGGCGCGACGTTTGAAGCGACGGCGGCGAGCGATGTCTATGAGGGCAACGTGCTGGCGATTCCGCGGGGCGCGGTGCTGGAAGGCACCGTCGTGAAGGTGAAGAAGCCGGGCGCGCTGGGCGGCAGCGGGGAGCTGGAACTGCAGATCACGCAGCTGAACCTGGGCGGCAAGGTGTATCCGGTGGCGACGGACATCTGGTCGAGCAAGGGCCCGAATAAGGCCGGTTACACGGCGGGCAACACGGCGGGCGGAGCGATTATGGGCGCGCTGATCGGTGGGATCATCGGGCGCGGACCGGGCGCGGCGATCGGCGCCGTGGCCGGCGGCGGAGCGGGACTGCTGGCGTCGGCGGAGACGAATGGACCGCGGGAAGTGCTGCCACCCGAGGCGCTGCTGAACTTCCACCTGTCCAGCGGCGTGACGGTGCAGCCGGTATCGTGGCAGGAAGCGCAGCGGCTGGCGCAGAATGCGCCGCAACTGCGGCGGCGGCCGGTCTACTACGCACCCTATCCATATCCCTATTACCCGTACCGGTACGCGTACTATCCGTATTAAGAACAGGGTGACGGGTTTACGGTTTAGGGTATAGACAGTCGAGGCCGGACAAGATTGTCCGGCCTTGTTGTATCCAGCGAAAAGCGCGACCCCTCGCGCATCTAACCGAGAGAATGACCCTGACAACTACAGAGAAGAGCGACGGCGAGCGTTGCGAAGCCAGTTCGTATGATGGGATCGTGGAGGAAGCGAAACCAGAATCACGCTTTCGCCTGAGCCGGCGCCGGTTTCTGGGGCTGTCGGCGGGCGCGGTCGGCGGAGCGGCGCTGTATTCCGGGGAAATCGCGCGGCATGAGCTGAGCGTGGAGGAGCACACCATCCACCTGGCGCGGCTGCCCGATCCGTTTCGCGGGATGCGCATCGTGCAGATTTCCGATTTCCACTACGCCGAGTACACCGAGGCGTTTTTTCTGCGCGAGATGGTGCGACGCGTGAACCAACTGCGCGCGGACATGGTCCTGCTGACGGGGGACTTCATCAGCTATAGTCCGCTTCCCTACTCCTTTGCACGAAAGGCAATGCATGGTTGTGCGGAGATCCTGAGCAAAATCGAATGCCCGCTGATCTATGCGTCGCTGGGGAATCACGACGAAGTGATCGGAGCGCGCTATGTGACGGGGCCGCTGCAGGAACATGGGATTCCAGTGCTGCTGAATGAGTCGCTGGCGCTGGAACGGGACGGGAAGCGGCTGTGGCTGGCGGGGCTGGGCAGCGTATGCGAGGACGACTCGCGGCCGGACAAGGGCATCCCGAAGGCGGTGGTGAGCGGCGGCGAAGCGGGGATCGTGATGGCGCATGAGCCGGACATTCTGGCGGAGATTGCGAAATACAACGTGGACCTGATGCTCTCCGGGCACACGCATGGCGGGCAGGTACGCTTTCCATTCATGCCGCCGTTGGGGCTGCCTTCGTACGGGAAGCTGTACGTGGAAGGGCTGTTCCGGCACGGGCCGACGCAACTCTATGTGAACCGGGGAATCGGGGCGGTGGGCGTGCCCTTCCGGCTGAACTGCCCGCCGGAGATCACGGTGATCACGCTGGCGTAGGAATATGGCATCTCGCGCTCACAGCGAGGGTCGTTTGAGGCAAGCCGGCTTCGCGGTACCGATCTGTCCTCGCCGGTGACTCAACGATTTGCTCCCCAAAGAAGCGACAATGCCTGCACAACCTCGGGCCTGGCCAGTGGAGTTTGCGGAACTCGCATTTCCGCCGAACCGCTCCGCGGTTTTCCGGCATCAGAATGGCGTACCTTTTCGACGGGCAGAGGGAATCGATGGGCAAAGAAAAAGCATGCCTTCTCTGGATAGGCACGGTTGTGTTCGCATTCTCCGTTGCGCACGCGCAAAGCCCGCAACAAATCATTCAACAGGTCGTCAACACCGAACACGCGGCCGACGAAAATGACCACTCCCAATGGGGCTACCTGGAGGAGATCCACAAGCCGAAAGAACAGGTTCTCCAGAGGGTAGCGGGCACACAGCAGGGCAATGTTCAGCTCGTCATCGAGAGGAACGGAGAAAGGCTCTCCGCGTCGGAGCAGCGCGACATCATTCAGAACTTTCTCCGTGACCCCAGGGCTCAGAAAAAACAGATCTCGGAGAGCAATCATGACATTCAGCAGATCGAGGACCTGCTCGAGCTTCTGCCCGTCGGCTTTGTCTGGACGCAAACCGGCGCAACCGCCACGGAAACATTCCTGCACTTCGAGCCAGCCCCCCACTTCCACCCGCCCACGCGTCAGGCGCGCGTCTTCGGCAGCATGGCCGGCGACATCGTCATCGATAACCAGGAGCATCGCATTCGCAGCATGAACGGCCACCTGATGCGCGAGGTCAGGTTCGGCGGAGGCATCCTCGGCAAACTGAAGGAGGGCGGCTCCTTTTCTCTGGAGCAGGAGCAGCTTGGGCCGTCTCTCTGGCAATTGACCGCCTTCCATCGGCGCCTGGAAGGCGACGCGCTTCTCTTCAAGAGCATCTCGCTCCAGGAAGACGACGAGCGCTCGGACTTCAAGCCTGAACCTTCAACGATTACCCTGGATCAGGCGGCCACCGAAATCATGAGTCAGCCAGAGGTCGCTGTCTTTTGACGGAAGCAGGCATTCCGGCGATCGGTACGGAGAGACGGGACTCCGTGCAATCTTCCCGTTCTTCTCTGACTCGGGCGGACGAATGAACGCAGGTCCTGGCGTGTCCATTCAACTCAGCCATTCCTGAAACCGTCGCTCTTCAGCGGTCCTGCGCGGGCTCGCGGATGGCGATGCCCAGGGCTTTCATTTTGCGATAGAGGTGGCTGCGCTCGAGGCCGAGAGTCTCAGCCGCGCGGCTCATGTTGCCGTTGCAGTCGTCGATTTTGCGCAGGATGTACTCGCGCTCGTAGGCATCGCGGGCATGCTGGAGGGTGGCGAAGTCGCCGGCGCGGGCGGCGCTGCGGTGGACGAGCATGGGCAAATGGCGGCGCTCGATGTGCTGGGCGCGGGGATTGAGAATGAGAACGCGCTCGATGACGTTCCTGAGCTCGCGCACATTTCCGGGCCAGTGGTACTGGCGGAGCAGCTCGATGGCGTCGTCGGCGATCTCGATGCGGGGACGGCCGTAGGCGCGGCCAAAGGCGCGCAGGAATTCGCGGACGAGGAGCGGGATGTCCTCGCGGCGGTCGCGGAGGGGCGGAACGTAAAAGGGGATGACGTTGAGGCGGTAGAAGAAGTCCTCGCGGAAATTGCCTCTGGCGATTTCGTCTTCGAGATTCTTGTTGGTGGCGGCGATGACGCGGACGTCGACGCTGATGGGCTGGGTGGCGCCGACGGGGACGAAGCGCTGCTCGTCGAGGGCGCGCAGGACTTTGGACTGGGTCTTGAGGCTCATGTCGCCGACTTCGTCGAGGAAAAGCGTGCCGGCGTTGGCGCGCTCGAAGGTGCCGCGCTTTTCCGGAGGGCCGCCGGCGACCGCGGCGTTGCGGTAGCCGAAGAGCTCGCTCTCGATGTAATCCTCGGGGATGGCGGCACAGTTCAGCTCGACAAACACACGATCGCGGCGGAGGCTTTCGGCGTGGATGGCGCGGGCGATGAGCTCCTTGCCGGAGCCGGATTCACCGTAGATGAGTACGCGGCCGTTGGTGGGCGCCATGAGCTGAATCTGCTGGCGGAGGGCGCGCGCCTGGACGCTTTCGCCGGTGATGTGCTGCTCCTGGGCGAGCTGACGGCGGAATTCGAGGTTCTCGGTGCGGAGGCGGCGGGCTTCGATGGCGTTTTTGACGACGATGAGGGTGCGCTCGAGGGAGAGCGGTTTCTCGAGGAAGTCGAACGCGCCGAGCTTGGTGGCGCGGACGGCGGTTTCGATGGTGGCGTGGCCGGAGATGACGATGATTTCGGGGCGCGACTCGGCGTCGAGAGAGTGGAGGTCGGCGAGCACTTCGAGGCCGTCGCGGTCGGGGAGCCAGATGTCGAGCAGGAGCAGATCGTAGACGGGATCATGGGCGAGGGCGATGGCTTCAGCGGCAGAGCCCGCGCTGGAAACGGCGTAGCCTTCCTCGCGCAGGATCTCTTCGAGAGATCCGCGAATCTCCGCTTCATCGTCCACGATGAGGATGTGATTCATGAGAACAGTGAACAGCAGCCAGCGATCAGTGAAAAGCGATTTGTGGCGGCATCGCGGATCAGACAGCCCTGGTCAGCGTTGCCGTGGCGGGCTCGGCGCCGTTGGCTTCAGCCAGCGGCACTTCGATGATAAAGCGGGCTCCGGCGGGGGAGTTGTTTTCGGCGCGGATAGAGCCGCCGTGCTCCTGGATGATTTTGGCCACGATGGATAAACCGAGACCGGTGCCACGCTGGCGGGTGGAGAACCACGGCAGGAACAGGCGCTCGCGCATGTCGTCGGTGAGGCCGGGGCCGGTATCGGTGACGACGATCTCGGCCATGCCGTGACGCTCGCCGGGACAGGTCTCGATGGAGAGGACGCGGAGCAGGCTTTCGCGCATGGCCTCGGCGGCGTTGTCGATGAGGTTGGCGAGGGCGCGGCGCAGGGCTTCGGGATCGGCCATGACGGGAGGAAGCGAGGAATCGAGATGCTTCTCGATGCGGATGTCGAGGATGCGGCCTTCGAAGAGGAGCAGCGCGGACTCGACGATCTCACTGAGATCGGAGGGACGCGGGTGGGCGGCGGGAAACTCGGCGAGCGCGGCGAACTGGCCAACCAGAGTGCGGAGGGTTTCGACGGAGCCGAGAATGGCGTCGACGCAGCGGCGAATGACGCCGGGGGATTCGGGAAGGCTGCGGTCGACGTGGCGGCGGATGCGCTCGGCGGAGAGCGCGATGGGGGTAAGCGGATTGCGAATCTCGTGCGCGATGCGCTGCGCGACTTCCTTCCAGGCAGCCTGGCGCTGGGCGTGGAGGAGATCGGTGACGTCTTCGAGAACGAGGATGGAGCCGCTGCTGCGGCTGCCGCCGGGCGCGAGGGCGGCGATGGTGACGGCGAGATGAGCGGGGCCGCGCGGCGTGGGCAGATCGAGCTCGGAGGAGGCGACCCCCATGCGATGAGCGCGGCGATCGAGACGGATGAGCTCGGCGGTGATTTCGGCGGGCAGCAGCGAGTCGAGAGGGACGCCGGAAAGGCTGGAGCGCCCGTCGAGACGCAACAGGTCCGTGAAGGCGCGGTTGCCGAGGAGGATGGTGCGGGTGGCGTCAAGGGTGACGACGCCGGAGGGGATGGTTTCGAGGATGGTTTCCAGTTCCTTGCGGCGGGAGTCGACGGCGAGATTGGCGGCGGAGAGCTCGCGAGCGGAGGTTTCGGCCTGATGGCGGGTCTGCTCGAGGTCGGCGGCCATGTGGTTGAAGGAGCGGACGAGCTCGGCCATCTCGCCGCTGGCTTCAGCGGTGACGCGCTGGCGGTAATCGCCGTTGCCGATGGCGTCCATGGCATCGGCCAGCGCCTCCAGAGGGCTGGTGATGCGGCGGGAGACGTAGACGGCCAGCCAGCTGCTGGCAAAGAAGACCAGCGCGGTGAGCATGAGGAGCAACAGGAAATAGGTGGCGCGGATGACGCGGCGCTGGCGATAGAGCGCCCAGTACTGGGTGGCTCCGGAGCTGAGTCCGGCCATGATGGAGTTGAGGCCGGTGGGCATGGGGAGCGCAGCCACGACGATGCCGCCGCCGGGGAGGCTGGCGCTGCCGAGAGCGTACTCGGAGCCGCCGACGTCGAGCATGGGCTCATCGGTCTGCTGCGCGGCTTTGAGGATGAAAGGCGCGAGGGACTGGTGGGCGGGGATGGTCTGCTGATCGTCGGGGTCGATCCAGGAGTGGACCTGAGCGGAGCCGGAGGGTTGCGGCAATTCGTAGGAGGCGACGGGCAGGGAGTCGCGATAGAGGACAGCGAAGCCTCCCTGGAGGGTGATCTGGTGGGCGCGCATCTCGCTGAGGATGGCGCGGGTGTCGTTGTTTTCGAGGGCGGTGGCGAGGGTAGCAGAGCGAGCCATGCCCTCGGCCTCGGCGCGAGCGTTGAGCGAGGCGTAATGGGAGAGCTCCATGGTGATCTGCATGGAGTCGTCGCGAACCTCGGCAGCGGGCTGTGAGAACCACCTGTCGATGGAGCGATTCATCAGCAAAAAGCTGAAGAGAAACATGAAGAGCGCGGGAACCAGGGAGAGCAGGAGCGCTCCGATGAACATGCGGGTGCGGAGGCGCGCGCCCAGGACCTGACTGCGCTGCTCGGCGAGGAGCTTGAGCAGGTTGCGCAGCAGCAGGACGAGGACCGTGACGAAGAGAAGAAAAACGACGATGGAGAGCGAGGTGAGGAGAAAGATCTGGCCGGTGGTGTGAGGATTGAGAGAGCGGACGTTGAAGGCGTTGAGGCCGATGAGCAGGGCGAGGAGCACGAAGGCGGCAATGGCCAGGAGAATGAAAGTAACGCGCCGCTGTCGGGAATCGGCCAAACGGGGATCCGTCCTGAAATCAGGGTTGATTATAGAACCGGCCTCCTGTTGGGGTTTTTCTACTGCTTTTCAGGGTTCTTCCGCGGGAGAGCTGTGCAGAGAAGAGACGGAATTGCGCGCGGGCGTGTTGCAGCGGAAAGTGAGGAAAACCCTGGAACGCAGGAAAAGCATCTAAGCGAGGCGATATGAAAAGCATTCGATTTTGGTTCCCGGTGACGGCGGTGACGCTGGCGTGCGTATTGGCGCTGGGCGGCTGCAAGAGGAGCAACAACCAGGCGGCGAGCAGTGAGAACCCGGCGCAATCGGCGGCGAATAATCCGCCAGCGCCACCTCCGGATCAGACCCAGCCCGCACAGACGCCGGCAGGCCAGAGCCAGCCAACCCAGGCACAGCAGCCCGCACCGGCCCCACAGCCAACGACGCTGGAGATTCCAAGAGACACGCGGATCCGCGTGCGGCTGGACCAGGATCTGGGGTCGAAGATCAGCCAGCCGGGCGAAAGCTTTGGCGCGACGATCGCCGATGACGTCGTGGTGAACGGGCAGGTCGCGATTCCGCGCGGCTCGCACGCGATCGGCACAGTGATCGACGCAAAAGCGCTGGGACACTTCAAGGGCGGAGCGTTGCTGGAGCTGCGGCTGGAACGCATCCGCGTGAATGGCGGGAGCTATGCGGTGGCAACGAGCACGATGGAGCGCGTGGAGAAAGGAAAGGGCATGCGCACGGCGAAGTTTGCCGGCGGCGGCGGCGCATTTGGGGCGCTGATCGGCGGCCTGGCGGGCGGCGGCAAAGGCGCGCTGGTGGGCGCACTGGCC
>JBATVK010000115.1:0-2253 GCA_049671725.1 Acidobacteriaceae bacterium
TGTTAGCGTCGTCTGAATAATCCCCGATAGTGGCGTTTGAAAAATCCCCAGATGGGCCGAGCGGCGGCATTCTGATCCGGGAGGGTCAAGGATGCTGCGACTGGAGGACTTCATGGAGATACAGAAGCTGCATCATGACGGCTGGAGCGTGACGGAGATCGCCCGGCACCTGGACATCGACCGTAAGACGGTGCGGAAGTACCTGAGGGAAGCGCCGCGGGAGTACGAGCGGAAGGCGAAGAGCTGGAAGATCGATCCCTGGCGTGCCTGGTTGCGGGAGCGCTGGGAGCAGGGCGTGCATAACGCCAGCCGGTTGTTCGGGGAGATGCGCAAGCGCGGCTATGACGGCTGTTACACGCAGGTAAAGCGGGCGGTGCGGGAGTGGCGAAGCGAAGGCCGGGAGCGCGCGTTCGTACGCTTCGAGACAGCGCCGGGCGAACAGGCGCAGATGGACTGGGGGCATTTCGGCAACTGGGGCGGCAGCCGGTTGTACGGATTTGCGCTGACGCTGGGCTGGTCGCGGATGCAGTATGTGGAGTTCACGCGACGGCAGGACGTGGAGACGCTGTTGAACTCGATGGTGCATGCCTTCCGGTATTTTGGCGGCGTGACGGCAACGGTGCTGACCGACAACATGAAAACGGTGGTGGTGGAGCGCATCGATGGACAGCCGCGCTTTCATGCGAAGATGCTGGACTTTGCCAGCTACTACGGTTTCGTGCCGCGGGTGTGCCATCCCTACCGGCCCGAGACCAAGGGCAAGATCGAATCGACCATCCGCTATATCAAGTCGAGCTTCTGGCCTGGGCTTCAGTTCGACTCGCTGGCGGAGTCGAACCGGCAGGCGCTGGTGTGGTGCGACGAGGTCAACCGGAGGGTGCATGGCACGACGCGCGAGGTTCCGCTGGAGCGGTTCGCCCGCGAAGGACTGACGCCGCTGAACGGGCAGCCGGACTACGACACCAGCTATGTCAGCCACCGCCAGGCGGCGAAAGACTGCCTGGTGAGTTATCGGGGCAACCGCTACTCGGTGCCGCATGCGTATGCGGGCAAGAGCGTGGTGGTTCGTCAGCCGCTCGATGGCGAGCTCATCCGGGTTTTCCATCAACAGAACATGATTGCGGAACACAAAATGCCCACAGGCAAGGGAGCGATGGTCATCGATCCGGCGCACTATGCCCGGCTCCCGCGCAGGACCCGCCTGCCGATCTTAACGGCGCCTGCAATGACCGCCGAACTTACACCCGGACCCGGCGTCGGGCTGCATCATCCCGTGCCGGTAGTGGAACTCCGCTCGCTGTCGATCTATGAGGAGGTGGCCCATGTCGCTGCAGTCTGAACGTCTGCTTAATCACATGCTGCGGCTGCGCCTGTCGCACCTGCCCAACTGCTATGAAGCCATCGCCGAAGAGGCCTCGGCCAAAGACCTGCCTTATCTGGACTTCCTCGAACAGACACTGGAAGCTGAGAGCCAGGCCAAGCACACGCGCAACGTGCGCCTGAAGACGCAGTGGGCGCACTTCCCCTACAACAAGGGACTGGACCAGTTCGACTTCGATTTCCAGCCGTCGGTCGACGAACGCAAGCTGCGCGAGTTGGCCAGCCTGGCCTTCCTGGAGCGCAAGGAAAATGTGCTCCTGCTCGGACCGCCCGGCGTGGGCAAGACGCACCTGGCGATTGCGCTGGGGACCGAAGCGATCGTGGCTGGGAACACCGTCTACTTCGTCACCATCCAGGACCTGGTGGCCCAGTTCCAGCGCGCCCGCGACGAGAACAAGCTCAAGGAAAGGATGACGCTGCTGGTCAAGCCCAAGCTGCTGGTCCTCGATGAAATGGGCTATCTGGCGCTGGACCCGTTTGCCGCCACCTGCCTGTTTCAACTGGTCAGCGAGCGCTACGAGAAGGGATCCATCATCCTGACCTCGAACAAAAGCTACGGCGACTGGGGCACGATCTTCGCCGACAACGTCATCGCCTCGGCCATCCTCGACCGGCTGCTGCACCACTCGACCACCATCAACATCAAGGGCGAGAGCTATCGGCTCAAGGACAAGAAGAAGGCCGGCGTGATCGCCGCCAAAGCTCCCGGCAAGGAAGGAGCGTAGTACCGCCCCCCCGGATCGGCCCCCGGGAGTATGCGGCTCCGGGCTTCGCCCTCCGCCGCACACTCCCGGCCGATCTCAAACCTTACCCCGCCCAGAGTGGGGAATTTTCAAGCGCCCGGATTCGAGGAATTTTCAAACGCCGTTGACA
>JBATVK010000116.1:0-97655 GCA_049671725.1 Acidobacteriaceae bacterium
GCGCCACGCGCTCCACGGCTGGCGCGCTCACTCTCTCCGCGTGGCCGCTCACCGCTGCCGCCGCTTCGTCGTAGCTGAGAAGGATCGCAGGAGTCGCACTCGCCATCCTTCGCATTGTCGCAAAAACAAAAGAGCGCCGTCTCCGGCGCTCTTTCGGCAAATGAATCCCTGGTTAGTGCTTCTTCTTGCCCGCGTTGTAGCTGGTCGACTGCGTCTGGCCCAGTTCCTGGATCACCTGCTTGGCGTCGTTGGCAAACGGGCCGTTCGGCGCCAGATCCAGATACTTCTGGTAGGCTTCCTCGCAACCCGGCGGCGCGATGATCTTCTGCGTCTTGGGATCGACCGTCGCTTTGTTGATCAGCGCCTTCCCCTTCAGGTAGTACGGGATGGGGTCGTTCGGGTTGGCGGCGATGGCCTTGTCTGCCGCTGCCACCGTGGCATCGATCTGACCGAATCGATCCATCATGATGGCATCGTTCGTGAGGTACATCGCGGCCGCAGAAGGATCGTCCTTCGCAGCCTGATCGTAAGTAGCCTGCGCTTCGGGATATTTTCCCTCATTCGCCAGAACCTCGCCCAGCGTGTTCTCCGCCGCGCCATCGAGAGGCCCATCCGGCTTCTTCGATGCTTTGTCGAGCGCCAGTCCCTTCTGCAGAGAGGTCTCGGCGTCCGCCCATTGCTTCAGCCCCTTCTGGGCGATGCCCAGCTCCACCCACAGCACGCCGGCATCGGGCTTAATCGCTGCGTCCCTCTGCATCAGCGCCGCGGCTGCCGCAAAGTTATTCTGCTTATCGTCCTCGCGCGCCGTATGCAGGTCCGCGTTCAGATTCTTGATCTGCGCGTTTTCCTTCATGATCGACGCGTTCTTCTCCTTGGTCGCCTCAATCGCCTTCCGCTCTTCCTCGGGCAGTTTTGCAAGATAGGCGGGACGGCTCATGTCGAAATTCTGCTCCGTGTCGCCACCGGCCGTGATGTTCACCCCGTCGAACTGGTCAACGACCTTGTCCTTGGGCGTATTCGGCGCGCGATAGATAACCGTGTACGTCCCCGGCGCGATGTTGTCGCCGTGATAGCTCCCGCTGTCGTCGACAGAAAAGTTATATTTAGGCTCCTGTGTCGGCGAGCTCATGCCCCCGGGATACAGGGAAACTGTGCCATTCCTCACCGGCGCGCCGGTGGGGTCGGTCACCTGGCCGTGGATTTTGCCGGTTGCGCCCTGCGCCACAGCGCGCGGCGCGGCAAACGGCAGTGTGAAGACAACGAAAGCGGCCAGCGCCACGCATAGCCGGAAATTCTTTCTGTACATAGTCATTCCTCTCTGATGAACGGCGCAGTCCGCGCTCGGGTTCCTCATCGAACCGGCTCCTGGCTCGCTGAGGCCTTCAACCCGAAGGCTGCTGCGGGTTCCTGACGCGTTGATCCGGCTGCCCGTCCGCCCTCGCGGCGCGCGCCGTACCGGATTGGGTCCCGGACCCCGGCCTGGTCGAAGGCGCGGAGACGCAGTACGCAGCTGTCGCACACCCCGCAGGCCTCCTCCTGACCGGAATAGCAAGACCACGTTAAATCCAGGGGCGCGGCCAGTTCAAGGCCCAGCGCCACGATCTCCTTCTTCTGCATATGGATGAGCGGCGTGCGCATCGCGATGTCACCCTCGCGCGTGCCCATCCGAATCAGTTGCTGAAACGCCTCGTAGTACGCCGGCCGGCAATCGGGGTATCCGGAGCTGTCCTGCTCCACCGCGCCAATGAAAACGCTCTTCGCGCCCAGCACCTCCGCCCAGCTCACCGCTGCCGACAAAAAATGCGCGTTGCGGAACGGCACATACGTCACCGGGATCTCCGCCCCGATCGCCTCTGCCGGAGGGGCTTCAGGCACGTCGATGCTCACGTCCGTCAGCGCCGACCCGCCGATCCGCCGGAACAGATCCAGCCTGATCTGCAGAAAATCCCGGAATCCCAGCGCTTCGGCCACACCCCGCGCTGCCCGCAGTTCGCGCTCCTCCGTCCGCTGCCCATAGCTGCAGTGCAGCGCATAGGTCTCATAGTCCCGCGCCGCAAGCGCCGCGCATACGCAGGAATCCATGCCTCCGGAGAGGCAGACCACGGCACGTTCGCGCTCCTGCTGCATCACTCTCTATCGTAACGCGATAGATCGCTTCCCGGCCGGGCACTGAGGTCACGGCAGATCCCCGGCAGCCCGCGGCTCTGCCGTCCAGGGCTGCCCCGCGAACAATCCCAGCGGCACCGCCTCCGCCATCGCCTTGTACCCTGCGGGGTTTGGATGCAGATGGTCCCCACAGTCCAGTTGCTGCCGCAGCCGGTCCGGATGTTGCGGATCGCGCAGCGCCCGGTCGAAGTCGATCACCGCGTCGAAGTGTCTAGGCGTCCGGATCCACGCGTTCACCGCCTCCCGGTCCGCCTCGTTTGCGGCGTCCGGATGGTAGTAATCCGACCCCATATACGGCGTGATCGTCCCCCCAATGACCTCAATCCCCCGCTCGTGCGCGCGCTCCACAATCTGCTGGTACCCCGCCTCGATCCGTTCCACCAGAGCTGCGTGCGCGGCCGGCGGCGCCGGACCGTCCCGGGTCAGCATGCCCAGATCGTTCACCCCTTCGAGCACAATCAGCCATCGCACCCCCGCCTGCGCCAATACGTCGCGATTCAAGCGCGCCAGAACATTCGGCCCCGCGCCATCCTGCAGCAGGCGATTCCCGCCGATCCCCTCATTCAGCACGCTGATCTCGCGTGTGGCCGGCGACGCCTGCAGCCGCGCCGCCAGAAAATCCGTCCACCGATCGTTCCCGTTGGTCGTCGACGCGTGCCCGTCGGTAATCGAATCGCCCACCACCGCAATAGCCGCAGCCTGCGGCGGCGCTTCCACCTCGATGCCGGAAACCTGGTACCAGTGGTCGATCGTCTGTGCGCCAGGTAGTTCCGCCGCGCCGGTCAGGTCTCCGTGCGCGTAATACGTTGTCTCTCGGGACCCCGGATGTCCTGTCTCCACCGCCGGCGCATCCTCCAGATAAAAACTCACCGCCACGCTCGACAACGGCGCCAGCGCGAACGGAATGGGATCGGAGAGATACTCCGCGCCCGCGGGCACAATCGCATCCGGTTTGCCGAAGAAGGTCACCACGCGATCGCTCGCCGGATCGACCTGCGCCCCCGGCCGCGCAATGTGAACCGAAGTAAAGCGCAGCGGCTCCGTTCCGAACGCATTCGACAGCCGCACGCGCACTACGCTGCCGCCAATCGATACATGAAAGATCTGCCGGATCGTCGCATCGCGCATCGCCTCCGGCGCCAGGGAGTTCGCCGGCTCAGGAATCTGCTGCGACGCCGCCCACGTCCCCACCCAATTCGTCTGCGACTGCGCCGCAACGCCCGCCAGCAGCGCGGCTCCCAGCGCCAGTCCGAATGCGCATCTGAATTTCATAAATCCAGCCTACGCGTTGCGCACGCAACTGCAGCGCGTCTCGGGCCGGAGAGCAATTTCAATGCGGATGCACAGGAACCGAGAAATGTCCGCCGCGAATCGACGCCAGTTCCGGGTTGCCCTTCTGCCCCGGCAGAATCGACGCCGGGATCGGCTTGCCGCCAAAAGCATTCGGCGCTGCCGGATTCGACCACACCGCTCCCACCTCGACCTGCTTCTGGTTCTGCGCTACCAGGTTGTTGTGCAGCCGCCGCTGCTTGTCCACGTAGGCCTCCACCACGCGTGCCGCGATGGGCGCCGAATACGATCCCCAGCCCCCGTGCTCCCACAGGACAACAACGACGATATCCGGATTGCGGCGCGGCGCAATGCCCACAAACCATGAATCCGCCCGCTCCGCCCCGGTCCCCAGGCTCAGCGCACCCGCGCTGTGGCTGACCACTTCGGCAGTACCCGTCTTTCCGGCGAAGTCGATGTTTTTCAGCGCAGCCAGATACGCCGTTCCACCAGGCCCGTTTACCGCGTTGTACATCCCGTCCGTGATGATCTCCCAGTTGGCCGGCGTGATCGGCACGGTCGCGTCTCCCGAACCCGGATAGTTGTCCAGAATCGCCTGGCGTTCCTCCTCCGTCAGCTCGCTCGGAAAGACCACGTGCGGCCGCTTCAGAATTCCTCCCGACGCGATGCCCCCGATGGCCCGCGCCAGCTGGATCGGCGTCACCGCCACTGCGCCCTGCCCAATCCCCACTGACACCGTTTCGCCCGCGTACCACTTCTGGTGGAACGTCCGCATCTTCCATTCCGTCGAGGGCATCGTCCCGCTGACTTCATCGGGCAGATCCACACCCGTCTTCACGCCAATCCCCACCGAGTGCGCGTACTTCGCGATCGTGTCGATCCCCAGCTTGGTAGCCAGAACGTAGAAGTAGCTGTCGCACGACCACGGAATGGCGTTCTCGATGTCCACTTCACCGTGGTGCCGGTCGCACGCGAAAAAGTGTCCGTACAGCGTCACGCCGCCCTGGCAGTCGACAGTGAGATTCTGCGCGATGTTCTCCTGCAGTCCGGCCAGCGACATGATGATCTTGAAGGTCGACCCCGGCGCCAGTTGCGCCTGAATCGCCTTGTCCATCAGCGGATGTTCCGGATCGGTGATCAGCTTGTCCCAGTCGTTGCGGCTGATGCGCACCGCGAACTCATTCGGATCGAAGACCGGCCGGCTCACCAGCGCCAGAATCTCGCCTGTATGCGGATCCATCGCGATCACCGCCCCGTCGCGGTCGCCCAGCGCATTCTCCGCCGCGCGCTGGATGTCCAGATCGATGGTCAGCCGCAGGCTGTGCCCGGGCTGTGCCGGCTCGATGCCCAGCCGCCCCACTTCGCGCCCGTGGCTGTCCACGGCAATGTCCTGCGAACCGTCAATCCCGCGCAACACGCTGTCGTAGGAGGCTTCCACGCCCGATTCGCCCACCACATCGCCCGGCTGATAAAAGGCGTAGCGTGGGTCGTTGTCCAGCATCTGCTCGCTCACTTCGCCCACGTAGCCGATCAGCTGCGCCGCAAACCCACCGCCCGGATACAGCCTCCGCTCTTCCTGGATCGTGTCCAGTTCCGGCAGCTCGTCCTTGTGCGCCTCGATGAACTCCTGCTCGTCCGGCGTGATGTCCTGCTTCAGCGGCAGCGGCTGATAGCTGGGGGCGTAACGGTATTTCCGCAGAATCGCCTGAATCTGATCCACCGTCATGTCCAGGCCGCGCGCGATCAGCGGCAGGTCCGGCGCGATGTCATGTCCCTGCTCGCGCACCAGGAAGCACGAGACCGAGGGATAATTGTCCACCAGCAACCGCCCGTAGCGATCGAAGATCTTGCCCCGCGGCGCCAGGATGGGCACCTTGCGGATGCGGTTCGCCTCCGCCATTGCGTGATAATTCTGTCCCCCAACCACCTGCAGCCGCCACAGCCCGAAAACAAGCGTGACCAGCACCGCCGCAATCACATACTGGATCACGGTCAGTCGAATGGCGGGCAGTTTTTCTTCGCGGTTCAGCACGGACGGTTCCAGCTCCCGGGGCGCACCTGCGTCGCGCAAACAGGACCCGATCAGGGAGAGGGTTACCTAAGCATAACGCGATTGGGCACCAGCCGGAAGCTGCCCTGACTCCATTGCGTGACGAACGAGACCCCTGTCCACCCCCCGCGGATGGTCCGGCCACAATCCGGGAATAAGGTGTCGCCTCTGCTATGGAATACGCGGACTGCCGCCCAAAATTTCTTCATTGAATCCATCCCCCGAAGTGTCTACAACTGGAGCATGCCTCGACCCAGGAACGATCCTGCCCGGCGCCCAGGGGCCGTGCGCGCAGCTTCCCGCGCCGCTGCGAAAAATGGCGCCGCCAAGGCCGGCTTTCTTCCTGCGCGGCCCATCAGCCTTCGCACTCTCGGTGATTACCTCGACCTCTCCCCCGCCACCATCTCCCTGGTGCTCAATAACGCTCCCGGCGTGCGCTCCATTCCCCAGGAAACGCGCGATCGCGTCATCGCCGCGGCAAAGAAATTCGACTACCGCCCCAGCTTTTTCGCCCGCTCCCTGCGCCGCCGCCAGAGCTTTTCCATCGGCGTGCTGGTTCCCGAGCTGAGCGACGGCTATTCGACGCTGGTCATGAGCGGCATCGAAGAGGTCCTCATCGAGGAGGGTTATTTTTACCTCACCGCCAGCCATCGCCGCAAAGCCGACCTCATCGACGAATATCCCGGCCTCCTCATGGAGCGTTCCGTTGAGGGCTTCATCGCCATCGACACCGCTCTCCAGCACAGTTTGCCGCTGCCGGTGGTCGCCGTGGCCGGCCACAAGTCTCTGCCCGGCGTCACCCGCATCGTGCTCGACCACGCGCACGCCGCCGAGCTGACCCTCCGCCATCTTGTCCGGCTCGGTCACCGCCATATCGCCTTCATGCGCGGCCAGCCTTTCAGCTCCGACTCCGCCGACCGCTGGAAGAGCCTCATGACCGCCGCCAGGAAGCTCGACCTCGAGGTCCATCCCAGCCTCGTAGTCCAGCTGGAACAGAACCTCTCCACGCCCGAGCTGGGTTACCCCGCCGCCCAACGCCTACTTGCGCAAAAACGCCCCTTCACGGCACTCGTTTCCTACAACGATATTGCCGCTATCGGCGCCATTCGTGTCTTCCGCGATCATGGCCTCAGCGTACCCAGCGATATCTCTGTCGTCGGCTTCGATGACACCCAGGGCGCGCTCTATCACACCCCCAGCATCACCACCATTCGCCAGCCTCTCAACAGTATGGGTAACACCGCGGCGCAGATTCTGCTCGATCGCATCCGTGGCGCTCGGGAATATCCCGACGAGGTGCCCATTGTCCCCGAGCTCATCGTCCGCGAATCCACCGCGCCTCCCAACCCCCACCGCGCCCGGAAGAAATAACGCGATGCTTCCATCGCGCACCAACGCTCCCCGTTTTTGGCTGCTCTGCATCGGCTTTGTCGTCTGCGGCGTCGTCACTGTACTGCCCGGCCCGCTCCTGCCCCTGCTGGCTGCGCGCTGGGGATTGCCTGACGTCCAGTCCGGCGGATTCTTCGCCGCGGAATTCGCCGCCTCTACCGTGGGCGCCATCTTTTCGCCGTGGCGCCTCAACCGGAGCCTGCCCAGCGGCTTTGCGCTCCTGTGCGCCGGGGTTCTGCTGCTCGCCTTCGCTGCCACCGGCGCAAGCGCGGCCACGGGTCACGCTCTGGCCCTTACCGCCTTTGCGCTGATCGGCTTCGGCACCGGACTCTCGGTCACCGCCACCAACCTTACCGCCGGCGCGGATTCCAGCGGCCGCGGCCGCCGCCTCTCCACGGTGAATCTCTGGTGGGGCATTGGCGCCGTCGCCTGTCCCTGGGTAATCGCCTGGGCCGAGCGCTCCCACCACATGCGTCCGTTGCTCCTTGTGGTCGCACTGGCCGCCGCGGCCGTTTTCGCCGCGCTCGCGCCGCTCCTGCGTGTTCCCAGCCAGCGCTCCCCTCGCGCGCAAACGGCTCAATCCTCGCAGCTCGGAACGCTCGTCTTTTTCGGCCTCTTTCTCTTTATCTATGTCGGTGTCGAGAACGCCGTCGGCGGCTGGATCGCCACCTACGCTCATCGCTTCAGTGGATTCACCCTCGCCGCCGCCAGTCTCACCGTCTCCGTCTACTGGATGGCGCTCCTCGCCGGTCGCGGCATCACGTCGCTCCTGCTTCGCGTCCTGCCCGAACGCGCCATTCTGCTGCCGGGGATGGCCCTGGCTCTGGCCGCTGTCGCCGCCTTCGTGGAGCCGCATGCGCCGTCCACGGTCATCCTTGCCGTCGCCGCTGCCGGCCTCGGCTTTGCGCCTGTTTTTCCTCTGGGGGTTTCGCGGATGCTCAGCCGTGTCAGCGACCATCGCCACACCGGCTGGGTTTTCGCCATGTGCGCCGCTGGCGGCGCTGTACTGCCCTGGCTCACCGGCCTGGTTTCCACCGCTTCAGCCTCGCTGCGCCTCGGCTTTGCGGTTCCCGTTGCTGCACTGGCAGCTATCCTGCTGCTGGCGCTGGCGGAAAACGCCGTGCTCCCTAAGCCCGCACCCGTCGCCGCCAGCCAATAGGCCGCTATAGCTTCTCGTAAAACTCACAGGCCGAGCAGGATATGTACACGCCGCCGGGAATCCCGCGCTCCCGGTCTTTCACCCGCTTCACAATGCGGGTTGGCTTGGAGCACTTTGGGCAATCCGTGCTCTTGGTCGTGTCCATCATCTTCTTGCGGTCGGCTGTTTTGGCAATCTTCGCCATCGTGGTGCTCCTCAAAAATCTTGTTGCGCGCAAGGTCCTGGCCTTCGCGGGAATCGCCTGAACTGTGCAGGGAAGTTGCGGGAGGCCGCCCCGAAATCTGACGCGCTAGGTCCAATTTTACACGCCTCCGGCTCAATTACAGACCCTTCCAGCGTGATAAAAGTCACTGCTCCAGCACCCAGCCCCGGCTACTTTCAAGGCAGGAGAAGCGGGAAATGGGCACGCAGCCGTTGGAAACCGCCGCCGCGCGGAAGGCCACAACGAAGAAAGTCATTCGCCGTTCCGCGCCCGATCAATCCCAGCGCATCCGGCGCATCGCCCAGGGGATCTTCATCGCGCTGAACGTCTGGATCGGCCTGCAGTTCTACCTCTGGGTCTGCGGATTCGAGCGCGGTGGCCTCGGCCTCCACGTCAGCCGCCCCGCCGGCGTCGAAGGCTGGCTGCCCATCGCCGGCCTGATGAACCTCAAATACCTGCTCGTCACCGGCCACGTCACCCCCATCCACCCCGCCGCCATGTTTCTGCTCATCGCCTTCCTGCTGATGAGCCTGCTCCTGAAGAAATCCTTTTGCGCCTGGCTCTGTCCCGTCGGCACCCTCTCCGAATATCTCTGGAAGCTCGGCCGCAAGGTCTTCGGCCGCAATCTTCGCCTGCCGCGCTGGGCCGATCTCTCGCTGCGCAGCCTCAAATACGTCCTGCTCGGCTTCTTCGTCGTCATCATCGCCAGTATGTCCGCCGAAGCTCTCGCCGGCTTCATGCTCACACCCTACGGCCTGGTTGCGGACGTGAAGATGCTGAACTTCTTCCGCACCCTCTCGCTCACCGGCGCGGTCGTTCTCGGCGTGCTCGCGCTGCTCTCCATGCTGGTGCAGAACTTCTGGTGCCGCTACCTTTGCCCCTACGGCGCGCTCATGGGCCTCGCCTCGCTGCTCAGCCCGCTAAAAATTCGCCGCGACCCCGAAGCCTGCATCGAATGCGGCAAGTGCGCCCGCGTCTGCCCCGCCCACCTCAAAGTCGACCAGCTCGTGCAGATTCGCTCCGTCGAGTGCAGCGCCTGCATGGCCTGCGTCGCCGCATGCCCCGTCGAAAACGGCCTGCAGTTCGCGTTGCCGCCCAGCAGGACCGCAGCCGAACGCTGGCGTGGCCGCATCGCCAGCCCACGCGCCGTCGCCGCCATCCTTGCCGTTCTTTTTCTCGGAACCGTGCTCTTCGCCCGCATCACCGGCCACTGGCGCACGAACCTTCCCAGGGAAATCTACGCGCAACTCGTGCCCCACGCCAACGAGGTCACGCACCCCGGCATGGATGGCCCCAATTCTTCCCTCGGCTCCGTTCGCTGATAGCCCTTCCTGCTAATCCGCAGCGTGAATCTCGTACTGCCCCGGCTTGCTCAGCACAATCGCCACGCGGCTTCCGTTCTCCGCCGGCGTGCCCGTGCGCCGCTCGCCGTTCACCAGCACCGGTCCCGTCCCCGGCGTCACCGGATACAGCACCGTCGCCTCCACGCCCGGCGGCAAATCGATCACCGCATGCAGGCTGTGCTCATCGTGCGTCTTCCGCAGATCCACTTTCAGCAGCCCCTGCGGTGTTGGCTCCGCGCCTTTCGCCCATTCCAGATCCACCAGATCCGGCCGGATCGTCGTCTTAGCGAATCCCGGCGCCGTGGGCTGAATTCCCAGCACCTGCTGCATCAGCCAGAACGCCGGCGCGCTCGACCATCCATGCGCCAGGCTGATCCGGTAGCCAGCGGTGTCGTCCGCCTGCAGGTCCACGTGCGGATCGTCCTTGGGCCACGCCGGATCGTACGCTTCCCAGAAACTCGTCGCCCCCTCCGCAATCATCCCGCCCCAGTATTCCCGGATCCACTTCAGCGCCGCCTCGCGATGGTTCATCTCCGCCATCGCATCCAGCACGTACGAACCGTAATACGGCGTGATCACATTCGGCCGGAAGGTCGGCTGGCCCACCTGATCGAGCACATTCTGCCAGATCGATCCGTACTGATCCGTCTGCGCGACTCCCGAGATCACGGCCATGGCGTTCGTCTGCCAGCGCGGCCCATACGATCCGTCTGTCCAGTCCTGCGCCTCGCTCGCCTTCGCCAGTTCGTCCGCGCGCTGCTCGAAATGCTCCGCATTCTGCGTGTCCCCGATTTGCCGCAGCAGCCACGCGCCGGCGCGATACGCGCGAATGTACTCGAGCACTGTTGTCTCACTCGACTGCGCCGACTTCCCGTCCAGCCACAGCGACCAGTCCACATACGGCCACTCGTGCGTATGGTTGATGAACTGGTTCTGCGCATTGAAATCTTTGTCCATGAACTCCAGCAGCGCCACCATGCGGTCGTGCATCGACCGCACGTACTCGATGCGCCCGCTGTGCCGCACATAATCCTCCAGCTCCGTGAACCAGAACGACGAGTATCCCGGAATCCCGTTCACGTGCTGCGTAATCGGCAGCGGCCCGATCAGCCGCGTCAGCGTGTCCTCGACCAGGAAATGATCGCCAAAAACTGCGTCGATCACCCTCCCGCTCACATCCGTGTCGCCCATCCACCGTCCGCGGTCGCGCTTCGGCGCGTCCCAGATGTCGTCCTGCATGCACAGGTGGCTGGTGTACGCGCCCGTTTCCCAGATGCGATTCAGCAGCGCATCTGACGATTCGAATGAGCCGGAATAGTGGACGGGGTAATAGATGTCCTCCAGCCGAATCGCCTTCACGCGAAAATTCGCGGCCGCCAGAAACCGGATTCGCGCGTACCGGAACGCCGACTTCGGCCCCACCCCGCTGCCGTGCGCGTCCAGGAACAATGCGTTATCGCCCAGATACGGCTCGTTGTTCAGTTCGCCCAGCGATTCGCCATACGCAATCGAGACCACCGCCGGCGCGTCGCTGTCCGAAATCACCTGCACCCGCCCCGCAACCTCGCGCCCGAAATCGAGCGTCAGCGCAGGCGTAAAGTTCCCCGTAACGTCGAGGTGCATCTTCACCGTAAATCCTTGCGCCGGATCGACGTTCGTCTGCGTCAGCGCATCCACGTTCTCGAAGCTCCCGTTCCCCGGATAGACATCGATCACCTTCACTGGCGGCAGATACACATGCGCCAGAAACGGCGATGCCCCCTCATATCCCGGCCAGTTGTACATCCCGGCATCGCTGTTCCACTGGAAGAAATCGATGTTCCCCTCAATGGACCCGCGCGAGTCCACCGCCGGCCACGCGCTCGAGTCGAAACCCGCATTCTGCCAGCCATCGGCCGCCTGCAACATTGCCTTCCATGAGCCATCGCTGATCAGCATCGCCGGCGCATTCACATCCTCCGCCGCCGGAATGATCTTTGCCACCAGCTCGCCGCCGTGGTCCACTTCCACGGCCAATGTGTTCTCGCCCGCATGCAGCAACCGCGTCACGTTCGTCCAGAACACGTGTACGTCGATGCGCGACAGCGGGTCGGCCGCGAAATGCCCTGCCTCCGTCCCGTTCACCCACACTTCGGCGTTCTGCGGCCCGGCCACATACAGCGTCGCTGCCTGCGGCACGCTCTCCACGCGAAAGTGGGCGAGGAAATAGCGCGGCGCATCCTGCTGCGCCTGCGTCTGCCCCTTCGCATCGTGCGTCCAGATGTACTGCTCCGGCAGCGGTTGGTGGAACGACGAAAAGAGTATGGGGTCGGAAATGTTGCGCGTCGGATCCAGCTGCCCCGCGGGCGGCGTGCTCTGCGCCGCGACGGCGCATGCGCTCAGAAGGACCAAAACGAATGTAGAAACAAAACGCGGCATCGCGGTACGCTCCTCGTCTCGGAAGATTTCTTCCCGAATTGCCGAAGTTATGCGCCGCGCGCCGCTATGTCAATTCACGCTTCCGGGCTCAGCTCCAGATCCTCAAACCGCCGCAGCTTATAGATCGCGATGGAGACGATCCAGGCCAGCGCGAAGATGCCCACGATGCAGTAGCCGAGAATGCCGAAGTTGTCGTTGAGCCGCCCCACCAGCCCCCAGAAGGTCCCCTGCAGATGCAGTTGGCCGCCCACCAGCCCCAGCGCCTCGATGCCGCCCACCACCAGCGCTACCACCACCGACACCGCCGTGATGGTCAGGTTGTAGTAGAGCTTCCGGATCGGCTTGATGTACGCCCATCCGTACGCCCCCAGCATCAGAATGTTGTCCGTCGTGTCGATCAGCGACATGCCCGCCGCGAACAGCACCGGAAACACCAGAATCGACCAAAGCGACAGCCCCCGCGACGCCTCTGCCGCCGAGATTCCCAGCAGCCCGATCTCCGTCGCCGTGTCGAACCCCAGCCCAAACAGCACGCCCAGTGGATACATGTGCCAGCTCTGCCGGATCATCCCGAAGATTGGCCGGAAAATCCGCGCCAGAAAGCCGCGATTGGCCAGCAGCAGGTCCAGGTCCTCGTCCTCGTACCGCTCGCCGCGCCGTACCCGCGCGAAGGTCTGCCATACCGAGCGCAGGATCACCAGGTTCACCAGCGCAATAGCCAGCAGAAACAGCGACGAAACCAGCGTCCCCACCACCCCGCCGATGTTCCGGTAGTGATCGATATGCCTCTGCAGCCCCAGCGCCGCTGCGGCAATGGCCAGCGCGCCCACCACCACGATGGTCGAGTGGCCCAGCGAAAACATGAAGCCCACGGCCACCGGACGCTTGCCTTCCTGCATCAGCTTGCGCGTCACGTTGTCGATGGCCGCGATATGATCCGCATCCACCGCGTGCCGCAGCCCGAAGCTGTAGGCCAGAAACGCCGTGCCCAGCAGGACCGGGAAGCGATGAAACGCTGCCACCGCCCATAGCCACGCAGCGACGTTAAACACCAGCAGCAGCGCGTAAATGCCCGCAATCCTGCCGCGTGTGTGTCCCGCCCGGTCGTTGAACAAAGAATGAAGCGCAAATGGCATCGTAGTTTTCGTGAGAACAATCTGCCCTGCGGCGATCCGGCAATCCCTCTGATTCTAGTTGCGCGGGCTATTCACGCGCGTGTGATAAAAATCACCCTGCATCGGATCGCGTTGCCGAAGACGCCCGCTGCGCGAAACAATGGTGTAGGTCCCGCAACTCCCCAGGAGGACAAAACATATGCAACTCGGAATGATCGGTCTCGGCCGGATGGGCTCTTACATGGTGCAGCGCCTGCTCAAAGCCGGCCACCAGTGCGTCGTCTACGACACCCACCCCCAGGCCATGCAGGACCTCGTCGCAAAGGGCGCGAAGTCCTCGAAGAGTCTCCAGGATTTCGCCAGCCAGCTCACCGCGCCCCGCGCCATATGGCTCATGATTCCCGCCGGGGCCGTCGACTCCATCCTTGCCTCGCTCGTCCCCGTCCTCGGCAAAGGCGACATCGTCATCGACGGCGGCAATTCCTACTATCACGACGACATCCGCCGCGCCGCCGAGCTCAAACCCAAAGGCATCCACTACGTCGACTGCGGCACCAGCGGCGGAGTCTGGGGCCTCGATCGCGGCTATTGCCTAATGATTGGCGGCGAAGAAGACGTCGTCAATCACCTCGATCCCATCTTCAAATCCCTCGCTCCCGGCGTGGACTCGGCAGTGCGGACCCCCGGCCGCGCCGGCGAACCCACCCCGTCCGAGAACGGCTATCTCCGCTGTGGCCCCAACGGCGCCGGCCACTTCGTCAAGATGGTGCACAATGGCATTGAGTACGGCATGATGGCCGCCATCGCCGAAGGCCTCAACGTCATCCACAGCGCCAACGCTGGCAGCAAAAAGCAGGAGATCGACGCCGAAACGACCCCCCTCCGCCATCCTGAGCTCTACCAGTACGACATCAATGTGCCCGAAGTCGCCGAAGTCTGGCGCCGCGGCAGCGTCGTCGGCTCCTGGCTCCTCGACCTAACCGCCGCCGCTCTTCACGAGAGCCCCCAGCTCTCTAAATTCGCCGGCCACGTCTCAGATTCGGGCGAGGGCCGCTGGACCGTTCAGGCCGCCGTCGACGAGGGCGTCTCCGTTCCCGTCATCAGCGCCGCGCTCTACGCCCGCTTCGCCTCGCGTGGCGCCGAAGAGTACGCCGACCGCCTGCTCTCCGCCATGCGCTACGAATTCGGCGGCCACTTGGAGAAATCCAGCGGCTGAGCTCGTGAGGCGGGCCGAGGCTGAACCTAGAGGGGAGCCCGATCGACCGAGGTGATGAAGTGAATGCCTTCCATCTTCACTTCGTGGAGCCGGGTGTCATTGGTGAGGAAGAGGTCGACACCTGCGGCGCTGGCGCAGGCCAGCTGAATGGCGTCAGGAGGAGCGATTTTGCGGGGTTGAGCGCGTAGCCAGGCGTAAGACCGCGCGGCGGCCAGATCAAAGCTAACCACAATAGCGGTGGCGCGAATCGCCTCTTCATACTTCTGGCACAGTTCCTGATGGCCGCTTTTCCGGGGGCCAGTAAGGAGCTCGCCCATGGTCAGAGTGGACGTAATGAGTTCGTCGCCTCGCTGAAGCATCTTGCGGCGCAATTGCGCGACCTCTTCGGAATGTGTTCCGTAATCCTCAAAGAGATAAATGAAAAGATTTGTATCCCAGAAAATGCGGCTCATCGCCAGCCCTCACGCAGTCGTAGCACAAATTCGTCCGCATGCTCGTGCTGCCAGATGGCGCGACCTGATCCCCTGAGCCCGAGCAGTGGGTCCGCGGAGGCTTTCGGCCGCGATGATCCGGAAGAGGAGCCGCCGCTCCATCCCGCATACCAGTCGAGCAGGTAATGATATTTCGAAGGAATGTTCTCGCGCTCCGGAACAATCTTGCCTGTTCGACCAGGCATCTGCGGATCGCCCTGTCGGTAGAGGCGACGCCTTCCCTTGCGTGTCTCAAAGAGCATGCGGTGTTTGCCAGGATTGGGGGGACGGTTGGAGACGCAATGCTGATTGACATGGACAGGGAAGACGTTTGATCTTTCCTCGACGAAGCCTTCACGTCGACCGCGTTCAAGGATCTCCGCCTCAGTAAAATCCTCTCGCCCGGGATTCTCTTTATGTAACAGCGCAGTCGCGATCCAGGCACGATCAGCCGCAAGGAATCTGGCTCCGGTTTCCAACAACAGCATTGTCACTCTCATCCTCCTTAATTATTATCATTTTCTCATATGATAATGAATTGTCAAGGACGAATTGCGGAATCGGCCGGCGAGTCGTTACCAATGCCGGCAGCGGCAGCCCCTGTACTATGAACTCGATGAGGCCCTCATTGCCCGGCCGCGCGGAGTTCCTGCGCCTGGCCCGCTCCCACACCCTCGTGCCGCTCTACCGCACCCTCACCGCGGACCTGGAGACGCCCGTCTCCGCCTTTCTCCGCCTCGCCGCCGCCGAGCCTGAGTGCTTCCTTCTCGAATCCGTCGAGGGTGGCGAGCGCCTCGGCCGCTATACCTACATCGGCATCCGCCCCAGCCGCCGCATCGTCTCTCACGGCCGCGAGATTGACGTCACCGAGAACGGCAAGACTCGCAGGATCACCGGCGATGTCTTTGCGCTCCTCCGCGACGCGCTCAGCGGACATACCCCGGCCCGCGTTCCTGGCCTGCCCCCCTTCACCGCCGGCGCTGTCGGCTTTCTCTCCTACGACGTGGTCCGCCAGATCGAGCGCCTTCCCGTCAGCACCGAAGACGACCTCGGCCTTCCCGACGCCTGCCTCATGTTCTTCGACGAAGTCCTCGCCTTCGACCACGTGAAGAAGGAAATCCTCCTCATCGTCACCGAGAACCTGCGACGTCACAAGCCTCAGGCCGCGTATACCGACGCGCTCCGCCGCCTCGACCGTCTGGAGCGCCGTCTCGCGCAGCCGCTGCCGAAACTCTCCCAGCGCAAACCTTCCGGTAAGCTCCGCTTTTCCTCGCGCACCCGCAAGCCCGCGTTCCTCAAAGCTGTCGAACGCGCCAAGGACTACATCGCCGCCGGCGACATCTTTCAGGTCGTCCTCTCCCAGCGCCTCGACGTCGAGCCCGGCGTCGATCCCTTCTCCGTCTACCGCGCCCTGCGCATCGTCAATCCCTCGCCCTATATGTATTTCCTGCGCTTCGGACGCCGGAAACCCGGAGCGAAACCGGGCTCCAACAAGCAGGAAACCACCCACATCGTCGGCTCCTCCCCGGAATTGCTCGTCCGCGTTGAAGGCCGTCGCGTGGAGTATCGCCCTATCGCCGGCACTCGCCCCCGCGGCGCCGGAGAAGCCGCCGACCTCGCAGCCGAGCAGGAAATGCTCCACGACGAGAAGGAGCGCGCCGAGCACGTCATGCTCGTGGACCTTGGCCGTAACGACGTCGGCCGCGTCAGCGAATATGGCACCGTCAACGTGACGAATCTCATGTTCGTCGAGCGCTACTCGCACGTGATGCACCTGGTCAGCTCCATCGAAGGCCGCCTCAAAAAGGAGCTCAGCGCCGTCGACGCCCTCCGCTCCTGTTTTCCCGCCGGCACCCTCTCCGGAGCTCCCAAAATCCGCGCCATGGAAATCATCGAGGAGCTGGAGCCCACCCGCCGCGGCATCTACGGCGGCTCTGTGCTCTACGCTGATTACTCCGGCAACCTCACCTCCTGCATCGCCATCCGCACCCTGCTCGTCGAAGGCCGTAAGGGATTCATCCAGGCCGGCGCAGGCATCGTCGCCGACTCCGTCCCTGAAAAGGAATACGAAGAGAGCCTCAATAAGGCCCGCGCCGTCATCCGCGCCATCGAGCGCGCGCGCGGGGCATAGTTGTCCGCTAAACTTGAACTGACATGATCCTCCCGTTCGTCCGCGAATTGCTTGCGGACCTGGAGCACACTTCTTCTTTTGAACAGGCAAGACGCCACCTCGCCCTTGCCCGTGGGCGTCGTCGTGTCTCCGGCCTCACCAGCACCGCTCGCGCCCTCTATCTTCCCCTTTTTGCCCGCGCCGCCGAGGTCCCCTCCGTCGTGATCGTCGCGGACAACAAGGCTGCCGACGCGCTGCATCTGGCCCTCCGCGCCGGATGCGAGCTCACCGGCGCTATCCTGCCCGATCGCGTCCTCCGCCTGCCCGCCCACGACGTCCTCCCCTTCGAAAATCTCTCCCCCCACCCCGACGTGCAGGAGCAGCGCGCCAAGACTCTGTGGAAGATCGCCACGGGAGAAGCTTCCATCGTCATCGCGCCCGTCGAAGCCGCCGCCATGAAGCTCTTTCCCGCGCCCTTCTACGCTGGCCTCGCGCAGATCCTGCGCCGCGGTGAAGAAGTCGACGTGGATACCCTCCTCGCGCACCTCACCAGCATCGGCTACACGCGCATGGACGTCGTCGAGATGCCCGGCCAGTTCACGCGGCGCGGCGGCATCCTCGACATCTACTCGCCCGAAGCCGACCGTCCCGTCCGCTTCGAATTCTTCGGCGACGAAATCGAGTCCATCCGCAAGTTCGATCCCGAAACCCAGCGCTCCGCCGCCCCTCTCGACGAAGCCCGTCTGTTACCCCTCACCGAAACGCCGGTCACCGAGCGCCTGCTCGCCGCCGTGCACGCCCGTCTCAGCGGCACGCGCGTCGAAGCCGCCTCCAGCGATCCCGATCTCATCGAGGAAGCCATCGCCGCCGGAGGCGTCAGCGTTTTCCCCGGCTGGGAGTTTTTCGCAGGCATCAGCGGCGCCACCGGCACCCTCCTCGATCTTTTTCCCCGCAGCGCCCTCTTCGTCGAAGAGCCCGCCATGATCCGCAATCAGATCGACCGCTGGTGGAACAAGGTCGAGCAGCGCCACGAACGCTCCAGCATCGGCTCCCTCATCACCCCCGAAGACATCTACGTTCGCCCCGAGTTGCTGCAGGCCCGCCTCGCCTCCCATCCCGGCCTCGACATCGATCAGCTCGGCGCCGTCGACGTCCTCGAAGAGGACGAAACCCTCGGCGAAATCGAGTTCTCCTCGCGCCCCACGCTGCGCTTTCACGGTTCCATCCCCGCGCTGGTCGAGCAGATTCGCACCTTAATGAACCAGGAAGTCCGCACCCTGCTCGTCGCCGCCAATCAGGGAGAAGTCGAGCGGCTCGCCAGCCTGCTCCGCGAATACGAGCTGCCCTACCGCCTCGGCAGCCGCATCCAGCATGCCGGCAGCGAGAACCTCTACGACGAATCCAGCTACCTCGCCGGCGACATGCGCACGCCCGTCATCCTCCGCGCCGCCCTGGCCTCCGGCGTCAGCCTGCCCGACGCCCACCTGGTCCTCTTCGGCGCCCAGGATTTCTTCGACGAAGCCGACGTGCTGGCGCGCCCCGCTGCGAAAAAATCCAAAACCGCGGCCTTCGTCTCCGACTTCCGCGATCTCACCGTCGGCGATTACGTTGTCCACGTGGAGCATGGCATCGCGCAGTATCAGGGACTCAGAGAGATCGAGCAGGACGGCGTCTCGATCGAGTTCATGATCCTCGAATTCGCCGAGAGCGCCCGCCTCTACGTCCCGCTCACGCGCCTCGACCTCATCCAGAAATATCGCTCCACCGAAGCCGGCCCTGCACCTGTCCTCAACCGCCTCGGCTCCCAGCAGTGGGCCAAAACCAAAGCCCGCGTGCGCAAGGCCATGGAGGACATGGCCGACGAGTTGCTCAAGCTCTACGCCCAGCGCAAGGCCGCTGAGGGCCACGCCTTTCCGGCCGACAACGAATTCCAGCGTGAGTTCGAGGACTCCTTCGACTACAACGAAACCGACGACCAGATCTCCGCCATCGCCGACATCAAGCGCGACATGGAATCCAATCTGCCCATGGATCGCCTGCTCTGCGGCGACGTCGGCTACGGCAAGACCGAAGTCGCCATGCGCGCCGCCTTCAAAGCCGTGCAGGACGGCCGCCAGGTCGCGGTCCTCACCCCCACCACCGTCCTCAGCTTCCAGCACTTCGAGACCTTTAAGAATCGCTTCCGCCAGTTCCCCATCAACATCGAAATGATCTCCCGCTTCCGTACCCCAAAGGAGCAGAAGCTCATTCTCGAACGTGTGGAGACCGGCCAGGTCGACATCCTCATCGGCACCCACCGCCTGCTTTCCAAAGACATCAAATTTCACGACCTCGGCCTGCTCGTCGTCGACGAGGAGCAGCGCTTCGGCGTCCGCCACAAAGAGCGCCTCAAACAGATGCGCCGCGAAATTGACGTGCTCGCCATGTCCGCCACGCCCATCCCCCGCACCCTCCACATGTCTTTAGTCGGCCTCCGCGATATGAGCGTCATCGAAACCCCGCCCCGCGACCGCATGGCTATTCAGACCGTCGTCGCCAAATTCGACGAGAAGCTCATCCGCTCCGCCATCGAAGTCGAGCTGGAGCGTGGCGGCCAGGTCTACTTCGTTCACAACCGCGTCGAAACCATCTACGAGCTTGCCGCCAAAATTCAGGAGCTCGTCCCTGCCGCCCGCGTCGTCGTCGGACACGGCCAGATGGGCGAGAGCGACCTCGAGAAAGTCATGCTCTCCTTCATGCACCACGAGCACGACGTTCTCGTCGCCACCACCATCATCGAGAACGGTCTCGACATCCCGCTCGCCAACACCATCGTCGTCAACCGCGCCGACCGTCACGGCCTCTCTGAGCTCTATCAGCTCCGCGGCCGCGTCGGCCGCTCCAATCGCCGCGCCTACGCCTATCTCCTCATCCCGCCCGAGCAGGAACTGACCGAGGTCGCCCGCCGCCGCCTCGCCGCGCTCAAGGAATTTTCCGACCTCGGCGCCGGCTTCAAAATCGCCGCGCTCGATCTCGAGCTCCGCGGCGCCGGCAATCTCCTCGGCGGCGAGCAGAGCGGCCACATCGAAGCCGTCGGCTTTGAGATGTACACCTCCATGCTCGAAGAAGCCGTCGGCAAGCTCAAAGGTCAGGAGCACGTCGAGCGCCCCTCCGTGCAGCTCTCTCTCGCCATCGCGCTGCGCATCGACGAATCCTACATCCCCGAGGAGAACCAGCGCCTCCGCATGTACAAGCGCATCGCGGGCATCGACAGCGAGCGCACTCTCGACGATGTCCGCACCGAGCTCGAAGACCGCTACGGCCCGCTCCCGGTCAGCGTCGCCCACCTGCTGGAGGCGACGCGCCTCCGCATCGAATGCGAACGGATCGGCGTCTCGCAGATCGATCGTAAGCGCGATCAGCTCCACATCCGTTTTATGGAAAACGCCGCCGTCGATCCCGGCCGCCTCATGAAACTCGTCGCGAAAAACGCCAAACGCGGCGCCCAGTTCACCCCTCAGGGCATCCTGCGCTTCCCTCTGGCCGGCTCAAAACCCGAAGAAGTGTTGACCGAAGTCCGATCCCTGCTCGAAGAACTCGCCGTGCAACCCGCCGCCGTCTGAACGCTCGCTTTTCTGAGCTCTTCAGAACCACTCCCCCAGCTCCGCAAAGCTCCCCACCTCCAGCAACCGCTGACCGTCCGGCGGCGCATCCAGCCTCTCGTGCTCCAGCACCCACGTGTGCGGATGATGGATGTACACCGCGTTCAGCCCGCAGGCCAGTGCCGGATTGATGTCCGAACGCGGGCTGTTCCCGATCATCCACGTTGCCTGTGGCGTCAGCCCATACTTCGCGCACACCGCGCGATACGCCTCCGGATCCTTCTCTCGCGGCACCTCGACAGCCGAAAAATGCTGCACCAGTCCCGAACGCGCCACCTTATCCGCCTGCTCCGCCTCGTTACCCTTCGTCACCAGGATCAGCCGGTGCCGCGTCGCCAGTTCCGGCAGCGTCTCCGCCACGCCGTCCAGCAGATTGATCTCCTCATCGGCGATGGTCTGCGCAAAGCTCATGATCTTCTCGTGCTTCTCCGGCGTCATCGGCTCAGTCGTCAGCCGCTCGAAGCACTCCACCAGCGCGCGCCGGAAGCTCGCCAGCCCATATCCGTGCCGGCGGACATTTTCGCGTTCCACTTCGTTCAGCTGCTCGCGAACCTGCTCCCGCGTGTACTCCCTGTGATCCAAAAAGGAGATAAACGCTGCGATCGCCCGCTCGAAATAAATATTATTTTCCCAGAGAGTGTCGTCTGCATCGATGAGCAGCGTCTGGCCTGGAGGGAATCTTCGCTGGTCGCGCATCTCTCCGAGCGTAGCAGGAACCAGCACGGCTGCGCGCGCCTGGCGAGCGTGGAAATCGCCCCTCGAATGCACAACATCTGGATGGAATTCGGGTTCTAACTATGAGGATGGAACGCGTCGGCGGCATCCTCCGGTGGCCGCCGCCTGACCACAACGATCGAAATTCAAAATCCTGATTTGAAGCCGCATCATTTATGAATCTGCGACGCAAGTTGGGCCCACTCCTGATCTTCGTGTTTCTGGCTGCTTTGGGTTGCGCCCGCGCGCACGCCGACGCCGCGCTGTTGCTCGAGGAGCCCTTCGGCGACTTCGGCGCCATGAACCCCACTGGCCACGCCGCCATCTACCTCAATCACGTCTGCGCGGACTCGCCCACCCACCTGCGCCCCTGCCGCGAGGGCGAAATCGGCGTCGTCATCAGCCGCTATCACCGCATCGATGGCTACGACTGGCTCGCCATTCCGCTCATCCCGTATCTCTACGCCGTCGACGATCCCGGCGAGATCCCCGCCACCGCCACACCACGCCTCGAACTGAAGCTGCGCGACACATACCGTCGCGATCATCTTGAATCCCTCGTGCCCGACGACCCCAAAACCGAGATCCCTCACGGCGAATGGATCGAGTTGGTGGGCGCTTCCTACGACCGCCGCATCTGGGGCTTTGAAGTCGCCACCACCGAGCAGCAGGACCGTAGGCTGATCGAGCGCTTCAACCATCGCCGCAACATCGGCCACTTCAATCTCTTTTTCAATAACTGCGCCAACTTTGCCGAAAAGGTCCTCAATTTCTACTACCCGCATTCCATTCATCGGAATTTCATCGCCGACGCCGGCGTGATGACTCCCCAGCAGGCAGCCCGCTCGCTCGAGAAGTACGGGCGCAAGCATCCCGACGCTGAGATGCGCACCTTCGTCATTCCCCAGGTGCCCGGCGCCATTCCCCGCAGCACCCCTGTCGACGGCGTCGTTGAGGCGCTGGTCAAATCGAAGAAGTACGTCGTCCCGCTCGCCGTGCTGCATCCGTATATTGCGGGAACCCTGCTGGTCGCCTATCTCGGCGATGGCCGCTTCCATCCTCCCGCTCACGCCCAGGTCTACAACCCCGCCATCGACTGGGAGCCCTGCGAACCGTTACAGCTTCAGGTTGCCGACGAGGACGATGCGTCCGACCGCAGCGACACGCCCGCTCCCGTCGATCGCGACATCCGCGTTGCCGCGGAAAGCCAGCCTTAACCCGGTCCTCGGCCGCATTTTTTCTCGAGACCTTCCTCGCCCGGACCGCCGCCCCTCCACTGACGTATCATCCTCTTTTGATTTCCCGGAGGGTTCTCGTGCGCCGTTTTCTGCCTCTCCTGTTCTGCTCCGTATTCTTCGCGGCCACCGTCGCCTGCGTCGCTCAAACCCCCGTCGCGCAACCACAAGCGAAACAATACGCTCCCATTCCCGGCTTCGATCCCACCGCAATGGACACCTCCGCTGATCCCTGCGTCGACTTCTACCAGTACGCCTGCGGAAACTTCGCGAAGCTCCATCCCATTCCCGCGGACATGCCGGAGTTCGACCAGTTCGTCAATCTCTACGAGTTCAATACCCAGGCGCTCCACGGCATCCTCGAGAAGGCTGCCGCGGCCCACGCGGCCATGGGCACCGACGAGCAGAAGATCGGGGACTACTACGCCGCCTGCATCGATACCGACGCCATTCAGCAGCGCGGCCTCGCGCCCATCCAGCCCGCGCTCGATCGCATCGCCGCGCTCCGGTCCAAATCCGAACTGCCCCCGCTCATCGCTTACCTCAACAAGATGGGCGTCGGCGTCTTCTTCGACTACGGCTCCATGCAGGATTTCAAGGACGCGACCCGTGAAATCGCCTACGTCGATCAGGGCGGCCTGGGTCTGCCCGAGAAGGACTACTACCTGCGCACCGACGCAAAGAGCGTGGAGACGCGGCAGCAATATGTAGCCCACCTGGCAAAGGTCCTCGAGCTGCTCGGCGATTCGCAATCCGCCGCCCAGTCGCAGGCGCAGAGTGTCATGGACCTTGAAACTGCGCTCGCCAAAGCCTCCCAGGGCGTCGTCGAACGCCGCGATCCTCAGAAGATTTACCACATGGAGTCCCTCACCGCCTTCGCCGCCGGCGCCCCCGCCATCGATGCAACAGAGTACGTGCGGGCCATCGGCTCGCCCTCCATCCAGCAGCTCAATGTGGTTTCCCCCGAGTTCTTCGCTGCCATCAGCAGGACCATCGACGGCGCCAGCCTCGACACCATCCGCGCTTATCTCCGCGTGCACCTCGCCGATTCCTTCTCCATGGACCTGCCCACTGCCTTCGACACCGCGCACTTTGACTTCTACGGCCATGATCTCGAAGGCACGCCGCAGCAGCAGGCGCGCTGGAAGCGCTGCGTGCGTGCCACCAACAACGCCCTCGGCGAAGACCTGGGCAAGTTCTATGTCGCGCAATACTTCACGCCGGGTCAGAAGGCGGAGGCCCTGCAGATGGTCCACGACATCGAGTCCGCCATGGGCAAGGACATCCAGCAGATCGACTGGATGAGCCCCGAAACCAAAGCCAAAGCTGAAGCCAAACTCCACGAAGTTGCCGACAAGATCGGCTATCCCGACAAATGGCGCAGCTACGCGAAGCTCAACATTCAGCCCGGCGACGCCTTCGGCAACGGAGTGCGGGCCCGCGACTTCGAAACGGCTTTCGAACTGGACAAAATCGGCAAGCCCGTCAACCGCAATGAGTGGGGGATGACCCCGCCCACCGTCAATGCCTACTACGATCCCAGCATGAACGACATCAACTTCCCCGCCGGCATCCTCCAGCCCGCCTTTTACGACAAGGACGCCACCGATGCCACCAACTTCGGCCACATCGGAGCCGTTGTTGGCCACGAGTTAACCCACGGCTTCGACGATCAGGGCTCGCAGTTCGACGGCAAAGGCAATCTCCACAACTGGTGGACTCCCCAGGACAAGAAGAACTTCGATGCGCGCACCGACTGCCTCGTCAACGAATACAGCCAGTTCACCGCCGTGGATAACCTCAAGGTGAACGGCAGGCTCACCCTCGGCGAAAACACCGCGGACAACGGGGGCGCCCGCCTGGCTCTCATGGCCCTCATGGCTCGCGAAGCCATGAGCGGCTTGCCTGCTCCCACCACGCGGGAGCAGTCCTCCGAGCAGAAGTTCACCCCCCAGCAGCAGTTCTTCATCGGCTACGCGCAGAACTGGTGCTCGAATATGCGTCCCGCTCTCACCCGGATGCTGGTGCAAACCGATCCGCACTCTCCCGATCCCATTCGTGTGAAAGGAGTTCTGGATAACATGCCGGAATTCGCCACGGCTTTCGGCTGCAAGACGGGGCAGCCCATGGCGCCCGTCAAGGCTTGCCGGGTCTGGTAGGAAAGTAACTGCATTTTCTTTACATGACTTAAGTCAGGTCCTGTCAGCCGCGAAATACCGCGGACTCGCGGCAACCCTGAAGAGTGAGGTGTACTCTCAAATTGCGGCGCGTCCTTTGCGCCTGAGAGGACACCTCTCGCGATGAAGAAATTTCTGCGCTTGCTGGTTCTTTCTGCATCTCTGGCCCTGATGGCTGCGCCGGTATTTGCCGATGGCGGCAGCGGCAGCGGCAGTGGACCCGGCGGCTCAACCCCGCCCCCTCCGGCCGGTAGCGGAAGCGGCACCACCACGACCGCGGGCAGCACTACGACCACAACCACAAGCAGCGCGACCACTGTGGGCGCCATTGAAGCCCTCCTCACGCTGCTCGGCCTGTAGCAAAATCGGACCTCCGGCCCAAAAACCCCGGCTTCCCTGCGAAGCCGGGGTTTGTCCGTCTTAAGGTACAGTGGAGTCGGGGACGGACCGCATGCACAATGCGCTCATCGACAATGTTTTCTGGATCCTTGGCCTTGTGTGTGACGCGTTCCTGCTCTTCGTCCTCATCGTGCGCGGCGGCTGGCGCCAGTTCCCCGCCTTCACCGCGTGGATGATCTACACCTTCCTCACCACCATCCTCTTCATGTTGCTCTATCTGGAGGGGAACGAGCTCTGGTATGCCCGGTGCTACTACGCCAGTCTGTGGCCTGACTTTGCGCTCCAGTTACTCGTTGCCGTGGAAATCGCGCGCATCGTCCTGCGCCCCACGGGAACCTGGATTCGCGACGCAAAAAGCATGTTTGCCGCGGCCGCTCTGGGGGGCGCCATGGTTGCCGGCCTCCTTAGCTGGTGGATTGCTCCCGCCCATGCGGGGCGTAACATCTGGGAGCTGCGCAGCAACCTATTTACCAGCCTCGTCATCACTGAGGTGTTTGTTGCTATGAGCATGACCGCCAACCGGCTCGGCCTGGGCTGGCGTAACCATGTGATGGCATTGGGCCAGGGGCTGACGGGGTGGGCGGCGCTGATGCTCATCGCCAACAGCCTGCAAAGCTATTTTGGCGGCCGTTACTTTATGGCGTTTGAGCGCCTTCGCACCGGTGCCTGGTGCGCGGCCGTGATTTGGATCGGCGTGCAGCTCTGGGCCCCGGAACCCGAACGGCAGCCAATAGCCGACGACTTACAGAAGTACATCCTTGCGCTCCATCGGCGCGTCGAGTACGATCTTCGCAGGCTGGACGCGCGCAATTGAGCGTCACGTTTTCCCGGATCGGCTGATCCGCCGGAAGTATGACGAAAGGCATCTTCTCGTGCTGATATTTCTCCTCCTGGGCGCGGTTGTATGCTGGCTGGTTTTTGCCGGGGTGAAAAGTCAGTTTTCGGCCTTCCGGCTCGATCGCAGAAGCTGGTCGGAGCTGGTTTCTGCCCTGCAACCCGTCGAATTCGACCACGTCAGTTCTGTGGCGCGCGACTTCCTTGAGCCGCACGAAGGGCAAATCTCTCTCGAGCCCCCGGACATGTGGCTCATGCTCGGCGGCAAAGAGGGCCTCCGCCGCATGCGCGAGAATGCCAAACTCATGCTCCTGCTGGCTGCCCATGCCCAGCGCTGGAATTTCGACGAAGGCGTCATCGTCACCGAACGCATCCGCCGCGATGCCCTCCAGCTCCGCCGCGCCGTTCGCCGCGTTGAGCTTGCCCTGGCCTTTCACAGCGTCATGCGCGGCTCAGCGACCCTGATTCCCTTCCACCTCCACGAGGCTGCCTCCGCCTACTACCTCATGCGCCAGCGCCTGCTCGCCCTCTATCAGACCAGCCACGCCGGCTTGTACCCCCGCCTCGCTCAAGTCCTTTAGCCATCCGTCGCTTTGCTCCTCACCGCGTCGTCACCGCGGAACCCCGCTCGCCTTTCTGCCAATAGGCTGACGCGTGATCTGCCGGTTCGCTAACTCGCTGACCTGCTGCCCCTTCATACCCTCAGCGTCGCGCCCAGCGATTCCAGTGCGCCGATCACCTGCTGCGACCAGCTCTGCACTTCCTCGTCGCGCAGCGTACGCTCCTGCGCCTGGAAAACCACGCCCAGCAGCAGCGAGTATTGCCCTTCCGGAATCTGTTTCCCCTCGCGCAGCACTTCCTTTGCTGTGAACGACTGTATCTCCGGAATCGCGAGTGCTTCGACCGCTGCCGCCACCGTCCCCCATGTCACGGTCTGCGGCGCCAGCACCGAGAAATCGCGCCGCACCGGCTGGAAGCGCGACAAATCCCGTAGCGCCGGCTGCCGCGATTCCTGCCGGAACAGCCGATCCAGCCACAGTTCCGCCACCAGCACCCGCTGCTTCAGCTTCCGCCCTTCGGCTTCCACCGGATGCAACTCCCCAAAATATCCAATCGTCGCCCCATCCACCACCGCGCGCGCGCTGCGCCCCGGATGCAGCCAAGCCGGCATCAGCCCCGAACCCGCTGCAAACCTGTCGAAGTAGAGCGACCGCGCGGAGAACTTCCCCAGCAACTGCTCCATCGCTCCCTTCACGTCGAAGAAATCCGCATCCTGCCCGCCCCACGCCTTGCCGGTCGCGCCCAGCGCCAGCGACGCCCGCTCGTCCACCCGGTCGGCGCCCCCGCTGAACACGGTTCCCATCTCGAACAGCGCCGCGCCTTCCATGTCGCGGCTGATATTCAGCGCCAGCATCTCCAGCATCCCCGGCAGCAGCGACGGCCGCAGCATCCCCGCCTCTTCGCTCAGCGGATTCCCCACCGCTACCGCCGTGCCCGGCTCGCGCAAAAATTTGGCCGCGTCCTCTGCCCCACAAAAGCTCGACGAGATCGCCTCGTTCCATCCCAGTGCCAGCAGCGTTTGCCGCACCGTCGATTCTTTATCCGCCCACGGCAGCTCCACCACCGTGCCCGCAAACGGCGGCAGCGTGTTGCGGAACCGGTTGTACCCGTAGACGCGCGCGATCTCCTCAATCAGATCGATCTCGCGCTCCAGATCCAGCCGCCAACTCGGCAGCGTCACCTTCCAGCTCGCTTCGGGTGCATTCGCAGCCAGCCCGCAGCCCAGCCCGGTCAGAATCGTCTCCGCGGCGCTCACCGTAATCCCTTCCGGTTCCTCCGTCGGCCCCAGAATCCGCCGCACCTCGCTCAGCCGGAACGCGATGCTCGCGCGCTTCGCCGTCCGCGCCTCCGCCTCCGGCACGATCACGTTGACCAGCTCGCCCTCAATGTGGCCGCCCGCTTCCAGAATGATCCGGCTCACCAGCGCATTCGCCACCGGCGGGGCGTTGAAGTCCGCTCCGCGCTCAAATCGGTGCGACGCGTCCGTGTGCAGCAGGTGCCGCTTCGAGCTGCGCCGCACCGTCGCCGGATCGAACCACGCCGCCTCCACCAGAATGTTCTTCGTCTCCGGCGTGATCATCGTGTCCCATCCGCCAATCACGCCCGCAATCCCCAGCGCCTTTTTCTCATCGGCGACTACCAGGTCGTCCGCATCGAGTGTCCGCTCCACGCCGTCCAGCGTCTTCAGCTTCTCGCCTTTGCGTGCGCGCCGCACCACAATCCCGCCCTCGACCTTGTCCAGATCGAACGCGTGCGTCGGATGCCCCATTGCCAGCACCACGTAATTCGTCGCGTCCACCGCATTCGCAATCGGCTTCTGCTCCAGCAGCCGAAACCGCTCCGCCACCACGCCCATCGACGGCGCAATGGTCACATCGCGCAGCACCCGCGCCGTAAACCGCCCGCACAGCTTCGGCTCCTCGATGCGCACTGGAAGCGCCTGCGCCGCAGCCTTCGCCGCCGGCAGCGACGCATCCAGCGGCCTCAGCTCCAGCCCATAAATCGTCGCCGCCTCGCGCGCAATGCCGTAGTGATTCATCGCATCCACGCGGTTGGTCGTGATGTCCATCTCAAAAAGCGAACCAAATTCGCCGAGGTCGAAAACGCCTTCCACCGCAATCCCACGCAGCGTCAGATCGTCAGCCAGCTCGCGGTCGCTGACCGTGATGCCCGGAACATATTCGCGAATCCATGAGCTCAGAATTCTCATAGCGAGTTAGCAGGTTAGCGAGTCAGCAAGTCAGCGACCCGACGTGTCGACTGTCCTTTCAATCGCGCTCAAAAGCCCGTTAATCATCATGGCGACTTCGTCGCACTGGCCATTCAGGCTGCCAGCGGCGGCCGATGCCAGGTAGTTCAGATCCACTGCCAGTTGCAGCTGTGTCTCCACCTCGTAAAGCGAGCCGCGCGCCTGCGCAAGAAATACGCGGAGCGATTTGTCCGATAACCTTCCGTGCCCCTCTGCGATATTGCTCGGAACCGATACGGCCGCACGCCGCAATTGCATCGTCAGGCCGAATCGCTCCGTCTGAGGAAATCCATTCGTCGCTTGATACACATCCCGCGCCAGCTTCATCGACTTCTGCCACACCAGCAAATCCCGGAAATATCTCGTTCTAGCCACAGGAACCCAACTTTCCCCGAACCGCTAACTTGCTAACTCGCTAACTGGCTAACCCGCTGCTTTATGCAAATTGTTCCAGAAATCTCAAATCCCCCGAATACAGCAGCCCGATCTCCCCGATCCCGTATTTCATCATCGCGATGCGATCCACGCCCATCCCGAACGCAAATCCGCTGATCTTCTGCGGATCGTACCCCGGCTGCTTCTGCGCCACGAACCCGAACACCGCCGGGTCCACCATCCCGCAACCCAGCAACTCAATCCATCCCGACTGCTTGCACTTCCGGCACCCCGCGCCGCCGCAGAACGGGCAGCTGATCTGCACATCGGCGCTCGGCTCCGTGAACGGGAAGAACGACGGGAAGAACCGCGTCCGCACGCTCGATCCGAACAGCTCCTTCATCGCGAAATCCAGCGTGCCCTTCAAATCGGCGAAGGTGATGTTCGTGTCCACGCACAGCCCCTCCACCTGATGAAAAATCGGCGAGTGCGTCGCGTCGGCCGCGTCGTTGCGATGCACCTTGCCCGGAATCACGATCCGCACCGGCGGTGGCTGCCGTTCCATCGTCCGAATCTGCACCGGCGACGTGTGCGTGCGCATCAGCAGGCGGTCGCGCAGCAGCTTCCGCTCCTGCCCCGCGATGACCAGCGTGTCCTGCGTGTCGCGCGCCGGATGCCCGGGGGGAAAATTCAGCGACTCGAAGTTGTAGTAGTCGGTTTCCACCTCCGGCCCCACCCCCACCGAGTAGCCCATGCGCTGGAAGATCGACACAATCTCCTGCTGCGTGCGAATCAGCGGATGCTCCGCACCCAGCTTCCGCCGCGTCCCCGGCAGCGTGATGTCGATCGCCTCGGCATCCAGCGCGCTCGCGGGCGATGCCTGCCCCGCCGCATCCAGTCGCTCCTCAATCCGCGCTTTCAGCGTGTTGAACCGCTGCCCGATCTGCTTCTTCGCCTCCGGTGGCGCCGCCTTGAGCCACGCGTCGCTGATCGCCTTCAGCCGCCCCTGCTTGCGGCCCAGCCACTGCAGCCGGAACTGCTCGACAGCTTCCGGCGTCGCCAGCTTTCCGGCCGACGCGTCCACCTCGCGCGCCACCGCCGCAAACGCCGCGTCCAGCTCCGCTTCGCTCCATCCCTTCAAAGGGGGAATTCCGTCATCCTGCATGATTCTTTTGAGGATAAATCAGCGGCACTGCGGACTCGAAACGGACCTACACTATCCCCATGATCCGCACCTACCAGGGTCACACTCCCGTGATTCCCGCCAGCTGCTACGTCGACGTCTCCGCCCAGATCATCGGCGACGTAGTCCTCGGCGAACACTCCAGTGTCTGGATGAATGCCGTCGTCCGCGGCGATGTCCACTCCATCCGCATCGGCAGCCACTCCAACGTGCAGGACTGCTCCGTCCTCCACGGCATGCGCTACAAGTATCCGGTCATGGTCGGCGACTGGGTCACCATCGGCCACAACGCCACCGTCCACGGCTGTGTGATCGAGGACGCCTGCCTCATCGGCATCGGCGCGCGCATTCTCAACAACGCCCGAATCGGTGAAGGTTCGATCATCGCCGCCGGCGCCGTCATTCCCGAGAACACCGTCATCCCGCCTTCTTCTCTGGTTGCCGGCGTCCCCGGCAAGGTCCGCCGCAGCCTCACCTCCGACGACCGCGAGACGATCCTGATGTACGCCCGCAATTACCTCGATTACGTAAAGATCTACCTCGAAGAGACAAAGGGCTCGCGGTAATCCTGCCTCAGCGTCGCTCAGCCCCCGGCGACGATCTGCTCCAGATGATGGCGCAGGTGCACAACGTAATCCGCGGCCAGAAATCCCAGCTCGTGCCGCTCGCTCCCGTTGTCCCACACGTGCTTCAGGCTCTCCACGCCGATCCGCTCGATCACGTGCGCCAGATGCCGGTTATACGCAGCCCACAACATCACCAGCTCCGTCCACGAGCGCTCCGCGTAACCGTTCAGCCGCACCCACGCTTCCTGCTCGTATCCGGGAAGACGCAGCTCCGCCTCCTGCTGCAGGCGAATGAATCGCTGATGATTGTTCGCGGCTGAATCGATCAGGTGGCCCAGAATCTGCTTGCGCGACCACTTCCCCGCGCTCCGCGCCTCGCTTGCCAGCTCCTCCGGAATGCCGGCGAAAGCCTCCTCGAATTTCCCAACCAGTTCCCGCAGCTCCCGCGCACTTTGATCCTGGCTCATGCACGGCATCTTCTCACAGCGGCTTTACCGAACACGCGCGATGACCGAAAATAGTCAGGAGAGGTCCACTGAGGTCTATGCCCCTTTCCGGCGAAGCCATCCGCATGATGAACCTGGTCGACGATGTGGCCACAACCATGCGTCGCATCCTGTCCCTGGTTCCCACTCTCGCGCCCGACGAGCGCAAGCGCGTCAGTGAGTACCTGAAGCAGTTGCAGCCCAACGAAGAAATGGTCCAGAAGGCGCTCGCGGACTCGAAATAGCCGGCCATCGCGGCCCAGGCTCCCCACCGCACGCGCTGAAAATGCCGCTGGCGCGTCGTCGGCTGCCGGGTGTCATGCCGGTCGACGGCCCTGCTGCCTCGGTCCTGAGATACAGTAGCCTCTCCACGCTCCAGCACAATCCTCTCTCGCCCGCGAACAGCGAGTTCGGAACTTGTTGAAAACAGATTGGCGATGTGGCCATTTTCGGACGGTGAATACGGAATTCCGTAGGAAATAACGGGCCCTGTCCTGGCGCATTCCGTTGACTATCCTGGAACAACCGGTTTATTGTCAAATAGTTCCACAGATCTCCGTTTTTCGGGAACCTTTCCCGGCACCCTCTATGAAAAAAAGTGTTGACTCGGAAAGCGACTGACGTTATTTTCAGACTGTCGATTGACCCTCGGCGCTTTTGGCCGCGCCCAGACTGCCAGTTGCTGCAGATTGGCACTCCTCCCCGGAGGGGACTCGTCTTTCTCTTGCTCGGCCACCCACAAGCGAACGGGCGTCGGATGACAGACTCTGGCTTGTGGGAAGGTTCTCGAATCCGAAGAAAAATGTTGATCGGAAACGCCCCTGGGCGCGTCTAATTCTGCATAGATTCTTCCGGGACCAACCCCCCACAATCTGCTTTGGGTCGATGCTGGTCAGCCCATTTTGATCTGGGCCGTCTGTAGTTGGAAGAAAAAATATGTTCGAAAAAAGCAAGGAGATTCTACATGCGTTCTGAATTGATTTTTGGCGCCCTGACTCATGTCAACAATCGCTATCAGCTGTGCCAGCTCGCTTCCAAGGCCACGCGCAAACTGCACAAGCCCAATACGCGCCTGCAGGATACGATGAACGACGTGCTCGTCCGCTTCCGGGATTCCGACCCGGCAGCGGCCGCAGCAGCCGCCCGCGCCGAAGCCGCCTCTCTGCCCCAGCAGCAGCGCCGCGCAGCCTGATCCCCTCAGGTCTGCGCACCCCGGCCTCGTTCCGGGTTAGAATGAGAACGCTAATTCCCCGCAGGTCAAATCCAACTCCTTCCTGAAGCATTACCCTCCTCAAAGACAATCCATCGCAGGTATCCATGACTATCGCCGAACTGAAAGAAAAGAACATTACCGAACTCAGCCGCATTGCGCGCACCCTTGAGATCCCCGGCTCCAGCGGTATGCGCAAGCAGGATCTCATCTTCAAGATTCTCCAGGCGCAGAGCGAAAAAGAAGGCCACATCTTCGCTGAAGGCGTGCTCGAGATCCTGCCCGACGGCTACGGATTCCTGCGCTCCCCCGACTACAACTACCTGCCCGGCCCCGACGATATCTACGTCTCCCCCTCGCAGATCCGTAAGTTCGACCTCAAGACCGGCGACACCATCAGCGGCAACGTCCGCCCCCCCCACGAAGGCGAGAAATACTTCGCCCTCGTCAAGATCGAGGCCATCAACTTCGAGTCGCCCGAAGAAACCCGCAACAAGATCCTCTTCGATAACCTCACCCCCCTCTATCCCCAGGAACGCGTCAAGATGGAGACGGTAAAGGAGAACATCAGCGGCCGCGTCATGGACCTGCTCACGCCGATCGGCAAAGGCCAGCGCGGCCTCATCGTCGCGCCGCCCCGAACCGGCAAAACCATGCTGCTCCAGTCCATCGCCAACTCCGTCACCACCAACCACCCCGAGGTGGTCCTCATCGTCCTCCTCATCGACGAGCGCCCCGAAGAAGTCACCGATATGCAGCGCTCCGTCAAGGGCGAAGTCATCAGCTCCACCTTCGACGAGCCGGCCGCCCGCCACGTCCAGGTCGCCGAAATGGTCATCGAGAAGGCCAAGCGCCTCGTCGAGCACAAGCGCGACGTCGTCATTCTCCTCGATTCCATCACGCGTCTGGCCCGCGCCTACAACACCATCGTTCCGCCTTCCGGCAAAGTCCTCTCCGGCGGCGTGGACTCCAATGCTCTCCAGCGCCCCAAGCGCTTCTTCGGCGCGGCCCGCAATATCGAGGAAGGCGGCTCGCTCACCATCATCGCCACCGCCCTCGTCGACACCGGCTCCCGCATGGACGAGGTCATCTTCGAAGAGTTCAAGGGCACCGGCAACATGGAGATCATTCTCGACCGCAAGCTGGTCGACAAGCGCGTCTTCCCCGCCATCGACATCCAGCGCTCCGGCACCCGTAAGGAAGAGCTGCTCATCCCCAAGGACGAGCTGCAGCGCACCTGGGTTCTCCGCAAGGTGCTCAATCCCCTCTCGCCCGTCGAAGCCATGGAGCTCCTCGTCAGCCGCCTCGAGAAGACCCGCAACAACGCCGAGTTTCTGCTCAACATGAACGCGCTGTAAGCGCGGGTTTGAGGGTTCTTCCTTTCAAATTTGGGGTACTATAATATCTCTTTTGCTGAATACTCGACAAAGGGATGTTATATTATCCCAATGGACCTCGACTATCTGCGTCAACAGATCGCCGTGCGACGCAAAGCTGCGGGCCTTAGCCAGGCTGCTCTCGCCGCGCGCTCTCATGTCAGTCTGCCCACCCTGAAAGCTCTGGAGCAGGGCCGTCTGACCGAGCTTGGGTTCTCGCGCGTGGCCCGCATTCTCGCCGCGCTGGGCCTCGAACTGGAGCTGCGCGATGCCAACCGCAGTCGCCCGACCCTCGACTCGCTGAGACAAGAGGCCGGCGATGCTTAAAGTCTGGGCCGATCAGGCCGAGTCCGGCCTGCTGGATCGCCTCCACGAGCGGGGGACCACGTTTTCGTATTCCCCGCGCGTAGCCGCCGAACGCGCCGTCTCCGTCACCATGCCCGTCCGCCTTCAGTCGTGGGACACCGCCCTGGGCCTGCCGCCAATTTTTGAAATGAATCTGCCTGAAGGCGCCCTGCGCGAGCGCCTGCGTCTCACCTTCGCGAAAGCCACCGGAGGCTTCGACGACTACGACCTTCTTTCCATCGTCGGCCGGTCCCAGCTCGGGCGCATTCGCGCGACCGGCGAGGGCGACGCGCTGGACGAGGCCGTGCCGTTCCAGTCCGTCGACGAGATCCTCTCCAGCCGCCGCGGCGGCGAGCTCGTTCGCTGTCTGCTCGATCGCTTCGCAACTGCCTCGGGCATCAGCGGTGTCCAGCCCAAAGTTCTGGTGCGCGATGAACGTGCGTTCGCCGAAGCGTGCGGTGACAAGACCCGCCTCTCTGAGAGCTACCGGGGCGCGACCCATATCGTGAAGTTCTGGGAGCCGAACGAATTCCCCCATCTTGCTGCCAACGAATACTTCTGCCTGTACGTCGCTGAGCGCTGCGGCCTCGAGGTTCCCCGGCATCGCCTGGCCGAAGACGGCATGGCGCTGGTGGTCGATCGCTTCGATTTGCGTTCCGACGGCAGCTGCCGCGGCCTCGAGGACTTCTGCGTTCTCAACGCGCGACGCACCGACGAAAAGTATCGTGGCAGCTACGAGACTTCCGTGATGAAGCGATTCCAGCAGTTCGCCAACTCACCTGCTGTCAACGACGACCTCGAGAAGCTCTTCACGCTCATCGCGCTCAACTGCGCCCTGCGCAACGGCGATGCGCACCTTAAGAACTTCGCCATCGTCTGCGACGACGTTCTCGGCGAAGCGCGCCTCGCGCCCGTCTACGATCTCGTCACCACGACCGTCTATCTGCCCGCCGATCGCATGGCCCTCACGCTCAACGGATCGACCGAATGGCCATCGGGAAAAGAGCTGCGCCGGCTCGGCGAGATGCGCGCCGGCGCAACCCCGGCCCGCGCTCGTCAGATTCTCGAGAAAGTCGCCGACGCCCTCACCGGCGCCATGCCGGAACTCCGGCGCTACGCAGGCGGGCGCCCCGCCTTCGCGCCCATCGCCGGCGCCATGCTGGAAGCCTGGGCTGCGGGACGCGCATCGCTCCTTGCCTGAAAATTCGGCGCGATGTACGGCTCTCAGTACGCCTGCAGCGGCTCCACCGGCAGCCGCACCTGGAAGCATGTCGCTCCCGGCTGCGAGGTCACGTGCAGATAGCCGCGATGCTGGCGCACGATGCGCTGCGCCGTATCGAGGCCCAGCCCCAGACCCGATCCCGGCGCCTTCGTCGTGTAAAACGGCTCGAAGATCCGTCCCTGCACATCCTCCGGAATGCCCGGCCCGTCGTCCCAGATCTCCACCACCAGAAACTCCCCCAGGCAATGAGCGCTCAGCGTCAGCCGCCCCCGATCCTGCATCGCATCCAGAGCGTTTTCGATCAGCGCCATCCACACCTGGTTCAGCTCGCTCGCGTACGCCGCAATCCGCGGCAGGTCCGCCGCATACCGCCTCTCCACCTCGACCTTTTCCAGCCGCGACTGCAGCATGGCCAGCGTGGTTTCCAGCGACTGCGGAATATCCACCTGCTGAATTGGCGCCTGGTCCATCCAGGAATAATCCTTGACCGCGGCGATCAGATCGAAGATCCGCGCCGTCGAGTCCAGCATCACCTGCGCCATGCGCTCCGTCCGCACCGATGATGCAAACTGCGACAGCACGATCTCCAGATGCTGCCCGCCCAGCAACTCCGCCAAATCATCCAGATCCCGCTCCGTTACGCCCAGCTCGGCCAGATCCGGAACCACCTGCCACGTCTGTTCCACGCCGTGCGCGCGCAGCCACCGCTGCAGACGGTCTTCGCGCTCGCCCTGCGTGATCGTATCCGCCGGCCTCGCCCGCGCCTGCTCGTCCATGCGGGCGCGCCACGCCCGAATGCCCTGCAGAGGGCGCTCGTCAAGACAAAGACCGCCCAGCAGATACTTCTGGTGGCCCAGCGTGCGCAGCTCCTCCAGCATGCCCGAAGCCGCCCGCTGTGCCGCCGATGCCGGATTGTTCAGCTCGTGCGCCAGATTCCCCGCCAGCTTGCCCAGCGCGTTCAGCTTCTCCGTCTGCTGCTCCAGCCGCGTCATCTCCCGCACCCGGTCCAGCAGCACCGTCACGCAGCGCTGCCCCATCGACGGGATCGCCTCCAACATCTCCGGAAAGCGCTCGCGGTCGATCTGCAATCCCCACACGTCCGACGACGCGTAACCCTGCCCCCCATGCGTCTTCATCCGCGAGAAGGGCAGCACCCCCGTAATCTGCCCGGCGCGCCCCACAAACAGCGCCAGGCCGCCCTGGGAGCGGCGCACGTGGATTTCGCCACTCAGCAGAATCGTCATCTTGGTGGCGGGATCGCCTTCGCGGAACAGCGGCGCGCCTGCGGCCGCTGAAACTTCCTCGCAGTTCGTCGCGAGCCACTCCAGCTCGCCATCTGTCAGTCCATGCAATGCGGAAACGCGGCGCAGCGCCGCCACAATCTCCGGGATCGGAGTCGGTGGGGCAGCGGTCACGGGCTCAGCCGCTGAGGATACGGCGTCCATGGTTCACCCCTTTTGAGGAGGATAACCGAACCGTGCGAACTGCGTTCTGTGGATGCCAGCGAGCGGGCGTGCTGTGGGGATGAGCTGCGGCGAAACGGCCCTCAGTGGCCATTCCGCCGCGGAATGGATTCGTTACGCCTTGACCGGCTCCGATTGTACCGCCGGCTGTGGTGTTCCGTCCTTCACCACCACCGGATCGAGGAACGGCATGGCCGCCCGCAGTTCCGCGCCCACCTTTTCCACCAGCAGGCCGGCTTCGTTTTTCCGCATCTGCTCGAAGTTCTTCCGCCCCGTCTTGTTCTCCTCGATCCACTTCTTCGCAAACGTCCCGTTCTGGATCTCGGTCAGCAGCTTCTTCATCTCGGCGCGCGTCGCGTCGGTCACAATCCGCGGACCCGCCGTGTAATCGCCGTACTCCGCCGTATCCGAAATCGAATACCGCATGTACGCCAGCCCTCCGCGATACATCAGGTCCACGATCAGCTTCAGCTCGTGCAGGCACTCGAAGTACGCAATCTCCGGCTGATACCCCGCGTCCACCAGCGTCTGGAACCCGGCCTTCACCAGCGCCGACGTTCCGCCGCACAGCACGGCCTGCTCGCCGAACAGATCCGTTTCCGTCTCCTCGGCAAACGTCGTCTCCAGCACGCCGCCGCGGGTCCCGCCAATCGCCTTCGCGTACGACAGCGCCAGCTCCTTCGCCTGCCCCGACGCGTTCTGCTCCACGGCAATCAGGCACGGCACGCCGCCGCCCTCGGTAAAGACCTCGCGCACCCGATGCCCCGGCCCTTTCGGCGCTACCATCGACACGTCAATCTCCGCCGGCGGTACGATTGCCCCAAAGCGGATGTTGAACCCGTGCCCGAACATGATCGTCTTGCCCTTCTTCATGTGCGGCGCAATCTCTTTGGCATAGGTGTCGCCCTGCGAGTGGTCCGGCGTCAGGATCATGATGACGTCCGCCCACGCCGCCGCGTCGCTCACCGAGCTGACCGCCAGCCCGGCCTTTTTCGCCTTGTCCACGGACTTGCTCGTCGCCGGCAGCCCCACGCGCACCTCTACGCCCGAGTCGCGCAGGTTCAGCGCGTGCGCGTGCCCCTGCGATCCATAGCCGATAACGGCGACTTTCTTTTGCTGAATCAGTGCGAGGTCCGCGTCATGATCGTGATAGGTCTTTGCCATTGTTTTCCTTTTCCAGATTTAGTTTAGCGAAGCGGAGCATTGCCCCGAGTCGTCAGTTCTAAGTCCCCAGTCTCCGGCCGTCAATCGTCAGTAGCCGGCATTCCAGTTTTTCCCGGGGACTGGGGACTGGGAACTTCTACTGGAGCCCCGCCTCATCCGCCATCAGCACGTCGCTCGGCGCCGGCGTTTCCCGCTCCACCTTGAACTCTTCCACCGTCTCGATCCCCGGCACCCGCATTGCTTCCAGCACCTTGCTGGTGTGCTGTCCGCGCCGCATCACCATCCGTCCGGTGCGCGAAATCTCCAGGATCCGGTCCCCGTTCTCGTTGAGCACCTGGATCAGCCCTTCGATCTTGCTCTCCACGCCCGTGATCTCGATCATCAGCGACTCCGGCGCCAGATCCACAATCCGCGCCCGAAAAACTTCCGCCAGTTCGAAGACCTGCGACCTCGTCTGCGGCGTCGCCGCCACTTTGATCAGCGCCAGCTCCCGCGCCACGTGCGACAGTTGTCCGATATCGTCCACCTGCAGCACATTTTCCAGTTTATAGAGGCTGGCCGCGATGCGGTGTCCCGCCGTCGGCGACGCATCGCAGACAATCGTCATCCGCGACACGCCCGCCCGCTCCGAATGCCCCACGGTCAGCGACACAATGTTGATGTTCAGCCGCCGAAACAGCGACGCCACCCGCGTCAGTACGCCCGGCTTGTCTTCCACCAGTGCTACGAATGTGTGCAGCATACGATCAGTCCCCGGTTGTCAGTTTCCAGTTGCCAGTCGCCGGTTCTCAGCCCCGGCTGATCTCCCCGCCGCCTACCCCCGTCAAAACATCGCGGCGGCGATGCTGTACTGGGACTGGCAACTGGGGACTGGCAACTGGGGACTGTCAACTCTCCTGCTACTTGTCATGGGCCGTCTCCACCAACGGATTATTCGGCCGCCGAATCATCTCGTGCAGCGCCGACCCCGCCGGAATCATGGGGTACACCGAATCTTCCTTCTCCACCATGAAGTTGATCACGAACGGCCCTTTGTGCCGCCGCGCTTCCTCAACCGCGGGGAGAACTTCAGAACGTTTGCGGACGGCGAGTCCCGCAATCCCGTGCGCCTCCGCCAACTTCACAAAATCTGGGCTGCGCAGCGGCGACGACTGGTAATTCTTCTCGTAGAAAAACTCCTGCCACTGCCGCACCATCCCCAGATAACCGTTATTGACCACGGCAATGTTCACATCCAGTTCTTCCTGCGCGGCCGTCGACAGTTCTGCCGCCGTCATCTGGAATCCGCCATCCCCCGCAATCACCCAAACTTCCTTATCGGGGCACGCAATCTTCGCCCCAATCGCCGCCGGCAGCGCGAAGCCCATCGTCCCCAGCCCGCCCGATGTAATCAGCGTCCGCGGCTCATCGTGCTTGTAATATTGTGCTTCCCACATCTGGTGCTGGCCCACGTCCGTCACCACAATCGCCTTGCCGTCGGTCGCTCGCCACAGATCGTGGATCACATGCGCCGCGTACAGGTGCCCGCTGTCCGGCAGGTTCCTGATGTCCCGCACCGCGCACTCGCCCTTGCTCGCCTCAATCTCCCTCACCCACGCCGATTCGCCTTTCTGATTGCGCGGAGGTAAGTGCGGCAGCAGCGCTTCCAGCGCCTCTTTCAGATCGCCGATCAGCGCCACGTCCGCCTTCACGTTCTTGTTGATTTCCGCCGGATCGATCTCGATGTGAATCTTCTTCGCGTTCGGCGCGTACGTCGCCAGCGACCCCGTCACGCGATCGTCGAACCGCATCCCGCACGCGATCAGCAGGTCCGACTGCTGGATCGCATGGTTCACCCACGCCTCGCCGTGCATCCCCATCATGCCCAGCGACAGCGGATGCGACGCCGGAAACCCGCCCAGCCCCAGCAGCGTCGACGCCACCGGAATCCGCATCCTCTCCGCCAGCGTCCGCACCTGCGCGTACGCGTTCGACTGGATAATCCCGTGCCCGGCCAGAATCACCGGTTTCTTCGCGCTGCGGATCAGCTCCGCCGCCTGCAGAATCGACGCCGACTCCGTCTTCAGCATCGGGTGCGGACGATGCGGCTTCGGCGCCGCCGCTCCAAAATCGAATTCCGCGCTGGCCTGCTGCGCGTCCTTCGTGATGTCCACCAGCACCGGTCCTGGCCGTCCCGAGCGCGCCACCAGAAAGGCCTCGCGGATCATCGGCGCAACGTCTTCCGCGCGCGTCGCCACGAAGTTGTGCTTCGTGATGGGCAGCGTGATGCCGGTGATGTCTACTTCCTGGAACGCGTCCGTCCCCAGCACCTTGCTCGCAACCTGCCCCGTGATGCACACCATGGGCACCGAATCCAGCATGGCCGTCGCAATCCCCGTCACCAGATTCGTCGCGCCCGGTCCTGACGTCGCAATCGCCACGCCCACCTTGCCCGACGCTCGCGCGTACCCGTCGGCCGCATGTGCCGCGCCCTGCTCGTGCCGCACCAGCACGTGCCGGATGGGAAACTTCCGCAGCGCATCGTACGCCGGCAAAATTGCCCCGCCCGGATACCCGAAGACCACCTCGACGCCTTCGCCTTCCAGCGTCGCCCACAGAATCTCCGCGCCTGTGAGCCGGGTGGTAGGCCCCGTCCCCGCTTTGTCGTGGTCGTGTCTTTTCGCTGCGCCCATGCTGTCCCCTGTACCTTGCTGAGCCCTGAGCTCTGCGCTCTGAGCCCTGTTAATTCGTCACCGCCCCAACAGCCGCCGACGAAACGCTGTCGGCATACTTGCGGAAGACCCCCCGCGCGAACCGCGGCTCCGGCTTCTTCCACTCCTTCAGTCGCGCCGAAAGTTCCGCATCCGAAATCTCCACGTCGAGCTTGCGATTGGGGATATCGAAATGGATCGTGTCGCCTTCGCGCACTGCGGCGATCGGCCCTCCCACCGCGGCTTCCGGAGCCACATGGCCCACCATCAGCCCGTGCGTTGCGCCGCTGAAGCGTCCATCCGTCAGCAGTGCCACCGACTCGCTCAGATCCGGGATGCCCGCCACCGCTGCCGTTACCGACAGCATCTCCTGCATGCCCGGTCCGCCCACCGGCCCTTCATACCGGATCACAATCACGTCGTTCGGCTTGATCTTTCCCGACTCCACCGCCTTGAACGCCGCATGCTCGCTGTCGAATACCCGCGCCGGTCCGCGATGCTCCAGCCGCTTCTGCCCGGCCACCTTGATCACCGACCCCTCCGGCGACAGGTTGCCCTTCAGGATCACCAGGCCCCCCGTCGGCTTAATCGGATTCTTCGTCGGCCGGATCACATCCTGCCCCGCCGTTTCCTTCGCCGCCGCCGCTTCTTCCTTCAGCGTTTTGCCCGTCACGTTCAGGCACTCGCCATGCAGCAGGCCCGCTTCCAGCAGCCGTTGCGCCAGCAAACGGCTTCCGCCCGCCGCCTGATAATCCACGGCCACGTACCGCCCCGCCGGCTTCAGATCGCACAGCAGCGGCGTCTTCGAGCTGATGCGATCGAAATCGTCAATCGTCAGCGGAATCTTTTTCTCGTTCGCAATCGCCAGCAGGTGCAGCACCGCGTTCGTCGACCCGCCGCTCGCCGCCACGCTCGCAATTGCGTTCTCCAGCGCCTTCGCCGTGATGATCTGGCTGGGCCTCACACCCTTGCGCGCCAGCTCCATCACCAGCCGACCCGCTTCCCGCGAAGCGTCCAGCTTCTCCTCTAAAAACGCCGGCACCCCCGACAACCCAATCGGCGAAATCCCCAGGATCTCGCACGCCATCGCCATCGTATTGGCCGTGAACTGCCCGCCGCATGCACCCACACCGGGGCACGCGTTCTCTTCAATCGCTTTCAGTCCTGCATCGTCCAGCCGTCCCGAGGCATGCGCGCCGATCGCCTCGTACACATCCTGGATCGTCACGTCCTTGCCGTTCAGATGCCCCGGCTTGATCGACCCTCCGTACAGCATCAGTGACGGAATATCCAGCCGCGCCAGCGCCATCACCGTTCCCGGCATGTTCTTGTCGCAGCCTGCAATCGCCACCAATCCGTCAAACTGATTGCCTCGCGCCACCAGTTCGACCGAGTCGGCAATCACCTCGCGGCTGATCAGCGAAGCCTTCATGCCCTCGGTGCCCATCGTGATCCCGTCCGAGATGGTCACCGTGTTGAACTCCATCGGCGTCCCGCCCGCCTCGCGAATTCCTTCCTTCACCGCTTCCGCAATCTGCCGCAGATGAAAATTACACGGCCCGATCTCCGTCCACGTGTTCGCGATCCCGATAATCGGCTTCGCCAGGTCTTCGCGCGTGAAGCCCACCGCGCGGAACATGGAGCGCGCTCCCGCACGGCTCGGTCCTTCGGTGACGGCGATCGAATACAGCTTGCCGGGCGTCTTTCCATCCTTGCCGTTAGTGCTCATGCGCGGGCGCTCTCCTCCGTGTTGGCGCGCGGCGCTACCCAGAAGGCCGCGTCGTGCTGTTGTTCAAACTTGTCCAGAGCCGCCGCATGCCGCAGCGTCAGCCCAATATCGTCCAGCCCTTCCAGCAGGCAATCCCGCCGGAAAGGATCGATCGCGAAGCTGGTCGAGAATCCCTGCTCGTCGCGAACCGTGTTCTCTGCGAGCGAGACCGTCAGTTTGTAGTTCTCCGACTTCGCAGCGCGGTCCAGCAGCGTCTGCACCTGCTCCTCCGGCAGCGTGATCAGCAGAATCCCGTTCTTTCCCGCATTCGAATGAAAAATATCCGCAAACGACGGCGCAATCACGCAGCGAAATCCGTAATCGCTCAGCGCCCACGCCGCATGTTCGCGCGACGATCCGCACCCGAAGTTCCGCGCCGCCACCAGAATCTGCGCGCCTTTGTACCGCGGATTGTTCAGCTCGAATCCCGGATCCTGCCGCCAGTCGAAGAACAAAAACTCCCCGTATCCGGTGCGCTCGATCCGTTTCAAAAACTGTTTGGGGATGATCTGGTCCGTGTCCACGTTCACCCGGTCCAGCGGCATCACCTTCGATGTCAGCGTGCGGAATTTTTCCATTACGCCATCACCTCTTCTTTCCTGAATTCCCAGGTGCGCACATCCGTGAAGTGGCCCATCACCGCCGCCGCCGCCGCCATCATCGGGCTCACCAGGTGCGTCCTGCCTCCGCGTCCCTGCCGTCCCTCAAAATTTCGATTGCTGGTCGAGGCGCACCGCTCGCCCGGCTGCAGGATGTCCGGATTCATCCCCAGGCACATCGAGCATCCCGGCTCCCGCCATTCGAATCCCGCCTCGCGGAAGATCCGATCCAGCCCCTCGCGCTCAGCCTGCGCCTTCACCAGTTGCGACCCCGGCACCACCATCGCGCGAACGTTCTGGTGAACCTTGTGTCCCGCGACCACCTTCGCCGCCGCGCGCAGGTCCTCGATCCGCGAATTCGTGCACGACCCGATGAACACGCGATCGATGGCGATCTCCTCCATCGGCGTGCCCGGCTTCAGGTCCATGTATTCGAGCGCCCGCGTCCACGCCCGCCGGTCCGCATCGCTCTGCGCATCCGCAGGATCGGGCACCGCGGCGGTTACAGAAACCACCATCCCCGGATTCGTTCCCCAGGTCACGCACGGCTCAATCTCAATCGCAGGAATCGTCAGCTCGCGATCGAACTTCGCGCCCTCGTCGGTCGCCAGCTTCTTCCACTCCGCAACCGCCTTGTCCCAATCCGCGCCCTGCGGAGCAAAGGGTCGCCCCTTCAGCCACGCAAAGGTCGTCTCGTCCGGCGCAATCATCCCCGCGCGCGCTCCGGCTTCGATGCTCATGTTGCACACCGTCATCCGGCCTTCCATGCTCAGCGCCCGAATCGCCGATCCCGCGTACTCGATCACGTGGCCCGTCGCGCCGTCCGTCCCGATCCGCCCGATAATCGCCAGCACAATGTCCTTCGCCGTCACGCCCTCCGGCAACTCGCCTTCGACGGCAATCCGGAACGTCTTCGGCTTCGACTGCGGCAAACACTGCGTCGCCAGCACGTGCTCCACTTCCGAGGTGCCGATGCCGAACGCCAGCGCGCCCAGCGCCCCATGCGTCGACGTGTGCGAGTCACCGCACACAATCGTCATCCCCGGCTTGGTCAGCCCCAGCTCCGGCCCGATCACGTGCACAATCCCCTGCCGCGGCGACTCCACGTCGTAAAGCGTCACCCCGAATTCCGCGCAGTTCTTCCGCAGCGTCTCAATCTGCTTCGCCGCAATCGGATCCTCGATCACGATCCGGTTCGCCGTTGTCGGCACGTTGTGATCCACGGTTGCCACCGACCGGTCCGGCCGCCGCACCCTGCGCCCCGCCAGCCGCAGCCCGTCGAACGCCTGCGGTGACGTCACTTCATGGATCAGGTGCAGATCGATATAGAGGAGCGCCGGCTCACCTGCCGGCTCCGCAACCAGATGCGATTCCCAGACTTTCTCGAAGAGTGTTTTCGGATTAGTTGGCATAAACAAATTCTCTGTCTTACACAGTCTCCAGGGCCGCAAGGCGCGTCCGCACGTGCGGCCAGCACCTAGACGGCGTGCATCGCCTGCCGCCGGTCGATCAGCTCATTCAGCGCCGCATGCACCCGCCGCCCCATCTCTCGTGTCGAAAGCACTTTGGCTGATGTCGTCCCGCGACCCAGGTCCGTCGTGCGGAAGCCCTCGTTCAACACCTTGCGCACCGCCGCCTCAATCGCATTCGCGTCGTCGTCCAGCCCCGCCGAGTAGCGCAGCAGCATCGCCGCCGTCAGAATCGCGCCCAGCGGATTCGCAACGTCCTTGCCCGCAATGTCCGGCGCCGATCCGTGCACCGGCTCGTACAGATTCACCGTGCCCCCGATGGTCGCCGACGGCAGCATCCCCAGCGATCCCGTAATCACCGCTGCTTCGTCCGATAAAATGTCGCCAAACAGATTTTCCGTCAGCACCACATCGAAATTCCGCGGCGTATTCATCAGGTGCATCGCGCACGCGTCCACATACTGATGTTCCAGCGCCACGCCCGGATACTGCTTCGCAATCTCCGTCACCGTCGCGCGCCACAGTTGCGACACTTCCAGCACGTTCGCCTTGTCGACGGAAGTCACTTTCTTGCGCCGCTTCGCCGCCAGATCGAAAGCCACGCGTGCCACGCGCACCACTTCGTCACGCGTATAGCGCATCGTGTTCCACGCGGCGTTGGCTTCCTTGTCCCACTGCCGCGGCTGCCCGAAATAAAGCCCTCCCAGCAGCTCGCGCACAAATAAAATGTCCGCGCTTTCCACCACCTCCGGCCGCAGAGGAGAATTCGAGCTCAGGCTCGGCCACGCAAACGCCGGCCGCAGATTCGCAAATCCCCCCAGCGCGCTCCGCAGCTGCAGCAGCCCTGCTTCCGGCCGCTGATTCGGTGGCAGCGCGTTGAACTCGTTGCTGCCCACTGCGCCCAGCAGCACCGCATCCGAACCAAGCGCCGCCTCCAGCGTTTCCGCCGGCAGCGGCGAGCCATGCGCTTTGATCGCCGCCCCGCCAATCGGCCGCTCCGCGAACTGAAATTCGTACCCGCCCAGCTCCGCAACCGACTTCAGCACCCGCACCGCTTCGCCCGTCACTTCCGGCCCGATGCCGTCTCCGGCGACAACAAGAATATTCAGCTTCTTCGTCATGAATTCCTGTTCCTGATTTTGGCTGGCTTGCTGGTGAATCGGCCGCTCTTAGCTGGCCGCTTGTTCGCTGACTGCTTTTCCCGCGGAGATCAGGTCCTCGTGCCGCTGGTGATGCGCCACCAGATTGATCAGGTCCTGGTCGTAGATTGCCTTCTTCCGGTCGGCCAGCTCCGTAAAGGCGCGATACGCGATCTCCAGATCCGCCGGCGACAGCCGGTAGCCCAGTTCGTGCAGCCGCGACCGCAGCGCATGCCGCCCCGAATGCTTCCCGAGCACCATCCGGTTCGCCGGCACGCCCACGGAAACCGGCGTCATGATCTCGTAGGTCAGCGGATTCGAGAGCACTCCGTGCTGGTGGATCCCCGCCTCGTGCGCGAAAGCATTCCCGCCCACTACGGCTTTGTTCGGCGCCGGCCCAAAGCTGATCGTCCCCGTCAGTTGCTGGCTCACCGGATACAGCTTGTCGAGTTTCAGATTGTGCGCATACGGATAGGCATCCGCCCGCACATGCAGCGCCGCGGCAATCTCCTCCAGCGCCGCGTTCCCTGCGCGCTCCCCAATCCCGTTCACCGTGCACTCCACCTGCCGCGCCCCCGCGCGAATCGCCGCCAGCGTGTTCGCCACCGCCAGCCCCAGATCGTTGTGGCAGTGCGTCGACAGGATCACCCGTTCCGCGCCCGGCACTCGCTCTCGAATCGTCCGGAACATGCTCGCGTAGTCTTCCGGCGTCGCATAGCCCACCGTGTCCGGCAGATTGATGGTCGTGGCTCCCGCCGCGATCGCTGCTCCCACAAACTGGCACAGAAATTCACGGTCCGTACGCGTCGCGTCTTCCGGAGAGAACTCCACGTCGTCCACGTAGGTCCGCGCCAGGGCCACCATCTGCGCCGCCTGCTCCAGCGCTTCCGTGCGTCCGATTTTCAGCTTGTACTCCAGATGGATATCCGAGCTCGCCAGGAACACATGAATCCGCGGGCGCGCCGCCCGCTCCACCGCCTTCGCCGCCCGCTCGATATCTTCCCGCCGTGCCCGCGCCAGCGACGCGATCTTCGGCTCCCGCACTTCCTCCGCAACCGCCGTGATCGCCGCAAAATCTCCATCCGACGCGATCGCAAACCCCGCCTCGAGAATATCCACGCCCAGGCCGGCGAGCGAATGCGCCAGCGCCAGCTTCTCGTGGTGCGTCATGCTGCACCCCGGCGACTGCTCGCCATCGCGCAGCGTCGTATCGAAGAAAGCAATGCGGTCCTGACTCATGCAACCCCCGCGGCCCGGCGCAGTGCCGCCCAGCAGTAGTGTCCCAAATTGCCGCCCATAACGCAAATTTGTAATTCTTTGCATTTACATAAATTCCATGCATATGTAATCTGATCTGGCGGCCCTTGCCTGCACCATTGATGGATCTCTCCCAGCTCCAGACCTTTCTCGCCGTCGCCGAAGAACGGGGATTCTCCCGCGCCGCCGTGCGCCTGCGCCGCACCCAGCCCGCCGTCAGCCACGCCATCCGCAAGCTGGAGGAGGAAATCGGCGAGCCCCTCTTCGAGCGCGCCTCCCGCGAAGGCACCCTCACCGCCGCCGGCGAGCTTCTGCGCGGCTATGCCGAGCGCCTCCTGCGCCTGCGCAGCGAGGCGTCCATCGCCCTGGAAGAGCTCCGCTCCCTCGAGCGCGGCCGCCTCACTATCCTCGCCAACGAATACACCTGCCTCTGGCTCCTGCCTGTGCTCGACGCCTTTCGACGCCTCTCGCCCCACATCGGCGTCACCGTCCAGCGCTCCCTCGCCAGCCGCATTCCCGATCAGTTGCTGGAGCGTGCCGCGGAATTCGGCATCCTCTCTTTTCGCCCGGATTCCGGCCCCCTGCGCGCCATCGCTGTCTACACCGATACAGTGGCCCTGGTCGTCGCCCCCGGACATCCACTCGCCCGCCACCGCCAGGTTTCCATTCGCGAGCTCGGCGCTCAGAACTTCGTCGCCCACATTGTCAGCTCGCCCCTCCGCCAGCGCGTCATCGAGACCTTCGCGCGCCACCAGACTCCGCTGAACATGGGCGTCGAGCTGCCCAGTTTAGAGGCCATCAAGCGATTTGTCGCCCTCGGCAACGGCGTCGCCCTCGTCCCCGGCCTCACCGTCCAGCCGGAGCTCGAGCGCGGCGAGCTCGTCCAAGTTCAGGTCCCGGAGCTGAAGATTGCCCGCCGCCTCTGGCTCGTCCACCGCGCTCAGGCCAGCCTCTCCCACGCCGGCCTCGCCTTTCTCGGCGTCGTCCGCACCCTCGCCACCGACCGCGGCCACCCCTTCGCTTTTCACCCGGAACGCGCCCAGGCCCCCGAACGCCGCTCCTCCGCCCGCTGATCCTGCCTTCCCGGCTGTGGGATTTGCCCCGCGACAGGTACAATGACCCAGTAGACATCCCCTCCAGATGTTTGCAATTTCACGGAGCCTGTGGGGCTGCGTCGTCTCAACCGTGTGAGCGGCCGGATTTCCCGATGGGCGTGGTCAAAAGAGGTTGATCGTCGCATGAAGAAATCGTTGTTGCTTGTGTCCCTGTTGTCCATGCTGGCCCTGCCGGCATTCGCTCAGGAAGCCCGCCAGGATATTAGTGTCAGCGTCACCGATATTAGCGCGCCTTTCGCTTCTGGTCAGACCGTGCAGCTCCACTCCACGGCCGGATTCCCTGGCGGCCTGGTCAGCTACCGCTACGACCTCACCCCCCACGGCGCCCTGGAGCTTAACTTCCAGTACGACCAGAACGTCCAGCACTTCATCTTCCCCGAGGGCAACTACCACATTCACGACCGCATTGAGGAGTTCTCCGGGGCCTACGTCTACAGCTTTAATTTCAGGAATTTCAATCCCTTCATCGAGGCCGGCCCCGCTGGTATCAGGTTTTTGCCCATCGATGACGCCAAGACCAACACCTTCACCATCAGCAGCGACACCAACGTCGGCGCCATGTACGGAGCGGGCATCGCCTATGAGATCAGCCCCAGTTTCGACATTCGCGCCGAACTGCGCGGCATCGTCATCAAGACGCCCTCCTTCGGCTATCCCGGCAACGATCTCCGCACCGGCGTCTACTACAACCTCTACAACCCCGTCATCGGAATTGCATACCATTTCTGAGTTCTGACCGGCCGCCGCTCTCGATCATGGAGCTACAGTCTGGGGGTGGAATCGTCGATGATCGAGGATCTCTATCGGAAGTACTATTACTCGCGTCCTGGCTTTGTGGGCGGTACCGTTCCGTTCCTGAATCTCTGCCGCGAGAGGATCGCACCCGGATCGTCCATCCTGGAAATCGGATCCGGCCCGCCCAATCGTGGCTCCGAGTTCTTTGCCGCCATCGGGCCGCTCACCGGCGTCGATGTTTCTCCGGAAATCCTCGAAAACTCCAGCCTCTCTCGCGCTGAGGTTTACGACGGCGTCCACTTGCCTTTTCCCGACTGCTCCTTCGACGCCGCAATTTCCAACCACGTCATGGAACACGTCGAGCAGCCTCTGCCGCATCTGGCTGAGATCCGGCGCGTCCTGCGCCCGGGCGGCTCTTACTTTTGCCGCACCATCAATCTGTTCCACTACATGCCGATGGGAAGCAGGCTCGTGCCGCGCGCGCTCCATGTGGCAGTGGCGCGTCATATGCGCCGGACACCCCAGGCATGCACGATCCCTGGCCTATACGTTCTATCGCGCCAACACCCGTCGCGCGGTGCCGGCCTTATGCGCCCGAGCCGGCTTTTCCGCGCCCGAGTTCCGCATGATCGAGCCTGAGCCTGCCTACACCGCGGGGCTCGCAGCTCTCTTCTGGCCCATGATGGCGTACGAACGCCTCGTCAACACCACGCCGGCCCTCGAGGGTTTTCGCATCACCCTCATCTTCGTCGCACAAGTCTGACGAACGCTTACCACAGCCGTGGCAGCTTCCGCCAGGGTGCATCGACATAGAGGAATGGGCGGCGACGGGAGCCATTTTTTCTCAGATCGAGGAGAGAGGAGGGACAGATACCGGGTGTATCTTAGCGACGAACGACGAAGAGCCGGGGAAAAATGGGCCCGTCCCTTCGGGTTGCGGGAAAAATTCAGCCCTGCTTCATTGTCGGTCTTGACTGCGGGCCCGCCACAGCCTCGGGTCTCCGCTTCGTCTGGCTGAATTTTTCCTCGGCAACGCCGACTATCTCTGGATGTCGATTCACCCTAGTGCCCGAGGACCCTGTAGGTCACGCCCAGGCTGAACCCGTTCGGCGTCAGCCCGTTGTCGTGGTCGATCAGTGCGCCCGTGCTGCTGTTGTAGGTCGTCCCCCCGTCGAACGATGGCCAGATCTCATACTCGTAGCCGAAATGCAGCTTCAGTCGGTGCATCAGCGGATATTCGAACTCCGCTCCGGGAACGAGCGCGAAATAGCTGCCTTGCAGGCTCGGCGCCTTAGGGTAGCCCGCAGTCGTGATCCATCCGCCGCCCATCAGCATCTTTCCCCAGAAATCCAGGCGATGGTATTCGTATATGCGATACCGTCCGCCGGCCAGATAGTTTGATATCTTCTCTCCCTCGTGGCCGTTCCAGTTCATCCAGCGCGCTTCTCCCTCGACGCCCCATTTGGGATGAACATTGAAGTCGAAGAAAGCTCCGGGCCCACGCACCTGGGATGAGAAACAGCTGAATGGGTAGTCTTGGGTGCAGCCCCAGTCCGGGTTGTAGGTGGCGACATCGGCTCCGGCCCACAGCGATGCCCCGCCGCCCACGGCCGACTGCGCGCTCTGCGCGAGAAGCGCAGCCGGCAAAAGGATGAATGCGAGAATTCCGATGATCTGCTTCACGACGTTCCGATCTCCGGTTTGATTTGCTGATCTGGTCTGTCAGCTTTCTATCGATTCAAACCCCTGGTGGCCCGCAAAGTGTCGCGCAGTTCGCTTTCCTGAACCGCTGCGCCGATCGCTTACTCTCGATTACTGAGGCTGAGCCTGCGCCCCGGCAGTGGGCGGCGCCGTCGCGTTTGCGCCCGCCGGCGTGGTAGCTGTCTGCTGCTGGTAACGCTGCAGCCGGAAATAAATCGGAGTGATTTCCAGCGGCATCTTGTCCCGCGCGTTCAGCAGTTGGGTCGGTTTGAAGTTCAGCTGGAACACCTTATCGTCCCACGGATCGACCTTGACCCGGCTGTTCAGCGGCAGGGCCGCGGTCTGACTCAGGTTGTCCGGATCCAGCTTCGGCGCGCCCTGCATCAGGGCCGCCAGCCATGGCTGCCCGTCCGGCCGCATCATCGCATCGCCCAGCCGCGGCGTAAACAGCGCCGGCAACGCCTTCTCCCGCGCTTCCAGTTGCTCCAGGAACAATCCCACACCCGCTGCCCGATCCTTCATATACGAGTGCTGGAACAGTTCCACCGCCTTCTTGGCCGCGGTTTCGTCGTCGTTCTCGGTGTGATTCATCAGAATACGCTGGAACGTCGCCGAATCCGGGAACAGCAGCCGGTCGTTGAACGCATACCGCGTATCGATGTGGTGCCCCATCAGAATCTGCGCCAGCTGGAACGAAATCACCGCCGCCAGCGACTCTTCGTTCGGCAGCACGTCGATCAGCCCCTTGCTCAGCAGGATGGTGTTCCCCACCGAAAGCGATTCCAGCGGCTCCGTCAGCAGCACCCGGCAATGGATGTCGCTGGGGACCTGCAGATTGTCGCTGATGATGATGTTGTTGGTGACCGTCTCCAGAATCTTGTCGTAGTCGCTCGGCGGCGCCAGCAACCCGGCCTGCGTCAGCCGGTCCAGCACGTTCTGCTCTGCCTGCGATACCCATTCCCGCTCCGCCTGCAGCGGGCTCACGTCGGTCGTGTTATCGCTCTGGTCTTCCGCCCCCTCGATCTGCATCGACTCCGCGTCCGACTCGCTCGTCGGCAGCTTCAGCGAGTATCCCCAGTACGTCGTCTGCCCGCGCAGCGCCTCCGCGTGGTTCGGCCCGTTGTGCAGCGTGTCTTCCACGTAGACCGCCGCCGGCGCCCACACTCCGGGCTGGACGTTCATGCGCCAGCTGTCGAAATGGAAATAGTGGCTCACGTCGCTGTTGGGATTGTTGATGTAGATCCCGTTGAAGCGAACGATGTTCCCGTCCTGATCCTCGATCCAGATCCGCCCCAGGAACCGCCCTGGACCTTTCACCTTCGGCTCCACATCGAACACCCACGTGCGTACCGTTCCCAGAAACTCCCGGCGCACGAAGCTGAACGTATAGTGCTGCTGGTCGAAGCCGCTCGGATCGATGAACATCATCGCCATAAACCCGGTCGGCGAGTTCTCCAGGTGGAACGCCCGGGTCAGATCCGATACGAAGTGCAGCGAGCCTGAGAAAAAGTGATGCTTCGAGCCGTTCATCTCGTAATCGCGCATCGAGTACTCGTCCGCGGTGAACGCCTTGCTGAAGTCGACGCGCCCCAGCATGTACTGGTCGTCCACCGGCACCTGGTAAAGCTTCAGGTCCGGGCGCATATCCTGAATGTAGGTCTGCACCACCGGCGTGCTCTTCGCCACCTGCTCCCTCGTCACCCTTTCACGGGCGATTGCTTCCTGGACCAGCCGCTGCTGCATCGGCGTCAGCGGCACCGGTGCAAAAGCACGATGATGTGTTCTCGCCTGGGAAAGTGGTGCGCACATCAGCGCCGCCATGCCCAGTACCATGACCTTCCGAACCATTCTCTAGCTCCCCGGTTACGTACTTGTACTCGCGTTACACCTGCACTGATATGCGCGGCATCAGGGAAGAACCCGCGCGGTTCTCCAGCTCTGCTCTCTAAGCCATCTCGAACGTCACGTGAATAATGCTCACTTCGTCCACCGGACGGCCATCGCGCGTTGCCGGCTTGAAGCGGATGTGCTCGGCCGCGATCTCCGCCTGCTGGTCCAGCCCGTGTCCCAGTCCGTTCACCACTCCCAGCACTTCCACCTGCCCGTTCGCCGTAAACCGCACCTTCAGCGTCACATCGCCCTGAATGTGCAGTTGTCGCGCCTCGGCAGTATACGACGGCAGCGGCTTGTCCAGCACCACGATCGGCGTGGTCGCCGGAATGTCCTGTCGAACCGGACGCACTCCGCCTCCGCCAAACTCATCGTTCCCAAAGCTCGCCCGCGCCATGGTGCCGTGGCTGCCCGGCTGCCCCGTTCCGCCGATTACGCCATTCGCGAAGCCGCCCGATGCTACCGTCCCGCGATCGTGTCCGCCCGGAACGCCGTGCTCCACGCCTGACCCGAAGTCCACCCCATGCACCGAGCCCGCGCGCGCGCGTCCCGCTCCCGGCGCGCCTGCTCCCGGTGCGTCGTTGAACGAGCCGACCGCCGCGATCGTCGCTGGCCGGTTCGCGTTCGGATTCGGCTTCACTCCTTCCGGATCTCCGAAGCCTCCCGCTTTCATGGTTGGCCTCGACATGTTATTCGCCACCGCTGTCGGCGACTCGCTCTTGAACAGCCCCACCTTCGGCTGCGGCGGCGGAGTCACGCGCCGCGGCGGCGCCGCTTCCACCCTTGGCATTTCCGGCGTCGGCATTTTCACCTCCACCGGCTTGGGCGGCTCCGGCAGTGGCTTTGGCATCTCGATCTTCGGCCTGCTCTCGTTCACCGGCGGCGGAGGGATGTAGTGCACCTTCGGAACCGGAGGAACGTACGGCTTCGGCTGTTCAACTGGAAAGATCAGTTGCGTGACGTATTGGTGCTGTTGCTGTACCTGATGCACCTGCGCGATCGTCAATAACAGCAGGATCGCCGCAGCGGCGCCGTTCAGCGCCGTACTCAGGGCAAATGAACTCGTGCGCCCCTTGGGTTCGGGGAGCAGTCCGAATGTGCCGCGATCAAATGATTCATTAATTGCCATAGCCCTTTACTTCCAACCTGAATTCAGTCAAAAAGCTTCTGTGATTTTTTCGTTGCCCCAAAACTTCATTTTCTTGCACATCAGAGGCCAAACGCCTCGTCACCTTGTGCCTGGTCCCTTTGCGCGATGCCCTCGCCCGGGAACGAACTTCCATGATTCAGGGACTTTAGTTTTGCATAAGTGGTTACTTTAAGAATACCCGGTCGTGGTACTGGCGATCCCACAAATTGGTTACTCGCCTGAAGCCTCCACTCCCCACCGCGCCAATCGCCAGGACACGCACCTCCTCCAAAGATCGACGTGGGTTCCTTCGTCTTCGTTCGCCGCTATCCTTGATCCGCTTTCTCCCGATCGCGACTGCTCGCGCCGTGGATGCGCATCCGGTCCGTGCCGCGAGGCACGCTTCAGCGAAACTGAACCAGAACCAGTGTGCTGCCGGACTAACGGGGAGCGACTTCGAGCGCACGATAAAATTGAAGTGCCGGCAGGGAACGCTTCCAGCATACCGAACTCTCGGGGGGGCAGGAAATTGAAAATTTTGGTTACAGGGGGGGCTGGGTATATCGGTGGTACTGTCGCCGCCCGCCTTATCGCCCAGGGCCACTCTGTTGTGATTTACGACAACCTTCGTCATGCCCGCCGCGAGCTGATCCCCTCCGGCGCGGACTTCGTCCAGGCCGAGCTCGCCGACCGTGACCGCCTCGAAGAGCAGCTCCGCTCCGGCGTGGATGGGGTTATGCACTTTGCCGCGCTCATTGAGGCCGGCGAAAGCATGGCGAAACCGGAGGTTTACTTCCGTAATAACACTGCGGCCACGCTCACCCTCCTCGAAGCCATGCTCGCTGCAGGCGTTCGCCGCCTGGTCTTTTCCTCCACGGCCGCCGTCTACGGCGAGCCGGAGTCCACTCCCATCCGGGAAGACGCGCCTCTGCGGCCCACGAATCCCTACGGAGAGTCCAAGCTGCTGGTGGAAAAAATGCTCGCCTGGATGTATCGGGTACACGGTTTTCACTACGCCAGCCTGCGTTACTTCAACGTCGCCGGCGCGGTGGGCACACGCGGCGAAGCCCACGAACCAGAAACCCATTTAATACCACTTGTGTTGGATGTGGCTTTAAACCGGCGCGACAAGATCAAAATCTACGGTAACGATTACCCCACCCCCGACGGTACCTGCATCCGCGATTACATCCACGTCGAGGATCTGGCTGACGCCCACCTTCTGGCCTTCGATGCCCTGAGCCGCGGCGGCCAGCTCATCTACAATCTGGGTAACGGCGCGGGATTCTCAGTGCTGGAAGTCATTGAATCGGCAAGGCGTGCCACGGGCCATCCCATCCCGGCGGAAGTGGTGCCGCGCCGTCCCGGCGATCCTGCCGTTCTGATTGCCAGCTCGGAAAAAATCGGCCGCGACCTGGGCTGGAAGCCCCGTTTCACCAGCCTCGACGCCATTGTGGCCAGCGCCTGGCAATGGCACCAGATCCGCTACCAGTGAAGTTGAATTAAGTTGTTGAATTAAAATAAGATACCAAGTAGTCCCGCTACCAGGTAACCCCGCCCACAGACCATTTCACCGGCCAATTCTAAGCTGACCGCTCCTCAGCGAACTGGTTTTCCCCTGTGGCCCCTCTCAGCTGCCCTTTTCCACTTCGACGCCGCGCCAAAAAGCTATATGGTTCTTGATGTTACGCGCCGCCGGCTTGGGATTGGGATAGTACCACGCGGCATCCTGATTCTCCTGCCCGTCCACCAGCAGGCTGTAGTACCGCGCCTGGCCTTTCCAGGGACACGTCGAGGTCGTGGAGCTGGGTCGCAGGTACTCGCGGTTTACTGCCCCCTCCGGGAAGTAAATATTCCCCTCCACCGTCTCGTAAGTCTCACTTTCCGCAATTGTTTTCCCGTTCCAGACTGCCTTCGCCATCGTTCTCGAATCCTTTGTTTCCACCCGACTCACCACATTAGCAGATGCGCGAAGAGATGCAAACGGTTCTGAGCCTTGTGTATGGCTGGATTTGCCCCTCCGAACCCCTCGGGCACTCGCCCGATAGACCGCTGCAGCACCCCTGTGCGAACCTGTCTCGCAGGAGGTCCCCCATGCCCACGCGCGTCGATCGCCGCACCGTTGACCTTTCCCGGTATCCCGACCTGGTGGTCGTCTACCTCGGCATGCGCGTCAACCGGATCACCGGCCTCAAAACCCTCATCGGCTTCGGCCCGAAAATCGCCAACTCTGTCTCCGCCCAGCCCGACGGCCTGCTCCGCCACGAAAATTTCGTTTTCTCGCTCTTCCCCATGCATGCCGGCATGCGCCAGTACTGGCGCGATATGGATTCGCTTCTCCGCTGGACGCGCTCCGACCCGCATCGCCTCTGGTGGAAGAACTTCCTCCGCGACTCCGGCGGCACCGGCTTCTGGCACGAAACGTATACGTTACGCGGCGGCATGGAGGCCATCTACGACGACATCGCCCCTCCGATCGGGTTTTCCGCCTTCGCGCCCGTCGTGCCCGCCCGCGGCTCCATGTTCACCGCCACCCATCGCGCCGCGCGCGCCGAGAACCCGGATCCCGTCCTCACCGAGCAGGACCTCTACGGCCCCGAATCCCACTGACCCTGGGCTGCGCTAACTGGCTAACCCACTAACTCGCTAACCAGCCGCCTCTTCAAAGAACCGCACCACCGACTCGATCCCGCGATGGAAATTCGGGATGTGAAATTTCTCGTTCGGCGCGTGCAGCCCATCGTCCGGCAGTCCAAAGCCCATCATCACCGACGGAATCTTCAGGTACCGCTCGAAATCCCCCACAATCGGAATCGATCCACCGGAGCGGATGAACACCGTGTCCTTCCCCCACACCGTCTTCAGCGCGCGTGTCGCCGCCCGCACGTATTCGTTGTCTGTCCCAATCACGATCGGCTCACCCTGGTGGATCAGCCGCACTTCCACGCTGACCCCCTCCGGCGCAATTTTCTCCACGTACGCCTTGTACTGCGCGAACGACTTCTCCGGCGTCATGTTTGGCACCAGCCGCATCGACACCTTCGCCGTCGCCTTTGCCGGAATCACAGTCTTCGCGCCCGCGCCCGTGAACCCGCCCACAATCCCATGCACGTCCAGTGTTGGCCGCGCCCAGGTGCGCTCCAGCACCGAGTAGCCCTTCTCGCCCACCAGCTTCGGTGCCCCCATTTCCTTCTCGCGATACTCCTCTTCGTCGAAGGGCAGGCTCTTCCACGCCTTCAGCTCATCCGCGCTCGGCTTCTGCACGTCGTCGTAGAAGCCCGGGATCAGAATCTTCCCCTCGCGATCCTTCAGCCCAGCCAGAATCTGTGCCAGCGCCACAAACGGATTCGGCGCCGCTCCGCCATACATCCCCGAGTGCAGATCGCTCTTCGCGCCGCGCACTTCCAGCTCCGTGTAGATCATCCCCCGCAGCCCCACGCACAGCGTCGGCAGCTCCGGCGCAAACAGCTCCGTGTCCGAGATCATCGCGAAGTCCGCCTTCAGCCGCTCCGGATGCTCGCGCACGAACGTCGCAATCTCTTCGCCGCCCACTTCTTCCTCGCCCTCATAGATCACGCGCACGTTGATCGGCAGTTTCCCGCCTCCCGCCTTGAACAGCGATTCGAAGGCCTTCAGCTGCAGAACCAGTTGTCCCTTGTCGTCCACCGCGCCCCGCGCGTACAGGTTCTGATTGCGCTCCGTCGGCTCAAACGGCGGCGTCACCCACTCATCCAGAGGATCGGGCGGCTGCACATCGTAATGCGCGTAGCACAGCGCCGTCGGCTTCCCCGCCGCATGGAGCCAGTCGCCGTAGACCAGCGGATGCCCCTCACCTTTCGGCTGAATCACCTCCACATGCTCCATCCCCATCCGCCGCAGATCCGCCGCCACCCACTCCGCGGCCTTCTTCACGTCGCCCCTGTGCTCCGGCAGCGTCGACACCGACGGAATCCGCAGCAGCGCCTTCAGCTCGTCCAGAAACCGCGCGGCATTCTCCCGCGCATACTTCACCGCAGCATCCATACCTTCACCTCACACGAAACGACAAACAGGAAAGTATACGGCGGCAGCCCGGCCACAGGGACTGAAACGCGTTCAATCCCGCGTTACCGCAATCGCAGCAAACTCTCGACTGAGGGAACGAAATAATACGAGCCGGTCAGCGGCTCCGTATAGCGCGTGAGCGCGTCGCGCGTGCCGTTGACCAGCCCCGCCATGCTCTCCAGCATTCTCGAAAGCCGCTGCTGCTCGGCGCTGAGTCCAACGAACACCGTTCCGTGTTCGCTCACATCTCCCCACGGCATGTTGCGGCGAAAGATGTTGCCGAACTCGTCCTGATCCGTCCGTGCAACATGCGAGTCCGCCGGTTTGTTGGTCAGCTCGATGCTGTCGGGCTTGGTGCGTCCCATAATGCGCTCCTGCTGTTCGACCGGCAAAGCTTCCCACGCCGCTGTGTTGTGCCTCCACTTCTGCAGCAGCAGCACAGACCCCGCAGCGCCAGGAGCTCCTTCAGGCAGCAGGGCCGCAACGGGAGCCTCGAGCAGTGTCGGATTCTCCGAGCCGTCGATGAACCCAGTCAGATCGCGATCGTGCCGGTACGGCCAGCTCGCGGTCTCCTCGCCCAGCGTCGCCCGCCCTGCCAGGTCCCGCACCACCGCATGCGCCATATCGAAAAGAACGTCGTACGCGCTGCCTGACAGCCACACCAGCGCATCGTGCTGCGTGGCCGGCATCGCGAATCCATCAATGCCTCGAATCTCCCGGGTAAGCCCTTCCACGCCCGCGGGAGCGTCATCCGGAACCAGCTCGCGCCACAGCTCCGGCCGAAAGCCGATCACATAATTCACTCCCCCTGTAGTCGTCCGTGGTTCGCGGATCGCGGAGATCGCGGAGCCGAAATCGCTCGCTCGCTTCGCATCCACAAGATCAAACTCCAGGTACGCATGAGACGACGTTCCCAGCGCGAAGATGCCGGCCTGAGGCGTAAACATGCGGGCATTATATCGAGCGCTGTCAGGTTCGCCCTGTGCGCGCCCATTGAGACTTCGGACTCCCTGCCGGGCCGGCGCAGGAACGTGCTGATATCCGCCTGAATCCTCTTTCCCGGGCTCATTCCTGTTCTCTCAGGTTGACATCCGACCCGAACCGGTTCCATACTTGGGTCGAATGCCGACCCCGAACGCAAGTGACGACCGCATCGCCCTCCTGCAGGGAACCCTCGACCTGCTCATCCTCCGCACTCTGCTGCTCGGTCCCCACCACGGCCAGGGCGTTGCCCGTTCCATCCAGCGCCAGTCCGAAGAAGTTCTCTTCGTCGACCACGGCTCGCTCTACCTCGCCCTGCAGCGCCTCGAAGACAGGAAGTGGATTCGCGCTCGCTGGGGCGTCAGCGACAACAACCGCCGCGCCCGTTTCTACGAGCTCACCGCCAAAGGCCGCGCGCAGCTCGCCGAAAAAACCTCGCAGTGGAACCGCCTCACCGAGGCGATGGGCCGCATTCTGAACGCCACTACCGGAGTCGGGAACGAAGAGGTGTAATCATGTTCCGCCGCCGCCGCAGCGAATCCGATTTTGCCGAAGAAATCCGCGCTCACCTCGAGCTCGAAGCCGACGACCTCCTCGAGCAGGGTGTTTCCTTGGAAGAGGCTCGCTTCCAGGCACGACGTACCTTCGGCAATGTCCGCGCCGCCCAGGAGGCCTTCAATCTCCGCGGCCGCTGGGTTTGGCTCGATCGCCTCTTCCGCGATCTTCGCTTCGGCCTGCGCTCCATGCGCCAGAGCCCCGGCTTCACGCTCACCGCCGTCCTCACTCTCGCTCTCGGCATCGGCGCCAATACCGCGGTCTTCAGCATCATGAACGCCGTGCTTCTGCGTTCTCTCCCCGTCACCGACCCTCAGCGCGTCGTGTACCTCCACACCTCGAATCAGCCCAGCGGCGCCGGCACCATCGACAATAACGACACCTTCTCCTACGCCGTCTACAACGCCCTGCGGCCGCCCAATGGTGCCCTTGGCGATCTCATCGCTGTCGGCGCGCTTTCCGGCGACAAGATTGGCATCCGCATCGGAGCCATTCCCGAGCAGGCCGAAGCGGACATGGTTTCAGGCAATTTTTTCTCCGGACTCGGGGTCCCCATCCTCCGCGGCCGCGGCTTCACCTCCGACGATGAGTCGACGAGCGCCTCCGTTCTCGTCCTCAGCTACGACTACTGGACCCGGCGCTTCGACCGCGATCCCTCGGTCCTCGGCAGAACGATCTACGTCAAAGGCGTTCCTTTCACGGTCATCGGCATCGCTGCCCGGGGTTTTGAGGGAGTCGATGCTACCCTTTCCACCGACTTCTGGATGCCCCTGCAAAATCGCCTGCCATTCAACGTTCTCGGCAATCCTCCCGAGAACGGCAAGCTCTACCAGAACGACCCCACCTGGTGGTGCCTCCGCCTCATCGGCCGCCTCGCTCCCGGAGTCAGCCGCCGCCAGGCCGTTGCCCGCCTTCAGCCCATCTTCCAGCACGCCTCCCGCATCGGCCTCGGCAATCCCCAACCCGGCGAGCATCCCGTTGTTCTCAGCGTTGGCGACGCGAAAGTCTTCGCCGGCTATGACGATCAGTACGGCAAACCCCTGCGCATGCTCATGGCCATGGTGAGTCTCGTGCTCCTCATCGCTCTGACCAACCTCATCATGCTGCTCATGGCCCGCAATGCAACCCGCCAGCGAGAATTCTCTTTGCGCCTCGCCCTCGGCGCGCGTCCCCCGGAACTCCTCCGTCAGCTTCTCACCGAATCGTTCCTTCTCGTCCTCCTCGGCGGTGCGCTCGCCTGGGCCTTTGCCATCCTGGCCACCCGCATCCTCGCCCGCTGGGCGCTCATTGAGTCCAGCCTCGCCCCCGACCGACGGGTCCTCCTCTTCACCTGCGCCGTTCTCGCGTTCAGTGCGATTCTCCTCGGCGTCGCGCCCTTCCGCACCGCCATCAGCGGCGGCGCCGAGCTGGCCCTCAAAACCTCAGCTGCCGCCGCCCACACCGACGCCGGAAAGTCCCGCCTCGGCAAATTCATCGTCGCCCTGCAGATGGCCCTGTGCGTTGTGCTCCTCGTCGGCGCCGGCCTGCTGACGCGAACGCTGTACAACCTGCGCAACATTCCCCTTGGCATGAACACCACCGGCCTCGTGGTCTTCGGCCTCAATCCGCAAACGGTGCGCAATCAGCCCCAGCTGATCCGCTTCTACCAGGAGCTTCAGGCTCGTCTCCGCCAGCTTCCCGGCGTTGAATCCACCACCGTCATGTCCAGTCGGCTCGGCTCCTGGTGGTCCGATAACTCCAGCTTCTCCGTCGACGGTCAAATGGCCCGCGGTGCGAACGGCAGCCTCGCCATCGCCCGCAGCAACGACATCGGCCCCGATTTCTTTCGCACTCTCCAGGTTCCCATCCTCCTCGGCCGCGAATTCACCGATGCGGACGGAGCCTCCAAACTGCACGTTGCCATCGTCAACGAGCTCCTCGCGCAGCACTATTTCCCGCACCAGAACCCCATCGGACACCGCGTCAACGGCTTCACCATCATTGGCGTCGTCGCCAATCACAAATATCGGAGCATGAACGAAGACCCGATCCCCATGGCCTGGTGGGACTACGCCCAGGCTCCCGGCGAAGGCGAAATGACCGTCGAGATGCGCGTTCGCGGCGCCGATCCTCTCAGCATCCTTCCCTCCGTCCAGAAGACCGTCGCCCAGCTCGACTCCAATGCCCCTCTCATCCAGCCCATGCTCCAGCGCGAGCAGTTTGAGACCACCATTGCCCAGCAACTCCTCTTCGCCCGCCTCGCCGAGTTCTTCGGCCTCCTGGCTGTTGTCCTCGTCGCCACCGGCCTCTATGGAACACTCTCCTACCGCGTCAATCGCCGAACCGCCGAAATCGGCGTCCGCATGGCCGTCGGCGCCCGTCGCGGCCAGATCCTCTGGATGATCCTTCGCGACAGCCTGGTTCTCACCGCTGCCGGCGTTGTCCTGGGTCTGCCGCTCGCCGCGCTCACCGGACGCGCCCTCGCCGCTTCTCTCTATGGCATTGTCCCCCTGGATCCCCTCACGTATGGGCTAGCCATCGTCGGAATTGCCGTGGTCGCCGCCGCCGCCGGAGCGCTCCCGGCTTCTCGCGCCGCGAGCATCGATCCTCTCCTGGCGTTGCGGACGGAGTGAGGAGCCCAGCGATCCACGGCACCCACCCGCCCCTGACCTTCATCCCCCCCACCCTCGGTTTGTCTCGACCTCTTTCCCGGGCTTCCCCCACACTGAACCTGCAGGGATCGTCTGCCTGGCCGACGATCCCTGCGCCGTTTTGGGACCTCTCAGCGACGCTCCGCACTTCGGTCTTTGGCAACTCTGTGCTCAGACGTGACGCCTGCATCCGGTTACGAAAAGACCCTCGCCCGCAAACCGCCTAAAATCAAATACATCAGCAATTTTCTCTTTGTTTTCAAATACTTGCGGACGCGGCCCTCCGCACCGCCGCCATCCATAAGAAAATAAAACAGATGGCCGCAACCGTCATGGGATCAAATGGATGCGCCGGCCCGCATCCCGGCCTTCCGCAGCCCATCAATGGAATCAAATACTTCCCGTCCCACCCCGGGGGGAGGGGGGTAAATTTTTCGCTCCCGTGATACAACAAGCGTGTCCCTTCGCCGGTTTCAGGCTTCTGAGGAGTACATGAGCATCCAGGAAAAAGTCCTGATTGTCGAAGACGAGCCCCACGCGCTTTCCGGCCTGGCCGAACTCGTCTCCGGATGGGGCTATCGCACTGAGACTGCCCGGGATGGCCTCGAGGCTCTCGAAAAGGTCACCGCCTGGCAGCCCGGCATCATCGTCTCCGACCTCAAAATGCCGCGCATGGACGGCCTCGAACTGCTCTCCCGTCTCGGCGAAAGCAGCGAAAAGATCGCCGTCATCATGCTCACCGCCCAGGGCTCCATTGAAGCCGCCGTCGAAGCCATGAAGAGCGGCGCCTACGACTTTATCCAGAAGCCGGTCGACTCCACCCGCCTGCGCGCCATCCTCACCAACGCCTCCCGCCAGCGCGAAACCGAGCGCGAGCTGGAGGTTACCCGCCGCAAGCTGCGCGAAACCGGCGTCCTCGGCTCCCTGGTCGGCGCCTCAAAAAAAATGCAGGAGATCTTCACCCTCATCGAGCGCGTCGCCACCAGCAACGTCTCCGTTCTCATCACCGGAGAAAGCGGCACCGGCAAGGAGCTGGTCGCGCGCACCCTGCACGACCTCAGCCCGCGCCGCACCAAGCCCTTCGTCGCCGTCAACTGCGCGGCCATCCCGGAAACCCTCATCGAAAGCGAGATCTTCGGCCACGAGAAAGGCGCCTTCACCGGCGCCATCGAGCGCCGCGCCGGCTGCTTCGAGCTGGCCGAGGAAGGCACCCTCCTCCTCGACGAGATCGGCGAGATGCCGGTCGGCACCCAGGCCAAGCTCCTGCGCGTCCTTGAAGACCGCAGCCTCCGCCGCCTCGGCAGCAAAGTCGAGTCCCCTGTCGACGTGCGCGTGCTCGCCGCCACCAACAAGGATCCCGAGCAGGCCGTCGCCGGCGGCCAGTTGCGCGGCGACCTGTACTATCGCATCAACGTCTTCAACATTCACATGCCTCCGCTGCGCGATCACAAGGAAGACGTCCCCGCCATCGCCGACTCCATCATCGCCGACATGAACCAGAAGCATCACGCGCGCATCACCGGCCTCGACAGCGAAATGCTCGCCCGCCTCATGGCCCACGACTGGCCCGGCAACGTCCGCGAGCTGCGCAACACCATTGAACGCGCCGTGGTCCTCTGCGGCGAAGGCCAGCTACAGCCGCGCCATTTGCCCCCCGGCTTCGGCTCACGCCCGCCCAGGCCGCCCAGCGAGCTGCCTCCCAACGCCATTCAGCTCGAAGTCGGCGCCACCGTCGACGACGCCGAGCGCATGCTGATCTTCAAGACGCTGGAGTCCACCCATAACAACAAAACCCGCGCCGCCGAGATTCTGGGCATCAGCCTGAAGACTTTGCACAACAAACTCAGAGAGTACGGCAACGCCGCAGCCGCCGGCTCCATGGACGAGTAGCGGACCTCAGGCCGGTACAACCTGCCGGGGTCTCAAAGGGGTGAAGCAGCCGAGAGCCGCGCCCCCGAACAGAGTTAAGCCTAAAAGAGTTAAATAAGACCCACCTGCCCTGGTTCTGGCTTTGTTCTGAGGACCTTTATGCGCCTGAAGACCAAACTCGTCCTCGCCATCACCATCCTGGTCTTCGTGATTGTCATCATCTTCTCCTGGATCTGGCTCAGCCAGTTGCTGCAGCAGCATATCGATCAGTCGTGGTTCGCCACCGACATCGAGGCCCATCAGGTTCTGTTCCAGGTGCAGCAGGCGCTGGACACCGGCCTGCGCCAGCGCCACTTCGATCCCCGCGATCCCGCCGCCGTTCAGGCCGCCGTAGCCGACACGCTCCGCCAGGATCCCAGCCTGAATTCGCTCCTCACCTCGATCCTGACTTACTCGCCCACCGTGCTTGACATCTCCATCGCCGACGCCCACGGCCGCGGCATCGTCACCGCCCCTGACCCCACGCAGGAAGGCCAGATCCTGCCCGCTCGTGCCGACTTTTCCCTCCTCCGCCGCCAGCCCCTCATCCACACCCTCCTCATCGTTTTCGGCCCCCCCCAGGTCTATAACGTCCCGCTCGGTCTCGACCTCGAGGGTCACCCCTTCCTCACCGTCCGCATCGGCATCAGCACCACCTTCCTGCGCAGCGCCTTCCAGCCCTGGCTGGTGGAGTCCTCCAGCCTGATGGGTTTCGCGATGCTCATCTCCATCATCGTGGCCGCCTTCCTCGCCAATCTCGCGCTGCGCCCCATTGAGCAGATCAGCCGCCGCCTCGACGCCCTCGCCGCCCAGGAGGCCCTGGCGGAATCCTCCGCGTCCGCGGAGCTTCTGCGCGCTGCCGAAGCCGCCCCCTCGCCTCCTCGGGCGGACGCGGACGGAGACGGCGACGACGCCGTAGCTCAGGTTTCCGGCAAAATCGAGCGCCTCGGCCAGCGCATCCGCAACGTCGAAGAGGTCTTCTCCGCCCTGCGCGAGAACCTCGACCAGATCCTCTCCAATTTGCAGGACGGCGTCATGCTCTTCACCCGCGACGCCCGCGCCGTCCTCGTTTCCAGCTCCGTCGAGCGCTTTCTCAACATCGGCCGTGAACGCATCTTCGGCGCCAGCGTCCGCGAAATCTTCGATCGCGGTACCCGTCTCGGCCGCGCCGTCCGCGATGCCTTCGAGGGGGGCATGTCCATCGTGCAGGAGGAAATCACCACCGAAACCGGCCGCCGCGTCGAAGTCTCCCTCGACTTCATTCATGACACCCACTCCCGCGACCGTCACTCCCTGGGCGCGCTGCTCACCCTGCACGATCTGGAGTCCGTGCGCGAAATCGAATCCGAGCTCGAAGTCTCGCGCCGCATGGCAGCCATCGGACGCCTCACCGCCGGCGTCGGGCACGAGGTCAAGAACCCCATCAACGCCATCGTTGTCCACCTCGAACTGCTCCGCAACAAGGTGCAGAACGGCGGCGACGCCCTGCGCCATCTCGATGTGATTCAGAGCGAGATCCGCCGCCTCGATCGCGTGGTGCAGACCCTGGTCGACTTCTCCCGCCCCGTCGAGTTGCAGCTGAGGGACCAGGACCTTCGCGGCGTCCTCTCCAAGGTCCTGAACCTCGCTTCCGCCGAGCTGCAGACGCGCGGCATCATCGTGGAGAGCCAGGCTCCCACCTGGCCGGTGGTTTCCCGCGTCGATGCCGACCTGCTGGAGCAGGCGCTGCTGAACGTGGTCATCAACGGCGCCCAGGCCATGGCCGCCGGCGGCCCTCTCGAGGTGCGCCTCAGCGAGGACACGCGCTGGGCCTCTATCCTCGTGCGCGACCACGGCGAAGGTATTCCCGACGAGATCCGGCCGCGCATCTTCGATCTCTATTTCACCACCAAGAAAGAAGGCAGCGGCATCGGCCTCGCCATGACCTATCGCATCGTGCAGATGCATCACGGGCAGATTGACGTAGAATCGAAGCCTGGGAGCGGAACTACCTTTGTACTGCGGCTCCCGTTAACTTCTGCCGGTTCGGGACAGCGAGGTCCCGCGGAGGCTTCGGAACCCGCGATTCCCGGCGAGCTTGCTCGCCAGGAAGGTGAGACCCAGCCAGAAAGGTCCGGACCATGAGATCCGGAACGAGGAGCATCGCAGTTGTAACCCTGCTCCTGGCAGTGTGCGCCGGCTGTGCGCGCAGACGCCCGGCTGCGATCCAGCCGCAGGCTGCGCAGGCTCCCTCCTATCCGCCGCCGTCGCAAATGGCTCTGCTCATGCCTCCCATGCCCGCCATGCCGCCGTACGCGCCACGGACCATCCTCCTCGATACCAGCGTGCCCCCCGAGGAGGCCAGCACCCCCGAGCATCATGCCTCCCGCCACCGGTCGAAGCCCGCGGCAGACACAGCGCAACAGGAAGAGAAGCCCTCCGTGGCGCCTGCGCCCACTCCCACCCAGGAGGCGGTCATCGCGCCCTCCGATATGTCGCCGATCGGACAGCTCTCCACCGCCAACGACAACGCCGACGCTGGCAATCGCCGCAACATCGTCAATCGAATCAACTCCACGGAGAACGACCTGAACGCGATCAAGCGCCCGCTCAGCTCTGACGAGCAGAAGACGGCGGCTCTCATCCGCACCTACATCCAGCACGCACGCGATGCGCTCAAGGCCGACGACCTCGATGGCGCCAGCACCCTCGCCAGCAAGGCGCAGCAGCTTCTGCAGGAGCTGCTGAAGCAGTAAGCGCCGATCCGCCCGCTCTTACCTCTCTCCCCACTTCAGCTTCGAGCGCAGCAGATCGAAGAAGCGGTTGTCGCCGAGGCGGATCAGCTTAACCGCGCAGGTGGAGCGCCGGCAGCGCAGTTCGTCGCCCACGCGCAGCTGGATTGCCTCCTGCCCGTCCACGGTCAGGTAAGTCTGGTCCGGAATCCCCTCAATGCGCACCAGGATGCGCGACTCGCCGCGCACCACCATGGGCCGCAGCGTCAGCTGATGCGGGCAAATCGGCGTCACGATCAGCGCGTCCACGGCGGGTACCAGCACTGGTCCCGCCGCCGCCAGCGAATACGCAGTCGAGCCGGTCGGCGTGGCCACAATCACCCCGTCCGCGCGGAAAGACGCCGCCAGCTGCTCGTCCACCTCCACGCTGAAATGCCCCATGCGCGCGATCGTGCCCTTCGCCGCCACCACATCGTTCAGCGCGTCGTGCTCAGTGTGCAGCCGGCCGTCGCGCCACAGCTCGCTGTGCAGCATCGCGCGCTCCTCCACGCAGCAGCTTCCTTTGCTCCAGCCCTCCAGGTGCGAGTAGAGATCCGCCAGCGAAACCTCCGTCAGGAAGCCCAGCGCCCCCAGGTTCACGCTCAGAATGGGCACGCCGCTTTTAGCGAAGACGCGTGCGGCGGCCAGCAGCGTCCCATCGCCGCCCAGCACGATCACCAGCTCCGGGGCCAGCGAGGCAAGATCGGGCCGCGGCCAAACCGCTTCGTCCATCACGTAGTTCGCGCTCACCGGATCCAGCAGCGGCTCGTAGCCGTGCGCCTTCAGCCACAGGACAAGTTCCGGCAGCAGTTGCCGCAACTCCTCCTTCTGCGGTTTGGAGATGATGGCGACGCGCGGCATCGGAATTAGTGTACCGCCCACAGACAAAACGGCCGGCTCCATGCCGGCCGCTCCGTCCTCGTTCTCCCGCCGCGTGCTACGTGGTCGGCAAGCTCTTCACTGCCAGGAACTGCGCCGGCACCGGCACTCCGCTGGGGTTCACCAGCTTCGGGTTGATCGTCTGCGTGTCGGTCAGCGTCGTCGTGTTCACCTCGTGAATCAGGTCGTCCCCGCTGGTGCTGGCGAAGAAGATCGATCCATCCGGCGCGAAGATGCCCGCAATCGGCGCCTGCGCTCCGGAGGACAGCTGGATCGTGCTCAGCGTCCCAAAAGTCACCGCGCTGGTGGCGCTGGTGACCGGCGTGGGAATGTAGTACGGCAGCGCGCCCGTGGCGCCCGTGCCCTGGTACATTACAAACGCCAGATTCGAGTACGGCGACGACACCACCTGATCGATCTCCGTCGCCGCGACCGGCAAGGCCTGCGACGCGAACGACGTCGGCAACGTCAGCGGCGCGGCGGTGTAGTAATCCGGACACGCCCCCACCGGCACACCGGCCGGCGGACTGCCTGCCTTTTGCGTCAGCAGGATGTCCGTGAACGTCGAGTCGTCCGCACCCAGAATGTGATCGCCGTCCGCCGTCGCCGTCAGTTGGGTCGTGGGCACGGGCACATTGGCCGCTGGCGGATAGTACGGATACGGCGTGGAACTGGAGTTCGCGCAGTAGCTCCGTGCCGCCGTCGAAGTCCCGCTCAGGAAAGCGCCTACGCTGGGCACGGTCAGCGTCAGCGACGGCCCGCAGTAAGGATCCCACGAGGGGTTATAGGCCGGCACTGTGACATTGCCGTTCGTCGGAGAAGCATCCAGCGCGCAGCTGTAGGCCGGCTGGTTCGTCAGCGGATAGCTCGACCACCCGGTCGCGTTGTTGTACACGAACATCGTATTCTCTCCGGTCGCCGGATCGTGCCCGGAGATGTAAACCGTGGTCCCGTCCGGCGAGTACTGCGCGCGGCTCGCGATTCCCGCGATGCTGCTCGCTGTCCCCGTCGACGGGAAGTACAGATAGATCACCTGGCGCAACTGGTCGTTCACCACCACCGAGTTGTCCGTCGGCGACACCGCGAGGACCACGCCGGGCACGCCGGTGACTTCCTTCGAAACCGAATTGCTCAGCGCGCTCACCTGCATCAGCTCGTGGTAGCTGCCGAAATACAGCGTGTCTCCGCCCTGATCCATCATCATCGAGTTGGGCAGGTACGGCAGCCGCACCGGCGCTGAGGTCTCGCCGGTCTGCAGATCGACTTCGGAGAAATACTGCGACTGCGATGACCCCATCCAGATCTCATTGGTCACCCGTCCCGGCGAGTTGATCGCAACGCGGTTGGCCGCCACCGGCATTCCGTTCCCATCCGTTCCCACCAGGTTCACCGGCGAAGGATTGCAGGTTGGCGGCGCGCACACGGCCGTAATCGTGGCCTGGCTGGGAAAGGTGCTGGTCACCAGCCCCGTGCTCGATGCGTTCACGTTCTGAGGCTGAGTGGACGCGAAGCTCAGCGTCAGACCGTTGATCGGGTTACCGCGATTGTCCGTGACGCTGGCCGTGATGGTCTGCGGCGAGTTCGGCGTTACCGTCGCTGAATACCCTCCGTTCACGGTCAGGTTGATGTTGGCCGGAGGACACGTCGAGAAATATCCCGCCGCCGAGGTTACGTCTGAGTCCGATATGCTCGCGTCGATCACCGTCGACCCAGGCAGATTCGCGGTGGCGATGCCATTTGGATTCGCACCGGTCGTGCACCCTGTCCCGGTGATGGGATTGCAACTCGTCTGATCGCTCGTGTTGTTGATCGTGACCACACTGGTGGTGACCGGAGAAAAAGTGATCGTCCCCACGTTGGCCGTGGGGCTGGCGCACGAAATCTGAGTCGCCGGACAGACACTACCGTCCGCGAGCGTTGAATTCGGCGGGCAGCACACCAGGACCCCGCCCGGACCCCGCGCCGCCGTCTCTGCCAGCAGCGAGGTCGTCAGCGTCTGACCCTGCGAGATGCACGCCGTCTGCGTCGGTATAGTCACCGATGTAATCGGCGGGTGAATATAGACATTGATTGGGTTGCTGGTCACTGCGGCGCCTGTTGCCGTCACCTGCACGATCCCGCACGTGGTCGAAGTGCATCCACTGAAGGAGGAGAGCGACGATCCTGCCGGCGGCGTGCAGATGGTGAAGTTCGGTGTCCCGCCGCCGCTGTTCCGGTTCCACGTTCCCGCGCACACCATCCCGCTTGGCGAGATATCGGCCAGTTGCAGGTTGCTGCTGGTGTAAACGTAGCTGCCCACCGACTCGGTCCCGCCATCGCAGTTGTAGGCCTCCGCCGGTCCCGCCTGATACGTCTGTCCCCACGACAGTGAAATCCCCGTCGTTTCCGGCTGCAGGATCACATCGACCACCTGCGACGTGGGAATACCGTACGCATGGCCGTTCTTGATGCAGTAATTATTAGGATTGTGACCGCAGCCCGCGATGGAAAGACCAACCGGAAGCGAAAACGCAAACAGGACTGCAAAAGCAAGATACCGCCGCATGAAACCTCCCCGTTTGGGTAGTCATGCCACCCAAACGGTCGAATCGCCAGGAAAATACCGGGTGCGATTCAGGATATCAGAGCGCCGCTGCAGCGAAAAAGCCGACAGCCCCACTATAGGAGCGGTCCCGACCGTCCCGGACGCCGCCTGACCGCCGCCCGGGGTTCCCGCCCCTCCTATTGTCCAGCGGGCATGTACAGAGCAAACCAGGCCACCGCCCGGTCCAGCACGTTCCGCCGATCGGCCGGATTCACAAACCCATGCCCCTCATTCGGATACACCACCAGCTGGGTCTCCACCCCCAGGTCGTGCAGGGCGTGCCAGAACTCGAATGACTGCGGCGCCGGACACTCCCCGTCCCGATCCCCCACCACCATTAAGGTTGGGGTCCGAACGTTCTTGACGTAATTGATAGCCGAGCTCTTCGCGTAGACCGCCGGGTCGTCGTACACCGACGCCCCGAAGAAGGGGATCATCCACTGGTCGATGGAGTTCTCCCCGTAATAGCTCAGCCAGTCCGACAGCCCTGCCCCCGACACCGCCGCGCGGAAGCGGTGCGTTTGCGTCACCGCAAACATGGTCATGAACCCGCCGTAACTCCATCCTGTGATCCCCACCCGATGGTCGTCCACCGGATACTGCTTCTCAACCGCATCCACCCCAGCCAGAATGTCCCGCAGATCCCCGTACCCGAAATCCTTCCGGTTCGCCTGCGTAAATCGCTCGCCCTGGCCGTAGCTGCCCCGCGGGTTCGGCATCAGCACGAAATAGTCCAGCCCCGAGAACGGAGCCGGCCCATACCCGGCGCCTGGCCAGCGCGGCATATTCGCCGCCGAGGGCCCGCCATGCACGTAGACGATCATTGGATACTTCTTCGCCGGGTCGTAATGCGCCGGCAGCAGCAGCCATCCCTGCACGTGGAAGCCCTGGTTGGTCCACTCCATCGACTTCGCCTCGCCCCACACCGGCTTCAGCCCGTCGTTCATGTGCGTGATTTGCTGCATGTGCATCAGCTCGCCCGCCCATACCTCGGGCGGCTCCGAGAACGACGAGCGGATGAAGGCGATGGTGGCGGTGTTGGAGGTGGCCACGCGCATTTCCAGCCCTCCCGCACCGACGGCATCGGGCAGCGTCAGGTTATCCGTCGGCGAATCTGTCCGCGTCTCGATGTTGTAGACGAACAGGTGCGACGACCCGCCTTTGATCTCAGCGATGCCCATCTGCTGGTTATCGATCCATGTGAACCAGGCCGGCGTGGCGTCGCGTCCCGGGGTAACGTTCTTTGGCTGCCCGCCCGCCGCCGGCACAACATAGATATCCCCACCCGTCGAGCCCTGATCCGACATCAGCCCGCCAATAAACGCGATCTTTGTCCCGTCCGGCGACCACCGCGGCACCGCGATCTGCAGCCCGTGCAGCGATCCCGTCACCGTTCCCGGATCCACCACCGCCGTCGGCTCGCTGCCCGGCGCCTGCGTGTACAGCTTCGCCACCCACCAGTTGTTCTCGCCCGGAGGCGGCGCGGCGATGTACGCAATCTTCGACGAATCCGGCGACCAGTCGAACTCGTACACATAGAGCTCCGCCGGCGTGATCTGCGTCAGTTGCCCGCTGGCCACATCCACGCTGGCGACGCTCTGAATCTTCACCCCCTCCACGCCGATCACGCCTGCCGGCAGCGGCTCCGGAGCCACCGGACTGGGCCGCCGCATCGATCCCTCCACGTACAGGAAGCTGAGTTGCTTCCCATCCGGCGACCAGGCCAGCTCGTGCGCGTAGCCGTCCAGCCGCGCCAGTTGCTTCGGCATCCCGCTCCCGTCCGCGCTCGCCAGAAAGATCGCGTTCTTATGGTCCGCCGTGCAGTCGGAGAAAAACGCAATCTGCTGCGAGTCCGGCGAGAACACCGCTTCGCCTTCGCTGCCTCGCTGGCCCTCGGCGCAGGCCGTAAGCGTGCGAGCTGAGTCGGGATCGCTCACTGGCGCCACACGCATCCCGAATCCCGCATGCCCCGCCTCGTTCCACACAATCGTCTTCCCGTCCGGCGACAGATTTGTCTCCCGAAACTGCTCCGCGTGGCCCATCTCGCCGACCAGCTGATTGAGCTGCGGATCGGGCGGCGGATTCACGGGCGGGTTCTGCGCAACAACCGGCACGGCGCACATTGCGCCGCACACCAGGAGAGACAAGGCGCCTGGACGGAGAATTGTCCTGAAAATCGTCATGCGCGCTGTTCTATCAGGTTGAACCACGCGCGCGCAACGAATCCGAGGCGCGGGCAGTGGGTATCATGGCCGATATGGCTCAGGTTGTGGCTCTCGTGCGGCGGGCGCAATTCGGCGGCGACGGCGACGACACCGCTCTGTGCCGCACCCTCATCCGCGAATACGCCGCCCATCTCAATGCCTCCGTCGGCGGCGAGCACATCTGCGTCGACTCCCTCGAAGCTGAGCTGGCCGCGTTGCCCGGCGCTTACGCCGAGCCCGATGGCGCGGTTCTTCTCGCCTGCGTCAACGATGAGCCCGCCGGCTGCGTTGCCCTCAAGCCCGTCCATGCGGACGAAGAACGCCTCTGCGAGATGAAGCGCCTCTGGGTGCGCCCCACGCATCAGGGCCTCGGCGTGGGCCGGCTGCTCGCCGAAGCGGTAGTCGCTCTCGCCCGCGAGCGCGGCTACGCCGCCATGGTTCTCGACACTATGCCGCGCACCATGCCTTCCGCCTACGCCCTCTACCGTGCCATGGGCTTCGTTCCCGTTGAGCGTTATAACAACAATCCGGTCCTGCGCCAGATCGACGCGCACGAGATCGCCTGGCTGCGCCTGGAGCTGTGAATGGGAGCTGTGGATACGACCTCTGTTTTGCCGGTCCTCAATAACGCGCCGCATCCGCACGAGCACTTCGCCGCCGCGCGCGAGCTGGAGGCGAAGCTTCGCGCCACCATCCGCGGAGAAGTCCGCTTCGACCCCGCCTCCCGTGCGCTCTACGCTACCGACGCCTCCAATTACCGCCAGACCCCCGTCGGCGTCGTCCTTCCCCACGATGCCGCCGACGTCGAAGCCGCCGTCGCCGCCTGCCGCGAACTCGGCGCAGCCATCCTGCCGCGCGGCGCTGGCACCAGCCTCGCCGGCCAGTGCTGCAACGTCGCCGTCGTCCTCGATTTCTCCAAATACATGCGCCGCCTCGTCTCGCTCGATCCCGGGCAGAAGCTGGCGGTCGTCGAGCCGGGCATCGTCCTTGACCGCGTCCGCGAGGCCGCCGAGCAGCACCACCTCACCTTCGCGCCCGATCCCGCCACGCACTCCCGCTGCACCATCGGCGGCATGATCGGCAACAACTCGTGCGGCACCCACAGCGTCATGGGCGGCCTCACCGCCAACAACATCCGCTCTCTCGACGTCCTGCTCGCCGACGGCACACGCATGACCGTCGGTGCGACGTCCGACGAGGAGTTCTCTCGTATCGTTGCCGAGGGCGAACGCCGCGGCCAGCTCTACGCCGGCATGAAGCGCATCCGCGACCGCTGCGCCGGCGAGATCCGCCGCAAATTCCCTGACATCCCGCGCCGCGTCTCCGGCTACAACCTCAACGAGCTGCTGCCCGAGCGCGGCTTCCACGTTGCGCGCGCCCTGGTCGGCAGCGAAGGCACGCTCGCCACCGTTGTCAGCGCCACGCTGGATCTGATGCACTCGCCACCCTGCCGCCGTCTCGCCGTCCTCGGCTTTCCCGATCCCTTTCTCGCTGCCGACGCGGTCCCCGAAGTCGTCCGCCACCACCCCATCGGCCTCGAAGGCATTGACGCCATGCTCGTCGACTTCATGCGCCGCAAGCATCTGGTGGACGACGATCTGCACCTTCTTCCCCCCGGCGGCGGATTTCTCCTCGCCGAATTCGGCGCTGAAAGCAACGAAGAAGCCGAAACTCAGGCCAGCGCGCTGCTCGCAGTCGCCGCGCAACTTCCCGGCTCGCCCACCGGCCGTCTCTGCACGCAAGAGGAGGCCGCCCGCATCTGGCACATTCGCGAATCTGCCCTCGGCGCCACCGTCTTCGTACCCGGCGAGCCGCATGGCTGGGAAGGCTGGGAGGACGCGGCCGTTCCGCCCGAACACCTCGGCTCCTACCTGCGCGCCATCTTCGCGCTCATGAGCGAGTACGGCTATCGCAGCCCCATGTACGGCCACTTCGGCCAGGGCTGCGTCCATCTCCGCATTAACTTCGATCTCGAGAGCGCCGAAGGCATCCGCAAATTCCGCTCCTTCCTCGATCGCGCCACCGACATCGTCATCGACCACGGCGGCTCCATCTCCGGCGAGCATGGCGACGGCCAGGCAAGGGGCGCGCTGCTGCCGAAAATGTTCGGTCCCGAGCTCATGCAGGCTTTTCGCGAATTCAAATCGCTCTGGGATCCTGACAACCGCATGAATCCCGGCAAGATGATCGACCCGGTTGCGGTCTACCAGCCCGAAGAAAGCCTCCGTCTCGGCTCCGGATATCAGTCAAAAAGCCCCGAAACCTTCTTCCAGTTTCCCGGCGACAACGGTTCCTTCGGAGAAGCCACCCTGCGCTGCGTCGGCGTCGGCGCCTGCCGCAAGTCCGGCCCCGGCACCATGTGCCCCAGCTACATGGCCACCCAGGAAGAACAGCACTCCACCCGCGGCCGCGCCCACCTGCTCTGGGAACTCCTCGAAGGGAAAGTCCTTCCCGCCGGCTGGCACAACCAAAGCGTCCACGACGCCCTCGATCTCTGCCTCTCCTGCAAAGCCTGCAAAACCGAGTGCCCGGTCAACGTGGACATGGCCACGTACAAAGCCGAATTCCTCGCTCACTACCATGGCGACCGCCTGCGCCCGCTGCGCCACTACGCCTTCGGCTTCATGGATCGCCTCGCCCACGCCGCCTCGCTCATCCCGGGCATGACTCCGCGCCTCGCGAATCTCCCGCTCAGCACCCCTGGCGTCTCGGCGCTTATCAAGACCCTCCTCGGCGTCGCGCCCCAACGCACCCTGCCCCAGTTCGCCGCGCAGAATTTCCAGTCAGATTGGCAAAAGCATTCTCGTGAATGGCGCGAAGCGCGTCCGCCTGGACGGCCAGTCCTGCTGTGGCCCGACACCTGGAACAACTACTACCACCCGCAATCCCTCCACGCCGCCGCCCAGGTTCTCGCGCAGGCCGGATTTTCCCCCGAAGTCCCGCGCAGGCACGTCTGCTGTGGCCGCCCACTCTATGATTTTGGATTCCTGAAGCAGGCTCGCGCCTATCTCGAGCGCATCCTCGACCAATTCGCCCCGCAGATCGACTCCGGCCTGCCCTTCGTCTTCCTCGAGCCCAGCTGCGCCAGTGTCTTCCGCGACGAGCTGGTGAACTTCTTCCCAACGGACCCACGCGCCCAGCGCCTGCGCGACCAAACCCTGCTCCTCAGCGAATTCCTCGTCCGCCACGCGCCCGAGTATCAGCCCCCGCAGCTCCCCGGCACGAAAATCGTCCTCCACGGCCACTGCCATCACAAAGCCATGATGAAGATGACTGATGAAGTCGACCTCCTGCGCCGCACCGGCGCTGAGGTCGAACTGCTCGACTCCGGCTGCTGCGGCATGGCCGGGCCCTTTGGTTTCGAGCGCGAAAAATTCGAGGTCTCTCAGATCCTCGGTGAACGCGTCCTGCTGCCCGCCGTCCGCAGCGCCGCGCCCGACACTCTCCTCGTCGCCGATGGCTTCAGTTGCCGCGAGCAAATCGCGCAAAACTCCCCGCGCCGCGCCGTTCACTTCGCCGAAATCCTTGCCGGAGAGCCAACGCCATTTGACACGCCGCATCAAAATCCATAAGGTAAAAAACACTGATGCAGGTTCGCACCCATCATCGTCATCATCACCATCATCACGTGACGAGCGTGCCGGCGAACTTCCGCATCCCAGGTTAGCAAGAGCGACCCCCCAGGATTTCAGAAGCCCGCCGGCGCAGACAGCGCAGGCGGGCTTTTCAATTTTCAGCAGAAACTGAAGGATGAAAATGAGCATGACCGAACCGACAATCGATTTCGCAAAAATGGACGGCCTCGCGCCCGGCATCGTGCAGGATGCGCGCTCCGGCCAGGTGCTGATGCTCGGCTTCCTCAACGAGGAAAGCTGGCGCAAAACAAAAGATACCGGCTTTGTTACATTTTGGAGCCGCACCCGCCGGAAGCTCTGGATGAAGGGCGAAACCAGCGGCAATCGCCTCCGCATCGTCGACGTTTCCACCGACTGCGACCAGGACGCGATCCTCTTCCGCGTGGAAGTCGAAGGCGATGGCCTTGTCTGCCACGAGGGCACCGTCAGTTGCTTCACCCGCCCCCTCACAGTCGCCGGCGAGGTGCGCGCATGAGTGCTTCCCCCAACAAGCTCCGCCTCGGCATCCCCAAGGGCAGCCTGCAGGACGCCACCCTCGCGCTCTTCAAACGCGCCGGCTGGAACATCTATGCCGACGGCCGCTCCTACTTCCCTTCCATCGACGATGCCGAAATCGAGTGCATGCTCATCCGCGCTCAGGAGATGGCCCGCTACGTCGACCACGGCGTCCTCGACGCCGGCCTCACCGGCATTGACTGGGTCGTCGAAAGCGGTCTTGATGTCGAGAGCATCACCAGCCTCGTCTACGCCAAGCAGAGCCGCCGCCGCGTGCGCTGGGTCCTCGCTGTCCCTGAATCGTCCCCCTGGAACAAAGCCGAAGACCTTGCCGGGAAAATCATCGCCACCGAGCTGGTCGAAGTAACCAAGCGCTACTTCGCCGCCAAAAATGTCCCCGTGAAAGTCGAATTCAGCTGGGGCGCAACCGAAGTGAAGCCGCCCACCCTTGCCGATGCCATCGTCGAAGTCACTGAAACCGGCAGTTCCCTCCGCGCCAACCGCCTCCGCATCATCGACACTGTCATGGAGAGCGAAACGCACCTGATCGCAAACAAGTCGGCCATCGCCGATCCCTGGAAAAAGCAGAAGATCGAGAGTCTCGCGCTCATGCTGCGCGGCGCCATCGACGCCCAGGGACAGGTTGGCCTCATGCTCAACGTCGAGAAAGCCAATTTGCCGACGGTTCTGAGCGTGCTGCCTGCCCTGAATGCCCCAACCATCTCCGAGCTGAGCGATTCGCAGTGGGTCGCGGTCAACACCATCCTCGAAGAAAGCACCGTGCGCGAGGTGATCCCCAAACTGAAAGCCGCCAAAGCCGCGGGCATCGTCGAATACCCGTTGAACAAGGTCGTTCTGTGAAGATCCTGCGCACCACTGGAAAGGGGGCCGCGGCAGTCGCGGCCCTTACCGACCACTCCGCGCCGGCCTTCGAGCGCGTCCTTCCCCGCGCCCGCCGCATTGTCGACGCGGTCCGCCGCGGCGGAGATCCCGCGCTCCTGCGCCTCCGAGCCCGGCTCGACGGCATTCCGTCACAGGTACCGTTACGTATTCCTGAAGTCGACATGCAGCTCGCCTGGGAATCCACCCCCGGCGAACTCCGCCAGGCCCTGAAGATCGCTGCCCGCAACATCCGCGCCTTTGCCGTGCGCCAGCTCCCGAAGGATTTCGATCTGAAACCCGCGTCCGGCGTCGTCACCGGTCAGCGCGTCCTCCCGCTCGCTTCCGTCGGCTGCTACGTTCCCAGCGGCCGCTATCCGCTGCCCTCCACGCTGCTGATGACTGCGATCCCCGCACAAGTCGCCGGCGTGCCGCGCATCGTCGCCGTCTCGCCCCGCCCCGCCAAAGAAACTCTTGCCGCGGCATTCATGCTCGGCATCACCGAGTTCTACCGCGTCGGCGGCGCTCACGCCATCGCTGCCCTCGCATACGGCGCGCAGTCCATCCCGCGCGTGGATAAGATCGTCGGCCCCGGCAACGCGTGGGTCACCGCCGCCAAGAAACTCATCGCCTTCGACTGCGCCATCGACATGCTCGCCGGCCCCACGGAAATCGTCGTTGCCAGCGAATCCGGCGACACTGCCTGCATCGCCGCCGACCTCGTAGCCCAGGCCGAACACGATCCCGACGCCGTCGCGATCCTCATCACCACCAGTTCCGCCCTTGCGAAATCTACCGCCGCGGAAGTGAAGCAGCGAGCGCGCGGCAACAGAATCGCTGCCGAAGCCCTGGCCCGTCATGGCGTCGCCATCGTTGCACGCGCTGTTCAGGAAGTCCACGACCTCGTCAACCGCATCGCACCCGAGCACCTCACCGTCGACACCGCCGCCGACATCGCCTGGGTCCGAAACGCGGGCTCCGTTTTCATCGGCCGCTGGTCAGCTCAGCCGCTCGGCGACTACGTCTCCGGCCCCAACCACACGCTGCCCACCAGCGGCCTCGCCCGCACCCGCGGGGGTCTCAGCGTGCTCGACTTCGTCAAATTTGTCACCGTGCAGGAATACACCCAGGCCGGCGTGCGGCAGCTCGGACCCTCCGCTCTCCGGCTCGCCGAGGCCGAAGGTCTCACCGCCCACGCGGAATCGATCCGCACGCGAGGCATTCATGACTGAAATCAAAATCCCCGCGTATCCACAGCCTTCCACCATGGTCCGCCGTATGAAGGACTATCACCCGCCACTCGGCGACCGCGGCGGCCTGCGTCTCGACTTCAACGAGAACACTCTGGCCTGCTCGCCCCGCGTGGTCGAAGCCCTGCGCGGCATCTCCGCCGCCGACCTCACCCGCTATCCCGAGCGGGAGCCCCTCGAACGCCGCGTCGCCGCCCACCTCGGCCTCGCCCCCGCGCAGGTCCTGCTCACCAACGGCGTCGATGAAGCCATCCACGTACTCTGCCAGACCTACCTCGACGCCGACACCGAGGTGCTGCTCCCCGTCCCTACCTATTCCATGTACGAGGTCTACGCCTCGGGCACACCCGCGCGCGTCGTGTCCGTTCCTGCCGAAAGCGGTTTCCATTTCCCGCTCGACGCGCTGCTGCGGGCCATCACCCCGGCCACGCGCCTCATCGCTATCGCCAATCCCAACAGTCCTACCGGCCAGGCTGCTCGCCGTGACGATCTGCTCCAGATCATCGCCGCCGCGCCCCACGCCGCCGTTCTAGTCGATGAGGCCTACTACCACTTCCATGGCGAAACCGTCCTCGACCTTGTCGGCAGCGCGCCAAATGTAATCGTCGCCCGCACATTTTCGAAGGCCTACGGCCTCGCCGGCCTTCGCCTCGGCGTTCTCTGCACCGCCGAAGAGTCGATGCAATGGATGCGCCGCGCCATCTCGCCCTACAGCGTCAATTCCGTCGCCCTCGCCTGCCTCGCCGCCGCTCTCGACGATGACGACTACCTCCGCTGGTACACCGCCGAAGTCCTCGCCGCCCGCGCCGAGTTCGAGTCGGCGCTGCGCCGCATCGGCCTTCCCTTTTGGACCTCCCAGGCCAACTTCGTCCTCGTGAACATCGGCTCTCGACATGGCCACTTTGTCGTGGAAATGAGAACACGAGGTGTGCTCGTGCGCGACCGTTCCTCCGATCCCGGCTGCGACGGCTGCGTCCGCATCACCATCGGCACCCGCGAGCAGACCCAGCAGGCCATCGCCGCCATCGAGGAATCTATGGCTGCCATCGGAGTCAACGCATGAAGAAGAATGCAGTGAACCGCACCGCAATCATCGACCGCAAAACGGCCGAGACCGAAATCCACCTGAAACTCGTGATCGAAGGCCAGGGCCGCTACCGTATTTCCACCGGCATCCGTTTCTTCGATCACATGCTCGAGCTCTTTGCCCGCCACGGCGCTTTCGATCTCGACCTCACCTGCCGCGGCGACCTCGACGTCGACCAGCACCACACCGTCGAAGACGTCGGCATCGCTCTCGGCGAAGCCTTCGCTCAGGCTCTGGGCGATAAGCGTGGCATCCTCCGCGCCGGCTACTTCCTCATGACCATGGACGAGACTCTCGGCCTCGCCGCCGTCGACCTCAGCGGCCGCGCCGCGCACCATGTCGAAACCAAAGTCCGCACCCGCCTCGTCGGCGATCTGCAATCCGAGCTGGTCGAGGATTTCTTCGAAGGCTTCGCCCGCGGCGCCCGCGCCAACGTCCACGTCAAAACCATGTACGGCCGCTCCAGTCACCACAAGATCGAAGCCCTCTTCAAAGCCTTCGCCCGCGCGCTGCGCTTCGCATGCTCGCGCGACCCGCAGCTCCGCGAGCAGCTTCCCAGCACGAAAGGCCTGTTGTGATCGCCGTCGTCGACTACAAAGCCGGCAACCTCACCTCGGTGATGAAGGCCCTGCGTGCCGTGGGCGCGGATCCCGTACTCACCGACGATCCTTCCATCGTCCTCCGCGCCGACAAGATCATCCTCCCCGGCGTTGGCCACTTCGCTGCGACGAAGTTTCTGGACGAGCGTGGGCTGAAGTCCGCAATCCAGGAAAGAATCGCCGCCGGCACGCCCTTTCTTGGCATCTGCGTCGGCCTCCAGTGGCTCTTCGCGGGCAGCACCGAAGCGCCTGGCTGTGCCGGCCTCGCCGCCTTCCCTGAAACCTGCGAGCGCTTCACTCCCGGCAAAAAAGTTCCCCACGTTGGCTGGAACTCCGTCGCTATCCGCCCCGGCTCGCGCCTCTTCGCCGGCATTCCCGGCGGCGGCTTCGCCTACTTTACCCACTCCTGGCGTGCGCCCGTCGTACAAGCCACCGTCGCTGTTACGGAATACGGCGAGCCCTTTACCGCCGCTGTCGAAGACGGCAACATCTTCGGCGTCCAGTTTCATCCGGAAAAGTCCGGCGACACCGGCTTGAGTGTGCTCAAAAACTTCCTGGAGTTTGCGGGATGCTGACCAAACGCATCATCGCCTGCCTCGACGTCCGCGACGGCCGCGTGGTCAAAGGCGTGCAGTTCGTCGATCTCGTCGATGCCGGCGATCCCGCTGAGCTGGCCGCCCGCCACGCCACTGCGGGAGCCGACGAGATCGTCCTTCTCGACATCACCGCAACCCACGAAAGCCGCGGCACCCTCCTTGACACGGTTCGCCGCGCTGCGCAGCGCCTTTTCGTGCCCTTCACCGTTGGCGGAGGCATTCGCGCCGCCGAGGAAGCGGCCGCCGTCTTCGATGCCGGCGCGGACAAGATCAGCATCAACTCCGCCGCACTCGCCCGTCCCGAGCTCATCGGCGAAATCGGATCGAAGTTCGGCGCTCAGGCCGTCATCGTCGCCATCGACGCTCGCCGCCAGGGCCGCGCGCCCGAAGATTCTGAAGTCTTCGTCGCCGGAGGCCGCAAGCCCACCGGCCGCCGCGCCGTCGAGTGGGCCCGCGAAGCCGAATCCCGCGGCGCCGGCGAAATCCTGCTCACCTCCATGGACGCCGACGGCACCCGTGCCGGCTTCGACTGCGAGCTCACCGCCGCCGTCAGCCAGTCCGTCCAGATCCCCGTCATTGCCTCCGGCGGCGCGGGCACCGCACAACATTTCACCCGGGTCTTCCGCGAGGGCTGCGCCGACGCCGCACTCGCCGCCGGCATTTTCCACTTCGGCGTCGCCGACGTCCGCACCCTCAAGCTGCAATTGCAGCGCGACGGCATTCCCGTGAGGCTCCCATGCTGATCCCCTCCATCGACCTCATGGGCGGCCGCATCGTCCAGCTGGAGCGCGGCGAAGAGCTGCGCCTCGCCTTCGACGACTTCAATTACTGGATCGAACGCTTCGCCAGCTACCCCCTCGTCCAGCTCATCGATCTCGACGCCGCCAAACGCGTCGGCGACAATCGCGCACTCATCCGGCAGGTCGCGAAACGCCTCCCCGTTCAGGTTGGCGGCGGCATCCGCAGCGCCGAGCAGGCTCGCGAGCTCCTCGACATGGGCGCGCGCCGCGTCATTTTCGGCTCCGCGCTCTTCCACGCGGCCGGCGTCAACACCGAATTTGCCGCCGCGGTCTCCGCCGCCATCGGCCCCGAAGCGTTCGTCGCAGGCATCGATACGAAAGCCGGCCAAATCGCCGTCCGCGGCTGGCGCGACCAGGTCCGCGTCACGCCCGCTGAAGCCATCGCCGCGCTCGACCCATACTGCGACGCCTTCCTCTACACGCACGTCGATACCGAAGGCACGATGTCCGGGTTTCCCATGGACGCCGCACGCTCCCTGCGCCCGCTCACCGCGCGCCGCCTCATCGTCGCCGGCGGCATCCGCGCTCAGGCGGAGATCGACGCCCTCGACGCCATGCGGATCGATGCCGTGGTGGGCATGGCCGTCTATTCCGGCCTGCTGTCCGCCTGAATTCCGCGAATTCGCCGCAAATCCATCCGCGCTGCCCGCAAAATGCTCTAAGCTGATACGTCCGGCGGGGCAGGCCGGCGAACATGAACAGACGGGGTCCCATGCGCACTGCGAAACGCCTGGACGAAGTCGGCTTCTCCGACATCGTGCAAATCCGCAACAAGATCATCGAGCTGCGCGCCGCGGGCACGCCCGTCCACGCCTTCCATGGCGGCGAGCCCTTCTTCGACACCCCCGACCCCATCAAGGCCGCAGCCACCCGCGCCCTGGCCGAAAACCAGACTCGCTACGCGCCCTCGTCCGGCATCGCGCCGCTGCGCGAGGCCATCGCCCGCAAGCTGCAAGCGCGCAACCGCATGGACGTCACCGTCGACGATGTCATTGTCACCGTCGGTGGTGCGCACGCCCTCCACGCCGCCTTCCAGACCGTTCTCGATCCCGGCGACGACGTTCTGCTCTTCTCGCCCTACTGGACTCCCATTCGCGACATGATCGTCATGGCCGAAGCCCGCCCCGTTATGGTGCCCACCGCCACCGCGCGCCGCAACGGCCTCACCGCCTGCCTCGAGCACTTCTCCACGCCGGCCACGCGCGCCATTTACTACAACACCCCGCAAAATCCCTCCGGCGTCGTCTTCTCCCGCAGCGAAGCGGAAGAGGTCGCGGAGTTCGCCATCCGCCGCAGTCTCGTCGTCATCGCCGACGAAGCCTACGAAGACCTCGTCTACGAGGGCGAGCACGTCTCCATCGCCTCGCTCCCCGGCATGGCCGAGCGCACGATTACCGCGTACACCTTTTCCAAAACCTACGCCATGACCGGCTGGCGCGTCGGGTACGCCGTCGCCAGGGAGCCGTTTATGACCGGCCTGCGCAAAATCGTTCTCTACTCCACCAACGGCGTCTCCACGCCCACCCAGTGGGCCGCGCTCGAAGCGCTCTCCACACCGCAGAGCGCCATCGCCGCCCGCCGCGAAGAATACCGAGCGCGCCGCGACCTCCTCGTCAAAGGCCTCAACGATCTCGGCCTCGAATGCCGGCTCCCCGCCGGCGCCTTCTACGCTTTCCCCTGCGTCGAGAAAATCCATAAGGAGAGCCGCCGCGTCTCAGCGTTGCTTCTCGAAAAAGCGCACGTCGCCACCATTCCTGGTGTCGTCTTCGGCGCGCAGGGCGAAGGCCACGTGCGCTTCGGCTACGCGATTAAGCCGGAAGCGATTGCTGCCGGCCTCGAGGCCCTCCGCAACTTCCTCGGCTGACCGCGGCGGCACAGTACCTTCGCGTTCTTCAGGCCGCACGGCCCGCGCTAGCATTGAAGCAGCGCTGAAATTCCGGAGCCGCGTCCCTCATGCTGAAAGTTGGCCTCTCCTCCCTCGTCGATCCCGCATTGCACAGCCTGCTTCCCCAGGGGCTCTCGCTGGAACTGATCCCGTCCCACCCCGACCGCGAAATCGAAGTTGAGTTCTGGATCGCGCCCCCGTGGACCAGCCACTGCGAGCGCCAGTGGCCATGGCTGCGCGGTGTCCGCGTTGTGCAGGCCACCGTCGCCGGCGTCGAAGCGCTGCTCCGCATGCTGCCCCGCGACGTCACTCTCTGCGACGGCCGCGGCATTCACACCATCTCCACCGCGGAGTGGGCCGTCACCGCGATCCTCGCCTCCCTGAAATATCTTCCCTTGTACGACGACATTCGCCGCAGTGGCGTCTGGTCGCGTCGCAAAGAGGCTGAAGACCGTTACCGCGCCCTCCACGCCACCGATCGCCGCTTCTACCCCGTCGTGCTCAACGAGGAACTGCACGGCAAGCAGGTGCTCATTGTCGGCTACGGATCCATCGGCCAGGCGATTGAGGAGCGCATCAAACCCTTCGGCGCGGAAGTCACCCGCGTTGCCCGCACCGCGCGCGAAGGCGTCCACGCCGTCAGCGAGTTGCCCTCGCTGTTGCCCGTGGCTGACATCGTCATCCTCATCGTCCCCGGCACCAGCGAAACCACCGGCCTCGTCGGCGCGCGCGAAATCGCCCTCATGAAGCAGGGCGCACTGCTCGTCAACGCCGCCCGCGGTCCCGTCGTGGACACCGGCGCGCTCCTCGCCGCGCTGCAATCGAATCGCATCCGCGCCGCTCTCGACGTCACCGAGCCCGAGCCGCTCCCCGACGGACATCTCCTGTGGAGCGCGCCGAATCTCCTGCTCACTCCCCACATCGCCAGCTCCACGCCCGCCTTCATGCCCCGCGCTATGGAACTGGCTGCAGCCCAGGTGGGCCGCTATCTGCGCGGCGAGCCGCTGGAGAACATCGTCACCGGAGAATATTGATCCAGAGGATCGCCGGAAGACCTGTCTTCCCGAACTCGGTTGCCAGTTACCAGTTCCCGGCCTCCAGCGAAAGCACCAACCGGAGACTGGCGACTGGGAACTGGGGACTGGAGACTGGCGACTGGGAACTGAGGACTGGGGACCGGCGACTGGGAACTGCGAACTGACTACACGCTCACCGCCCGTTCGCCGGCCACTCATACGCCACCACGCCCAGGTCGTTCAGCACCTGCATCGTGGCTTCCTCATTGCGCCGCACCTGCGGACGATCCTCTTTCGGTGCGCTCGGATCTTCCTCGATCGCGATCACCCGTCCGTACGGCCATACATTCTGCGGCATCGCCACCAGCGCCGCCGGCAGATCGCTTAGCCGCAACTCCAGCACCCGCCGCCGCGCCGCCTGCGGCCGCAGAAATGCCGCGCCCGGCGTGTTCTGTGGCCCCATGTCCGGAAACAGCATGCTCAGGCTCACCGTCGACTTGGTCACCACCAGAAACGGGTTCTGCCAGCTTTGCCGCGTGTGGATCGCCATGTAGACGTTCTTCGAGGGCAGAGGAATGCCGTCGAGCTGCTGGCGGTCCGCATCCATGGCCGCCGCCTGCGCCCGCTCCTTCTGCACCGCCAGTTCGCGCGCCCTCGCCGCTGCTTCCACCGAGTGCGCCGCCTTCTCCGGCTCCTTTGAGCAGGCCAGCAGCGACGCCAGCAGCAGCGCGGCGCCCATCCATGCGACGGGTTTCATGATGTGTGTGCGGATCACGCCAGAGGGTCCAGCGTCAGCATATCAAGCCCGGCGCGCCTTTCGCCTCATCCCGCCAACGGAATAGAATCTCCGCGTGAAGACCAGCCTCTTCGATCTCTTCAAGGTCGGCATCGGACCCTCCAGTTCGCACACCATGGGCCCCATGCGCGCCGCCCGCCGCTTTGCCGTCGAGCTCAGCGACGCCGGCTTGCTCCCGCAGACCGGCCAGGTTCGCGTCGACCTCTACGGCTCGCTCGCGCTCACCGGCCTCGGCCACGGCACCGACCGCGCCATTCTGCTCGGCCTCAGCGGCGAAGAAGCTGCCACCATCGACCCCGCTACCATTGATCCCAAACTCGCTGAGATTCGCCGCTCCGGCTCGCTCTCCCTGCTCGGTACGCATCCCGTTCACTTCCGCGAGCCCGAACATCTGCTCTTCCATCGCGACCAGATGCTTCCCCCCGGCGCCGTCACCCACCACCCCAATGGCGTCCGCTTCACCGCTTTCGACAGCGCAGGCCAAACCCTCCTCACGCGCACGTACTTCTCCATCGGTGGCGGATTCATTCTCGCCGACGGCGAGGATACCGGGGCCCACGACGAGCAGGCTCGGCGGGGGGGTGACGCCGCACCTGCGGCCACAGTCGCCGCGTCCGTGCCTTATCCCTTTTCGAGCGCAGCCGACCTGCTCAGCCGCGCCGCCGACGCAAAGCTCGCCATCTGGGAGCTGATGCTCGTCAACGAATCTGCTCTTCGTCCTGAAGCCGATATCCGCGCCGGCATCCTTCACATCTGGTCCGTAATGCAGGGCTGCATCGACCGCGGCATGGCTACCGAAGGCATCCTGCCCGGCGGCCTCAGCGTTCGCCGCCGCGCCCCGCGCCTCGCCGCGCGCCTGCGCGAAAAGGGCAGTACGGATCCGCTGGCCCCGCTCGACTGGGTCACCGTCTTCGCCATGGCCGTGAACGAAGAGAATGCCGCCGGAGGCCGCGTTGTCACCGCGCCCACCAACGGCGCCGCCGGCGTCATTCCCGCCGTCGCCCGCTATTATCGCGACTTCATTCCCGGCGCGGACGAAGCGGGCATCCTGCGCTACTTCCTCACCTCGGCCGCCGTGGGCGTGCTCTACAAGGAGAATGCCTCCATCAGCGGCGCCGAAGTCGGCTGCCAGGGCGAAGTCGGCGTCGCCTGCTCCATGGCCGCCGGCGGACTCGCCGCGGCGCTCGGCGGCAGCAACGACGAGGTGGAGCACGCCGCCGAAATCGGCATGGAACACAACCTCGGCATGACCTGCGATCCCATCGGCGGTCTCGTCCAGATCCCCTGTATCGAGCGCAACGCCATGGGCGCGGTCAAAGCCGTCCAGGCCTGCCGCATCGCCATGAACGAAACCGAGGGCCACAAGGTCTCCCTCGACCAGGTCATCAAAACCATGTACCAGACCGGCCTCGACATGCAGTCGCGCTATAAAGAAACATCACTGGCGGGGCTGGCGTTGAACGTCATCGAGTGCTGAGGCCCTGCGCAGCAGGGCTACGGTAGAAGCCACGGCCTTCAGGCCGTGGAAAGGCGCGCTCCAACGGAAACGGGCTTCAGCCCCGGCGCTGATCCTTCAGATTCCGGGAGCCGCGTCACCTCAGAGCCGCCTTCGTCATCGTCACCGCGCGGAAGCGCGTCCGCCCGTCCGGCCAGGACCCCAGCACACCACGCAGTCGTGCACCATCTTTACTCTGCCATCCTGCTGCGTCTCCGCGAACAGCCGCCGCGCCGCCGCCTGCATTTCCTCAAACCGCGCCTGCCCAGGCTGCGGCATGTACGACGACGACAGCACCCGCCCCAGCAACCCCTCGTAATCGAAGCTCTGCGCGTTCTCGAGCGTCGCGCACTGCATCGGCTCGGGCGCAAAGAACGCCGCCAGCCGCTTTCGTCCCACATGTTGCTGCTTCACCGCCGTGTAGTCCACGCCGAATTCCCGCAGCAGCGCCTCGTATCCGTCATGGAAGGCGTCTCCCGTGAGCCGCCGGTTGTTGTAGAGCACCGCACACCGCCCGCCGGGCCTTAGAATGCGCGCAAATTCCACTCGCGTCTTGTCCAGATCGAACCAGTGCATTGCCTGCGCGACGGTAATCAGATCCACCGAAGAATCCGGCAGCCCCGTCGCCTCCGCCGTTCCCGCCACGGACCGCAACTTCGGATATCTCTCTTCGAGCGAGGCGCACGCCGCGCGCATTTCGTCGTTAGGCTCGACCGCCGTCACCGCAAACCCCGCGGCCAGAAAAACCTCGGTCAGCAATCCTGTCCCCGCCGCCACATCGGCAATCTGCGCATCGTCGCTCAGCCCGCACTCCCGCCGCAGCACCTCGACAATCTCCGCCGGATACCCCGGCCGATACCGCCGATAGCTCTCCACCCGTCCCGTAAACCGTTCCGTCGGATTCGGAATCACTCCACCGCTCCTTACTTCACCACCACACTCACGCTCTGCCCGTCGTACTTTACCTCGCGATCCGCCGCCGCGCTCACCTCCGCGCCCGCGCCGTGGTCCTGCCCCACCAGAATCACCCGGAACGTCCGCCGCTGCGGCATGCCCGGATAGCTGCCCATCCGCGCACCCAGCGTCAGCGTCGCGGTCGCATCGTCCCAGTGGATCGGGATGATCGCGTGCTCACCTTTTTCGTAGTCGTAGGTGTCGCCTTCGTCGTTATACAGATTGAAATCCCCATCCGCTCCGCGGTAGATGCGCAGATCGAGCGGCGCATCCGGCGACTGAGCGGCATACTCCACCACCGGCCCCAGCGGAAGAATCGATCCCGCCTTCACGTACAGTGGGATGCGGTCGAGCGGCGCAGGCGCCTCGATGCGCTGGCCTCCAGTCTGCCGCCGCCCGGTCCAGAAGTCGTACCAGCCCGCAGCCGGCGGCAGATATACCTGCCGGCTCGTTGCGCCCTGCTGCGTCACCGGATTCACCAGGAGGTCCGGCCCGAACATATATTCGTCCCCGATGTCCCACACCTGCTGGTCGGTGCGCCAGTCCATCACCAGCGGGCGCATCATGGTGTAATCCCGGCTGGTGACCCGCCAGGCCAGCGAGTAGATATACGGCAGCATGCGCGAGCGCAGTTTGTCCCAGGCAATCAGGGTCGGCACCTGCGGCCCGTAGGAGAAAATCTCGTTGGTGTCGTTGGCGCGGTGGCCGTGGGTGCGGAAGATGGGGCAGAAGACCCCGAACTCGAACCACCGCGTGTAGAGCTCCTGGTAGGCAGGATCGCGCGTGTCGCGCTCATAGGGCCAGCCGTAGCCGGCAATGTCCGTGGTCCAGTAGGGCATGCCGGAGAGCTCGAAGTTCAGTCCCGCCGGAATTTGCCGCCGGAAGGAGATCCAGGTGCCCAGCACGTCGCCCGACCACACCGTGGTCCCGTAGCGCTGCTGGCCGGCAAATGCCGAGCGGGTGAGGATGAAGACGCGCTTCCGATCCGTGGTGGCGCGCCAGTGGTCGTAAACGCCCCCGGTATGCATCAGCGGAAAGACATTCGTGTAACGCGCGCCGTTGCCGATGTACAGGCGCTTATCGTTGAGCGCTGCATCGCTGAACCCATTCCAGATCTCAGGCTCCGAGCTGTCCAGCCAGAATCCATCCCACCCCTCGGCGAACTTGATGCCCATCAGGTGGTCCCAGTAGTAGTCCCGCGCCGCCGGATTCGTCGCATCGTAAACGTCCGTATCCGGAATGATGTAGCCCTTCGCCTTCATCGCCTGGTAATTTTGCGAGCGCGGGTCCATCTTCGCCCACACGGAGATCATCGCGTGTACGTGCTCCGCATGCAGCCTGCGGAGCGCGCCGGGCACATCGGGCCAGGGTTTCAGATAATCCTCGTTGTATTCCGGGTCGCCCTGCAGCTTCCACCAGAACCAGTCCTGCACGATGAGATCCAGCGGAACGTGGCGATCGCGGTATTCCTGAGCGATGTTCAGCAGCTCTTTCGCGGACTTATAGCGGTCCTTCGACTGCACAAAGCCGTACGCCCAGCGGCCGTAGAGCGGCGCGTGCCCGGTGAGGTCGCGATAGCGGTGGATGATCTGATCCATCTCCGGGCCATAGACAAAGTAGTAGTCGATGGCGTCGGCGGCTTCCGCGGTCAGCTTGATCTCGGAGATGAAGCGGTTGTCGAACCACGAGCGCGAGGCGGTATTCCAGAGCAGGCCATAGCCCTTTGTCGAAACCAGGAACGGGATGGCCACATCGGTGTTCGCCTGGGCCAGCTCCACAACCGCGCCGCGGTAGTCGAAGACACCCGCCTGGTGCTGCCCGAGGCCGTAGATGCCCTCGAGCGGATCGCCAAAGAAGCGCTCGGTAACGTGATAGACCTTTTCCCCGTTCACGACGTCCGGCACGTACTGCCGCGGCTCTCGTCCCGCAAGCTCCTGCAGCAGCATCCCGCCGGCTGCATCGCTGAAGCTCAGCGTGGCGTTCGTCAGATCGATGCGAACCCGCAGATCGGCGGTACTCAGTGTCGCCGCAGCGGCAGTGCTTGCGAAGTCGAACCCGCTCGCCTGGCAGGGATGCGCGATCCACGGTGCGCCCGGCGACCCGCTCGCGGGATCGCCAGGGCCGGCCACCACATGGATGACATCCGGCCCGCAGACGGTCAGGTGCAGGGTCTCGGCGCCGTTATGCACCACGACGCCGGTCGAGTCTCGCTGCGCGCTGATGCCTGTTGCGGCACTCGCGTAGTGAATACAACCAAGCGCCGCAATGCCGAGCGCCAGGATGCCGAGCCGACGGCTGCCGTTGCCAGATCGCATGTGTTCCTCTCCAGGGACCAGCGACCATGGTAACGATCAGCTTCAGCTTCTTTCCACCGCCATCGCCACCGAGTTCCCACCGCCCAGGCAAAGCGCCGCCACCCCACGCCGCGCGCCGCGCCGGGCCAGCTCGTACATCAGCGTCACCAGCACCCGCGCGCCGCTGGCTCCGATCGCGTGCCCGATAGCCACCGATCCGCCGTTCACGTTCACCTTGTCCAGCGGAATCCCCAGCTCCCGCGTCACCGCGATGGCCTGCACCGCGAAGGCCTCGTTCAGCTCGAAGAGGTCCACGTCACCGACTGACCACCCCGCCTTCTTCATCACCGTCTTCGCGCCGTTCACCGGCGCCATCATCACCCACTTCGGATCGATCCCGCTCGTTGCGTGCGCCACGATGCGCGCCATCGGCTTCAGCCCCAGTTCCTTCGCCTGCGCCGCACGCATCAGCACCACCGCCGCTGCCCCGTCGTTCACCCCCGGAGCATTCCCCGCCGTCACCGTGCCGTCTTTCTTGAATGCCGGCTTCAGCGCCCGCAGCGCCTCCAGGGTCGCATCCTCGCGCACTGACTCGTCCCGCTCGAAGAGCTTCGGCTCGGCGCCCTTCTTCTTCGCAGGAATCTCTACCGGCACAATCTCCTCCGCAAACCGGCCCTCGCGCCACGCCGCAACCGCCTTCGCATGCGACTGCAGCGCGTACACATCCTGGTCCTCGCGCGTGATCCCGTACTTCTCCGCCACCAGCTCCGCTGTCTGCCCCATGTGGAAGTCGTTGTACGCGTCCCACAGCCCGTCGTTGACCATCGAGTCCACAGCGATCTGATTCCCCATGCGGAATCCGGCGCGCGCCTGGGGCAGCAGATACGGCGCGTTGGTCATCGACTCCATTCCGCCTGCCACCGCAATCTCCCCGTTGCCGGTCTGGATCGTTTGCGCTGCCAGAGCCACTGCCCGCAGCCCCGATCCGCACACCATGTTCACCGTCACCGCGCTCACCTCCGGCGGCAACCCCCCGTAGAGCGCCGCCTGCCGCGCCGGATTCTGCCCCAGCCCCGCCGACACCACGTTGCCCATGATGCACTCGTCGATTTGCTCCGGCTTCAGCCGCGCGCGCTTCACCGCCTCGCGCACCACCGTCGCGCCCAGCTGCGTTGCCGTTACCTCGGAAAGAGAGCCCTGGAATTTTCCCACCGGCGTGCGCACGCCCGACACGATCACAATCTCGTCCATGAATTTCTCCTGTTATCTCATTCGATGCGCGGCGGCACCGATGGAAGCCACTCGATAGAATCGCATGGAAGATACCAGAGCACGAGGTCCCGATGCACGAAGCCCCGCTCCAGCCCGCTCCCGCTCCAGCGCCATTGCGCCCCGCCACCTCCGCTGTCGCGCCGTGGTGGCATACCGCTCTGCTCATCGTCCTGCTCGTCGCCGGATCGTTCGCGAGCGCCTTCCACAGCCGTCATGCCGATCTTGCCGCGCATCGCTCCCTGCGCTATGCCATCGGCATCGGCACCGAGTGGTGCATGTTCCTCGTCGCCTGGTGGGGCCTCCGCTTCAGGCGCATCAGCGTCGCCCGGATCCTCGGCTTCCGCCGCGGTGCGCGCGCCTGGGCCGAAGACATTGCCGCCGCTGGCATCTTCTGGATCGTCTCCATCACCATTCTCGCCGTCATCCGGCTCATCCTTGTGCTCTGCCACGCCAACCTCGGCGCGAAGACCGTTCTCGCCCTCGCCCCGCACAGCGCCGTCGAGCTGCTGGTCTGGATCGGCCTCGCTCTCTCCGCCGGCTTCTGCGAGGAGTTCGTCTTTCGCGGATATTTTCTGCGCCAGTTTTCCTCGCCGCTGCACGCTGTCTGGCTCGGCGTGCTCGTCTCCTCGCTGCTCTTCGGCATCGCCCATGGATACCAGGGAATCGGCGGCATGCTCTCCATCGCCGTGTACGGCGCGATCTTCTGCGTGCTCGCGCTGCTCCGATCGAGCCTTCGCCCGGGGATGATCGCGCACGCGTGGCAGGATATTTTCACCGGCGTCGTCGTGCTTCTCGCCAGTCATCTCCATTTGCCGTGAGCGAATTTTTCTCCCGCGCGTTCGACCACGGTGTTCCGCTGAGAGAAAAGTTGTAGCGAAAATTTCAATTTTTCTCTTGACACTCCATGTGCGGAACTCTATACATTCGTTAACTGCAGCATTTATGTTGCAGACATCGATGCATGCATCGAAAAGGGAGAATAGAAACTATGGCAACGAAAAAGGCAGCTAAGAAACCGGCGAAGAAGGCAGCGAAGAAGGCCGGGAAGAAAAAGTAAGCCATCAACGGTAACACTTCGGGGGGACGCGATGAGCGTCCCCCCGATGCTTTTGGGCCAATGTTCATGCGGGTTTCAGCACTCCCACCCGCGCACCTCCGCGTCGCCGCGGCCGCGCTTGTCTGAACGCCGTACGCCGCGCGCTGTACCCTGTACCCATGACCCGCCGCCGCTGGATAGCCGACACCTGGGACGAAGCCACCGCTTCGCTGGCCGGCAGCCAGGCCGCGCATCTCATCCGCGTTCTCCGCGCCCAGCCCGGCATGGAGTTCGATATCGTCGCCGGCGGACGCGTTTTCCACGGCCTCATCGCCGGCATCTCCGGCGACGAGGTGCGCTTCAATCTCATTGCCGAGGTCGCAGCCGATCCCGCGCTGCCGGTCACCCTCCTGCTCTCCGTTTTCAAGTTCGATCGCATGGAGTGGGCCATCGAGAAAGCCGCCGAGCTCGGCGCCGAGCGCATCGCGCCCATCGTCGCCCGCCGCAGCGAAAAGCATCTTGCCCAGTCGGCCGCCGCGCGCACCGAGCGCTGGCGCCGCGTCGCTCTCGAAGCCTCGAAGCAGTCGCGCCGCTCCGACGTCCTCCAGATCGACGATCCGCTCCCGCTCAGGACCGCCCTGCGCGCCGATCCGCAGGCCGTCCGCCTCGTGCTCGCCGAGCAGGAGCGATCCACCACCCTCCATCACGCGCTCTCCGAAGCCCTCGCTTCCGCCGGAGACGACGTGCCCGCCATTCGAATAGCCATTGGGCCGGAAGGCGGATGGACCGCCGAAGAAGAAGGGATTTTTGACGCCGAGAACTGGAAGCCGGTCAGCCTCGGCCCGCGCATCCTCCGCGCAGAGACGGCGGCGATCAGCGCCATGGCCGTCGCCGCAGCCCTCCTCGAGTAGGCGCGTCTCAGCGCCCTGCCGCGCGTCGCTCTACCTGCCGCTGGTCTCGTTCCACAGGAACGACATCTCGTCCGCGTAGTCGCTCACCAGTTGCGTCATCGACACGCCCGCACTATGCCCGCCCTTCAGCGAGTAGTGCAGCAGGATCGGCCGGTCGCTTCCGCTCGAGGCCTGCATCAGCGCCGTCATCTTGCGCGCGTTCATCGGATCCACGCGCGTGTCGTTGTCGCCCGTGAAGAACAGGATCGCCGGATAATCCGCGCCCTTCTTCACGTTCTGGTACGGGGAATACCTGCGCAGGTAGCCAAAATCCTTCGCGTTCTGCGAGCTGCCGTATTCCGTCGTCCACAGCCGCCCGAATTCGAAGTACTGGTAGCGCAGCATGTCCAGCAGCGGATACCCGCACCAGATCGCCCCAAACAGATCCGGCCGCTGCGTCATCGCCGCGCCCATCAGCAGGCCGCCGTTCGAGCGCCCGCGAATGGCGAAGTGCTCCCGCGACGTATAGTGGTTCCGGATCAGATACTCCGCCGCCGCGAAGAAATCGTCGAAGACGTTCTGCTTGTTCCCGAACATCGCCGCCTTGTGCCACGCTTCGCCGTACTCGTTTCCGCCGCGCATATTGGGCAGCGCAAAGAAACCACCCTGCTCCATCCACCACGCGTACTCCGGATTCCAGTCCGGCAGCATCGGCAGATCGAATCCGCCGTAGCCGGTCATCAGCAGCCGCGCCTGTCCGTCGCGCTTCAGCCCTCTCTTCCCGGCGATAAACATCGGCACCCGCGTCCCGTCCTTCGACGTGTAGAAGACCTGCGTCACCTCGTACTGCGACGAGTCAAACGGCACCTTCGGCCGCGCAAAGACATCGGTCCGTCCTGTCTTCGTGTCGTAACGGAAGATGGTCGGTGGCACCGTGAACGACTGGAAGGTATAGAAGCCTTCCGTCTGTCCCGGCCGCCCGTACACCACCGATCCCGAGCCGATCCCCGGATAGGTCAGCGTGCCCACTTGTTGCCCATCCAGCGTGTAGATCGTTGTCTCCGTCTTCACATCGTGCAGGCGCGACACGAACAGCTTCCCGCCCACGATGCTGAAGTCGTCGATCACGTCGTGCCCTTCCGGGATCACCGTCTTCCACGCCGCCGCGTCTTTGCCCGGAAACGCCTCCACCACCCGGCTGTTCGGCGCCTGATAATCCGTCAGCAGAAAGAACCGGTCCCCGTCGTCGGCCATCCTCACGTGCGCTTTCACTCCGTACACCAGCGGCACAAAATCGCTGTCCGGCTTGCGCAGATCCCGCAGCAGGATGTCCTCGCTCGTCGCCGGCACGCCGTGCGCGATGTCCACGATCAGCCAGTGATGGTTGTCGCTCACCCACGCACTCACCAGGTCCAGCTCGCCCAGCTTCTGTCCCCTGTATTCGCCGCCGAAAATCTTCTGGTCCTGCGCCGCCGGCGTTCCGAATTTGTGGAACCACACATCGGACCCCTGATGGGTGAAGCGCCCGTAGTACAAGCCTGTGTTGTCGGGATTCAGGGTTACCCCCATATAGCGCGCGGAGGGCAGCACGTCCGCGAGTTCCTTTCCCGTGCGCACGTTCAGCACGTGGATCGACTCCTCGTCCGCGCCGCCCTGCCGGATTCCGTACACCAGCAACGTTCCATCGTCCGAAACATCGTTGATCCCGACGTTCGTGTTCTGGTCCGCGCTCAGCTTCGTCGCGTCGATCAGCCGCTGATCCGCGCCCTTCCATCCCACGCGCATGTAGATGGATCCCTGATTCTCATCCGGCAGCTGCTTCTTGAAAAAGTACCGGCCGCCGCGCAGCGCCGGCATCGAGTACTGTTCCACCCGCATGAGCGACGCCAGTTGCTGCGCGATCTCCGGCCGCTGCTTCAGCTGCGCAAAATACTTCGCCGTGTATGCGTTCTCCTCGGCGATCCACGCCCGCGTCTGCGGGCTCTTCGCGTCCTCCAGCCAGCGATACGGATCCTCGATCTTTGTGCCAAAGTAGTCGTCCGTCACCACGTGCACCGCTGCCACCGGAGGCGGCGGCAGCGTGACGCCGTTGTCCCCGTGGATGGTCTGATCCGCGCTGCCTGACTGGGATTGCGTCATCGGCACGCCAGCAAAGGTGAGAACCGCGGCCAGCGAAACCAGCACCCGGCGAGTATCCATGCGTTGTCCCTCATTGTCGAAAAGTCGGGATGCAAAATTGAACGCCCAGTTTACCCGTTTTGGGCCGCATCGCTCCAAAAAGCGTGCGTCCGCGACGAAATCCGGCTCGGATACTCCCGATAAATCTTGTTCAGCGCTCGAAACAACGCCGCCGACTCCGCCTCCAGCTCCAGCAATAATGTCGATCGCAGCATCCGCGTCAGCCGCAGGTGATTATGGTTCCCTGGCCACAGCCAGTTTTCGGCACGCTCGCGGAAATTCGCCGCCCGCTCCACGCTTTTGCCGTTCCACTCCAGCCCGTAGAAGCGCAGCATCCGCTCCCACGACTCCCGCAGGCGTTCCCGCATCGCCGGCGTCGCATGGAACGCAGCAATCGTCTCCGCCGTCAGCACCGGCGCCGCCGGATTCGCCCCACTCCGCTCCGGCAGCGGAAACAGCCACTGGATGAAGTCATGCACCCCCTCCAGCCGTTCGTCGTCCCACGCGATGACCTCCGCCTGCGTGCGCCCTCGGTCGTCGCGGGCGCCGTCGCGGTAGAACGCGATCAGCGGGTCGGAGTTCTTCATGCTGCGGTGAATCTTACAGGTGAATCCAGCCCCTGAGAATCAGCAGCAGCGACGTTGTCCCCACCACGATCCACAGCAGCACGCCCTGGATCAGCGGACGCGCGCCCACCTTCTTCAGCGTCTCGGGCGTGATGCTCGTGCCGATCAGAAACAGCGTGACCGCTAGCCCCAGTTTGCCCAGGCGGTCCAGCTGCATGTATTCAGGGTGCAGCCAGTGGACCAGGCTGTTGCAAACCGCGGCGAGGCAGAAGAAGAGAATGAACCAGGGCAGATGGATCTTCGCGCGGCTGCGCCGAACCACCGCTGTGCCCACGGACATGGGGACGATCCACAGAGCGCGCGTCAGCTTCACGGTTGTCGCGATCGCCAGCGCCAGCGCTCCGTAGCGTGCCGCCGCTCCCACCACCGAGCTGGTGTCGTGGATCGCCAGCGCCGACCACAGCCCAAACTGCGTCTGCGTCAGATGCAGCGCGTGCCCGATCAAGGGAAAAATGAACAGAGCCACCGAATTCAGCACGAACACCGTTCCCATAGCCACTGCCAGAGCTTCGTCGCTGGCCGCCGTAACCGGAGCCAGAGCCGCAATGGCGCTGCCGCCGCAGATCGCCGTTCCCGCCGCAATCAGGAAGCCCTGCGTCCTGCCCACTCGCAACAGGTAAGCCAGCCCGACGCCCACCAGCATCGCAAACGTGATGCCCACGGCCGTGTAAATGAATCCGGAGCGCCCCACCCGCAGGACCTCTCCCAGATTCATCCCGAATCCCAGGCAAACCACCGACGCCTGCAGCAGGAATTTTGAGAGGCGCCGCGCGTCCACGTGGTATTGGTGCGCCGTGAACAGCCCGTAAGCCAGCCCGCAGGCCAGCGCGAGAGGAGGTGACAGCAGCCCGCTGGCCGCCAGAATAATCCCCAGGAAGAACAGGTTCTTCACCATAGGTTCATGGTGACGGGACGGTCAGCGACCGTCCAGACGGAATTCCGAATGATCGATAAGTTTTTCTTATCGCCCCCGCTTACCCGCCGTCTCCTGCCGCAGTTGCGCTTCCGCCAGCGCGAAGCGCTCGAAGGCGCCTGCGGGCCCGTCCGGCGTGGGGCCGAAGGCGCGGATCAGCGTGAAGTCGCGCCGCATATCCAGATCCTCCACGGGAATCATCCGCACCGTCCCCAGCCGCAGTTCCTTGCGGATCGCCCATTCGGAGACAAAGCCCACTCCCAGCCCTGCTTCCACCGCCGAGACAATGGCGACGATCGAGTCGAGGTCCATGGCGATGCGCAGATCCTTCAGCCTGACTCCTGCGCGGCGCAGCGCCAGCTCCACCACCTTCCTCGATCCCGAGCCGTGCTCGCGCATCAGCAGCGGAACCTCGGTCAGGTCCTGCGCTGTCGCCGGCATCTTCTCCGGCCACCGATATCGGCGCCCGGCGATCAGCACCAGCCGATCGGCAAACAGGCGCTGTCGAAACACCTCGCGGCTCGACGCTGGTCCCTCGATAATTCCCAGGTCGATTTCCCCCCGCGTCAGCGCCGCCAAAATCTGCTCGGTGTTGCCGCTCTTCACCGCCGGCTGCACGCGCGGGTGCTGCTCGAGAAATCCGCGCAGCAGATACGGCAGCACGTACTGGGTCACCGTCATCGACGCTCCGATGCGCAGCTCGCCCACGGTTTCGCCCCGCGCCTTTTCCAGAGCGGCTAGTGCCTCGTCGGCCAGCCGCGCACCGCGCCGCGCGTAGACCAGCAGCACCGCTCCCGCCTCGGTGA